>CAZYTM010000005.1:0-303267 GCA_964649725.1 uncultured Geobacteraceae bacterium | reverse complement strand
CCCTGTTTCTAATCTGAAACAGGGGCTCTTTTTTACTTAAATAGATTTAAGAAATGTAGTCTCGGCTAGAAATCGTTCTTGATCATCTGAACCACAGCTGCAGCCTCTTTGCGGACATATGGGTCCTTGTCCCTTGCTGCCAGCTGCTGCAGCTCCGGGAGAGCCTTCTTCGCCTTCCCCCGCAGTTCGCCGATTGTCCTCACACAGCGGTATCTTATGGCATGGTCTTTGTTTGAGAGCCCCTGGATCAGGTAAGGAAGGGCATCGAAGCCGATCTTCTTCAGTGACTCCATAGCCTCGTGCGAAACACTATTGTCGAACTCAGGGAGGGAGGCGATCAGCAGCCTGATCCCTTCCGGTTCTTTTGTCCTGATATTGCCCAGGATCATCGCGCAGTTGCGTCGCAGCGTCGCCCCTTGGGTGCCGAACCCCTGCTGCCCCAAATAACGTATGATGGTCGGTTCGGCCTCTTTTGCCCCTTCGCCGATCTTTGCCAGCATCTCGACCGCTTTCAGTTTCCGTTCCCAGTCACCGGAGCGCATCTCGGCCTCAAGGTCCTTGATTGACGGCACCTGGTCGCAGCGCATACCATGTTTCAACACCAGCAGCGACCGTTCTTCGATGATGTAGGGGTATCTCTTGCTTCTGGCCACGGCGATCGAACTGCAGTAGAGCTCTGCAAGTGCGGAAGTCACTGTCTTCAGATCCTCCCGTGCCGCGGCAATCACCTTGTCGTCATACCCTTGCCGCTCTTCACCTTTTGTCTCCAAACTCTTGATGGTATCGGCCAGATCCTCGGCAAGGAGGTCTGTAGCTGTACGCTCCTTGTAGAACTGGGTAAGGAGAGCGATCGTCTCACGCCCCGCCACTCGTTCCTTGGTATGGTTGTATATCTGGCGCAGAATAGAAGTTGCCTTTTTGTTCCGGGCATCTTCGTCCGGTATTATGTTGCTGTATGAACGGAAGAATGAAAGCGCATTGCGAGCATCACCCCTTCCGCTGTGCGCCTCCATGCCATAAAGCACGGCGATGAACATGGTCTCCTGCTTGACCGGCACCGGTCTCCCCATCTTCCCCTCAGCTGCCATGCGCATCATTATGTCGGCCCGTTCCAGGACGGTTTCGCTCTTTTCGTTCACGGCATTCAGGAGGTACTTTACTGCCGGTGTGGACTCGCCGATCCGCATCTTCTTCAGGCTGTTCAGACCTGCATCCCACTCTGCCTGGTCTATTGTCTTGTCTGCAGCAAAGAACCTGATGATATCGAGAGCCCTGCTGTCGTCAGAAGGGGTGTCGATCCCTGCGATGGTCTTCAGGAGGAAAGCTTTATAACGGTCATCATTGATCTTGTGCCTTGTGAAGGCAGACATGACCTCGAAATGGATCGTCCCGCACTCCATATCAAAGGGGACCGGTATGACCAGGTCTACTGCGCGGGTGATGGCTCCCTGGGTGTTGAGCGTGTAGAGCGCTTTACGGACCTCATCCCGGCTCGGCTTGCATACTTTCTTCTCCGGTGAGGTAGCAGTTGCTGCAGCAGTCTGCGGTTTCGGCTCAGCAGCCGCTTCGATGGAAGAGGTAAAGGCGGAGAGAATCTCGCCGCTCCCCACGTCGATGAACCTCCCATGAATGATGACCCGCCCCGACATCTCGGTGTAGGAGCCGGAGAGGATCATGTCGACCGGTAGCATCTCGCCAAGTTTCAGCGCCTTGTTCGGGTCTACAACGCCTGACTGGGACAAGGCATGCTCGCCAAGGATGACCTCGAGCCGTTTCCTCTCCAGGAGCGTCATCTTGTATCTGCTAAGCTCGCTCACCAGCATGTCGGCGATGTAGGTATCGTAGCGGGTCTTGTCGCCGGCTGTGTTGGCAAAATCAAAGACCGCGATCCTCGTCCGTTTCCGGTTTTCGGCGAACTGCTTTACCGCTTCCTTGATGGTGACCTCTGATTCGGAGGCAGCAAATGCTGATGGTTGGATGGCGAAGAGGAGCAGGATCGTTAAGAGCAGGCGCTTCATGAAAGTACCTCCAGGAGAGTGGATGAAAGCAGGAGATGCTTATGATAAAAAACGGGACGAAAAGAGGTCAGAGTGCATCTGCATTGAGACTACAATAAGAATAGAGAATTTGCAAGGGCGCAACAGCTGGGCGGATAGATGTCCAACTCTACTGTAACAAATCATTTAGTTGGCGTGGAGATTCTATTGCATACTTATGCACAGCCTGCCACTCCTCTGGTCTTGTGAAATTGCTAAATCAACTTCGGCTTTTTCTTGTCGCTTTCAAACTGGTCGAGAGCTGCGGTCCTGTCGCCGGTATTGAACTCTTCGATATTACGCGAGGTCAAAGAGCCTGCGTTTGGATTGAAGACCAGGGGTGGAGGCTCAAGCTCGACCAGACTGCCGAACTGTTCGCGGAACTCCTGCAGCGAAATCTTTGCAGTTGCGGCAAATTTAGCCAGTTCATGGGGGTCCTCGAAATCGTCACGTCGCAGACGGATCATATATCTTCTTGCAATCGCATAACGGGTAGAATTGATATCCACGAGGCGGAGACGGGTCCTGCCGGTCTTGGGATCCAATAGATCACCGAATGGGACAGGGACAAAATTTCCCCCCTGCATCGAAACCATTACGCCATCCCCACCTTCGATAATGTGCTTGGCTGCACAATACCCGAGGTCACGGGTATATTCCATGTCGTAAGGGATAGGGTCTGCACAGCGGAGTTCGTAGCCGATGTTCTTCGCTACGATAGTAGTTTTTATCCCGAATGTTTTAAGCCTCTCCTGTACAGCAGCTTTCAGGATCTCACCGATATTCACCTCTGCAATGCGGATATGCCCGTGATCATCACGCTCGACATCAGCAAGTCCCAATAGGTCTTCTGGGTCGATATCCATCACCAGCCCCTCGGAGATAACAGCAACTCCATAGCGCCTCCCGTAACTGAGCCGCTTGATGATTGCCCCCACAAGGGTATCGACAACCGCTTTCAATTTGACCGGCTGATCGTTACGCTGGAACTCTTCAGTGATTAAAGTGAGTGTTGCCCCGGCAGATTTGCCGATACCAAGAGCCAAATGTCCTGCCTTGCGTCCCATAGAGATTACGAAGTACCATCTTGAGGTTGTACTGGCGTCAACTATCAGATTCTTTACAATCTCGACGCCGATATGTCTTGCTGTCTGATAGCCAAAGGTGTCGACGTGGGCCGGAAGGTCCAGATCGTTATCAATGGTCTTTGGCACGTGAACTACACGAATCCGGCCATCTGCTTTTTCAGCCAGTTTCATGGCGGAATAAGCCGTATCGTCACCGCCGATAGTGATGAGTTGAGAGACATTCAGACGAAGTAGCGCAATTACAGCATTTTCAAGATGTCTTTCATCTTTCGTCGGATTTGCTCGAGATATTCCGATAAACGACCCGCCACGGAAGTGAATACTGGAGACATCTTCAATCGACAGAGGTCTGACATGATCAATACTCCCCTGCATAATCCATTCAAAACCGTCCTCTATCCCCAGAACTCCGACGCCTTCAAGGGAGGCTCGGATCGTTGCGGCTGAAATCACGCTGTTGATGCCGGGAGCAGGTCCACCACCGACTAGAATTCCGACTCGTTTTTGTTGACTCATCGTTTGACTCCCTATAGCCCGATTTATGAAAAACTATGGTTCAAATGTTCGACAAACAGATTCCTGCTGCACCAGTAAATTTGCAGAACGACTTCATATCTCTCTCTGTGCATGGAGCAACTCTGCAAATCCTCTGACAGGAAGAGGTAAGCTTTAAGTATATCATTTGATGAATGGCAGAGTATCCTTGAAAATTATATTCACCGCTCCCGGTTCAGAATATCCCTGCGCAGCATTACTATATCCACCTCTTCGCCTGCGCTGAAACGGTCTCGTTCTGCCGGGAGGAGGGCTATGGCATCAGCATTGATCATGGTCCTCAGTATGCCGGTATGCTGATTGCCGGCGGAGATCACCTGCAGACGGCCATCCTGAAGTTGTTCCACCCTGACCCTGAGCATATTAAGTTTACCAGGTTTTTTTTGTATTTCTTCCGTGAGGAGTGCCTTAAGAGAGGGGGGGATGACGCGACTCTGACCCAGCATCTTGAGCAGTGCCGGTCTTACGAATGACTCGAAAGTGAGCAACACCGAGACCGGGTTTCCTGGCAGAGAAAATACCGGTTTCCCTTCATAGATGCCAAAGGCAGTCGGCCCGCCAGGTTTGACGGCAATCTTCCAGAACTGCTGCATGACGCCAAGTTCAGCCAGTACATCACGGACCAGGTCATGATCACCAGCCGATACACCGGCTGAGGTGATCAGCAGGTCGGCTTTCAACCCCTCCCTGAGCAGCTGCCGGTGACTATCGTGATTATCGCGGGCGATCCCCAACAAAACTGGTTCGGCGCCGGTCTCCCGGATGGCGGCAGCGAGTGCCAGGGCATTGCTGTTGATGATCTCCCCTGGCGCCGGCATCTGGCCAAGCTCCACCAGTTCATCGCCGGTGGAAACAATGGCCACGCGAGGCCGGCGATAGACGTTGACCAGACTCTGGTTGCAGGCGGCAAGCAGACTGATTTCTGCAGGGCGGAGAATTGTGCCGGCCGGCAGGACTTCACTATGGGCGGCGATATCCTCTCCTTGCCAGCGGATATGCTGTTGCAGCGCTATAGGCCCCTGTGGAATGACAGTATTCCCCTCGCTTAATGCCTCTTCGAGCGGTACTACGGCATCAGCGCCAGGGGGGATTGGTGCGCCGGTCATGATCCTGACTGCATGCCCCGGGAGAAGCGGTGGCGGGGGGGCACTTCCAGCAGGGAGGTAGCTGGTAATAATTAACGGCCTGCCTGGGGTGCAGTCGGCAAGACGCACGGCAAATCCATCCATGGCGGAATTGTCACAGGATGGCAGGTCCCAGGGGGCAATGACTTCGCAGGCCAGTACTCGGCCAGCGGCATCGTTGAGAGAAACCATTTCAGTGCCGACTGGTGATACAGCGGCTAATATTATTGCTCTGGCAGCATCAAAGGTTATCATGGATATTTCCTGGAGTGCCTGGGAAAAAGGGCGGATATAACGGTTAGTGGAACAATATCGGGTCAATCTTATGCAGACGGCAGATCTCTCCTGTACAGCGTATTCTGCGGAAAAGTCGGGAAGAGGTCAAGAATTTTCAGTTCAGACTGGCGATTGCCTTGCCTGCTGCAATGTTATACAATGGGTGTCACCTGTCTGGGACGGCATTATGGAGGAGTGATGGAAAAGTTGAATGATGGGGGTGCGCCGCTACCATGCTACCGCTTTGTCAAGGGGGAGTTGATTGCATCTGAGCAGTCTCCGGTCCGGGAGTTCCCATTGGCGCTGCATGTAAATGGCCGACTACTGGCAACACTGATAGCCTCACCGCACGAGCTTCGCTTTCTGGTGGCCGGCTTCCTCAGATTGCAGGGTTTTGTCAGCAAGGTGGAAGATCTCCAGGTGTTGAGCATCTGTGATGATGCTGCTATTGCCAATGTCGTACTGCGTCATGAGGTGCCGGATGAGCTGCGACCGGTGCTTACCTCTGGTTGTGGTACAGGCATCAGCTTCTCTTTGCCAGATACTAGTTGTGGCCAGATGACAACAGTTGATAATCAGCCGGAGCGGTTCAAGTTGACGGAAGTCTTTAATCTCTTGGATGAAATGGGGAGGCGGGCCGAGCTTTATCGCCAGCATGGGGGGATACACTCAGCTGCTGTAGGTAATGGCAGGGGGCTGATCCTTGTTGCTGAAGATCTGGGTCGGCATAATACCATTGACCGGTTGGCGGGCGAAGCGCTGTTGCGGGGGATCGATCTGCAGGGGTGCATGCTGGCTACTTCAGGGCGGGTATCATCAGAAATGGTGGCAAAAGCAGCATTGCTCGGCATCAGACTGATCGCCTCGCGCACCTCTCCTACCGATATGGCTGTCCGGCTCTGTAGCGAGAGGGGTATTATCCTGCTCGGTTATATAAGGGGGGGCGGATTTACTTTGTATGGTGCTGCTGAAGGTTTATCAATCAATACTTAGGCAGCACAAGCGATGGGGAACTGCTCAGTTTACTGAAGCGATGCCGCCAGTCGAGCGGGTCACCTCTTCGGCTATACCGGTTTTCCCTTTCAGCAGTCGGTTGATTTTGTCCCAGTCTACCAATTCGGCAACATTGTACTGCTTTACCAGCCGCTGTACCTCTTTACGCAGATCCTTGGTCTTGTTGTAGACATCCCCATGCACCTCGAGAAAGACCCGGCTGTCGTCGGTCACTGCCAGCTTGACCGGTTTGTAGATGATCTCACCCCTGGTCTTGACATTGATCTCCTTGAAAAGCTCTTCCATATGCTCAGGATAGATGCGGATGCAGCCATGGCTGCTGAACCCGTAGATCGAGGCGGGCATATTGGTGCTGTGCAGCATGATTCCTGCCAGCGAGGTCTTCAAGGCGTATTTGCCCAGCGGGTTGTTCTTCCCGGGGGGGACCTTGACGAGCACCTTTTTCCCCTCCTGGCGCATCTCTTCCTGGATGGATGGAGGGACATTCCAGGTCGGGTCCTTGGTCTTGGCCAGAATTGTGAAATTACCGGTCGGGGTCTGCCACTTCAGCTGCTCCTTTTCTGATGGCACGGTCATTTTCCCGTCGGCAGCCGGTACCGGTTTTGCAGCAGTTCTTGGTATTCCGACGGCAATAGGAGCTGCCTTGAACAACTTGCCCTCTTTGAAAAAATAGAGCATCCGGTCAGGAATATTGATAAGCAGCCCTTCGCTAAGTTGCTTCGGGACGATCTTCCGGTTGTTGTAGTGGATAACCTGGCCCGGCTTCAATACAGCCGGTTTTTTCTGTTCCAGCCCATTATCCTTGGCCAGCTTTCGCCAGTTCAACCCCAGTTTGGCCGCCACCAGCTTAATGGTTTCACGCTTCTGCACTACATAGGTCTGTTCCCCACCTAGCAGGGCGTCCGGACCTGGGTGGATGGTCTGGCAAGATGCTGCGGCAGCATCGGCTTGCCCATCTGAACCTGGAGCGGATGGTGCGATTTTTTTCGTATTGTCAGTTGACGGTGGTGCGGAAGTTCTGTTGGGGAAGGTGACTATGGTACCAGAGGGGGCCGAAGCTGCCGGTCTGGCATTGGCTGACGGCGGTTGAGCGCCTAGCTCGTCGGCGCGAAGGGCACCTGGGTCCGCACCTGTTGCTGTGCTCTGTGGCGGCGTAGCAGGTGTCGCTTTGACAGGTTCGTTAAGCTTGGCTTCGATAATGCGCCCCTTGGTCAGAGCCATTTCGAGCAGTTGAGCTGTATTGGTCGCATCATTGGCATTCTCTGCCATTTCTGCCTTGAGCAGAGCCTCTTTAAAGCTGGCAAACTCGGCCGGGAAGCGCCTCTCACCGCCATTCAGCAAAAGCCGGTCTTGCAGCAGCCGTCCGGTCAGCAGGGAGTCATCTTTAGCAGCATAGCCTTCTCTGCAATGCAGAAGCAGCATCGTCATAATTATTGCTAAGCGGATAATCCTATACACGGCAGGGAGAGCCCTTTCGTAACAAAATTGCGACTGGAACTGAACAGTAGTTTGCCACTATACGACAATTGAGCTGAAATAACAAGCCAAACCTGCGGGATTAAGAGCTTTTTTTGTTGAAACCGAGGGGATATATTATGACATTTGCTGCATTTACTTCACTGGATATACAGAAAGAAGCCGCTCCTGAAGAGGGGCGGCCTCTTTCTCTTTTCTTGCCACTATTAGGTTATTCGACCAGTTGCAGTGTCGGAGCAAGACCGGTTAATGTCTCCCCGCGGAGATTGACAATAGTAGCGCTGTTAACTGCAAATGCACTTGCAGTCGGGAGGCTCTCCCCCTGCACATTGAGCTTAAGGGTGAGGCATTCGCCTGTGTTGATACCGCTGGTATTGATGAAGGCGATCCTGACAAGTGCCGGCATAGCGGCTGCGGCCGGGAGGAATCTGGCAAGTGCCATCCTGCTTCCTGACCTACCCTGAACCGGGAATGTAATTGCGTCTGCAGAGACTTCACCGTTAGCTGAATTGGTTGTCACCGTAACTCCGGCAGGCAGGGCGATGGTAACATCTACACCACCGACCAGATTCCCTGCTGCCAGGCTCCCTTCAATGTTGACAGCAAGATTGAGGCTCCTGGGTGCGGTTGCAGTATCGATCCCAGCTCTGGAGGAGACGGCGCTCCCCTGCGGGGTAGTGTCGCCACTGCCGCCGCCACAGCCGGCCAGTGACATGGTGATGATGGTGAGAAAGAGAATCTGCAGGAACAGAGGAGAGTTGAATTTGCTGATAGTGTTGGACATTGTACACCTCCTGGGATTAATTGCATTTGCCAGGAGATAGTTCAATTCTGGTACCGTAACATAAAAATCTTAGAAATAGTTGTAACTTGCCATGATTAAAGGCTAAAATCAAAAATTAAGAGATGAAAATGATTTGCTATTGCAAATAAGCGGAGGTCCATCTTTGCACAGCTCTGCTGGTTGATAATAGTAAGATCAATAAAATCGATATGTTGTATTGTTGTAAAGAATATGGAAAGGTGTGCTGAAGCTGAACAGACTTATCAAGTATGGTCAGGAGGTAACGATTTCACCGATATCATCAATACCGCCTCGTCTTTCCCTTTTACCTTGACCCACTCCTCTTCATGGAATTCCGTATGGCCTATGGCACCGCTCTCCACCGAAGGTTTTATGGCGTCGAAGGTCTCACCGGTGATAAGGATGCGGGTACCGTACTCGCGGGTCTGCTTTTCTACCCGGGCAGCGATATTGACATGGTTGCCGATTGCGGTATAGTCCATCTTTTTCCCTGGCAGGCCGATATTGCCTATCAGGCAGTCACCGGTATTGATTCCGATGCCGCAGTCAACTATGTCACGCCCCTGTGAACGCCACTGATCCTGCATCTGCGTCAGCCGGTCGGACATGTGCAGGGCGCAGCGGACAGCCAGCTCCGCATGATTCGGTTGGTCAGTCGGCGCCCCCCAGATAGCCATGATCTCGTCGCCGACAAACTTGTCCAGGGTGCCGTCCCAGTGGAAGATGATCTCCGCCATCTCCTTGTAGTATTCGTTCAGCATGTTGACCACCTCTTCCGGCGCCAGTTTCTCCGACAAGGTAGTGAAACCGATCATATCCGAGAAGAGGACCGTCACATTGCGCCGCTCACCGCCTAGCCGGAAACGGTCCGGGTTATTGATTAGCTGTTCGACGATCTTGGGCGAGACGTAACTGGAGAACATCGCCCGGATCTCTTTGGCCCGTTTCTCTTCAGTACGGAGCCGGGAGATGGTGGCAGTGGTGAAGAGGATCGCCATATTGCCGGCCGGCAGGACAAGGTTAAGCCATAGCCCCTGCAGAACAAGCAGCCAGCAGGCTACGACCAGATAAGCTACAATCAGTGAGCTTGCCAGGAGAACGCCGCGGGTGGCGTTCAGACGTGGCAGTGCAACGGTCAGCAGGATGCCGGTGACAAGAATTATGACCAGCTCGAAGATCCCCGGGCTCTTGCGGATAAAATTATTCTCCAGGATATTTTGCACCACCGTGGCATTCTTCTCCACACCGGGCATATCGGCGGAGAATGGGGTTGCCTTCTGGTCATAGGTGGCGAGTGCCGAAGTGCCGACCAGGACGATCTTCCCCTGCAGCTGTTGCGGCGGTATCTTGCCGCTCAGCAGATCGGCCGCAGAGAGGTAGTTGTAGCTCTGCTCTCTCCCCATGTAATTGATCAGCACCCGGCCGCTCAAGTCGGTGGCGATCATCCGCTCGCCGAACTTTATTCCGGAACCGCCATAGAGGACCACCTCCTGGGGGGGTATGTGAGCGGCAAGTCGAGCCACCTGCAGTGCCAGTGATGGATAGTTGTCATCCCCCAGCGAGACGCTCAATATCTCCCAGCGCAGAATGCCGTCCTGATCGTTAGGTGAGGTGACATGACCCAGGGTCGCGGCACGGGCGAACTCCTCCAGCGGCGGCAGAACCTTATCGGCCTTGACGGCCCAGTCCTTCCAGGCGATCCCCGGGATTGTCTTCACCTCCATGAAGGCCGAATCCCAGAGAAAGTCAGGCGGTGCGACTGCTGCAGCTGTTTTTTTCGCCTTGCTCTTAGTTTCCGGCATCATGAAAGCGGTGGCCAGTACCACCCGTTTACCTTTACGGATCGCTTCGGCCAGTGCCTGGTCAGCCTCTTCTGTCTCCCGTTCGCTGAACATGATATCGATGCCGATCACCTTTGGTTTGCCAGCGGTAATCTTGTTGAGCAGATCGGCCATTACCTTGCGCGACCAGGGCCAGCGGCCATATTCGGCCAGGCTCTGTTCGTCTATGACGACGATGGCAATATCATTGCTTATCTTTGGCGGACGTATGTCGTTGCGCAGTTTAAGGCGCAGGTCATAGGTCTTGCTTTCGATATGGTCACGGATAAAGGCTGGGTCGAAAAACTGCAGCAAGGAGAAGCAGAGGATGGTGAGGATGGAGAAGAGGAGTACCTCGCGGTTTTTTTTCATATGTTGAACCTCATCATTAAGGGATCAGCAACCTGGGTAAGATAAATGGAGCGGGGCGCAGCATGCTGCGCCCCGGCACTGCGACTTGCCCCCCTAGTAAATGTTACCTTACATTTATATTAATAATAGCAGACCGCGGCTGGGTGACCGGTGGCTGCTGCTGTACCTGGATCGGCGTCCCGCTCGGGGGTATCTCGATGTTCAAAAGGCCGGTGTCAGTTACGATTATGTTCGGCTCCGGTACTGATATTTCATTCCCAGAGGTAGTAGTCCCCTGTTTCAGTTTATCCAGCTCCTGGGGTGATAGAGTTGTCGGTGTTGGTAACGGCTCACCCTGGACAATGGTAATGGTCATGCCAGGGGTTAGCAGGATGTTCCCGGTGATTCCAACACCGCGCACGTCGACGGTCCCTTCCAGACAGACGATCCTGGTAAAGGTATGACCTGCCATCTCCCCGACCTCGAAGAAGATCACCGTGCCTCGCGCAGCTGCAACGGCAGTCGGTGTCTGCACTTCGAACTTGGTCTTGCCGACTACTGCCCGCATCTTGCCGTCCAGCAGGTTGAAGATCGACTGCCCCTTATTCTCCTTGCTATGGACAAAATCCTTGATCACCAGCCTCGATTTGTCCGCCAGGGTCAGGACGCTGTCGTCGATGAAGAGGAGTTTGGCCCGTGACCCTTCACCGGTGGTGATGCTGTCCTGGAGCTTGATCGGGTTCTTCACCTTGGCGTCAAGACTGGTCTGGCCGCGGCTAATCCTGGCAGTCCCGCGCAGGGCAACGATGGTGCCGACTTCGTCCGATGCAGCCGTAGCAATGTTTTCTCCGAACTGGAGCGCCACGCAGAACATGACAACTATGAAGATGATGCGTTTCATCTAGTACCTCGCAGATAAGAGCAGACTGGTGATGGTCCGGACGTAATCGAACGGCGCCAGATTTGATTGGTTGCGGTTATAGAAGAAGCCGGCGGTGAGGATGAAATGGTCACCGAAAAAGGTGCTGAGGGTGGTCGACAATGTACTGACCAGATCGTCCCGTGGTGTGGCAAATGATGGGAAATCGCCGCTGTAGCGCCTGCTTGCCAGATCTGCGGAGAGGTCGAGGACCAGCTGGCCGGGAAGCTTCGCCAGGAGGCCGATGCTCCCTTTGTCGCCGCTATAGTCCCAGAAATCGCTCTTGGTCAGCTCCTCATCATGGGCATAGCCGATGCGTGCGGTGACCGATTCGCCGCAGGGGATCTTCTGCATGATGCCGAACTGGTGGTTGGAGCCGTTCCGTTCACTATTGGTGGTGAAGATACCGAAGTCTTGGTAGCTTACGGTGCGGAAACGGTAATCGATGGTGGTGGAGAGCCCCTTGCCGGTATTGAAGGTGACGGCCGGAGTTATGTTGTGCGCCTGGTCGTAGCTGTTGCCGCCCAGAAGCAGATACTCGTAGGAGTAGCTCCCCTTGAAGGTGACGAGGGGCGAAAAGCGGTACTCGCCACCCAGCTCCAGCAGGTTCTGGGTAATGTCGAAGTCACTCAGTTCGGTGTGCAGGCTCTGATAGATATTGTAGCTGGCAGTCAGATCGATGCTGCCGCTCTGCAGCAGGGAGTAGCTGGCACCACCGTTGATTATGCCGCGCCAGTCCGATTTGCCAGATATCCCCTGGGGGAGGGGCGACCCATCGGCATTGAGGACCACGTTGCTGTCATACTGCATGCCGGTGAGCAGCTTGACCCGCCATCGTTTGTCACTGCTTGTCCTGGCCAGCAGGGCGAGGAATTGATCGGCCTTGGCTGCGATGTCGCTCCCTGGGGCGAGTTTTTTCGCATTGTCGAAATAGTCGACTGCTTCGGCACTGATCTGCCGGCCATAGTAGTATATCCCCAACTCCAGGCTAGTGCGCGGGTTGTCCGGGGCGAGGAGGAGCGCCTTTTTCAGCACTGTCTCGCAACCCGGGTCATTGCTGCGGGAGAGGGCGATGCCAAGATAGAGGTTCGCTTCCGGATCATCGGGGTGTTCGGCAAGGCTCCCTTTGAACTCATCGGTGGCGGTCCGGTAATCCTGTGCTTCAATTGCTGCTATCCCCCGCGCCATGCTTTTTTCAAAGGAGGCGTCCGAAGCATATGCCTGGGTGGCCAGGATCCCCCCCAGCAGTACTGTCCCAATCCATAGTCTAATCTGCATAGTCATTCCTTCTCCGAGTCTGTATGCGGTTCATCTGATTTCAGCTGTCATGACCGGGGTGAGCCCTGGCAGGGTTCTCCCGTCCAGATCGCTGGCGGCAAAGTTCGACAGGCTGAATTCGCTCGCTGTCGGTTGATACCCTTCGCTGATATCGAGATTGACGGTGATATATTCCGGGGCGCTGAAACCAGTAGCATTGGCCACCATGATGCGCAGACTCCCCCTCTGGCTGGCGGTGGCAGGGGTATAGACGGCATCCACCAGGGTGGTGCTGGTATTTGGCACGCCGGTGATGGTGACTACGCCGCTGGCCACCTGGCCGGTCACCGGATCGGTCTTGACCGTCACCCCGACTGGAAAGCTCAAGGTTACATCGATGCCGGCAATTACATAACCGGTCGCGAGCAGGTCGGATGTCTTCAGCGATGCTCTCGCTTGCTGGCCGCCACTGTTCGTTGTGCCATTGCCACAGGCTGACAATGCTACGGTCATGGCCAGCAGTAGCACTCCTTGGCATAGTTTTCTCAACATACGGATCACCTCATTTAGTGAAAGTCTTACCAGTTTACCAGACCGAGCAGTTTACGCAGCAGTACAACCACGTCACCGATATCTATTTTGCCGTCCGGGGCCGGTTTGCCGTTGACGATAGGCGCTACGTCACCATGCAATACCTCCTGTGGCGTCGGCACAACCTCACCGATCGCTATTTGCAAGGCCTTGAGCGGATCGGCTATGGTAATGGTCCCAACCGGGTTGCCATCGTTCATCGTCAGATCACCGTCAGCGGCATATTTGAAAGTTACCACGATGGCGTGGGTTGCAGTTACCCCGGTGATCTTATAGATAAAGGTGCCTGCTCTGGTACCGGGTATTGCTTCGACTGCTGTGCCGTTGTCGGTCAGGGAATCTATCTGGTAGCCGGCGTTCGGAGTGATGGTGGCGGTATAGTCGGCACCATTGCTGATATTTGCCGAGGCCGGAGATATCCTGCCGTTAGCACCGCTCACTGTGGCAGTTATCCGGTATGAGCCGTAGCTGAAGGTAGCAGTGATGGTGACCGGACCGATGGTGTTGGCCGGCAGGCGATAACTGCTCACTGCACCGACTGAAACGCCATTGACAGTTACGCCGGCCACCCGGTAGCCGGTTGCCGGGGTGAAGGTATAGAGCGGCTGAGCACCGTAGAGGAAACTGGACGGACCGCTGGCAGTACCGTTGGTGGTCGGCGAGATGGTGACGGTATAGCTGTTCGGCGCAAAGCTGGCGGTCAGGTTCATATCGGCAGTGATAGAAGTGAGCGATAGCGTAGCCGTTGTCGAAACGAAACTGCTCAGACTGTCGGTCCAGTTGACAAAGTGGTAGCCGCTGTTTGCCGTTGCTGTTACCGAAGTAGCATCGCCGTTCCAGGTGACACTCTGCGGAGAGATGCCGCTTATGCTGCCATTTGCCCCGGCAGTGAAGGTGACCATCCTGGTCCACTGGGTGACGGTGATGCTGACCGTGGCGGACGCCGCGGGATTGACCCCGTCGCTGACAGTGAAGGTAAAGCTGTCCGGACCGATGTAGTCAATGGCCGGGGTGTAGGTCAGGTTTGGTGCCGTGCCGGAGAGTGTGCCATTGACCGTTGCAGTATCGACGGCAAAGGTGAGACTGCTCCCCTCCGGGTCGCTGCCGGTCAGGGTGATCGCCAGGGAGCCGTTTCTCTGCACACTCTGGGACTGTGGATAGGCGACCGGCGGCGAATTGGCGAAGCTGGCCGAAATGGTATGACTGGTCGTTACGTTCGGGAAGGTATAGCTCGTTACACTCCCCACCGAACTGCCATCCACCAGCACGTCTGCGACATGGTAGCCGGCAGCAGGGGTTATGGAGATAGTCTGGCTCCCTCCTGACGCCACCGGAGTCGCACCGTTTGGCGAAATGGAGCCGTTTGCACCTGCCGAGGCGAAGATGGTCGGCAGTCCGGTGCAGACCGTGACAGGGGCGAAAGTAGTAGTAACTGGTGCTATCACCGGTATGACATCGCTGCTTATGGCGGTCGTGTCAGTCACGGTGGCATTCGTGGCGATCGGGACCACAACGGCGATGTCGATGTCTGTGACTGCTGTCGTCAATGTCGTGATAGTCCCGCCGGGGCAGCCGATAATTTCGCCTGTTTCATCCAGTTTCAATACCCAGGCATCGCTAGTACCGGGAGCAGTGAACCCTGCTGCTACGTAGCCCCGATCCGCAGTCTGCCGGACCGAATTGAGGGTGCCTAAGAGACTGTACTTCTTCTCCCAGAGGAGGGTGCCATCATTGGCTAACTTGAGCAGTGCCCCGCCGGCACCGGAGTTGCCGGCTATGATATAGCCACCGTCAAATGTTTGCGCAACTGAGTGAGGATGCTCTTCCAAGCTGCTTCCCCAGTTCTTCTGCCATGCAGTCGAACCGTCGCTGTTCAGCTTGAGGATCCACCCTTCGTACCCCCCCCCGCTGGTCAGGTAGGTACTGCCGGTGGCAATATAGCCACCATCGGTGGTGGTTTCCAGGGCAAAGACGGTAGGGCTGTAATCGAGCCGGAAGAAGCGGTTCTCCCAGATAATCGAGCCGTTACTGTCGAGCTTGATGAACCAGAGGTTGCCGTTTGTCGCCCCGAATGCAGAGGAAGAGGTCCCTCCACCGATTATAAAGCCGCCATCCGCGGTCTGGCGGATGACCGAGGCGCTGTCGGTACCATTGGCCCCGTAAGTCTTCTGCCAGGCGATCGAACCATCGCTGTTCAGCTTGCAGACCCAGGCGTCCCAGCCACTGATGCTGACGTTCTCATGTGATGTTGTCAGGACATAGCCCGCATCGGCTGTCTGCTGGATATCGATCTTGAAATTACCGAAGCTGTTGCTCCCGTCACTGATCTCCTTGTCCCATACGACAGTACCGTCGCTGTTCAGTTTCAATATCCAGGCTGCTGCCCCTTTATAGCCTGCTGCGATGTAACCTCCATCCGCTCTCTGCTGGATCGACTGGAGTGTTTCAGTGGTGCCGGATGCACCGTAGCTCTTCTGCCACTCGATGCTGCCGCTGCTGCTCAGCTTGACCACCAGACCATCACCACCCACAGGGTCTGTTGTGTATGAAGTCCCGGCAAAGATGTATCCTCCATCAGAGGTCTGCTGTATTGAGTCTGCCCACTCTGCTCCGGCTCCGTATGTCATTGCCCAGGTCTGCAGCGCCGGTGGAGTTGTGGTAAAGTCAGCGGTTACGGTCTTGGCAGCGTCCAGGGTGACGGAACAGGAGATGGACTGGCTGGTGCAGCCACCGCTCCAGCCGTTGAAGTATGAACCTGCTGCCGGCGTTGCAGTGAGTTTTATGATGGAATTTTGTTGAAAGTATGCCGAGCAGGTTGTCCCACAGTCAATACCGCTGATTGAGCTTTTGATTGAGCCGTTCCCAGAAGTAACTAATGTGAGGAGTTGCAATGTCGTAAAGCTCCAAATACTGCTGGCCGCCGTGGCTCCGCTCAAGTCGCGAGCCACCACCTGCCAGTAGTATGTGGTACCGGGGTTTAGAGTCGGCAGGTTGTAGTAGTTGCTGGCTAATCCACTGGCTATCTGGGTGGTCGGGGTGCTCGACTGGTCCATGTATATGTCGTAGACTACCTGATCCCAGTAGTTAGGATCGCTGCTGTAGTTCCACTGTAGCTGCTGGCCGGAGACTGTCAGGTTGCTGATCGAATTGGTTGGCGCAGCTAGTACAGGTGCTGCCGGTGGCAGATTGCTGCCGGCCGGGCAGTAGTCATTGTATGTGAAACTCATGGCAGGTTCGTTGAATGTGGCATTGACAGCAGTAAAGGCCGGCGTGCCGGCAACGGCGGCTGAAACTGCATTTGCAGTCAGGGTGACATTACCGGCTGCCATGGTTTGCGCATGGTTGCCGGCCATGCATTGAGGCGCCTGACCATTGGCATCGGTCTTGATCAGGATCAGATCATCATAGGCGAGATTGCCGATCCAACTGATACCGCTGATGGCAAAGCCGTTATCCATGGTC
Source organism: uncultured Geobacteraceae bacterium (assembly GCA_964649725.1). GTDB lineage: Bacteria > Desulfobacterota > Desulfuromonadia > Geobacterales > Geobacteraceae > CAZYTM01. The sequence continues at coordinate 286,493 of CAZYTM010000005.1, read as the reverse complement.
TGTTGCAGACTGGTGGCGGCAACATTGGGGAAGTGGCTCTGCCAGAGGGTATTGCCGTTGTTGTCCAGACGTAGCAGGTATGTGCCGCCACCGCCGGAAGTCTCCACCAGGAAGGCAAAGGAGCCGTCATTCATCTCTTGGGCATCATAGCCGTAGGCGGTATATTGCCAGGTGAACGGCTTCTGCCATTGTATATTGCCGCTGGCATCGAGTTTCATGATTACGGCGTTACGGTTCCAGGTAATATTGGAGACCGAATCACCGGCGATGACATAGCCGCCGTCACTGGTCGGCCGGATACTGTTGGCAGTGCTGCCGGCAGGACCGCTGAAGGTTTTCTGCCAGCTCAGCTGGCCGGACTGGTTTAGCTTGATAACGGCAAAGTCGGTGTTGTAGGAGGTCATGTTCATCACCTGGCCGGCGATGATATAACCACCATCTCCGGTCTGGCGTATGGAGCTGCCGCCATCGGTGGAACTTGTGACCAGCGATGTCTGCCACTGGATAGCGCCGTTGCCGTCCAGTTTCAATACAACCAGGTCAAAGCCGTTGGCAGCCGAGTTGCCGCTGCCGGTAAGCACATAGCCACCATCGCTGGTAGGTATGATATCGCCGGCATCGCCGCCGAAACCGTTTGCATAGGTCTTCTGCCAGAGCTGGTTGCCACTGGCATCGAGTTTCATGACGAACGGGTCATAGTAGGTAGTGCCGTTGAAGGTTGAACCGGCAAGTATGTATCCCCCGTCACCGGTCTGCTTGATGGATCTGACGTAGTTGTAGCTTGATGCGACATTTTTGGCAAAACTCTTCTGCCACTCTATGGCACCGCTGGCATTGTACTTGGCGACTACTGTACTGACCGGCCAACTGCTCTGACCGGCGACGATATAGCCACCATCTGCGGTCTGCTGGACCGACCTGCCGTCCAGGCTGGTGGTAGGCTCGAACAATCCCTTGATAAAACTGGTTGCAGTTGCTGTGCCGCTGGCAAAGTCTGCCGTTACGCTCTTGGCGCTGTCCATGGTCACCATGCAGCTTAGCGACTGACTGCCGCTGCCACCGGTACATGGGCCGGTCCAACCGGTGAAATAGCTCCCCGGGTCGGGATAGGCAGTCAGGGTGATCATTGAGCCGTAGTTGAAACTTGCCGTACAGGTGGAGCCGCAGTTGATACCTGCTGTCTGGCTTATTACACTGCCGCTGCCGCTGCCGGATCTGGTTACGGACAGAGGCGGTGTTGGCAGGGTGGTGTAGGCGGCAAAAGCGACTGAATTTGGGGCACTGCCGGCGCTGAAGGGTGAGCCTGAGACCGGTGCTAGGGTTCCGTCACCATTGATGACATATACCGATACGGTATTGTCGCCGGCATTTGCTGCATAGAGATAGCTGCCGGTCGGATCAGTCGATACTCCCACTACCGCGGTACCGGTTGCTGTCGTTCCTGTGGCGACCAGTGACCCGTCGGTCTGGATTGTGTAGCTGGAAACGGTACTGTCTGCATTGCTTGCTGCATAGACGAATCTTCCGGATGGGTCGACCGTCACTCCGTACGATCCTGCGCCGGTGCCGACGAAGCCGGAGCCTGCCGGATTCAGGGCGCCGCTGTTCTGGTTGATGCTGTATGTCCATATCCTGCTGTTGCTGCTTCTATCGGTAGTATAAAGATATCTGCCGGTCGGATCGATGGCAATGGAGGTGAGGCTGCCTGTACCGATCGGGACTGTCCCTGCCGGCGTCAAACCGCCGGAGTTCTTGTCTATGCTGAAGATGGAGATGGCCCCTGAATTGCTGTTGTCGCTTGCCACATAGGCAAACCGGCCGGTCGGATCGATGGCGATGCTGAAGTTGGAAGTAGTGCTGATAGGTACTGAGCCTGCTGGCGACAAGGCGCCGGTGGTCTGGTCGATGGCAAAGATGTACAGATTCAGTGGTCCGCTATACCAGCCGTCGGCCACATAGGCGAACTTACCCTGTGGATCGACTGTTATATTATCCGGATATGTACCGACTCCGGAAACCGTGCCGGCAGAGGTCAAAGCACCGGTGGCCTGGTCGATCTTGAAGGCTGCCACGGTAGCCGGAGTTGCATTGGTGGCATAGACGAATCTCCCCAGGGGATCGACGGTAAGGGAGTCGGTATCGCCGTCGGTGTTGTAACTGCCGATCGACACAATGGCACCGCTGTTCGGGTTGACAGCATAGGCTGTTACCTGGCCGGTACTGTTCGATATGTAGGCGAAATGTCCGTATTTCCTGTTCGGGCTGCTGCTTATCGCAGTTGCGGCGATGCTTTCGCTACCGCCGTTCATGGAGGTGACGGTGTAGTAGTAGACCGTACCGTTCACCACTGTGTTATCCAGATAGGAGTTGACGGTACTGTTGCCGATAAGTACTCCTTGCTGGCCACTGACGGTGGAGCGGTAGATATTGTAGGAGGTTGCACCAGGTACCGGATCCCAGGTCAGGTAGATCCAGCCGTTGCCTGGAACGGCGTTGACAGTGGCGGGTGGGAGAAGTGGATTGCTGCCGATCAGCCTGATGACGAAGGTCTGATTGATGGTGCCGTTGGAGCTGGCGCCGGCAAGGATGATATTGCTGTCCGGTTGCAGCAGTACAGCAGCAGCAAAGTCGTCTTTCTGCCAGGGTCCGTCGTAGCTGAAGACGCCGCCGAAACCGAAATTCCCGTCCAGACTGCCGTCGTTGTTAAAGCGCAGCACTAATGCGTCCAGATCGCCGGCAACATTACGCTGATAGCCGCTGACAATGATTCTGTCGTCTGCCTGGATGGCCAGGCCATTCGCCTCAGGGGTCAGGAAGGAGCCGATGTTGCTGTAATACATGTAATACCCGTTCGGCGAGTTGAAGGTGGTGTCGGTTGTGCCGTCAATATTCAGCCGCCAGACCATATTTTCATAGGTTTCAATATCCGCAGCATAGCCGGAGACGACAATCTTGCCGTCGCTCTGACTGGCTGTCCGGTAGGCTTTGGCCGAAGAGCCACTCAATAATGCCGAACCGCCGGAGCCGAAGCCGGTGTCATAAGCCGTGCCGTCAGCCAGAATACGCCAGACTTTCGAGTTGCCGGAATCGTCGAAACCGGTCAGAACTATCTTGCCATCCGGCTGGATGAAACCTGACTTGGGATGATTGCCGGCGCCGATGATGAATTCACCGGTGCCATTGAAGCCTGTGTCATTCGAGCCGTCGCTGTTAAGCCTGAGCAGCATGCCGCCGCTATAGTTTTCACCGATGGCGATGATTCTGCCGCTGCTGTCGATGACCAGGTCAGAAACATTGTAGCCGGCCGGCAGCGATACCTTTCCTGACGGGCTTTTGAACGACGCCGTATCTAGATTGCCGTTGGCATCGTAGCGGGCGATCTCGTGATAATCGGTATAGAAGTCATCCTTGATGTAAGAGTAGGCAACCACTGCCTTGTCGTCGTTCTGCACCTTGATCGCCTTGCCATGGTTGCGGGCGGTGGTGCTGTTGAAATAGACCGGCGGCACTACAGGGGTATAACTCTGCTCCTGAATGCCGGCGCTGCTAAAGCGGCGAATCATGATCTGTCGGCCTATATCGCCGGTAACGAGTACCTTGCCGTCTGACTGGCGTGCTGCCGCAACCGGATAGTTGTCACTGCTGTCGTTTGAGGTATTTACTCCGACCGGGGTATTGAAGGTCTGGTCGACGCTGCCGGCCTGGTTGTTGCTTGGTATCGCCCTGGCAACGGCGCCGGAAGTGCTGCTGCCGCCGGCGTTGTAGGCACAGAGACGGTAGTAGTATGTCTGGTTCTGATTGGCGCTGCCATCGCTGTAGTTCAGAGCGGTCCCTGCGATTGTAGTGCCGCTCGAGCAGTCGGCCGGATAATCTGTGGTGGAACTGCTCAGTACAAAGTGATCGATGGCGCCGGTGAAATTGCTCCAGGCCAGGTTGATCTGCCTGTTTCCCGGAGTAGCTGTCAGGATGCCGTCCATGAGCACATTGCCGCCGCAGGAGTAGTAGGGAGCTGCGCCGGTAGTCCCTCCGCTGGTGACGCCAGTCAGGTCCTGCACCGTAAGGGTGGCGTTGACTGGTGGGATGATGGTACCTTCAGCTGCCACATTGATTATCGCCGGAATGGCGCCGTTCAATATGTTGCTGCTCGACTGCAGCCAGGTCTGACAGCCAGTGGCATTGCCGTTGCCGTCAAGTTTCAATAGCCAGGCATCGCCGTTGCCGTCCAGCTCTCCGGTTGAACCGGTCATTATGTAGCCACCATCGGCAGCAAGATTGACTGATGAGCCATAATCCCAGGCAAAACCGCCGAAGGTTTTCTGCCAGTTGACAGAACCGTCACTGTTCAGTTTCAGTAGCAGGGCATCGCTGTTCAGATAGCCGGAGACTATGTAGCCGTCGCCGGTCTGCTTGATGGTATTGAGAACACTGTTGTTGGTCGGGTCGCTGTTATAGACATTCTGCCAGTCTATATCGCCGTTGGCGAGATATTTGACTACCCAGGCCTCGCTGTTGCTGTAGTTAAGTCCATAGAGAGAACCGGCCGTTATATAGCCGCCGTCATAGGTCTGTTGTACGTTGTTGAAACCGCCCGAGGAAGGAAGCGGGGTTAACTTTTCCCAGATTTTGCTGCCGTCGCTGTCCAGTTTCATTAGCCAGCTGTTGCTACCCTGGTAACCAGTCAAGATGTAACAGTTGTCCAGGGTCTGCTGGATATTGTATGCCTCGGCCGAGCCGTAGAAACGGTGCCACTCCTCCACGCCGTTGCTCGTCAACTTGATGACTATTGCTGCACCATCGCTGTAGCCGGAGGCGATATAGCCACCTTCCGCGGTCTGGCTGACCGAATCGAAATAGTCGTAGCCGAGCCCGTTGAAGCTGTAGTTCCAGAGGATGTTACCATCTTTGTCCAGCTTGGCCAGCCAGCCGTCACTGTTGCTTTCGCCGGCAACTATCAGGCCTTTGTCAGCAGTTGGCCGGGCATCGTTGATCCATTCGTAGTAAGTCGTGCCGAACCATTTGTCCCAGAGCAGGGTGCCATCCGGGGCGTACTTCAACAGCAGTCCGTCACCGCTGTTTGCCAGGCCGTAGCTGTCGGTATAGCCGATGGCGAAATAGTTGCCGTCTGCGTCCTGGAAGGAGCGAACTGCCTCCTCATAGCCGCTGCCGCCGAGAGTGACCGACCAGGTCTGGCTGGTCGGCTGGATATCGGTGAAGTCGGCATTGACGTTTTTCGCTTTATCCATGGTCAATGTACAGCTTAGCGACTGAACGCCGCTGCAGTCGCCGGACCAGCCATTGAACCAGGAGCCACTGTCAGGGGAAGCAGTAAGGGTGATCAGGTAGTCCTGCGGGAAGCCGCTACTACAGGCTGTACCGGCTGAACCGCAGCTGATACCGGCGAGTGAGCTTCTGATAGTGCCGCTGCCGGCCCCGGTAGCAGTAGTAGCGGCAGTCAGGCTGAAGAGCGGTGAGCCGTAGATGCGGACGTCGTCCACCTGCCACCACCAGTCGCAGTTGGCATTGTAGTAATGGAAACGGACCTTGACATTCCCCTGGCCGGCGGCCTTGGCGCTGATATCCAGTTGCACCGTGGCCGGGCCGCGGAAATCGGCACCGCTCTGACTCCAGACATTGGTCCAGCTACTGCCGCCGTCGATGCTGATATCCACATCAGCGACCTCGATGTATCCACCATAGTAGAAATCTGTCTTGAACTCCAGGATAGCGGTGCTGAGTCCGCTCAGGTCGTAGGCCGAGGAGACCAGCTCCGCATCCATGAAATCACAGATATTCTCGCTGTCGGCTATGGCAAAGCCACCACTGCCGCCGGTTAGGTTGCCGCGGCCTGCCGGGTCATCGAAGCGCCAGCCACCGAAACCGGTATTGTCTTTCACCAGCCAACCTGTAGGCAGGCCGTTGTCGAAATTGGCCAGGTTATTGATCCCGGTGTTGAGCAGCTTCGGCTTTGCCGGGTTCTGCAGTCTTACTACCAACAGCTCATCGATCGACCAGTCGCTGTTAGCCCGTTCGCCGGCAATTACTACGCTGCCGTCCGGAGCGAGCCGCATGGTATAGCCGTAGGCCTGGAAGATATCGAAATAGGAGAAGACGCCGTTGTTGGCATAGCTGCTGTCGATGCTGCCGTCCTTGTTATATAGGAGAGCAAGTAGCGCGCCCCTGTCCGGGAAATTGCTGGAACCGGCGACCAGAATCCGCCCGTCGGCCAGGATAGCCACATCGTTTCCATAGGCGCCGTTCACCTCGCTGTAGGTGATGATACCGGTACCGTTGAAGGTGTTGTCAAGAGTTCCGTCCGGGTTATAGCGGAGTAGCAGCAGTTCATTATTGGCGCCGGTAAAGGTTGATCCGGTTACGACAATCTTGTTGTCATCTGGCTGGATGGCTACGCCGTTGCCATAATCATTGCCGTTACCTGTGCCGTTGTAGGTCACCACTCCGCTGCCGTTGAAACTGCTGTCGAGGGTACCGTTACTGTTGTAGCGGAGCAGCAGCAGGTCGACATTGGGACCGTTTAAGGTCGAACCGGTGATGACGATCTTGCCGTCATTCTGCACTGCTATAGCCATGCCGCTGTTGTTCGACCCGTAATAGCTGACATACCCCTCGAAATCGCTCATGTCGACGGTCCCGTCGCTGTTGAGGCGCAACATGAACAGGGTGTTACCTGCACCGCTGTAATCTCCGGTGATCAGTATCTTGCCGTCAGCCTGGAGGGCGACGCCATAGCTTATGGTGGAGCTGCCAAAGTTAAACAGGTATATACCGCTGGATGAATTGAAGGTATTGTCGATGCTGCCGTCCTGGTTGAGTCTGACGACAAATGACATAATGTTGTTGGTGTCACCAATGACGACGATCTTGCCGTCCCCCTGGATGATGACGTCGTTGGCCTTGCCGTAGCTGTTGCCGGTCATGTTCATGAGATCAGCATAGTTATAGATAAAGCTGCTGTCTAGACTGCCGTCGCTATTGTAGCGGACCACCAGCGGGTATTCGCCGCTGCCGTTATTGCCGATACCGACCGCCACCACTTTGTTGTCGGCCTGAACTGCAACGCCGTTGGCCCAGCTGTAGTTTATCCCATTGCTGCCGCCGTTCAGAACGGTATGACCGTTACCGGCAAATGTCGGGTCAAGGGTGTTGACCGGGGCAAATGAGGCGCCGACGTAACAGTTGGTCGGGACCGAGGTGATGGTGTAGGTGTTGCCGCTCAAGGTGCCGCCGCAGCCGTCAACTATTGCAGTGATGAAGCCTGGTGCCGGGGTAGTTGTGCAGGTCGCCGGAGCGCCGAAATTAAGCGGTGTGCAGCTGATAGTACCGTTACCTCCAGAGACCTGCGGCCTTATAATATCCAGCAGCAGCATGGTACTATCTGAGGCGATGCCGTTGGCGATGACCGACATGGCGTAGGGGCCTGCCGGCAGGCCGACTAACGGTACGCTGCTGTACGTGTTGAGACCGCTGCCATAGTTATAATCGCCGCTCCAGTTGGTAGCAGAGATGAGGAATCGCTGGCCGTTGTCGACCCGCTGTAGAGAGAGTTGCGGGAAGCCGCCTGAAGAGTTGTTCTGTCCCCCTCCGGAACCGTCGGAGACACCGCTGAAACGGACATTGTAGTAATCGTCAAGGACGATATTTGACCCTAGCATCGTCTGGGTCGGTTGGTTACTGAAATATGGTTTATAGGAGCCACTGACATTCGGGAACGGGGTGTAGAATTCCAGCTGATCAACATTCAAGAGGTTTTGTCCGCCGACCAGCATTACTGTCCCGTCGGTCATGGTAAGAGCCCGGTGGTCGGTACGCGGATAAACGAGGTTTGGCCCTTTGACGATGTCACCGAAGAAGGGGTCGAATATATCGCTGGCAGTTGCAATGCCGTTGGCATCGCCGTCACTGCCACCGGCCAGCCAGACCCGGCCATCCGGGAGGATAGTGGCGCTATGGTTGGCGCGCGCGTTGCTCAGAAGACCGGAACTGACCAGGTTCCCCAGCGGTCCGATGATCTCGTAACTGGCGAGCCGGCTGTCGGCATCCCAGCCACCGGCCAGCAGGACATTGCCGTCCGGTAGCAGGGTGGCGGTATGTTGGTAGCGGAGGGTGGTGGCGTTAAAGTATTCTGTGCTGCTGTTGGCGTTCAGGTCGATGATCTCGACACTGTTAAGACCGCCATAGAAATCCTGGGTGCCACCGGCGATCAGTACCCGGCCATCGGCCAGCAGGGTGGCGCTATGGTCGGCGCGCGGGGTATTCAGGCCGAAACCGAGGGCAGTGAGGCTGTTCGATGACGGATCGTAAAGCTCAAGTGAAGCTAGCGGATTGCCGGAGTCATCGACTCCACCGGCTATCAGCACCCGGCCATCGTTTAGCAGGGTGGCGCTGTGCGAATCGCGCGGGGTAGCCAGGGAGGGGCCTGTAGTGATGCTGTTGCTGTTATAGTCGAAGAACTCCAGCGGAGCGATATCGCCATAACTGAAACCACCGTCACCGCTGCCGTAGCCACCTGCCAGCAGAACCCGACCATCAGTCAGTCTGGTGGCAGTATGGTAATCACGGCTGTAGGCCATGTTCAGGCCGTAACTGAAATACCAGCCGTCGCTGGTTACCAGCAGTTCGGTGCTTTTTTCACCATTACCGCCGGCGACAAAAACCACGCCGTTGTCAAGCGGGGTGACGGTATGGCTGATGCGTGAACTGTTGAGCGACCCGTTCATGATGTACAGATAGTCGTTGTTGGCTGATGTGCTGCCGATCGGGATGGTGAGGGTCTCCACGGTGTCGATGCTCTTAGTCCCGTCCCAGCCGCCGACCAGGACGATCCGGCCGCCAGGTGTCATCATCGCCACCTGGCCGAGTTGCGGGGTAGCAAGCTCAGGACCGAGGCTGAAGGGATAGGATGAAGAAGCGTTTGGATCATAGATCTCTGTGCTGGCGGTTGCGCCAGTACCATCCCAGCCGCCGGCCAGCAGCACCCGGCCGTCCGGTAGCAGGGTGGCGCTGTGCAGGTCGCGATTGGAGCGCATGGTCGGGCCGCAGTAGCTCAGGTCGTTGAAGTAGTCGGAGCCGGTGATGTAGAGCTCGGCATTGTTGTAATAGCCATAGCCGTCGTCACCGCCGACGATCAGCACATCGCCGCTGGCCAGCAGGGTGGCGGTATGGCCGTCATGGGGATAATTCATGCTGTTGTAAGTAGTGTTGAAACTTTCATAGTAAGGATCGAATAATTCTGCGCTATCCAGGGTGTTGTTACCGTCCCAGCCGCCGGTGATAAGCACCTGGCCATTCTGCAGCAGGGTGGCGGCATGGTAGATACGCTGCCAGTTCATATCGGCAATATAGGAGAAGCTCTGGTCAGATGGGTTGTAGACCTCGGCCGCGTAGTGGACCTCGTAGAGGAAGGAGCCGTCAGGCTGCTGCACTCCCCTGGCGCCGCCGGCGATCAGCACCCGGCCGTCTCTCAGCAGGGTGGCGGTATGCCCTTCACGGGGGTAGTTAAGGGTATTGCCAAGCAGGGTGACTGTATTCGTCTTCGGGTCGAATATTTCCGCCGAACCGAGCGCCTGGGTGCCGCTGTTCCCCCCTAACAGCAGAACTGTGCCGTCGGTGAGCAGGGTGGCGCTGTGGGACTTGCGCGCTGTGGTCATCTGCCGGGAGATATACTGGTTGACGGCCGGGTCGTAGATGTCGATGCTGCGCAGCATGCCGCCACGACTGTCCTCGCCGCCGGCCACCAGCAGCCGGCCATCCTGCAGCTGGGTAGCGGTATGGTATTCGCGACCGGTGGTGGAACCGATAACCCCATATTTGTTGAAGGTCGCCACCAGGTTGGTGTCGTTGTAGATATTGAAGGTATATTCGATAACCCCGTTATTGTAGACGACGTCACCGGTAAGGTCGGCACTGTTGACGCTGTTCACCAGACGGCTGAAGTAATAGCCCGGTGCCGGGTTGATTGTAGCGGTTATATATGTGCCATAGATGTATCTGCCGCCGGTCGGATTAAGGGTAATACTGCCATGTTCCGGAGTGCTGGCGGAAAGATTGTAGTCGCTGGCCACCGAGTCGTTGGCAAGGGTATAGTTGATAGTCGTATCGCCAGTAAGTGAAAAGTTGCTAACTGTTATCGGATTGCAACTGATACCGCTTTGCGTACAGCCGTTACTGCTGGAAAAATAGAAACCGCCGTAACTATAGGGATTGGGGGTCAGGGTAATATTTGCGCCAAATGGGATGTCGTTCCAGCTACGCGTGGCTTCCTGGGCATAAAAGGGCCAGCCCCAGTTATAACTGTAGCTTTGCATGCTTATGTTGCCGAAATACTGACTGGTATTGCCGCTTATATTGACGGTCAGTACGGGGTTTCTCCCCGAGCCGGCAAGCGGAATGTCAATTTTCGGAGTGTCGGCAGCATCGCTGTCGATGGTAAGGACACCGCTTCTGTCTCCGGTTGAGAGCGCTGAGAAGCGGACAGTCAGAGTGCAGCTGCTCCCCTGGTTCAGTGTGCTGTCATAGCAGTTGTCGGAAATAATGGCAAAATCGCTGCTGTTTGACAGCATGGTATTGCTGATATAGACCGGATTCGTTCCCTGGTTCAGCAGGATGAAGGTTGCATCCTTGGCACCGTTAATGCCGATAATGCCATAGTTGTAGCTGGTCGGCATGGCCAGCAGAGCATGGCTGATACTTACGATGGTTGCCGTAGACGGGACACCGCTGGCAGAGAGGGTGAAGAAATAATAGCCATTTGGCATGGTAGCTGGCAGAACGCTTGTGAAACTGCTGGCGTTCCAAGATATCGATGGATCAGGCTGGATATAGTAAGATTGAGAGTTGTCCAGACTCTGTAGTTTTGCCAGCGGGAAAGCCATGGAGCTGCTGGCCGAGCGGCCGAAGGAGACTTCGGCATCGCCACGCAGACCGGTGCCGGTGATCTCCAGTTTGCCGGCAATGGCATTAACGGTGCTTACCTGTGGCCGTCGACTGGCCGGGTAATTTGGCTCCAGTTCTATTCTGAGTGGAGTTGTTAGCTCTGCCCCGCTGCCGCCACCGATGAGCAGTATGGAGCCGTCTGGCAGCATTGTCACGCTGCAGCCGTCACGGTTACTGGCCAGTGTGCCTGCAGAGTAGAAAATATTGCCGGCAGGATCGTAGATGTCCAGTTGTTGTGACTGGCCGCCGGCCAAAAGCACCCGGCCATCCCTAAGCCTGATAGCGCGTTGTGCCGGGTGTGCCGCTGACAGATTGCTGCTGACAGAAATGAAGCTGTTGCTGCGCGGGTCGAACAGCTCCGCATCGGTCCGTTCGCTGTTACCATCGTTGCCACCGCTGATCAGTACTTTGCCGTCGGCCAGCAGGGTAGCACTGTGGTTGCTGCGCGGCGCTGTCATCGACCCGACATTGCTGAAGGTCCGGCTGGCCGGGTCGTATACCATGGCGAGCGACGAGTAGGAGTTAAGAGGCTTGGTCAGGCCACCTGCTATCAAAACCCGGCCGTCGTTGAGCAGGGTGGCGCTGTGACCCGCAAGGTCATAACCTTGGGAGAATGCTCCGGCCGAGGTGAAGCCTGTGCCTGGCTGGTAGATTTCTGCGTTGATGTCGCCGCCTCCGGTGATCAGAACCGTGCCGTCGTTGAGCAGGGTGGCGGTGTGGCCGTTTCTGCCGCTAGCGGCGAGCAGGGTGCCGCCGCCGTCAGCTTGGGCCAGACCGCTGGCACTGTTGTAAAGGTCGGCTTTGTTGCTAGTGCTGCTGCCGTTGTCGCCACCGACTATCAGCACCCTGCCGTCGTTCAGAAGCGTTGCCGTAGAGCCGTTGCGCCCTTCCTGCAGTGTGCCGTTTACGGCGCTGAAACCGCTCCCCTGGGTATAGAGTTCGCCGCTGTTCAGCCGGTTGTTATTGCCATCCATGCCACCTGCCAGCAGCAGCTTTCCGTCGGGGAGCAGGGTGGCGCTGTGATTGCGACGGCCGCTTGCCATAGTTCCTGTGACAGCCGGGAAAAGGGCGCTGTTGCGGCTGGTGTCGTAGATGTAGAAAATTGTCGAGTGGAAGATGGCTCGACCGGAAGGCAACAGTAGAGCATCCCCCTCGCTGTGCGGGTAGGCCAGATTGCCGGCATGGTTGAAGGAGTTGGCGACCGGGTCATAACTGTCGGCAGTATAGGCGGCAACGGAGCCTATACCCCCGGCCAGCAGTACCTTGCCGTCAGGGAGCAGAATAGCTGAATGCATCGTTCTGTTATCAGACATGGTTGCAGAAATAGTTTCAAAAGGTGTGGTTGAATTATTCGGATCGAACAGCTCGGCGCTGTTCAGCCAGTTGGTTGCGGCATCGGTACCGCCGGCAAGCAGCACTTTGCCGCTGGTGAGCAGGGTGGCTGAATGGCCGCTCCTGGCGACAGTCATGTCAGTTGCAGTGGCGCTGAAGTTACTGCTGACTGGATCATAGATGTCGGCTGCACTGACCGCTCCGCTGTCGTTATTGCCGCCGGCCAGCAGAACTTTGCCGTTTGGCAGCATAGTTGCGGTATGGTTGCTGCGGGGGGAGTTCATAGCACCGCTGGTGCTGGTAAAACTGTCATCGGCCGGATCGTAGATCTCGGCGCTGCTCTCGTTGTTACTGCCGTTATAACCGCCGGCAATCAGTACCCGACCGTCCGGTAACAGGGACATGGTATGATTGTCACGGCTGGCATTCATTCCGGAGGCCAGCGTACTGAATGTGCCACTTGCTGGATCATACAGTTCGGCCGAGGCGATGGTCAGGTTGGCGTCATTTTTGCCGCCGGTTATCAGTACCTTGCCGTTACCAAGCAGAATGGCGCTATGTTCAGCCCGGGCGGTGTTTAAAAGGCCGGTACTGCTGGTACTGCCGCTGGCCGGATCGTACAGGTCGGCGCTCGTTCGTGCAGTATTGCCGCTGTAGCCGCCGGTAAGGAGAATCCTGCCGTCATTTAGCATGACTGTCGCCTGGCGGCGGTTGTAAACTGATGAGCTCGCTTCTATGAAGTTTCCGCTGCTGAAACTGGCGATTACGGTGGAAGTAGATTGGGTGGGGGTGTAGGTATAGGAGTAGACCCCGTTCCCCTCAGCGGTCAGGCTGGCAAATGGGATGGCATTGCCTTCTATGGTCAGCCCGGCAACATGGTAGCCAGTGGCCGGATAAAGTTTGATGGTCTGCGGCTGGCCGCTGATGTAGCCGACATCCCCCGGCGAGACTGCGCCACCCTGGACAGGGTTGATGGTGGTGACCAGACGGTTGGCGACGAAATCTGCGGTGACGCTTTGCGAATTGCCGATGGTGACGGTCCGGGTGGCAGTACCGCTGCCGGCACCGCTCCAGCTGACAAAACTGGAGGTCTGCGGAACGACCGGGGTAAGGACCACATTGGCGCCGTTAGTGACCGGATAGCTGCAACTGCTGCTGCAGCTGCCGAAGATAATCCCCCCGAGCGAGGCGTTGACCGTGCCGCCACCGCTGCCGGTGACATTGATGGTCAGGGTCTTCGGGTTCGGGATGCCGGTGCCGCTGAGCGGTATGGTCAGGGTCGGCTGGGCGACATCGCTGGATTCGATATAGAGAGTACCCTTCTCCAGACTGCCGCTTACCGGAGTAAAGGTGATCGAAACGCTGCAGCTCTCTCCCGGGGCGAGAGGACCGCAGTTGTTGCTGAAGATATTGTAGGGGTAATAAGCCGGCTGGTCTTTTATTCCTACGCCGCTGATGACGATCGGCAGGGTGCCGTTGTTGCTTATCTGGAATGTGGCAGGACTGCTCTGTTGACCGGTGCCGACATTGCCGAAATCGAACTGCCCTGGCGCAACGATAAGCGAACGATCATACCTGATCGTCTGGGGCAGGCTTGCAACGCCGCCGACATGGATAGTGGCGCTGTAGAAACCGAGCGGGATCCCCCCCAGCGGCTGGCTGAATAAATTGAACCGGGTGTTCCCTGCCGTGGGGTCGGCTGGCAATTGATAGCTGGAGCCGCTCTGCAAGTGGCGCAGGGATAGGAGCGGATAGTTGGTGGCAGAGGAACTGCTGTTGCCGCTCGACCCCTCTGAATCGCCGAAAAAATCGAATGGTGTGCCGCTTGTCAAGCTAAGACCACCACTGCTGGTAAAGGTCGGGGCCAGGTCCCGCAGCCTGCGGTTGTTGTCGATACCGATGTTGGGGTCGAGGAGATAGCCGACCCCTTCGTTGCCGAGCAGATAGCGGCCGTTGTCCAGCTGCGTCAGGATCATCCTGCCTGCCTCTCCAAAGGAGGAATCGTAGCTGGCGATGATCTTGAAGCTGTCACTGACCGGGTCGTAGACCTCTGCTGTCTGGCTGTTACTCCAGCCACTGCAATAGCCCCCTGCCAACAGCACCCTTCCGTCAGGAAGTGGCAGGGCGCTCCCCTCCATATGCCCGCTGCAGAAGGTACTGTCCAGAACCCCGCTGGTCGGGGTGAACGAGCCGTTTACCGGGTCAAAGAGCTGACCTATACTGTTGGCGGTATCATAGTCGCTGCTGCCGCCGGCGATAAGCACCCGGCCATCGGCCAGCAGGGTGGCGGTATGGTCGGCAGAGGGGATAGACATGCTGCCGGTAAGGGTAAAGGCACCGGCGCCGCTGTTCCCTCGCGGATCGAATATCTCCGCCGAGTTGAGTGGGGAACTCCCGTCGCTGCTGCCGCCGGCGATAAGCACCCGGCCATCCTTCAGCAGGGTGGCGCTATGGTCGCGGCGGGGGACAACCAGGGGGATCGGTGCGGAGAAGCTGCTTGCATAGGGGTCAAAGATGATGGCGCTCCCCTCCGGATAGTAATCTCCGGAGCCGCCGGTGAGCAGTACCCGGCCATCAGCCAGCAGGGTTGCGCTATGGTTCAGCCGGTTCTGGTCCATCGTCGCAGGGAGCAGCAGGGAGACATTGCTCTGCGGGTCGAGGATCTCGCAGCTGCTTTCGATGTTATAACTGTTGTTGTTATATCCGCCGCAGATAAGCACCTTGCCACTGGCCAGCAGGGTGGCACTGGAACCCTCACGGGGTCTGGTAAGATATGGCCCGGCAACAAGCTGATCGTAGGCTGGCTGATAGAAAAGGGTACTGTTGCAGTAAGAGCGACCGGGCATGTAGCCGCCGGTGAGGAGCAGCATGCCGTTGGGGAGAGGAGTGCTGGCCTGCATGGAACAGCCGTTATGATTCCAGTTCAAGCTGGTATTATTGGACCAGTTGTCAATACGGTACTGCTCGGCACTGTTCGAACCGCCACCGACAAAGAGGACCTTCCCTCCCGGCAGCAGGGTGGCGGTATGCCGGGTACGGAGGCCGTTCATGCTCGTTTGTGAGGCAAAGCTGTTAAAGGCCGGATCGAACAGTTCTGCCTGCCCCACCTCGCTGGTGCCGCCTGCCAGTAGCACCTTGCCGTTTGGCAGCAGGGTGGCGGTATGGTTGATATGGCCGTTATTCATGCTCCCCAGGTCGGTAATATTGCCCCCCTGATCGAGCAGCAGTGCGGAGTAGCCGCTACCGCCATCGTTGCCGCCGGCCACCAGGATCTGGCCTGTGGTGAGCAGGGTAGAGGTGTGGGCGTCGCGGCTGAGTCTGGCATCATCGATTAGCAGGGTGATGCTGTCGCCGCTGTTTGGGTCGAATAACTGTGCCTTGCTGGTGCCGCCGCCGATCAGTACTACCCGGCCGTCACCCAGCAGAGTTGCGGTATGGCTGCTCCGCGGGTCGATCAGCGCTGTTGGGGTGCTGACAAAGCTGCCGCTGCCGCTGTCCGGAGTATAGATGGTGGTGTCGGCATTGCCGCCACCGGCGACCAGCACTCGGCCATCTTTCAGCAGGGTGGCGCTGGCAAAGGTATGGTTCGGGATAGTACCGGAGACCGGAGTGAAGCTCTGTTTGGCAGGGTCATAGAGCTCCATGCTGGTGCTGCCACCGCCAACAATAAGTACCCGGCCGTCCAGCAGCATGGTGGCGGTATGGCCGGCGCGCGGCGCATTGAGCATCGCTGTCAAAGTGGTAAAACTGCTGTTGGCAGGGTTGTAGATGGCAGCCAGCTGCAGCGGGCTGCCCCCTTCATCCTGGCCGCCGGTGATCAGTATGGTGCCGTCCCGGAGCAGTGTGGCGGTATGGTTGTAGACGTTGCCGATGGCCGGGAAATAGATGTTGTAATAGACCTTGCTGGACGAGGAGAGGGCCGGCACGACCGAGAAGACCCCCTGTGGTGCAGCTGTGCCGTAGGTGGCAAAGGCGAGCTGCAGCGGCTTCTCCTCCTTGGGCGTGATCCCCAGTTCGCTCAGCGGGATACTGAAACTGTAGAACTTGTGCTGGTAGCCGACCTTGTCGGTATAGATGAAATAGGGTTGACCCCACTTGAGGCTCGCTTCCGAGACCTTGAACTGCTTGATGCCGCTGGCTGTCCTGGCGTAGACAGCGGCATAGTCCTTGTCGCCATCCATGGTGTTGTCCGGGGTGAAGTCGATATATACGTAGAGGTTCTTGCTGTCGTTGCGGACCCAGCCGTAGGTCTGGCCGGAGGGGTGGCCGGAGCCGGAGACAGCCAGTTCGTTGAATAGAGCCTCTTTGCTCTTTAAGGATGCGAACTGTTCGGCGGAGATCGGACCGCTGTTGCTGCCAAGGCGATAGGAGAGGAAAGAGGAGCGGTCGGTGATTTCCTGGTAGAGATTGGTCAGAGGGTGCTGGAACGGGGTGCTGTCGATCCGTTCCGCCTCGATCCGGCCGGCGACCAGCAGGCTGCCGGAGTTGACAGCAGGAAAGGTGATTATGATCGGGCCGGCAGCGTCCAGCAGGTCGTTGTCCCGTTTGGCCAGTTTCTTCAGTGCCAGCCGGCCGTTCTCCCCCTGAACTTCGAGCGGAGCAGTTTCGCCGAGCAGCACTGCATCCAGATGGGCAGCTCCGCCACCCTGCTTGGTAACTCTGACTGTTACCTGTCGACCCGGTTCGGCATACTGCCGCAGGTCGAGCCTTCGCTCATTGATAAAACGGTCAAAGGAGAGCTGGCCAGCCCTTTCCCATTTGCCATCCTTGAGCAACTCCACCAGGAAGTTGCCGTTACCTTTGCCGGTCGGAGGTGAACCGGGTGTGGCAACAGCGTGTGGTGCCGTGAAAAGGATAATGGCCACTGCAGCCAGGAAGAACCGTTTAATGCTGATCATAACGCCCTCGCTTTGATATGACTACCCATCATGGCCGTCTCCAGTTTACCTGGGACGGTGTAACTTTATCTCTGCTTTTATCTGCTGGTCAGCGGCAGTCCCGCCTCTTCAAGGTCAGCGCTGATCGCCCTGGCAAGCTTGCTGAAACCGTGCTGTTTAAGCAGCAGGTAGGCCTGCTGGCTCCGCTCCCCCCAGTTGCAGTAGAGGACAACCAGGCGGCTCTTGTCCAGCGAGTCTGTCAGTCTCTTGAAATGGATACTTTCGAGCGGAATGTTGATTGCGCCGGCGACATGCCCCTGGCTGAATTCATTCGGATGGCGAAGATCGACAAAGATGGCCTGACCAGGCTTCTCTGTTGCCAGCTCCTTAAGATCCTGCAGTCCGAGTTTGACCGTCTCCAGACGCTGTTGGTCATCCGGCCCCCTGAAAGACAGGTTTCCTTGCAGATCCCAGCCGCGGAAACCTTCCATCAAAACCGATACATCCAGGTACCCCATTTTGACCAGAGTCATGGCTGCCTTGCCGCTTTTGGTGGGGAGAATGGCGGCCAGGCTCCAGCAAGGGCTACCGTCTGGTGTCAGGCCTGTTTTCCGGTCGCATCTGTAACCATCACAGTAAACAAGCAGCTTGCTATTCTTGGATACCTGCATCTGGGCCAGCGTCTTTTCCAGTTCCGGAGCAGGGATATTGACTGCACTCTTGATATGGCCGGCAAGATATCTGTCGACAGGACGGGCGTCGATCAGCATCAGACCGGGTTGCTTTTGCTCCAGGACAGACTTGAACTGAACAGAATTCATCATCTGGAAAGGGTCTTTTGCAACTGCTACAGCAAAGGTTGAGCTGAACAGTAGCATGGTAAAGAGGAGAGAGAGAGTAAGGGTGCCCTTCAGAAATGAAGTCATGTTTTCCCCATTGTCCGTTTCTGCTGATTTTATTGCTTATCCGGGTGTCAGGCAATACCCTGCCCCGGGTATTCTGCTGGACAGATTATGATGCTGAACAGCGCGCCGTCTGGTATCGACCGGCGTAATTGTAGTGCAGGGAAGCCTCTCATTGCTGGCGGGACAGTTAATAGCCACGATTCACCTCAGCCTTTGCAGCCTTATGGTAAGCGCGACAAATATCATTAAATCGGTGTGAATTGATCTGGTGTCAGAGATTAGCCGACGCAAATAGCAAAACACGGTTTCATTTTAATCTGTTTTGGGTAAAAAAATCAACCATAAAAGTAGATTCTCCGGGGGTGTTCTGAAATATTTTTAGCGTGGTTAGCGGCAGCCTATTTTTTAAAAAGCCAAAAGAAGAAAGATTCAATCAAACACCTATTTGTATTAAAACATTATCATGTTTGGGGTTGGAGGCAATCTACATAATCTGTTGAGAGGAATCAGCATCACCGGCTCGTTTCGGGATTGATACAGCTTAAATGACAGTATAGATGTTGACATCAAAGTAGATTAGGTATATTTAAAACTGATTAATGGAGCGGCAGTCAAACATGGTCGCGATTTCATCGGTTTCACAGCCTCTCGTGGACGGAGCTTATATGGAAAAAGAGAAGATTGATAGTGCAGAGTCCCAGGAAGAAGAGAGCTTTGCCGAGCTCTTTGCCCGCAGTAACAGGCAGAGTGCGCGGTTGGAGCCGGGCCAGAAGGTAACCGCCAAAGTGCTGAAGATCAGTGCCGAATGGGTCTTCCTCGATACCGGACAGAAGGGGGAAGGGGTTGTTGACCGGAAAGAGTTCACCGATATTGACGGCAATCCGACAATCCGTGAAGGGGACGAAGTCACAGCCTATTTCCTCTCATCCAGTCGCGGCGAGTTAAAATTCACCACCAAGATAGGTGGTGGTGCAGCCGGTAATGCGCAACTCGAGGATGCCTGGCGGAGCGGCATCCCTGTTGAAGGTGTGGTGGAGAAAGAGATCAAGGGTGGTTTCGAAGTCAAGCTGGCCGGGTCAACTCGCGCTTTTTGCCCCTTTTCCCAGATGGGACTGCGCCGGGCTGATGCCAATGACTCCTGCATCGGTTCCCGTCTCCCCTTTATGATCAGCGACTATGGTGAAAAGGGGCGCAACATCATCGTCTCCCGCCGTGCCTTGATCGAAGAGGAGCAACGCCGGCTCAGGGAAGAGGCTCGGGAAAGACTTGCCGAAGGGGCGACAGTCTCGGGGGTAATAACTTCACTGCAGGTGTTTGGCGCCTTTGTCGATATCGGTGGTCTGGAGGGGCTGATCCCCCTCTCAGAGATCGGCTGGGCCAGGGTCAAGGATGTGCGTGAGGTCCTACGTGTCGGGCAACAGGTCGAAGTTGTTATCAAGGCGATCGACCGTGAGCGTGACCGGATTTCGCTAAGCCTCAAGGATGCCCAGGTCGATCCGTGGGAGATGGTCAAGGAGAAGTTCCCCGAAGGGTCGTTTCATACCGGCACCGTCTCCCGCCTTGCCCCTTTTGGCGCCTTTGTCACCATGACTGAAGGGGTGGATGGGCTGATCCATATCTCTAAGCTCGGTGCCGGCAAGCGTATCAACCACCCGCGCGATGCGGTGAAAGAGGGTGAGCGGATCGAGGTTAAGGTCGAGAGCATCGACCGGAGCAGCCGTCGTCTCTCCTTGTCGCTGGCGGGTGTTGCCCGGGCGATTGAAGAAGAAGAGTCGACCCTGGCTGATTTTAGACGCCAGATGACCGAAGGGCCTATAGGGATGGGGACACTCGGTGAAATGGTCAAGACAAAGAGTAACAGGAAGAAAAAATAGGCTGGGAGCACTGCATGACAAGGAGCAAGGCAGGGGTTGGACCTACTGTCATGATAGTCGATGATTCCGAGCTGGCCCGAACGTTACTAAGGGAAATCCTCGAGGCAGGGGGGTACAGGGTGGTTGCCGAGGCTGTTGACGGAGCTGACGCCGTGGCAAATTTCATGGCGACCTCCCCGGATGTGACAGTGATGGATCTGATGATGCCGGTCAAGAATGGCATTCAGGCGACCAGGGAGATTCTGACAATTGATAAAGATGCCAGGGTATTGCTGTGCAGCTCCATTGAACTGAAGTCGCTCACCCAGAATGCGGTTGAGTCAGGAGCTGCCGGGGTGGTGTTCAAACCGCTGGTGGCCGAGCAGGTGCTCGGGGCGGTCAAGGCTGTACTGTTACAGGAGCGGTCGCCTTAATAACTTGACATTGGCAGTCATCTCGTATAGGTTTGAATTAGATAATATTCATGCTTTTCCTCTTCTGGTTTAACCGAGGATTAAATTTTTACTGCAATAAGTCGATATGGTAACCAGTACTGTCTCTGCATAAGGAGAGCGCCATGAAATATCTGAATGTAATCTTTGTTGCAGCTATGACCTTGACCTCCTCAGTGGCTGTTGCGTCAACCGGAGCGGATAGCGAGGGGAGCAGTTTCCTCCTCTGGCTTTTCCTCGGTTTCGGCGCGCTGATCATTGTTTTCCAGTCGGTCCCGGGGCTACTGCTCCTCTTCTCCATGATCAAAGGGGTTTTCTCTCCGGCAGAGAAGAAGGAGACAGACAAAGTCTGAATCCATTGGTCAGTAGTTGCTACTGCAGAAAGTCCCAGTAAGAGGAATTGAAAATGGCCTGCAAACGCAGGCCATTTTTCTGCCCGGGCTGGAGATATGGGGCTAGGTGTGTTAGCGGGTCAGTTCTGAGTAAATCACAGACGTTTGATTATTTCTTCTTTACAGCTTCCCATATCTTGACGTTGTCTATCGTGGCCCAACTCCCCTTTTTTACTTGAAAACCGATCGTCCCTTTACGGATATATTCATCCTCAAAACCGACTAAATAGTTGTCATTCAAGTAGATGTCAAAACTGGAGTTGTAGGCAATGATACGAAATCTGTTGACCTCTTCCCCGGCATTGAAAAATGAGCTGTTCTGGTATGGGATTATGCCGAAATAGGTCCCTTTTTGCGTACGGATAACTTCAAAATATCCCATCTGGTTAAAGTAGAGGCTGTAAGAGTCTGAGGTGCCATGGTCACCAGATAATCTGAACCCCAGATAAAGCTTATTCCACTTGTCCTTTATCTTTTTGAAGGTGAACTCCCCCTCCATAATGAAGTTGTCCAACTCTCCTAAAATCCCGGCCGGATATGAGCAATAAGCTTCCAGACCGCCGTCGCTCAAGTTGGTTGCGTTCAACTGCAGTTTGCCATTGAGGTAGGAAGGGCCGGTGTTGTTCAGTACCGCCAGATTGGTTCTGACCTCCATATTGTCATCAAGCAACAATTTGCCTTTGCCAATATTCGGCAGCAATGGAGCGGTATAGGAAATATTTGCTTCCAGTTTCGGGATAGGTTCTGGTGAAACCAGGTCATCCTGTTTGACCGGTCGATCTGCTACTGTAAGGCTGACAACCTTTGTCTGGGAAGATGTCGCGGCACTCTTCTCAATTTCAAGGATGCCGATCCGATTATATTCGGTAATCAAGACCTTGCCGTCATCGCCGATAAGCGGCTCTTTGCGGGCGACGAATAGCCGGTCACCTGTTTTCATGCCATTAGCCTTGCCAAGGCTCACTACGATTATATTCTTTGCCTTCCCCACCACTTTGCCGACCAGCGGGTATTCGTTGATAACGTTACCGACGCACCATTTGGCGACATTTTCAGGTGATGCACCATGTTCGCCTGTCATATCCTTTGCCAGTTCAACCTGTGCTGTGGCGACATCTGTAACCGAAATTTTCAGATGATAATTATTTTTACCAGACATGGAAATACTGCTTGAGACAAGTTTGTCCACCCCCAACAGCTTCCCGACAGCAGTCATCTTGGTCGAATCGGTCATGCCGGACTGTTGGAGCGACTGTTCCGCCAATACCTTTTCCAGTTGCTGGCGGTCGACGATCTGATATTTCCCTGATTCCAGGAAATATTTGTAAATCCCGTTATATGCTTCAACGGCTTTCCCTGCCGGGACATCCTCCGACCTGGTGATGTTCAGGATGGCGAACGAGGTCTGGGCCTCGGCCTGGATGTGCCAGCAGAGCAACATGGCGAACAGGGAAAGCCTCAGTATTTTGGGCATTTACCGCCTCCTGGAGAATCTGTAGCTGTTTTAGTAACAAGAAAGTTAGGGTTTTTAACTATATCTTCATTTATTTAGAGTGTCAACGCAGGACAGATGTAAGTGCTGAGCCCTTTCAAGCAGGAGTTCAGGTTAAAGTGCCTGCCCAACAATTGCGAGGATCTCGTCTGCCCGGACATCCTCATGGGTGATGAAACTTTTTGTAAGATATTTCAATTACTGGACATATCTCATCCTCATATCTTCGACACTCTCCAATAGCAGCATCCGGTCAGTCTAAAAGTCAGTCGGTCATGCTATGCATTCAGGCAAATTCTGTTAACCTTGATCTTATGGCAGATTATCAATTCCTCACCACCTGGCGCCTTGCCGCCCCCCTCGAACTGGTCTGGGAGGCGATTTATCACTCCGAGCGGTGGCCAGATTGGTGGCCCGGGCTTGAGAGTGTCGACGAACTGGAAAAGGGGGATGAGATCGGCATCGGTAACCTCCGCCGTTACAGCTGGAAGGGCCTCCTCCCTTACCGATTGGTCTTCGATATCCGTACTACCAGAATTGAAAGGCCGTTATTTCTGGCCGGCAGTGCCAGCGGGGATCTGACAGGTACAGGTATCTGGCGCTTTACCGAGGAGTGGGGGGTAGTTGTGGTGGAGTACGAATGGCGGGTGGCAACGCAGAAGAGCTGGATGAATCTCCTTGCCCCGATAGCCAGACCGCTCTTCCTCTGGAACCATAATCAGGTGATGCGTTGGGGGGAGCAGGGGCTGCGCAGACATATAGAGACGCAACAGGTAGACTTTGATCCAGCTCAGAGCTGAAACTGGTCGTCAGGTAAATCCGGATTGAGTTCCAGTTCCTCCATGTACACTTCATCGAGCAGCTTGCCTCTTTTGTCATAAGCCATCGTCTTAAGTGGCAGCAGGGTGGCTTTGTCGAGCCAGAGCAGATAACGATGTACCCCGATGAGGGCGATATCCTTCTCCCCCTCTACCGTAACCTGCAGGGCATCCCTATTCCCTATCCGGGCATCCCCCTGGATTCTCGTATTGCCAAGCTCCTGCAGTTGTTGCACCTGCTGCAGCAGAGCTCCGAAATCTGATGCATCGACCCGGTGACCCTGGGCGCTTTTCACCAGGCTGTTATCCGGATCGAGGTTCAGCACCAGGGGTTTGACAAAGCCGAATGGCCTTAGTCTCACGCTTTTGCTCAGGGGGCTGTAAACCAGCATCGCTCCGCTATGGGGGGTGATGAAATCCATTCTGACAAAGCCCGGTTTTTTGTAGCTGTAGCGAATAACCTCGGTGTTGTCACCATGACCGGAACGAAGTGTCACCCGGTAGGAGTTCAGCTGGCGAAAATTTGCCAGCGCCGTCTCGACCGGATTGACCGGTATTGCAGCGAGGGTGAGAAAAAGGGTAATTGCAGTCAGCATGGCGCTATTCGACTACCTCCAGGATACCTTCCATCCCCTTCTCCTTGTGACTCTCGAAAAAGAGGAGTTTCTTGCTGCAGTAAAACGGATAGTTGCCGACCCTGGTTGGTGTGAAGCGGATGACCTTAGGCTCGCTCTCCATGGTTTCGTCAATGGCTATGCCGGCTTCCGGCGCAGCGATGACGATATTATGCGGGACCATGCCGGACTCTTTACGGATCTTCAGCTCTACCGGCAGATTGACCTTGACGACGATCCGGTTCGGGGTGAAGAAATAGCTGCCACCGACAATCTCCACCCGTTGTACCCCATCTTTGGCTATGATCGCCTGAAACAGCTTGTTCTGTGCCGGCTGTTCAGCCCCTGGGGCGAGTCGGGCTACTCCTGACAATATGAACGTAACAGCCAGCATGGAAAGAATTCGCCACTGCTTCATGGTCCGGTCTCCTCTCTACAACCAAAACCTTAGTCCACATATATGATAACGCTATCCAGAGGGATAGCAATGGCGGGGGAATATCTCTCCGGCGCAGCTGCTTGTATTGTCTCCCGAATGCGGTATGTTAACTAGTAGCAGATATTTGCAGCAGTGGAGGTGAATATATGCGTGTCATCCAGATAGGTGCAAGCGGTACTATCGGCAGGGAGGTGTTCAAACTGTTGGCTGAACAGCATGAGGTGTTGACTGCCAGCCGCAACAGCGGCGATTACCGGGTCGATATAGCTGACCCCGCCAGTATCGAGGCGCTATTCCAGCAGGTTGGTGATTTCGACGCAGTGGTTTCGACCGCCGGTGCTGCACGTTTTGGCAAGCTGAATGAGCTGACCGGCGAAGATTTCCGTTTCAGTCTTGATAATAAATTGATGGGGCAGATCAATCTGGTCCGTATCGGCCGTCTGTTGGTCAATGACAGCGGCTCCTTCACCCTTACCAGCGGAGTCCTCTCCCAGCAGCCGATGCGCGGGAGCAGTGTCATCAGCATGGTCAATGCCGGGCTGGAGGGGTTTGTCCGGGCTGCAGCACTGGAACTTGAACGGGGTGTAAGAGTTAACGTAGTGAGTCCGATCTGGGTAAAGGAGACCCTGGAGGCGTTCGGACGGGAGAGTAGCAAGGGGATGCCGGCCAAATGGGTGGCCCGCTCCTATGCGGTGAGCGTAAACGGCGCCCAGAACGGCAAGGTGCTTGATGTCTGGGATTATGCCTGAATGCAGGTCAACCATAATTATTTTTAATAGTTTAGTAGCTGGTTTTTGTAGTCAATTATGTTACAAATAACATGCAGCCAATAACCGAATAGGGGCAGGTTTCCTTGCAGGTGATTGGCTTTTCCCCTGTTTATCTCTATGGATGGCATTTCAGCTGTTGTAGCGCAATAACTCTGATTGGTTCTTTTACAGGTCAAGCATGGCACAATCTGCAGCAAAAAATTCTGCTCCGCGTAATCCCGGCACTAAATCATGGTTACGGCTGGTAGTTGTTGCTATATCAGGGCTGGTTCTCTTTGGTATATTCTATTTCGTTACCAGCCAGACACTGCAGAGGAGCTATGCCACCATGGAGAAGGAGGCTGTTGCCAATGATGTGCATCGGGCAAAAGGTATCATTGATGAAAATCTCCGTAACATCAGCACAATCTGCGGAGACTATTCAGGCTGGGATGAGGCCTATCGATTTGTTCAGGATGGCAATGCCAGATTCATCAGGACAAATCTCTCCGATACTATCTATCAAAAACTCCGCCTGAATATCATAGTATTTTTCAATGCATCAGGTCAGCCGGTCTACCGGAAAGCTTTCGACTATACCTTGAACAGGGAGACCGACTTCCCCAGGAGTCTGCAGCAACATCTTTCTCCAGGCAGCAAGCTGGTGCATCTGGCTGAACCAGAGAGTGTCGTCTCAGGTGTTCTGAGCCTCCCGGAAGGTATTATGCTGGTGGTTTCCAGGCCGGTACTGACCAGTGAATACCAGGGGCCGGCAAAAGGGGCTCTGCTGATGGGTCGCTATCTCCAGGAGAAGGAGATTGAGCGGATTGGGAAAACAATCCAGCTCGACATGAAAATGCAGAATCTCTATGGAGATAAGCTGCCGGAAGACTTCCGGCAGGCGCGACAGAAAATGGCTGATGGAGTTCATTTCACCACAATAGCAGTTGATGACAAAACAATAAGAGGCTATAGCATCGGTAAAGATATCTATGGCAAGGACGGATATCTAATCGCGGTCGAAGAACCTCGCTCTATCTATCTGCATGGACTCAAGACCGGCAGATATTTCTATTTATGCTCCTTTGCCCTGATTATTGCAGCTGCAGTAGCCATTTATCTGATGCTGCTCCGCCTCGACAGGAACCGCCGCCATCTGGAAGAGTCGGAGACCCGCTATCGCTCAGTAGTCGAGAGTGCCACTGAGGGTATATTGCTGCTGGAACCGCAAGGTCTTACGATTTTAGAGGCCAACGCCAACTTCTCTAACCTGCTCAACCTGCCGATGGCAGAACTTGTCGGCAGGAATTTTCTCGAGCTGCTCGCTGACTCATCCAATGAGATTGCTGCTGAGTTCCAACTCCCGTTTGCCGATAATCTGCCGGTAAAGTTTTCTCTTTATGAGGGTGGTGTTGTATATGCCGAATTGAGCTTCACCAGGATCAACCTGCAGGATTCTTCAGCGCTGTCGGTCATGGTCCATGACCTTACTGAACGGATTCGTGCTGAAGAGGCAGTGTTGGAGAAGGCTCACCAGTACCGGCAGATCACCACCACCTCTATGGATGGTTTCTGGGTGGTCGATTCCAGCGGCAGGATACTGGATGCCAATGAAGAGTGTTGCCGTCTTTACGGGTACAGCTATGAAGAACTGGTCACCCTGTCGATCAAGGATTTTGAGGCATTGCGCGACCCTGAGCAGACGCGGAAACATATCGAGGAGATAATATATACCGGCTATGCCCGCTTTGAGACGCGCCATTACCGCAGCGACCGACAGATACTGGATGTCGAGGTGAGTACTACCTTTATGCCGGAGACCGGATTTTTTCTTACCTTTATCCGCAATATTACCGAGCGGAAAAGGGCTGAGGAGAATATCCGCCAGCTGAACGAGGAGCTGGAACAGCGGGTGGTTGAGCGAACTGCCCAGTTGGAGGAGGTCAACGGCGCCCTGAAGATGGAGAATTTGCAGCGCCAGCAGGCGCAGAAGGAGATTACCATGCTGAACATGGATCTCCTGAAGCAGCATCGGGCCCTTGAGGCAGCTAACAGGGAGCTCGAATCGTTCAGCTACTCGGTATCCCATGACCTGCGGGCGCCTTTGCGGCATATTTCCGGATATGCCAGGGCTCTATCTGAGGATTATGGCGCAACCCTCGATGCGACGGCAAATGATTATCTGGTCAGGTTGAACCGCTCTTGCGAGAAAATGCAGGAGCTGATCGAAGGGATGCTCAAGTTGGCTCATGTCAGCAGGGGGGAGATGCAGATTACACCGATAGATCTGAGTGACATGATCTATGAAGTTGCGGCGAATCTTAAAGATTCAGAACCGGGCCGGGAGATATCCTTCAAAATCAGTGATGGGATTGCTGTAGCCGGTGACGCTATCCTCATTCACACAGTAATCGAAAATCTGCTTGGCAATGCCTGCAAATATTCGAGGCGCAAGGCTGCTGTGGTGATCGAGTGCGGCTCCTTTATTGATGGGGGGGAACAGGTCAATTATGTCAGGGATAACGGCGAAGGTTTTGATATGGCTTATGCAGAAAAGCTGTTTGGGGTCTTTCAGCGGCTGCACAACGACAAGCTCTTCGAGGGGAACGGTATCGGCCTGGCAACGGTGCAGCGGATCATCAACCGGCACGGCGGCCGAATCTGGGCAGAGGGTAAGGCAGGGGAAGGGGCGACCTTCTATTTTACCCTGCCCAGAATAGATTTCGGCGTTGCAGAAAAGTTGTACGACGAAGAAAAAGCGGGGTACCAGATGCACCCCGCTGAAAGTTGAATTATCACAATCAGATACTAAGATAATCAGTCATCATCACCGTACCTTTTCTGTTTCTTCCGTTTCTTCTCCTCCCTGTCATGACGTTTCTCTTCCTGCCAATCCTCATGCTCATCTTTTTTCTGCTTTTTCAACTCCTCCCGGTCACCTTTTCTCTTCTCCTTCAACTCCTTACCCGGTTTGAAATGACGTCCTTTATAGTGGGTCCGGTCGCGCTTGTATTCGCCGAACTCCTGGTCCCGTACGACCCGGATATGCTCGACGTTGTCCCGGTATTTATGGAGATTGGGCGGTAGTTGACCGTAGTTGACGAAATCCCAGGGGCCGTTGTAGCTGTTGGCCATGAACCAGACTTTGTCGTGGTAGATATAGTAGCTGTTGCCGGAATAGTAGAGGTCATAAGGAACGCCGATCGCCACATAAAAACCGAGAGCAGAAGGCTCGAGAAAATCCGGAGCCTCCTGGATGACAAACCTGGGTGGGGCCGAAGCCTGGACAGGAACAGGTATCGGCACCGCGACCACCGGTACATCGCTCGGCAGCGGCCGGGTAGGGGTCGCCTTGTACGGTGCACTACTGTTGAGGTTGATGTTGACATTGACTTCTGCCAGGGCCGAAGTTGCTGTCAACAACAGCAGGATAATGATAGAATTTCGCATAAGCATCCTTTCTCTGGTTGTTGTTAGGTCGATTATTGATCAACCATGCAATTTTAACTTGTGAAGGTTACCGTAGTCTCCCTTTATCGCCCCTTGGAACCGGCACTGAACGGTATTTCAAAGCTGCGGCCGTTGCGGGAGAACCTGATAAGATATTCTCGGATCTCTATCACTTTGGCTCCGGCAATTTCGGCACCTTCTCCCACCAGGCTGCCATTTATAACGGCCCGCCGCAACTGCCGTTCATCCTGCCAGGCTATACCGGAAATGACCAGAGCCGAATCGGTCGGTGCCGCTGTTTGAGGCTCGACAGGGGTTTTGTCTGATAGCTTCGCAGGTGGAACTGGCGCTGCTGATAAAGGTTGCGGCACGACTGCGGCAGAAGGTTGCAACGGTACCGGCGGCAATTCCGGAACGATAATGGCAGGAGCAGCAGGGGGGGGGACTGACTGAGCCTTGACCGGTACCGCTGGAGCATGCACATGTAGATAGATAGTGGCACCACCCGCCAAAAAAAGGATGACCAGGCCAGTCCAGAGGTAAAGCTTGTAATGCCCCCCTGACCGGCTAAGTTGCCCACGATAGCTGAGCACCTGTGGACGGAGGCTGGCGGCACTTTCGCGTCTTAGCTTCCGCCCCTTCTCCATTTTTCTCAAGGCGTCGAGAATCAGACTCATCCCTTGCTCTCCAGTAACGGTTTTTTGCCAACCGGCTCTATGGGGCTATTCCTGTCTGCTGCTGGTCCCGATTTTTCGGTCTGTTGTGTGATCCCTGGCGGGAAAAAGCCGCCAGCGCGACGATAGAGGAGCAGCAGGGTCTTGTCACCCGGTATGCCGTCCGCCATCAATCCTTCCGCCTGCTGAAAGCTTTTCAGAGCCCTGCTCGTAGCAGCATCGTATCGGCCATTTGCTGATCCACCATAATAACCGGCACCGGTCAAAAGCTCCTGTAGAGATTTTACCCCTTTGCTGCGACCAGGCAGGATGCGGTTCGGGATGGAGTGGTAATTCTTCCAGAGCAGGGTAGCCTGGCCGTTCCATATGGTTGCCAGCTCCCCCTCGGTGAGGGTCGTCCGGCCGGAAACAGCCGGCACCAGGGTAACACTGTGGGGCCCTATCCCGGTCAGGGCAAGCAGGCGTAACTCACCGGTAGGGAGTCTTATCTGCAGCAACGCAGGCATATTGAAACGTGCCAGGGTGGCAAGGTCTGCAGTCAGATCGGTGGTAAAAAAGCCTCGTTGCCGGGCGACAGTGCGCAGATCGCCTGGCATATCTGCAGTGCGTGCAATAGCAGGGACCTGCCAGGTACGGAGGATGGCATTGATTGAGATTAGCAGGTTCTCCTCTGTCGTCGTGCTGGCCAGTTCGGCCAGAGCAGCTCTACTATCCAGCAGCGGTGTTGCCGCTTCTATTGCCTTGGGTGGAAGGGGCTTCTGCCGCGACATTGCCGCTATTCCGACTGCAATCAGGAGAATTAAGGTGATAGCCAGGGCAACAGCGAAACTGCGCCTTATCGGCTGGGGATGCAGATCCTTGCGGATATCAGAGACCGCTTCAGCTGCCATTGCTCTGGAGACTATATGCAAATTTCGGGTATAAGCGATGAGCAGGGCACGGTCACAGGCGGCGTTGATAAGCCGCGGGAGTCCTCTGGAGAAGCTGTAAATCCGCCTCACCGCGGCAGTGGAGAATTTGAGCGGTTCGCTGCCATTAGCGGCAATTCTGATCCGATGCATGATATAGGCGTCGGTATCGTTAAAGCCCATCGGCTCCAGATGATAGTTGACCGTAATCCGCTGGTTAAGCTGGCGCAGATCCTCCCTGGCAAGGAGACTCTTCAACTCGGGCTGGCCGACCAGAATGATCTGGATCAGCTTGGCCCGCTCGGTCTCCAGGTTGGAGATCAGGCGGATCTGTTCCAGTACTTCAGGGGAGAGGTTTTGCGCTTCGTCAATGACCAGCAGCACAGTCCGGTCAGCCTCGTTCTCAGCCAAGAGGAACTGGTTCAGTCTCTCTATAAGTTCGCTAGGTTCTCTGCTAAAGTCAGTCAGGCCAAACTCGCGGATAATCTCCTGCAACAGGCCTGAAGGGGAGAGGGTCGGGTTGAAGATAAGGGCTGTGCGGTGGTTGTCCGGGTCGAGTTGATTTAAGAGGGTCCGGATCAGGGTGGTCTTGCCGGTACCGACTTCACCTGACAGGACGATGAACCCGACCCTGTTGTCGATGCCATAGAGGAGGTGGGCGAATGCCTCCTGATGATTGGCACTGAGGAAGAGGAAGTCAGGGTTCGGTGTCAGGGCGAATGGTTGTTCGTTAAAGCCTAGATCTTCCCAGTACATGGCTGCTCGGAACAGAATAGAGTGTCTGATTTGTCGGATCTTCACTATAAGAGCTTGACTTGTGGCTGTCAAGAGTTTCATGGGAGAGGAAACATTGTTATTACAGGTAGATGCTGTTTTACAATTAGGCCTGACGAGCTTTTGTACGGTAAATATATTTAATTGCCATTAACCGGTAGGACATGATACAATAGGCACCGCAAAACAGTATTTTGCACTACCAGGGGGAGCTATGGTCAAACGGGTTATGATCGTTGATGACAGCCTTGTGACGCGTTTTGTCCTGCGCGACATTCTGGAGACCGGTGGCCACAGGGTGTTAGCCGAGGCATGCAGCGGTGAGGAGGCTGTTGCCAAGTATCAGGAGTTGATGCCCGATATCGATATCGTAATAATGGATATTGTCCTGCCGAACAAAAACGGCATTGATGCTGCGGATGAGATCCTGGTAATGGACAGCAGTGCCAAGATCATTATCATCAGTGTGCTGGACGATGTACCGCTGATCCAGGCAGCCCTTGCTATAGGTGCCATCGACTTTATCCACAAGCCGTTTACACCGGCAAAATTATTGAAGGTGGTCCAGGATACAGGGGGTAGATGCTGAGCAGGTGGGTTTTGGTCAATAAAAAAGGGGCCTCCTGCAATGGATGGCCCCTTTTTATTGATGAACAGCTGCAGGTCAGCCGATCAGCTCTGAGATAGCGGCCAACGCCTCCTTGAAGATCTTCTCCTCAGCTCTTTCGCCGTCGATGATCTTAACCTTTTCACTCGGCAGGTGGGCAAGCTCTTCGTGATAATATTTCTGCTGCAGCACCAGATCGGCCGGAGTGAATAGCTCGGTGAGGCTTTCGCCAAGGTATTTTTCTGCTGTTTGCGGAGCTATATCGAGAAATATGGTCAGGTCAGGGATGACTTCACCCCCGAACTGGAGACCGCGGGCGCGGGCTTCCAGTCCGTTCAGGTCTTCGCGGAACCAGTCATGGCCTTTCAGCCGGGCATAGACTATTGATGAGATAGTAAAATTCTTACACAGGACGATATTCCCTCGATAGAGTTCCGGTCTGATTACCGAGCAGACCCTTGCCCGTGACGCCATCTCGAAGAAGAAATCTGGCTTGAACAGCCCGTATATCCAGCTGCTGTCCAAACCTTGTGCCCCCATCAACTGGGCACGGCCGCTGTCCGGGCTATCTATTTCGTATACCTCCCGACCTTGCTTCTGCAAGGTCATGCGCAGCTTCTCCACAAGGTCTACGATAATTTTGCCCGAGCCATAAATCCCTTCAATAATGATCAGTTTCCCTCTTTTCATCGGCTCCTCCTGGTATTTGATTCAAGCTTGATAGAAAATAAGGTTCGGCACGCTATAGCAGTTTAATACAGAAGATAATGTTATTCTTATCATTTCAGCAACTCTACCGCAACAACAAAAAGCCTGCAGAAGCAGGCTTTTTGTCACGATTTCTTGTCTTGCCGGTCAACCGGGCTGATTTATGGCAGCCTGTTGCTGGCTGACGGAAGCCCTGAGGGGCATTCTAATGCTTTGCGGCGGACCCCTCTTGCTCCTTGTGGATATAGCGGTAGAATGCCGGAAATCCGCAGAAGAATGCTACGCAGATAAGGTATTCAATCCCTTTGATGTACTGGTAAAAATCTACCAGAGTATAGACCGACTTGATTTCACCGATGGCGTTCAGGAATTCCAACATGGCTGTTACCTCCGCATGGGTATGGAAATATATCTACCTGGTATACTCTCCCCTGAATGGCAGGCTTCTTACCTGCCACTTTTGGCGTCAGCCTCTTCACTGCTCTTGCTCAGTGCACCTTTGATCATACCGAAGAGGGTGATTATGGCCGGGATAAGCTGGGCCACTACTACCAGGGCACAGAAGCCCAGGAAGGCCAATACCAGGAGACCGCTGTTGTACACCTTGGTCGAAGATGCGGCAAATGCCGGCGCTACACTGACCAGACTAACCAGGATTGCGGAGCTTATCGTTCTGAGTGCGTTCATGACATCCTCCTTTGTGGTTATGAGACATTCGCTAGTCCCGCTAGTTATCATTGACTAATGATGCATGCCGTTATTGAAGGCGCACCGCACGACCTGGCGAAGCTCTTCCCTGTCCTCGCTCCTGGCCGGTTTCAGGGCGTGATAGAATATACCCTCCTTGCGAAGTTCACGGATCGAATGGAGCGGCATTTCGTTGGCGACCAGGATGATGTTAAGGTCGCTGTTGCATCTTTTCAGCAGTGGGATCAGGTCACGGGCGGTCATTTCATCGAAGTCGTTGCTGATTATTGCTACCTGGGCGACCTTCTTGATGATCCGGTTCAGTGCCGTAGCCACAGAATTGGTCATGGTTACGTCATAACCGGCATTGTTAAAGATGCTCGCCATCTCTTTCATGGAATCTCTGTCCTGGTCGGCAATAAGTAATCCTTGCATGGCCATCTCCTTTCTCTGGCGCTCTGGTCAGAGTTTTTCGGTCTCTTTCTTGGTCGCCGGCATCAGTATCCCTTTGATCATTGAATAGAGGAGCAGTAATCCGGGTACGGTCTGGAATATTATGATCAGGGCGCCGAAACCGAGAAAGAGCCAGAGCAGGAAGTTGTTCCCCTCGCTTGCGCTGCTGTTTGCCGCAAATACTACGGTCGGGCCTAGAACGATTGTCATTGCTTGCAAGGTAGTGAGGAATTTCATGGCGGCCTCCTTTAAGTTTGTTCGGTAGGACCTTACCCTTGACTTCTAGTTAGTGCATTGACCATGCCGCAAGTGAAAAAATATTTAAAAAGCTGTAATATATTGTAATTGCGTGGGTTTGTGGAATGGCTGGGGAGCTGTTGTACGGAGCGATAGTATAGGAAAACTATACGGTTCGACTGGCAGTCAGAACCCCATGATCGGGGCGTGGGATTTAACTTATTGATATCTCAAGATAAATCTATTGATAGAGGGGTGTATAAAATAATGTTTCAGTTATATATAACTGCAGCACTGATTATACAATCAGACTGATAAATGCTTAACGCCAGCATACTGATAATAGATGCTGGCGTTAGGTATGGCAATTTCAACAACTGACAAACAGTGTTTGTAATAATAGTTCAGCGGGATTCTTTATCTGCAAAGCTGCTGACTATTTACCGGTTACCCGTGCTGGCCAGGGCGAACTCTCGGCCCTGATGGTAGGCATATACATCGGCCATACTGTTGCCGGCAGTGCCATAAGACCCCCTTCCAACTCCGGATGGACGACATAGCGGAATTCGTGGCGTCCTGCAGAGAGCTGGTTGATGAAGAAGGCCATCTTTTCATCATGCCTCTCCTGATGGGTATACCAGTCCCCATAGCCGGCATAATCAGCAAAACGGCTGTCGCCGCGAGTCTCTCGGACTTCGAAGCCTGCCGGCAGAGGGTCTTCGACGATGACATAGTCGAGCGGGTTCTTGTTCTCTATGACCAGCCGTACTTCGATATCCTCCCCCTTAGTCAGTGGCTCGTCGGCTCTTATCTGATGCCGCTCCATACGCCACTTGTCATTATCACGGCGGGACTTGAGCCGGAACAGCTGCCGCTCGATTGTCAGCCCGGGGGTGTTGCTGGACATTTCTGCCGGCACTACATAATCGAGCTGAGCAGTCAGATGGGCAGCACCGCCAGGTTCACTCTTGGAGAGGGTGAGGCGTTGCGCCCCACGCTGCAGTTCAATGCCTGGTATGTTGATGTCACTGCGGCCGCTGATCAATCTCCCCTCTTTGACGACATACCGCTCCAGCTCTTTGCCGTTAAGCAGCAACCTGGCGCTGTAATTGCCTGACTCACCGGAATATTCGGCTAATGCCTTGACCACCATGGCTGTAGCACGGGTGGTATTCCACCAGCGCCCGGCACGGCGGCGTATCAGGAATTCAGCCAAAGCCGGGTTGAGCGGATCGTTCGGCTCGAGTCGTTGCATCGTCTCCAGGAGCATGGCGGTAGTTTCCACTGCAGAACCGGCCCAACGGGGGGAATACCACCAGGAATCGGCATCGTTGTCTTTCAGCCAGGCAGCCCCCCCCTCACGCTGCACACCCCCTTTGACTTCGGCCAACAGCCGGCGCGCCCGCTCGACCTCGCCGCGATTGCTGAGCGCCTCGATATAGAGCATCTTTTCCGATGGTTGATAGTTTGGCCAGTAGCGCTCTATTTCCGCTTCTGCCCTGTTGTCGGCCACTCCCCCCATGGTCAGGGAGCGGTAGGCAAAGGGGAGCCGGCTGGCCAGGCTCTTCTCGACCAGAGCGAGCAGCGATTTGACTCCCCGCTCGTAGGCATCCTGCTTTACTGCCAGTCCCACTTTTTTTGCCAGGGCCAGGCCGTAGATGACATAGGCGGTCATGTCCGGATCAGTGGCATCCTCCTTCCACCAGCCCCAGCCGCCGTCGCTGTGCTGAAAATCATAGAGTCTTGCCAGCCCGGCTTCTATCACCTGCGGCAGTCTGTCGACGATATCCTTCTCCAGAGTCCAGTCCCCTTTTTTACCCAGCTGCTCGACATATAATGCCGGCAGGAACCTGGAGAGGGTCTGTTCGACACAGCCGTAGGGGAAGGCGACCAGTTCCCGGAGACTCTGCTGCAGGCTGGTAAAGAGAGATGGTGCAAAGGTGATTGAGAGGTTAGCATTATCGGCAGACCCCTCAGCCGGGAAGAGAACGCTGGTTTCACCTTCACCTTCCCGCAGGACTATATTCCCGACCGACTGGCGCTTTATGCCACGCGGCAGGACCGGTATGGCCAGTTCCATGGCATCCCCTTGGCTGCCGGCAGATGCTTCAAGGCGGATGATTGCCTCGCCGCTCTTGACAGACCTGATGGCTAACTCCTGGCGCAGGCTCCCACCGGCCGGTACCGAAGCGGTAAAGGCAGGGTCGCCGATAATGGCCAGATTCGCCACGCTGAAACGCCCCTGAATCGACTTCTGCTGTTCGCTGACATTGTTTATCAGGGCCGGGATCTTCAGTTCGTCACCCTGGACCAGGAAGCGTGGTGGCATCAGTCGTGCCATCAGGTCGAGGCGGGCAATGAACTTTGCCCTGCCGGTGCCGAACTCACTGGCAGTGGTCTGGCCGATGGCAGTAGCCCGCCAGGTGGTAAGATTGTCTGGGAGGATGAATTCGGCGCTTGCCTTGCCATCTTTATCGGTCTGCAGCACCGGCAACCAGAAGGCGGTATCTTTGAATACCCGTCGTATCCGGTTTGATGTAGCTTTGTCAGCAACGCTTTTGGCCTCTCCCTTGGCTGCTCCACCCAGGTAGACGCGGGGGAATGAGTGGAGGGTGGTGACCAGATGCTCCCGGGTGCCGCGGAAGAATTTATAGATGTCGTCGCTCCTCTCCCTGGCCACGGCGTAGATAGCTTCGTCGACCACCCCGAGGGAGAGTTCGGCCTGGCGGGCTCTGTTATCGTTATCGCTGGCAGAGAGATCCAGCCGGACTGTTTCACCTGGCTGGTAAAGAGGCTTGTCAGGGGTAATGTTCAACTTCAGGCTGTCTGGTTTGTGCTCGACTATGAGACGTCTGGAGCTGCTGTGGAAGCGCCCCTGGTGGATAAGTGTAGCGGTGATGAAGACATAGGGGGCATACTCTTTTGCTACCGGCAGATTGATCACCTCCACCGAGCTTTTCAGCGGCACTACCTGGCGGCTGTACAGGTCGCCACCCTCCACGGCCAGCAGCAGGTCCCCTTCGCCACCAGGGTTCTTCACTAAAAGCCTGGCGGTATCGTCAGGCCGGTAGTTCTTCTTGTCCAATTCCAGAGTAAGGTCGCGATAGGAATTGTCCCAGGCATGCCCTTCGCGCCATACCCAGAGCCAACCTTCTCCTCGAGCCAGTTTGCCGCGATTGTCGCTGGTGGTGGCTGTGAGTCGCCAGTTGCCAGAGCGCGGGAAGGAGTAGCGGAGATTGCCGCGGCCGGTTACATCGGTTGCCACCTGCAGCGTGTCGATGGGATGATAGGTATAGCTGCGGCTGAGCTTGTCGTATCGCTGTTCCTCCACTTTGACCTGCAGCTTTGCTGCGACCGGTACCCCTTCCCAGCTGGCGGTCCTGATAGTGAAGTCGACCGGTACACCGGGGGCACCGAGATAGGTAGCAGCTGTCACTGAGACATCAATCAGGGCAGGGACCACGGCGAAACCGGTCGAGGCTGAGACCTGCCGGGAGGACTGGTCGATGACATCGAACTCCACCGTATAGGCAAGGGGGGTGCTGGTGGGGCGGGTCTCCAGCGGGATGGCAGCGCTGCCGTCAGGGTCGGTCTTTGCTTCCCCCTCCCCAAGAAATTCGGCATAGCCGCCGGAATAGTCGTTCTCTTCGCCGCTCTCTTCGTCTCTCTCCTCCCCCGCGCCAAATCCTTGCAGACGGCGGGCATAGACTCGGTAGCGGACATCAGCCCCGACTACCGGAGCTCCGAAGTAGTAGCGGGCCCGCACCTTTACCTGGGCTTGATCACCGGCCAGGACAAATTTTTGCGGTTGAGTCGTTATTACTTCGAATTCAGGCTTGCGATATTCAAGCACCTTAAAGCCGGCCTGCCAGTTCTGGCCGCCAGCAGAGGCAGTGATTTCATACTCCCCCAGGGCCGGTTTGACAGGTATGGCAAATTCGCCATTGAACGAGCCGGTGGCTGAAAGTGCCAGCTCTTTTTCGAAGAGCTTCTGGTTATTGCTGTCGCTGATCGTAACCCTGATGTTACCGCTTTTCGGCAGCTGGTAGCCTTCACCCTTCTGTTGCCGGACTATCCCTTTGAAATAGAGACTCTGTCCGGGACGATAGGCGGGCCTGTCTGTATATATGTAACCCTTGTTCCCAGCTGTTTTCCGTTGCTGCTCTGCGGTCAGGGGTAGCAACGCCAGGTTCCCCTGCCAGCGGCCGACCAGTTGAACCCCGCCTGCCGGGATGGTGATGGCGGCAAGCCCGTCGACTGCTGTGCTGACACTGCTGTCAGGGTCCTGGTTGCCCCCTTTCAGGGGGTAGGCGGATATATCTACATTCCCCAGCGCCTTGCCGCTGGCCAGGTCTGTAGCATAGATGACTGTCCCGGAGGGGGCTGACTTTGCCACCAGGGCGAGGCGTGTCACCAGGAATGCTACGGCACTGCTGCTGTGGTGGCGTGCAGCTTTTTTTGTTTCGCTCTGGGTCTTGATACTCTGTCCCGGTTCGTTCACCTCCAGCAGGTAGACCCCTGGCTTCAGAGGGGGGAGTTTCGTGGTGGCTCGAGTCTGCAGGTTATTCCGGTTCCCTTTCAGTTTGACAGTGAAGCTGGTCAGCTTGGAAAACTTATCCCTGGGGAAGGAGGATACCCCTTCCAGTGCCGGACTCCCTGTCACCAGCAGCGCCGGGTCGAGCGCTGACAGGGTCACTTCGGCACTTTTCAGACGGAAGCCGCTGATGCGGAGCTTTACCGCTTTGTCAGGGAGGAGCACATCGCCGAAGTCGGCGATAAAAACCTCAGGCGGGCGGAGAACCGCCTCCAGCCGGACCCGGTTCTCACCTTCCTGCAGTTCGATCTCGCGGGTGGAGAGGGCGAGAATCCGCTCGTCATAGCTCGATATATTGTAGATCCCGGGTGGCAGCGGGGCAAAGGTTATCTCCCCCTTGCTGTCGGTAATACCGCTCCGGTCGTTCTGTTTGCCATAGAGGCTCATCGGCAGCCTGGCCAGCGGCTCTTTGCGGGTCTTCTCCATCCCGGTTACGGTCGCCCGCAGGATACCCCCCTTGCGGACCTGGAGATCGCCAAGGTCACGCTTCTCCCCCGGAGAGATGGTGAGAGTGATCGCCTGGCTGAAGACCAGTTCCGGATGGAGTATGGTGAGGTCGAGGTAGCTTCGGCCGAGCCCGCCAAGGAGGAATCTGCCGTTATTGTCGCTTTTTCCACTCTCTTTGCCACTGCTTACAGTGAGTCCTGGCAGCGGCCTGCCATCCCTGTCCAGCAACCGGCCGGTAATGGTCGACTCTTTTTGCAGCCCCAGCTTTATGGTATTTGCAGAATCAGCCTGGGGGATGATGATCCTGGTCTCGTCAGTGGCAAAACCCTGGCTGCCTGCCTTGAGACGGTAGGTACCAGGTCTGAGCTGCAGTCTCGCCTTGCCGCCGGCATCTGTCGACAGCTCTCTTTTCCAGACCGGTCTGGCCGGTTGGAGTCGTTGCAGCATCAATCGGGCGGCAGGTATGGCCCGATTGGAGTCTGCCTCGATGATGACGATATCGAAGGGGAGGCTCTCTCCCCCCCAGGCCGGAATGGCAGGAGAGGCGAAAAGAACAAACAGGATAATAAGGATAGAGATGCGGATTGATGTCATGAGATGCTCCATGAACCTAGCGGATTGTAGGTGTCGAATCTGGATGGCATACAGATCACTCTTTTACTGCCAGGTTTCGACTGCTGAAGAACTCGGCCTTGAATCGGTACAGGCGTATATCTGCAGGGGCCGGTGAGCCGAGGCGCCGCCTTGCTTCACGATAGGCCCAGGCAGAGGTCTTGGCTTCTTGTGGTACGATCGCAATACCCTGGTCTGCTGTTTCGGCAAATAGCCCTTCGCGGCTGGGGTCAAACTGCCGGTAGTCAGCAATCGGCACTTTTTCCCCGGGGAAGGTGACTTGAATACCTATCTGCAGAGCCGTCTCCTTCTCAATCAGCCGCGCCCGGGGATCGTTACGGAGCGCCCCGGCCACATTTGCCTCGATCTCTTCGGCCAGACTGGCCATTCGTGGTTGAAAACTGCCGAAACAGGCGATGACCCGTTTACCTGCGAAGAAAGTGACAAAACAGGCTCGCTGGCTTTTAAGAGCCGCAGCCGGTGGAGCAATCGCCCGGCCATGACCAAGCCTGGCGAGAAAGATCGATTTGGTATAGCCTAGCAGCTCAATCTGTTGCTGCCGGTCGAATCCCCCCCCGGCAACAGCAGCATCAAGCGGTGCTCTGCAAAAGAGCAAAAATATCAGTGTTAAACAGAAAAGAGCACTTTTCATGGTGACTCCATGGAGATCAGGCGTGATGGAGGGGGATATTTGTCGTCACTTATCAGCTCTGATCTGCTGACGCCGTTGCTGCTGGTGATACGGTGGGTAATGACAGCGAAACCGTTGTTGCCAGGCTGAATAGTGCCGGTTTGCTGTTTATCCCCCCTGACAACCACTGCGTCAGGTTCTAGCACACTCGTTTCGCTGCGCAGTTCGATATTGAACGGTTTCGCTTCAATCCCCCAGAATGCAACATTAATCCGCTCATCGACAAGGTTGATCTTAAGGAGTAGCGGGAGAGGATGGGGGTTGGCCAGTTTCAGGTCCTTGCGCCAGGAGACTATGGTGGCGTCGCGACCGGGCGGGACATAGGGGATGGCACGGGAGTGTGGATGCCGCTCAACAATAGTAAGACCGGCCAGCAGTGCTGCATTGTAAAGTGTAGTCGCCAGCTGGCAGATACCGCCGCCCGGCACATCCTTAAGGGTGCCATCGACAGCGATCATCGGGGCTTCGGTGTAACCCTTGCTACTCTCCCTTGCTCCGACCAGATTATTGAAGCTGAAGCGCCCTCCTGGCGGGATCACTATGCCGTTCAGAGCCTCTGCGGCAAGTGCCGCATTATGCCGCTGCTCTGCCGACCGACCTGCCAACGAAGTGGAGAAGCCGCTCCAGAGCTTGCCAAAAACGCTCTCAGCAGCACTGGAACTTCTGCTTGCGGCAAGCAATAGTAAAATTATGACTATGAATGTGCGGGAGCTGGTCATGGCGCAGTCCGTTTCAGGATTATCAGTTCACTTTAGCGCCTTCCCGGTAAAAATCAACAGTAATTAGCTCCAGCCGGAATATCCGGAGGAGACACTACTGGTTTCCGGACAGGAAACGAGGGATTTTTCGTCCTGGCAAGGAAATCAAGGGATTGCGCGGAGGCGTACGTCGGTACGCCGCACAAGTAATCCTGCAGATTGACACCGCCAGGGCGGAAAAGAACCGTTTGCGGAGGGAAACTGATCAAGCTGCAGCAGATAAGTGGTCGCTATGGTGATAGGTTGCTTCGTATTCGGCTATAAGGCAGCAGAAGAGATCGTGGCAGCACCAGATCAGCACCTTTTCGCCAGGAAGGGGTGGATTTGCAGAATCGATCAGATACCTGGCTTTGTCACAGACGACGGTACCGTCGGCCTCTACCGTTGCCAGATATCTGCCGTAGCGGAGGGGTGTTATGGCAGCGGTTGCCAATTCAACCTGCCGGGCGAGATGGTAGCTCTGCATCTGCTGCTCCAGAAAGTGGTAAGTAGATGCTCTCCTATTATTATCGACTGATCTGTGGAAAACTTTACCACTGATACATGGGGTGGAAATAAATGGGATTGCAGCGGGTAGGGGGGAGGCGGAGAAATAGTGAAACAGGCAACGGACGCCGGGTCACGTTGCCTGTATATGATAGATTCTTGAATTACAGCATGTTACTGGAAAGTAGTGGTGAAGTTGACTTTGCCGCCGGTCAGATAGCCGACACTCGGGACAGTCGCCGGCTGGCGATCCTGGCCGATAGTTGCAGCAAGATCAACGGTCGGCAGAACAGGTGAACTGCCGGGTGTAGCGAGATTGAAGTAAATCGTTGCTATCTCTGCCCCGCTGCCGGTGCTGCTGCTCTGCAGGGCGACCCTGCTGGTGGCATTGACCAGGTTGATAGTCAGTCTCCTGCTGGCAATATCATAAGTGCCGGTAAGATCCCCGGCTGGGACCAGTACAGAACCGGATGGCGCCAGGGCGGCACTGCGCAGTGGATAGGTGCCGGAAGTGGCGCCTGCAGGTGAGGTATAGTTTGCCAGGACGCCGCTTGGAACTATCATGGATGTCTGCACCGTAGCGATGATGCTGCCAGAAGACATTGTCCCGAACAGATATGCCTTTGTCACTGCCTTGGATGTCGCTGGAGGCGCCGGTGAGCCACCGCCTCCGCCACCGCAGCCGTTGACGGCCAGTAGCATCAAGATGCCTATTGCTGCTGTAAGGGGGTATGTTCTCATAGAAAGAATCCTTTCCTGCCGAAAGTGGAGCAAGCCCCCTCACCGGGGAGGGGGCAATGCGTAGCAACTAGAATCCGGTTATTGTCCCTACCTGGCGGAGCAGCAGGACGTAAACGTCCAGCAGGTCTATTTTTCCGTCAGGACTTGGGGCGCCGTTTCGATATGGCGCCACATCCGCATGTGCCAGATCCTGGCTGCTTGCTGTAGCCATGCCGCTGGCGATCTGCAGCGCCTTCAGCGCACTGGCCAGGAAGTTGGTGGTGCCGGGGAGGAGCCCGTCCTTGATTGCCACCAGGGTAATTGAAGCAGTTACCGGATCGTAGAGGTTACCGGTCGGGAGTGCCATGTCACGGAATTTGACATAGACATTCTTTATACCGTTACCTGGAGTGAGCCGCCAAGGCTTGCTGGTAGCGTAAGTCTCTTCGGCAGAGTAAGTAATCCCGTCATTAGAGAACTGCATGGTAGCAACTCCATCATCCGGGTCACTGGCCGACAGGGTCAGAACGACATCGGTACTGTCGCAGGTGACTGCACCATTATTGATTTTCACGCTGGCTGTCAGGTCTGTGGCATGTATGTCCCAGGTGGCGGTGTGGACGGTTTCTGCATTGGCAGCCGGGTCAACGGCAAAATATTTGATGGTGGTGTTCGCGTTGACTGTAATCGGTCCGGTGTACTTGGTAGAACTGGTTGTCGGTGTAGTAACCCCGTCAGTTGTGTAGTAGATGGATGCCAATGGTTCATTGACCGCCAGTGAGACTATCACCGGTGCAGCTATGTATGTGCCTGGTATCGGGCTGGCAGTGGTGATCGGCGCCACAGTGTCAAGGGTTATGCTGGCAACGGTTGGCGGGTAGAGATATCCTCCAGGCAAGGTCTTGTCGCGGAACCTTACATAGACGTTCTTCACCCCATCCCCACCTGTCAGTGTCCAGGTCTTGCTGCTGGCAAAGGCCTCTTCTGCAGTATAAGTCAGCCCGTCATTGGAGAACTGCATGGTGGCAACGCCGGTCGGGTCGCTGGCGCTCAGTGTCAGGGTTACATTGGCATTATTGGTATAGCTAGCGCCGTTGTTGATCTTGACTGTCGAGACCATGTCAGGAGTATGAATGGTATAGCCGGCGAAGTTAGGTGCTTCGGTGTTGCCTGCCCGGTCGACGGCAAAGAAGTTGATCACTGTCGTTGAAGTCAGGAGGATAGGAAGGGTATAGATGGTCGATGCCGTAGTCGGAGCAGTGCCGTTGGTGGTGTAGTAGATGGTTGCCGGTTCATTGGCAGAGAGGATCACCGAGACCGGCCCGCTGTAGGTCCCAGGGATCGGCGATGCATTGCTGATCGGCACCTGAGTGTCAAGAGTGATGTTGGTGCTGACCGGCGGATAGAGGTAGCCGGTAGGCAATGATTTGTCGCGGAAGCGGACGTAGACGGTCTTTACTCCGTCACCTGTCGGCAAGGTCCAGGCCTTGGTGATGGCATAGGCTTCTTCGGCGGTGTACGTTATGCCGTCATTGGAGAACTGCATGGTATCTACGCCCTGCGGATCGATAGCGCTGAGGGTCAGAGTGACATTGGCGCTGTTGGTGAACTGGGCGCCATTGTTGATCATTACAGTCGCCACCATGTCGGCGGTATGGATCGCCCAGGTGCCGGTTTTTATCGACTCGGGATTGCCGGCCGGGTCAACAGCGAAATAGTTGATGGTAGTGGAGGTAGTGAT
Organism: uncultured Geobacteraceae bacterium; assembly: GCA_964649725.1. Taxonomy (GTDB): domain Bacteria; phylum Desulfobacterota; class Desulfuromonadia; order Geobacterales; family Geobacteraceae; genus CAZYTM01. The sequence continues at coordinate 243,073 of CAZYTM010000005.1, read as the reverse complement.
CGGAATCGGTATCGTATAGACGGTTGAAGCGGTTGTCGGTATGGAACCGTTGGTCGTATAGTAAATGGTCGCCGGTTCGTTGGTTGTCAGGACCACCGAGAGGGGATTAGTCCCGATGTTATAGGTGCCAGGTATCGGGGTGGCGGTAGTGACCGGAGCGACGGTGTCGAGAATGGTAGTTGCAGTGAACGGCCCATAGAGGAACCCGGTAGGGAGAGACATGTCGCGGAATTTAACATAGACAGTCTTTGCCCCGTCTCCGGCTGGTATAGTCCAGGCCTTGGTGGTGGCATAAGGTTCTTCAGCCGTGTAGGTGATACCGTCGTTGGAGAACTGCATGGTTGCTACGCCGGTCGGATCGACGGCACTCAGATTAAGGGTGACACTGGTGCTCTTTATAGCTGCTGCACCATTATTGATCTTTACGCTGGCGACCATGTCCGGCACATGGATAGTCCAGACCCCTGATTTGACCGTTTCAGCTGTGCCGTTGACATCTACGGCAAAGTACTGGATGGTCTTGGTCGAAGTGAGAACTATCGGTGCTGTGTAGAGGGTTGATGCAGTGGTCGGCGGAGTACCGTCCAGGGTATAGTAGATGTTGTTCGGTGGTGCCGGTCCGGTAGCGCTCAGGGTCACAGTTACCGAAGCAGCGTTGTATGTCCCCGGAATTGGTGTGGCTACGGTGACCGGAGGTGTTGGCGAAGCAATGATCTGGTAATTCATGGAGGTCGTTGCCAGCGGGTTCTGGGAAGTACTGGTGCGTGCATCGACTGTAATGGTGTAGATCCCTATCGGAGTTGTATCCGGCAGCGCCCAGGTGTTATCGATACTGAAATCCTGTACTGTTACACCATTGAGTTTGAAGCGATAGAGATAGGTTGCGGTGGCATTCAGGCTGCTGGATGTGGCACCGCTGCCGGTTCCGGTGAACTGTACCAGGGATCCAGCAACGTGCGGCGTTGGCGCACTCGGGGTGAGTGTGACAGCAAGCGCCGGTCCCCAGGTGCTGGTGGTAACTGTGGCAATGTTTGACGGCAGCGAATCCCCGATAGCATTGTAGGCGACTATCCGGTACGAGTAGGTTGTGGCCGGGTTGACCGTGTAGTCATAATAGTAAGGGGAGACGCTCGGGAGGAAAGATATGGTTGCCAGCGGCTGGTAGGCGCCGCCACTGCTCCGCTCGACCCGGAAACTTGACGGGCGTGGGGCAGAATCTGTCCACTGCAGGAGAACCGAGTTGATGGTCGCATTGTAGACCGCCGGTGGTCCGGCCGAGATCAGGGCGCCACCTTCAAAGGCATTCAGGCTGGTCGGTGCTGCCGGTACTGTGCCAGGGACCTGGAAGACGATCGGCCGCATGAAGTCGTTCTCTTCATGGCCGAGGATATGGCAGTGCCAGACATATTCATAGCCATAGTCGATCACTGCATTGGGGAGGGTCGCTGCCACCGGATTGGTCGGATTGGTGAAGTCGGTGGTAGCAATACCAGCCCCTAGCGGGATGGTCGGATCGATGGCGCGACTGATGGTAGGCAGGGCGAATGGCAGGCTCTGCATCTTCGGCAGGAGAGCGACTATCGCGTCCTCCAGCGGGTTCATAGTCACCGTCTCCTTCCACCCCAACTCCTGTGGCTCAGGTGGCCTGATGGCGCCGTCCCAGCCGACGCGGTTGATCAACTGCACATTGACCAGGTGAAAATGGACCGGGTGGGAGTCGACACCGTTATGGGTGATCTTCCAGATCTGTGGCTGGCCATCCTGGAGATACTCGGTTGGTGGTTCGGCATACCCCATCGGGATGGTGGTCTGGGTCAGGTTGCTGGTGAATGGCAGCTCCACACCAAGGGTAGCGTTCATCCGGCCATACGGGTCCCACAACTCCTGGATCGCTTTGGGCTGGAACGGTATGGTGGTAGGCTGGGCGATCGGTACACCGTTTGAATCGAGCGGGTTGAAGGTAAAGGAGTAGTCGGATATTTTAGCGTAGAGATCGTTATAGGTCTGGCCATAGACCGCATTGTAGTCGGCTTCCGGCACTATCGGGACCGGTTGGGAGGCCTTGAATGCGGCGCCTAGTACGGTCGGGAGAAAAGCCACATCAAAGCTGGTTGGGGTCGTTACCGCACCGGCCACCTTTATCTGCATCATGGTCCTGGTGTTGGGGCCGTAGCCGGGGAGGGTCGAGGGGGCGCCGCCACTGGTGGTCTGGTCAGGGTTGCCGGTATAGTAGTCGTAGCGTGGATCAAAGGCCGGGGTCGGCGCCGGGGCGTCGTTGTAAAGGATGATGGTCTTGCCGGCAAAGCTGCTGAAGTCGACGACTACGTCGGCCCGCTCGGCAGGCATCAGTTTGACACCGTGGGTAAGGATGTTGAGGACCACGATGTTGCGACGATTATAGTCGTAGCCGATCGGTGTACTGGGTATGGTAACCGGCGCCGGCAGGAACCCCCCCTCGGTGCCGACCATTACCATATCAGGACCCATAAGTGCCGGGTCGGGAACCCCGCCGGCTCTGCCGTCGGTAGGCCATGTCGCCGGATAGCCAGGGGTCGCTACTGCCGGGACCATCTTGACTTCCGTTCCGGCCGGGTAGGCCGGGTCGGCGACATAGAGCTGCAGGTTGAGGGTCCGGTCGTTGCAGGCGTTGAGGATACGGAATCGATACGGTTTTGGCTCGACATTCACATATGGGTATGCTGTGCCGTTTATGATCGGTGTATCGGCAAAGGCTTCTGGTGTGGTGGAAGGTTCCGGCAGAGTGGAATGGGCCGGATCGACGATAACCGGTGGCCAGAACCAGGGGCCGTAGTCCCAGCGGCCGAACGGATTAGCTCCCTGTGGCGACAGTGGCGCCTGATTCGGTTCATAGACATGAGGCCACCATAGATCGCCGTAAGTCCCCCAGGCAGGATTGGTCCACTTGGCATCCTGAACAGCGATATTCTGCGGGACAAAGGTCCGGTCCTGGATCACCAGCGGAATCCCCCAATGGTAGACACCCCCCAGGTCGGGGAGGACCTTTTTCAGGCCCGGATTGATGCCGGTGACGTTGGTGCCGGAGATCATATCCTCTTCGTACGGGTCGGTGAGTAGATAGCCGGCCGCTTCACCGGCATAGACATTGAGCCGGGTGAGGCCGTAGGCATGGTCGTGGTAGAACATCAGCCGGTTGCTCTGCTGGTTGGTCCAGTAGAATGTCATGGCACCGTCGCCAGATGCCGGCATGTCCGGGACGTCCCTGGTGGAGACACCTTTTTTATAAGGGGTGGTTTCACCGGCCGGGACTGTCCACTGGTGCGGGGTCCCGTCACTGATCCAGGGGGTGTTGCCGCCATGTAGATGAAGAGTGGCACGGTTTTGCGTGTAGTTGCCGCCAGGTGCGCCGAGCGGGCCGAGACCAGCCCCCATCAGGGAGGTGTCGACCGGGATGAAGAGGTCGCCGGCTGTGCCGGTCCCCAACTGATTGACGAATTTAACCCGGACCGGGCGGTCCTTCTGGGCCAGAATCAGAGGTCCCAGATACTGGCTGGTGGTATCAGGTCCGTTGATCTGGTAATAGCCCCTAAGTTTGGTTGCCTTGGGGAGGTCGGAATGCATCTTTTTGGTGTAATCCCGCAGGCCGATCTCGTAGTAGTCAGAACCGGCGAATGTAGCTGTGTCCGGAGTCGCCAGCGGGATATACTGACCGAGATTGTTGGCGTTCGCAGCACCGATTCCGGGGAGCGAATCGACGAATTTCCGCAGTGCTGTCCCCGATGCTCCACCAGCCGGACTGTTGGCGTAATAGGTGCCGCCACCCGGACCTGCTGTGGCGGGTGATACCCCCCAGGCGAGGAGGGTGACTAACCCTGCCGCAATCATTAATCTCCTGAAAATAGTCCGGCTCATGAATAACCTCCCTGCGGTTGCAGTCTGTTCAAGTTGTGATAGCTTGATTCCAGTCATTTGATGGCAATCAGTTCGACTTCAAAGATCATAGTCTCGTTTGGCCCGATGTTCCGGCCGACCCCTCTATCACCGTAGGCTAATTGTGGCGGGATGACGAGTTGCCACTTGGAACCGGTCGGCATCAGTTGCAGTGCCTCTCTCCATCCGGGGATAACCCCGTCCTTGATGGTGAAGATGGAAGGGATGTCCAGTTTGGAACTGTCGAATTCAGTCCCGTCGATATGAAACGCCTTGTACCGGCATTCGACCTTGTCGTTGATGGTCGGTATTTTGCCACTCCCTTTTTGCAGTATCCTGTATTGCAGGCCGCTCGGGAGCACAGTCACTCCATCTCTGGTCCGGTTTTCGGCCAGAAAAGCATCACCTGCCTTTTTATTATCCATGGCGGCAAACTGTTTCCGTACCGAATTCTTCCGTATCAGGTCAGCCTGAAATGTGCTTAATATCTTGCGGTACTCCTTTTCCGAAAGGAGCATCTCCCCCCCTGCCAGCCCATCCTTCAGTCCTCTGATGAACAGCTCGAGGTCGATTTCAACCCCCTGCTGCTTGAAGTTGCGCGCTATGTCGAGGCCGATACTGTAATTGATCTTGTCCTGCTGATCCTTGAGAATTATCGGCTCTGCTGCACAAAGCGGTGCAGCGAGGCAGAAGATACAGAGAAAAAGAGTCCATTTTATTGTCATTGTCGGCAATCCCTTGAAATTATAATGATAATGATGGCGGCCGCCTGACTGCAGTAATCAGTGCAGACCATTCTTCTGCCGTTCCGCGATGATAGTTGCCAGCCGTTCAGCTCTGGACTTCTCCATGGTTGATTGTTCCAGTCTGCCTCGCCTCGATCCATTCGCAGATAGATCAGAGACAGTATTTTTGCGTTCTCCGATATTCAATTTCCCCGATGCCGGGGGGGCATCGCCGACGCAGATAGCCTCATAGCGCTCCGGATATTCGATCAACCGGCAGTCAGTAGCGCTCCAGGCAAAGGTCGGGAGTAATAATAGCACTAATGTTGTTATAGTTTTCATGACTGATCACCTTGCCGCATGGTTACGGCGGTAGTCGGACTAATTGTGTTACTATTTCTTCACTTCAAGCAGCTCCACCTCGAATGAGAGAGTTGCCCCGGGGAGAATAAGGTCGCCGGCGCCGTTGTCGCCATATGCGATTGCTGCAGGGCAGACCAGCTTTGCCTTGCTGCCTGATTTCATCTTTTGCAAACCCTCGGTCCAGCATTTGATAACCTGGTTCAGACGGAATTCAAGGGGTATGCCGCGCTTGTAGGAGCTGTCGAACTCCTTGCCGTCGGCAAGGGTGCCGCGATAATTGACCTTTACAATATCTGTGGGACCAGGGTTCGATCCGGCACCCTCTTTCAGGGGGATATAAATGAGACCGGAACTGCTTTTTTCTGCTCCCTGCTCTTTTGCGGCCAGTTCAAGCACCTCTTTGTTCAGGCTTTTCTGCTTGTCCCCCAGGGTTTTACGGCGTGCCCTGACAAGATCCTGTATCTTTGTATCGTAGGCGCTAGGTTCTATTGCCAGCGGTTTGCCGGCATTGGCATCCGTCATCCCCTGTTTGACCTGATCAAGCTCGGCAGGGGTGAGGGCGAATCCCGCCAGGGAGCGGTAGACACTCAAACCCAAGGCATAAAAGGTCTTCTGCTCCTCTGTTCTGGATGATTCCTCGGCAGTAGCTACGGAGGCGATAAGGAGTGCCAGTATCATAATGAATAACTTGTGCACGTTCAGCTTCCTTTCGGCATATAGATATAAGCATTATTTTATTATTATAGCAGCCAATTTGCATTTTGTCGGGAATGCCCAGACAATTAGTCATTAGCAGCAATTGTGCCACTCCAGAAAACCCAGGTAAACATCAAAAATATCGGTGAGTTGGCTTATCTAATTTACACCTCTGTGTGTAAGGAAGGGTGTAATATATATTTACTTGTTGCGACAAAAGTGGACAGACAATTTATCGTTAATCGGAGATATATTTAGTTGCCGCAATAAGCTGCTAGTATGATTCAGAAGCACAACAAAAACAATACAATTATGTAAACAACTAAAGCATGGCAAATATGCTTGTCTTGATATAAATAGACCGCCAATTGTGGTTATTGTCTATCCTTGACGTCAGGGAGATATAGGGTAGAGTAATATTAAGAAAGAGGAGGAGCCCATGAAGAAAGTGTCTATTCCCGGTGCACTACTGCTGTTGCTTTTCATGCCGGTCATTGCCCTGGCTGATGCAAGAACTGATTACAATGCAAACTGTGCAGGTTGTCACGGCTCAGGAGGTATGCCGACCTCAAAGATGGCGAAAATCCTGAAAGTCGACATAAAATCGATTGCTCTGAGCGGAAGTTCCATGAACAAGGATAAGGTGATTGCGCTTATCGAAAAAGGGAGGGGGAAGATGCCTGCGTTCAAGGGGACGCTGACTAAAGAGCAGATCGATGCGGTGGCAGACTACGCGATCGGGCTTCGCTATAAATAGCTATCCGGTGTTTATTAAGGTTGATGCAGTATAGAGGGCGAGATTATATCTTGCCCTTTTTATTTTGCAATACTGTACAGGTAAGTATGGTCTTACCTGAAGATGTTTGATTTGCTGGTAAATAGGTATTTACCCCAACAATATGTTTCGGTCTTGCGGGTAAGTCGGTAAGTATCTAAAACAATAAAATACGATAATTCAAAGTGTTAGGATGTAAAGGTTTGGTGGCTGCTCAGCAGATTTTTTGCCCGGATGAAGCAAAAAGAAGTTTTGCAGGAGCGGTGTTCTCATCCCCAACTGCTATATTGCCCGAGCTCTTTCAGGGGCAAATATTGGTCGGAAAAGGGAGCAGATTATGTGTCGATTGTTGCTTTATCCCGCTGATCTTTTTGCCCGGAGAGGGTAAATACTTTGTTGGCAAGCCCCAACAGGTCGGCACTGTTTGCCAGAATCTGCTCAGTCACCCCAAGCCCTTTTTTCAAGGCAACATCACGGTCCCATGGATTGTTGAGTGACATTATGGTGCAGAGCATTGCCGGTGGCAGGCGATAGGCATGTAGCAGCGGCGAAGTGATGCCGGTACAGAGGAGCGGCATGTCGGTGCCGTAAAGGAGGCGCCCATGCAGTTCATGATGGCGGAGCAGGCGTGGCAGGTGGCCGAGCCGGTTGACCTGTGTCAGTGATGATATGTCGGCATAAAGGTTGGGGAATTCTCTGCAGAGGCGGAGAAAGCGGTCATGATTCCGCTCCCGATGGTTCCGACCGCTACTGGCGGCATGGGCTGCGATAACCGTAACCCCCTCGGCAAGGGGGAGGCGGAGTTTGTCGGGATCGCCCAGCTCATTGATGCTATAGGTAAAGGAGTTCTCCTCACCGGTATGGCAGAGGAGCGGCAGCCCGAGCTCAGCCAGGCGGCGATAGAAGGGGATGAAGCGCTTGTCTGCCGGGTCTATATGCTGTATTGCCGGCAGCCACTTTATCAGGACAGCACCGGTTCTGCTAGCTCTGTCTAGCTCGTCGAGGGCATCGTAGCGATTGGGGTTGATGCTGGCACCGAAGAGGAGGTTTGGGTGCTTGCTGGTCTCCCTGGCAACGAAATCATTCGGGACGTAGAGATCGGTATTGTCAAGGTCGAGTCTCCCGTGCGTATCAATTACCCCATCCAGGGCCAAAATAACGGCACCCTGTACAGCTGTCGCTCTGCCGAGTTCTCTGGCAAGCCGATCAATTACCAGGGAGTCACCAGATTTTGCCAGCTCCTTTTCCGTGACGCCAAAGGCCTTCAGATAGAATTGGTATTTCCAGCTCCGGCGCAGGGCCGGAGAGACAAAGCAGCCGCTATCGCCAGCACCGATACCGGCAGTATGACAATGGATATCGATGATTACAGGTTTTACCATACAATGCCAGCACAGTAGTTTAGTACAAAAATGATAATCTATTTATTTAAAAGTTATAAGTGGTGTAAAGAGTCTACCGGCCTGCCGCCATATGACGGCAGGCCAGATATATCCCAGGTGAAGGACTTAAAACAAGCCTCTAGTCGTCGGTGAGGACCAGGCTCATCGATGTGCAGGTCGGGATCGACGGGTCAGAGGTGACTCCGCCACCAGGGACGTCATCAAAGGAGAAGCCGTAGGTGGCGCCATTGATGAAGCGCAGGTGAAGGATGTGCGAGTATTCGTTATGGATGCTACCGGTCGGATACCACTGGGTGGGACTATTCCAGAGCGCCGTATTCTCGAAGACACCGCGGTTGAGATAGGCTGCCAGATACTTGAGCCCGTTCTGAATGGCTACAGCTTTGCCGGCAACGTCCAGCGGCCCCTTGGCAGCAGCGACCTCCCAGGATTTCGGTTTGTCGACCGTGAATGCGAGAGGTGCGGTGAAGGCGAGTGAGTTCCCGACAGTGGTAGCCTCGTAACTGACTGCGCCGACATTGAACTTCAGCGGGGTGGTCTTGTAATAGTTGTAACCGTTGGTAATTGCAGTATCGAGTGCAGTTGCTGAAGTGCCGAAAGAGTGACCCGGGGCGAGGAAGCGGAGGAAGGCTCCTGAGCTAGAGGTGACCAGTCCGGCCGCGTAATCGCCGGTCAGTCCCTTGAGGGCTGCAAGGGTGCTGGTAACCGGTCTGGCCCGGTCCAGATCGAGACCGAAGGTCGCCATGCTCCCGTCTGCCTTACGCCCCTTGATAGTCACCCCGAGCGAGAAGAAATCGACATTGGTGGTGTTGACAAAGCAGACCGGTTTACCGCTCGAAGCAGGGGTGGCGCAGTTGAACTCCAGGAAGTCCCAGCGGTTCATTCCACCCGCCCCGGCCCTGTCTGGAGAGGGGAGGGCAAAAGAGAAGCCGGCTGCATCTGGGCCACCCGTATTGATCTGCATCACAGCCGGGGTGCCGAGGGTTATGGTCAGGTGTCCAGAACCGGCCAACGAGCGGGTCGAGTCACCAGGCATGAGGAAGGGGATCTTCAGAATCCGGTATTGGCCGGTCGGGTCGAGCGGCAGTTTGTCGAGGGTAACATCGTAGGTGGAGTTGAAATTGGCTCCGGTCGCGTTGCTCCCACTGGTAGAATCGACTACCTGGAAAACCGGTCTGGTCCAGTCGTCGAAACTGGCCCCGCCGCCGGTGAGCCAGGTGATCTTCTCGATGAACGTACTGTTGAGCTGCATCTGGTTGGCAGTGGCGGTAAGATGGACTGTCTGGCCGCTGCTGATACGGTTGTCGAGCATGATCTGGAAGTAGCTCGAATCGTCTGCCGGAGGATCGGCGATGAGCGCTGCCGTGGTCACGGTCAAGGAGACTGTGCCACTAATCCCCGCTTTGCTGGCGGTGATGGTCGCGGTACCCTGGGCATTACCGGTTACCATCCCGCCACTGTCTACGGATGCAACTGTCAAGGAGCTGCTCGACCAGGTCACCTGACTGGTCAGGTCCCGGGTGGTATGGTCACTGTAGGCACCGGTAGCGGTGAGCAGAACCTTTGTCTCCTTCGCTATAGAAGGGTTGGCAGGGGTAATCTGGATGCTTGTCAGGGTGGCGCTGCTGTTACCGCTACTGCCACCGCCGCAACCTGGCAAAACCGAGATTGACATGGTGATGCCGAGCAATATGATGAATCGTAATGCTGATCTCCTGGTAATCATCTGCTCCCCCCAAATAAATTTAGTCTGATTATACACTATTTAAAGAATCATCATTAATTGCCAGCCGAATCCTTTCCCAGGCGTCTTTGGCATCCGGAAAGGTTTTCTCCCCGGACAGCTCCACAATCCCTAAATCCCCATCAGTTCTGTAGCAGTAATTCATAACATGCCTTCTCAAACTTTGAATTCGCACATGGGAAGCCAATATCTAATGTAACTGCTTGTTGTTGCAGCTAATTATCAATTGGACTTTTAGCACATACCCCCAAAAATACCCCCAAAGCTGTAACCTTGAAATGATTTTGCTGACTATATAATCGAAGCTCTATCTTTATTAGTATAATTGATAGCGGAGGTAATAACAATGTTCAGGATGCAGAGCTGCCCGCAATTTCTTCATGTTTTTCTCAATACGTAATGCCCGGTCTTCTTCCCACCTACTTTTTCGACCAGTCCTGCTTCCAGTAATGGTCGTAACAGATCCATCGCCCCTTGTCGAGACACCCCTAGTGCCTGCCATATTTGGCCGGGGGCCATGCTGCCGTGATCGCGGAGAAGGTTGAGAAGCTGCTCCTGGCGTGGTCGTAGTACCAGTCTCTCGGTGGAACCGACCTGAAATACCTGAATCCGCAGCCACGCCTGTTCTAGCGTTTGTCGAAGCCCCTCCGCACAATATTCCAGCCATGCGGTCAGGTCTTCTCCTGCTTGCAGCACGCCATCCAGTGCGGCATAGTAACTTGGCCGGTCTTTCCAGTAATATTCGTCCACCGAAAAGATATGATGGGTGTCGAAACCGCGCCGGTAAAGCTCCCACAACGCAAGCGCCCGACCTGTACGACCATTGCCGTCGGCAAATGGATGAATGGCCTCGAATCGGTAATGCAGGACAGCCGAACTGAGCACCGGCGAAAGTTGCTGCGCATCCTTGTTCCACCACTCCAGCAACTCGAACATCAACCCCGACACGGCATCCGGCGGAGGAGGAAGATACTGCCCGACACGCACGGCAATAGTCCGGTATGTTCCAGCCTCACCCTGGTCCATAACCTCTCCGGCCAGAATCCGGTGCAGTTCAAGAATGTCCGGATGGCGGATGGTCTTTTTGGCTGCGTTCTTTTCCAGATAACGCAAACCGGCAAAATAGTTGATAACCTCCCGCTTGTGCCGGGTGCCGGGAGCTGACAGCTCACCCCCTTCCTCCAGGGCGCGGACCTGCTCAAGGGTCAGCGGATTTCCTTCGATGGCTGTCGAGGCATGAACGTTGCGGGAACGGGTATCTTTCTGCAAGGCGGGAATCCAGGCAAGGTCCACCACGGCGCTTTGTATGCGCTCGCGCAAAGCAGCCACCTGTTCGACACTGGTAAGCAGGCGCGGGGTGATAGTGAATCGGGGGATATATGTCATGGGGAAAGACTAATCTAATGTCAAGTATAAGTCAAGTTTTATGTCAAGCGATCTTGAAGTTGGCTGGTGAAGGGTTGATCCAGCTGAGACTACTTCTTATTCAGTAAGGTCTTGCCGGATGCAGACGGTGTCGGTGTCTCCAGGTCGATTTCGCTGCATAGCTTGTTTTCTATGATTGCAACGGTTAATGGCATAATGAAGACCTTTCAGTGAGTTTTGAATAAGTATGTTTCCCTTAAAATGAGTTGTGGGTGTCTGACCCCTAAAGCTTAGTTATTGCAACTCCTTCTGCTTAATATACGCCAGCGCCGCCGCCTCGTCCTGCTCAATGGCGATTTCCACCACTCGCTTGGCGACCTCCAGCAGAGAGTTGGATTGCTTTCTGAGCGCCAGGGAGGAAATAATTTTCTCCCGGATTTGTTGTTGAACTTCCTTGGCAACAAACGGAATGATGAACTGGGCAATGTCTTTGGGGTAAAGGTGCGGCTGAGCTGAACCAGTCTTCATTTTCTCGGTTTGCAGACGACCGATGATCGAGTTAAGGACAAAGGCAACATACACCGGATTATACTCTTCTGAGACACGCAGTATGATAATGTCCTGACACGCGACCGCTTTTAGCTTTCGTAGATATGGCTGTGTTCTGCCGATGTTCGCGCCGGTTCCGTAGATGAGAATATCGTTCTCCCCGACAAAAGCGGATTCGCTTTCGGAAAAGTGCACCAGATCCGTTTTGTCGAAATTGTCGTAATCGAGCCCTGTTTCTTGAATGTGCTTCTGTGTGATCATATCCACGGTGCCGAATTCGTCGTAGATCGCTGTCATGCCCCGTGAGTTGTAGGTTTGTATCTCCTCAATCCGGCGGCAATATTCACCATTGTTTCTGATCAGCACTTCGATTTCGTCAAACTTCGGCTGGTAATGCTCCGCATCCATACGACCGGAGTTGAGAAAAGACTCTTGGAAGGATTTGACGTTGGTGTTGGCGGTGCTGGGGGAGTAGACTGACAGTTTAAGAGCGTTGAGGAGGAGACTCTCGGCTTGCATATATGCCCCCTCAGATTTTTTCAGCACTTCCTCTGAAAGTACTACAAAATCGCCGATTCTCTTTTCAATTGCAAATCGTGGGACCAGAATACTTTTTAAATATGAAGTGGTCAGTGTACGTTGCCCGGTGCCGCCGGTTTCACCACGAGCAACAAGTTTTTGTCCATAAGTTGAGAGGATAAAAGCATTGAGGTATGCTGGGTCAATTCCTTTCGGTCTGATAATTCCAACGTCTCTACTAAAAATAGCAGCTCTCTTTTCTGTCACATATCCTATTTTACCGATGGAACCTAAACCTTTTAGCGTTACAAGAGTATCACCTGGTTTAATTTGAAATTTTTTCAGCGACGCATATTCTGCCATGTCAACATAGTCAGCATCAGCATAGGTAACTCTACCCTTGTTGATATTCCGACCGGTAAGGCAGGGAATTGAATTTTTGTCGAATTCACAGAATGTCGGATTTGGCCCTTGAGTAACCCAAGAAGTCACATTTACTAGGCGTTCATTCTGCTTAGTCGAAAGAAATTCGAGAAGGTGAAAATACTCTTTGAAAAAAAACTGACTATCGAGCCTTATACTCTCATTGTTTTTCTGAACTTCATTAAACGACAACTCTGATATTTCAAGCCCCTCCAACAACGCCCTGTAGCGGGCCTCGTCAAAGGGGCCTAGGGAAAAAAACTTAGGCCCTCCTTCTTGGCAAACTCGATGAACGCCTCGGCAATGCCGTCTTGCGTCAGGCCGTCGTGGTTGAACAGGTCGTGCTTTACGATCAGATGGTCGTGGGCGTCCAGTACATACCCATTAAGGTCTTGCGGCGAGGCGTCGTAATGATCGACAACCTCTGCCACCTTGTCAGTTGCCGGTTCCGTGGCGGTTTCCGATTGCAAGTCTTTCTTCTTCAGGTAAATCTTGTCGCCGCTGTTGTCCTTGCTCGGCTCCCGCATGGTGGCAAAGAAGATCGGGTAATCTTCCTTCCTGGGACAGAGCGGCCCGGCCTTCGGGTCGTCGTTCCACTTCTGCACCAGCAGCACGCTGGTTTTGGTGCCGGTGTGGGGCTTGAAGACATTACCGTGCAGCCCCACCACTGCTAGGATGCGGCAGTGGTCGGCGATGTATTCGCGAATGTACTTGTCGCTGGAGTTGTTGAAGCGGCCTTGCGGCAGGACTATCGCCATTCGCCCGCCCGGCTTGATGAAGCTCAGGTTGCGCTCGATAAAAAGGATGTCACGACCGACATTGTTCTGGTCTTTGACCTTCACCTTGCGGAAGGTGCCATCGGCCATTTTGTAAATCTTCTCGTGACTGACACGGAGAAGTTCAGGGAAGGTCGGGGTACGCTGGGTGACATCCTCAATGTTCGGGTCGTTTTCATCGACCTTGGCTATTTTGTCCAGACTGACAGAATGGGCCAGCTCGTACTTGGCCAGAATGCGGGTCTCCTTGATGTCGCCGGCAAAGGGGGGGTTGGCCATGAGTATGTCGAAAGAGAAATCCTGGTTCTGTTCTTTCTCCATCCGCAGTTTGCGCAGCTTTTTCCAGCCCATGCCGTAGATGTCGGTCCAGTCTTCATCCTTGGTCTTTTCGTCCCAACGCTCATAATCCAGAGTGTTCAGGTGCAGCACGTTGGTCTGGCCGTCACCGGCAATCAGGTTGAGCGTCCGACCCACGCGGACCGCCTTTTCGTCAAAGTCGATGGCAAAGACCTTTTCCTGTACGTAGGTTTCGCAGCGGACCGGTTTCTTTTCAGTGGTGAAGAGGTGGCTCTTGCTCAACCCTTCGGATTTCATGATCTGCTCCCAGACATGGAAGATGGTATGCACTGGGAAACCGCAGCTGCCGGCGGCAGTGTCGATCATGGTTTCGTGCTCTTGCGGATTGAGCATCTTGACGCACATGTCAATGACGTAGCGCGGAGTGAAGTACTGCCCCTTCTCCCCCTTGCTGCTCTTGTTGATGAGGTATTCGAAGGCTTCATCCACCACGTCCAGGTTGGAGTTGAACAGCTTGACCCCTTCCAGGGAGGCGACGCAGACCGCCAGGTGGCTGGGGGTGAGGTCGATCTTTGCCCCGTCGGGAAAAACCCCTTCCCACTTGCCCCGTGCCTTGTCGAACAAGTCCTGAATCTTCGCCTTCAGCTCGGTTTCGGTGTCACCGTAGTTTTTGAACATCAAGTGGCGCTTTTTATCCCGTCCGCTCTCCATTTCGTCGTACAACTTGGTAAAGATCAGTTTAAACAGCTCTTCAAAGACATCCACCCCGGCGTTGGCAAGAACCTCGTCCTCCATCTCCAGAATCAGGTCTTTGAGCGATTTCCGCTGGTTGACCAGTTTGTCCATCTTCACCAGATCGTCGATATTCCAGCGGGCGGTGAGGATGTCGGAAAGCTTTTCCTTAGCTGACGGGATAGCAGGGATGTCCTCGAAGTAGTTCGGGTCTTTGCGGTGGTAATAGGAGATGCTTTCGCCGTTACTCCAGACCCCCATTGGCGCGCCGCTGAAGTTGCAGTAACTCTTGAGCTGCTCCTTACCGTCTTTCAGCTTCGGCTTTTTCAGTTCTACCAAAATGTACGGCGTGGTGGTCTTGTCCTTATCGAAAACGCAGATGTCGACCCGCTTCTTCTCCCGGCCGCGGGTGACGTCGTACTCAAGGGACAGGCGGCTGACCGGATAACCAAGGTCGTCCTTCAGGACCAAGACATACAACTGGCGGACAACCTCTTCCGGCGTCAGCTTGACCAGCTTGCCGCGCACCAGACAGTTTACGTGCGGGGCAATAGTCTTACCCGATTCCTTCATGGTAATGCCTGCTTCGAGAGCCTTGATTTGCGCAGGTTTGAATTGAGTCAGCTTATAGGTGCTGTCTTTGAGTAGTTCGGCAAGTGTGATGGTCATGAATTGGTCCTTTGAGTGATCGATAACCTATAAATTGTAAAAAATTCTAGCATTGTTTACAGACTCTATTATAGGAGTTGTAAACATGAACATGCACAAGAGAGTTAGGTTAACCCCGCTTGGTCGAGAAGAGATATGGAAGCGGTATCCCCGGAATTCCGTTGATACAATACTTAATTTTCAATCAACAAAAAAACCGCCCGACCAGCCAATATCAGCTGACCAAGCGGCCTCTATCCATTCCCGCGCCCTCATCCATCACACCCCTCCAAAGGGGAAATCATAAAAAATACCTCATCTTAATACAATGGATGGCATGTAAAGTCAATGAAGCATACCCTTTACCCTTCATCCCCAGCCAAATCGATATAAAGCACTTTGCCGGTTATCCTTCGACCACAACCCGTGAGCTTTCCAGCATCATCCCACCATATTCAGATGGAACCTTGACATTCATGGTAGTCATGGTTTTTTCTTCTGCCTGGCAGCTTTATCAACTGCATCGTCATTCTTAATCATGAAGCAACCGACATACTCACCATTCTCGATAATCGGCAATGTATAATGTTGAACCGTTTTTGCCGGTTTCTTCTTCCGTAACATTCCTATCATTCGATCAATTATCTTTGGCATTGATACCCCTCGAAAAAGATAAGAATTACCTTGTGTTAAACATATCAGGACGTTTTGACACAATATGTCGCAACGTCTTTATTTGCATTGTAAAGATTATTTGTTCAATCAGATGAAATGTATCAGGCTACTAATTCAGCAGTAATCAGGGTAACAGAGAAGTATGCGCTGCTAAGCCCTAACTAGCGGGTTTAATTATGGCGGAGGCACATGAGAATCGAACTCACCCGGGAGATTATTCATCCCCCACACCGGTTTTGAAGACCGGGCGGCCCACCAGCGACCGTTGTACCTCCAGACTATTTTGATTAGTAGAGATGGCCTGATTTGCAGGGCTGAAACAAGATTAAATGAGAGGGGTGAGTAAGTCAATAATGTTGCGGCTATTATTTTTTCCTAAAGTGTCGTCATCTGCTGCCGATAAATAGGGTAAATGCTCTTTTCCCGGTCTTTGCCGGCAGTTATGCTGAAAAGGAGGAGAAAGATGAGTGCCAAGATCATCTCCATGGATGACTATAGGAAGGTGAAGCACCCACCTGTCAATGATGAATATCACATTCTTGATGGCCACCTGGCCGGAGATGGCAGTTATTCCGATGACGCGGCGCAAATATGGGAATACCTGGGGCGCAACTACAAGCTTCGCCCTGAGTATCTGACCCTTCTACCGCGCAGAGTCAAAAGGGAAGAGTATTGTGATGAATAACAGGCTGTTGTAGCTCAGCTGCATACCTCCAGAGGCCGGCTTACGCCGGCCTTTTTTGTCCCCTTCTTGCTGTCCGGAGCTTTGCCAACCCCTTCGCTATTTACAGGCTGCTGTTAAAATGCTACAGAGAGGAGAGCATCTCTGCCGGAGAGGTCTGCCGGAGCCGTTGGTGATATTTTTCTATATGCAGGAGGATTGCATCCATGTGGCGTTTCTTGCTATTACTACTTCCCCTCTTATTCATGGCAGCCTGCGCTGCCCCCCCGGTTTACCGGGTTACCCTGGAGACCCCCAGCGACTGTTACAGACTTGACCGGGTCGAGGGCGAGAAGGTCTATCTGAAAGCGCATGGCCGCGTCTGCCTGCCATTGCTGGGGAGGCAGACCCTGGAACTCGACCCTGCTATCCTCAAAGTGCAGATATATCTCGATAACTCCTTCTGGATGGAGCAGGAGGTTACGCCACTCTCATTGCCGGAGCAGTGATATAAAGCGGAGCTCCCTTTTTTGTCTGGTATTATGCCGGAGATATGCGACAATTTACCAGGATGTCATGACATTAATGGAGAAGGAGGGGACCATGATGCGTCGTACAATATCAGTTGCGTTGCTGTTCCTGTTGCTTTCGCTGCCGTTGCTGGCCGCCGGCCAGGGGCCGATGAAGGAAGGGCTCTGGGAGATAACCACCACCATGGATATGCCGGGGATGCCGGTCAAGATGCCACCTACCACGATTACCCACTGCTATACCAAGGAGGAGCTGAAGGATAGCCAGAAGGTGGTGCCGAAACAGCAGGAGAACTGCAAGATCACCGATCTGAAGCAATCTGGCAGCAGAACGACCTGGAAGACGGTCTGCACCGGCAAGAAGCCGAGCAAGGGGGAGGGGGAGATCGTTTTCAAGGGGGGGACCTCCTATGAAGGGAGCATGAAGTTCTCGACAGAGGGTATGGTCATGACCAGCAAGTACAAGGCGAGACGGATCGGCGACTGCAAGTAACCAGCACTGGATCGTATATTGACCTGCCATAAAGCCCTGGACCGGTTGCCAAACCGTACAGGGCTTTATTATTCCACCTCTACCCGGTGTATCCCCTCTGGCCGCCAGGCTGGCGATATGACCCGTGACCCCTTGTCCGGTGCATCTATAAGGGTGGCAAAGGTGACCGTGAAGTCACCGTAGCGGTTGTTGACGCTGTCCATGGCACCGGTGGCGAGTGCCGCTCTTCGCTCGGCGCCGAAGAGGGGGAGCTGTTCCCGCTGGTAGCAGAGATTGCTGAGCCGTACGCCGAGGAGGCGTACCGGTTGCTGCAGGGAGAAGCTGTCGAGGATGGCGAGCGCCTCCCGGTACAGTTGGGCGCTGCTGTTGGTCGGTTCGCTCCGGCTCTGCTGCCGGCCGAAGGTGGTGAAGTCGGCATAGCGGATAGTCAGGTGGATGGTGGTGCCGGCCACTCCGTAGCGTCTGCTTCTTCGCCCGACCATTTCGGCGAGCTGCAGCAGTGCGGTGAGCAACTCCTGGCGGCTGGTCAGGTCGTGGGCAAAGGTCATGCTGTGCCCGACCGACTTCACCTCTGCAGCGGCCCCGGCCGGGATCACCGGGCTCAAATCTATCCCTCTCCCCATCTCGCTCAGCCGCTCGCCGACGATGCCGAACCTGCGCCGCAGGATATCGACCGGGAAGCGCCCCAGGTCGCCGCAGCTGATGATGTTGTAGCTCTCCAGCAGCCGCTGCGTCTTCCGACCGATGCCGCAGAGCTCCTTGACCGCTACCCGCTCCAGGATATCCCCCACCTGGTCACCCCTGATGATGGTAAGGCCGTCCGGTTTCTGCATCTCTGCGGCGAGCTTGGCGAGCAGCTTGTTCGGGGCGATGCCGATGGAGCAGGTGAGGCCGAAGTTGTGCCGGATGCGGGCCTTTATCAGACGGGCGATGTGCTCTGCGCTGCCGAAGAGGCGCAGACTGCCGGTCACATCGAGGAACGCCTCGTCGATGGAGAAGACCTCGACAAGCGGGGTGAAATCCTCCAGCATGGCCATGATCAGGCGGGAGATATGGGTGTAGCGGCGGTTGTTGGTGGGGACCATTATCAGCCCTGGGCAGACGGCCCGTGCCTCGCCGAGGCGCATGCCGGTCTTGACGCCAAAGGCGCGCGCTTCATAGGAGGCGGTCAGGATGACGGTCCGGCTGGCTGCCCCGGCCACAGCAACAGGCTTGCCGCGTAGTGCCGGATTGGCCTGCTGCTCCACCGCAGCAAAGAAAGCGTTCATGTCGATATGGATTATGGTCCGGTCATCTTGCTGCATGCTGGGGTATCCCATGGCCGTTATCCTGCTGTTTCAATTGCCGCCAGCGACCAGCAGTGGCTGGTGGCGTTGTAGGTAAGCTCGAAGAGGTTACGGGCCGGATCGCTCACGGCAAAGTGGAAGAGTCGGATCTCCCCCTGGCGCTCCTCCCAGCTGCAGGTAACCTCCTCTATGGCATACTTGCGCCGGCGCCAGTCGAACCAGACCGGTCGGATACTGTTCCCCGGGCCGAAGATGACAGCGACCCGGACAGGTTCCTGGAAATTTCCTAACATTGCCGGTAGATTCCTACCACCTTGCCGATGATAAACAATTCAGCCTTCCCCGGGCTTATAATCAGCGGCTCCAGATTGGGGTTCTCCGGCTGCAGACGGATTCTCCCCCGTTCGCGGTAGAAGCGTTTCAGGGTCGCCTCGCCATCCACCATGGCGACGACGATATCTCGGTTGTCGGCCGTGGCCTGGGGGCGGACCAGTGCCAGGTCACCATCGAGGATCGCTGCGTTGATCATGGAGTCACCCTTGACGCGGAGAAAAAAGGTGCCGCCGGAGCGGAGCTGGTCCCGGTCGAGGGCGAAATAACCCTCGATATCCTCGATCGCCGGTTCCGGGGTACCGGCCCGGACCACCCCGACAATAGGCAGGACGGTTGCCATGGCGGTCGGCCCGGCCAGGGTTATCCCCCTGGAACTCCCTGCCTCGCGGCGGATGAAACCCTTGCGGGTCAACGCATCCAAATGCTTCATCACCCCGAGGGTGCCGGTCACCTTCAGGTGGCCGGCGATCTCCCGCAGAGTAGGGGGGTAGCCGCGGCTCTCCAGGGTTGCGGTAAGGTAGTCGAACACCTGCTGCTGGCGACGGGTGAGCTCTTCCATAGTCGGCTCCTGATTGGTTGTCAAATGATAACCTATTGTAATGGCGGGGGAGAATAGTGTCAAGCAGCTTTTTCGTCTGGTACCTTGGATAGCGACGATGCTTGTTGACAATCGCTGCAACTGCGGCGAAAATTGAAGCAGCTGTCACCCCTGGAATGTTATGGAGGAGAGTTGGATACTGTCACCCTGGAACTGATCGTAATCGCCATTCTTATTGTCCTGAACGGTTTTTTTGCCTGTTCCGAATTCGCCATCATCTCCATCCGCAAGAGCCGCATCGCCCAGCTGGTGGCGGCTGGCGACGAGCGGGCCAGACAGGTGGACGAACTGCAGAAAGACCCGCATCGCCTGCTGGCAGTGGTACAGGTCGGCATGACCGTGATCGGCTCGACCGCCTCGGCGGTTGGCGGGGTGATCGCGGTGGAGCATCTGAAGCCGTTCCTGCTCCGCTCCTCCTATCCGCTGCTGCACAATGCCGCCGAACCTGTCGCCGTGACCCTAGTGGTGGCAGTGATCTCCTATCTCATCCTGATCGTAGGTGAACTGGTGCCTAAGACCATCGGCCTGCACCATGCCGACCCGATGGCGCTCAAGGTGGTACGGACCATAACCTTCCTGGCCAGGGCAGGGATGGTGGTGGTGGGGGTGTTGACCATCTCCAGCAAGGCGGTCCTCCGGCTGTTACGCATCAAGGGGGAGGGGCACGCCTTCATAACCCGCGAAGAGGTCCAGCATATCGTGGCCGAAGGGCATGAAAGCGGTGTCTTCAGTGCCACCGAACACGAATATATCCGCAACATCTTCGACTTCACCCATACTGCAGTCCGCGAAGTGCTGGTCCCCCGCACCAGGATGGCCGGTCTCAATCTCGACTGGTCAAGGCAGGAGATGCTCCGCTTCATCCTTGACAACCAGTACTCCCGCTATCCGGTCTTTCGCGGCACTATCGAGGAGATAGTCGGCTTCATCCATGGCAAGGATTTCCTCGGCCGGATGGTGACCGACCCCGATTTCGCTCTCGATGCCATAATCCGCCCCCCCTTCTACGTGCCGGAGGCGAAGATGGTCAACGAGCTGCTGAAGGAGATGCAGCGTCAGCATATCCATATGGCGCTGGTGGTGGACGAATATGGCGGTCTGAGCGGTCTGGTCACCACCGAGGACCTGCTCGAGGAGCTGGTGGGGGAGATCGAGGACGAACACGACGTCGGCGAGCCGAAGCGGGTACAGCGGTTGGCCGACGGCACTCTGCTGGTGGATGCGCTCCTCTCAATCAACGACCTGGAAGACCTGCTTGGCATAAAACTTGACGAGCATATCCCCTACGACACCCTGGCCGGGCTGATCCTGGACGAACTGGGGCGGTTCCCGCTCAAGGGGGAGGAGCTGGCCTGGCGCAACTATCGCTTCATCTGCGAGGAGGTCAAGCGGACTGCCATTGTCAGGGTGCGGATAGTGCGGCAGGATACGGAGAAGATGGAGAAGTAGAGAGGGGGGCTCAGCGGAAAAGAGATGCAAATCTCTCCCCGTCAGGGGGTTTGGGCCAGAAATCGAGCACGCCGAGCTCTCTGCAATTCATACGGTCATAGGGATCTTCGTATGATGAGAGGGCAATGACCTTTATCCCCTTTGTCCGCTCGTCATAACGAAGTCTGCGCAAGACATCTATCCCGTCGAGCTTCGGCAGACGCAGATCGAGCAACAGCAGGTCGGGTAGAGAGTTGTTGCCGCCACCAGACCGACCATCACCCAGGAGGATATCCAGGGCTTCGGCGCCATCCCTTGCAACAGTGATATTAGTGAATCCTGCTCTTCTGAGCGCCCGCAGGGTCAACTCTTCATCATCGCTATTATCTTCCACCAGCATGATGTTAAATGTCTTCATTGCAGCTGCTTTCTTTATCTGAATCGGGAAATTGCCAATCTGCTATTGGTATTATCCCGCCAGACGATCCCCTTTTCCGCTGATTCGACGTCGATAAAGAGGAAGTGGTCAGACGACTGAGTTGCTTGCGGATTTTCAGTCGGTCGTCGATACAGAGAATTCTGACATAACCACTCTCGGGGCGATGGCAGGTATCAGTCTCTATAGATGATACCGCTTCTTTTGTCTGACAAATTATTTAATTAATTATAGTATAACCAAAGTGTGGTTTTTGTGAATAGGGGAATTCCTAGCAAGGTTGCGCAATATCCCAAGCGGGAGAGGGTGGTTTTTGTCAACGGAGAGTCTACTTAAGCGAAGTTAGACCTTTTCTGATCGCATATTTGGTCAGTTCGGCTATACTGTAGAGGTCGAGCTTCTTCATGATGCTGAGGCGCTGGTTTTCAACGGTCTTTGTGCTGACATTGCATAACAGGGCAATCTCCTTGCTGTTCTTTCCGGCTGCCACCAGCTGCAGTATCTCCCGCTCACGCTGGGTGAGGCTTTCAAAGGTTGCTGACACCTCCTCAGGGATCCGCTGCAGATAATCCTTGATGATCAGTTCAGTGATCTTTGGTCCGAGATAGGTCTCGTTGTTGGCGACAGTCCGTATTGCCGTTGCCAGTTCCGCAAAGGCGGAATCCTTTATCACGTAGCCGGCTGCCCCTGCCTTCAATGCCTCCACCACAAAGCGCCGGTCCGACTCCATGGAGAGTGCCAGGACACGGACATTTCCCATCTCGCTGACAATCTGTCTGGTGGCATCAATGCCATTTATGTCTGGCATGCTGATGTCCATGACGATCACGTCAGGCTTGTGTTCCCGGGCCAGCTGCAATGCCATGCTGCCGCAGTTGGCAGTAGCTACCACCTGAAGATCAGCCTCCTTCTCCAGCAGAGCGCAAAGCCCCTCGCAGACAATCTTGTGGTCATCGACGATCATTACGTTGAGGTTCATCCTTAGCTGCTCCTCTGCATGCCGGTCAGATATTCAGCGGGGCGATGATCACCCCTCTGGTCCCCTTGCCAGGGGCAGATTCAATTGTAAAGCTTCCCCCTAGATATTCAACCCTGGTCTGGATATTGAATATCCCGAACCCGCCTGTTCTCGATTTGCGCTCCTTTGCTGCATCGATATCAAAACCGGCCCCATTGTCCGTGATGGTGATGCAGATGTTATCGGCATCACGTAGTATTGAGAGCCTGGCAGACTTTACCCCGGAGTGCTTCACCACGTTCAGCAGGAGTTCGCGCACACCCTGGAATATGGATGAGCTTATCTCGTACTGCAGGGGCTTGGGGAGATTATCCTTCTCGACCTCCACCTTTAGCCTATGGTCCTCCAGCATCTCTTCTGCCAGCCATTGCAGTGCCGCCTCAAGCCCGGCACTGGCCAGGATAGGTGGGCGGAGCTGAAAGGTGAGGGACCTGATGTCATTTAGAGACTCTGCCACAATCTTGTTGATGGCATCGACATCTGCATCGGAGTTATCACCCCCCAACCTGCTTGCCAGTGCGTCGAGTCTGATTTTCCCCATGATCAGTTGCTGGCCTACCCGGTCGTGCAGTTCGGCAGCGATGCGGCAACGCTCCCTCTCCTCGGCAAGGGATAGTTCGAGGGTCATCGCCCCCAATTTATGTTGCTGTTCGAGCAGTTCCTCGGCAATGCTCCGCCGCTCAGCTACTTCTGCGGCCAGCTGAAAATTTACCGACTGAAGCGCCGCGGTCCGCTCTTTTACCTGCTGCTCCAGCTCTTCATTGGCTCTGGCCAGGACCTTCTCGGCCATCTTTATCATGGTAACTTCACGGGCAATAGTGAAAATCCCCCGCACCTCGCCATTGCTGTCGAAAAGCGGACCTTTGGTTGAGAGCAGATCAAGCCTGTTGCCACTGCAGTCGGTTAATGCCTCCTCGAATGTCATGCTCTCCCTGGAAGTTATGACTGCCTGGTCCCTCTCCATGATAATCTTTGCCTCTGCAGTGGTGAAAAGCTCGGCGTCGCTCTTGCCTATAACCTCGACAAGACTTCTGCCGACAATCTTGCATGCCGCACTGTTTAAGTGGATGTAGCGGCCGGTCAACTCTTTTACGAAGATCGCATCAGAAATCCCCTCGATTATCGAATGCAACAGTTCCCGGTTCTGGCGCAGCTCTTCCTCTGCCTGCTTCCGTTCGGTGATATCTTCCAGTATCCAGATAGTCCCCTTGCTCATGTCCGGGGGGGATATCGCCCTGCCGTTATAGCGTATCCAGACGGATGAGCCGTCCCGGCGGAGCAGCCTCTGAACGGTCTCGAACGGTTTCCCCTGGGCAAGGAGAGGATAGGCCTCCTCCCCAAGTCGGTCATACTGTTCCTCGGAAGGATAGAGCATCCTGGAGGTCAGTCCTACCATCTCCTCCTTGGAATATTGAAAGAACTCTTCCATCTTCCGGTTGACCCAGAGTTGTTTCCTGTCGACAATCATCGAGATACCTACATTGGCATTCTCAAGGATGATCTCCTGTTCTCGCATCACCTTGTCCAGGGCATTCTGGACAGATTTAAGTTCGGTGATGTCACGACCGACAGCCTGGATTTCAAAGAGTTTGCCCTCGCTGTCAAAGAAGCCGCGGTTGACGAATTGTATCCAGTGGAGAGCTCCTGAGCCTGAATAGACGCGGTTCTCGATCACCACCACCGGATTCGCAGGAGCAAGTTTACACAGATCCCCTTCGATTACCGGGATATCTTCGGGGAACGCTACAGGTTGCCATCTCTTGCCGATCAGATCATCCCTTGCTCTCCCGAAGAAACGGCAGAATACTTCATTCGCAAAGAGAATCGTCCCGTCCGGCTTGAATCGGCAGATTATCTCGGTCTGATCCTCGACCACTGCGCGATAGCGATTTTCACTCTCCTTAAGCTTCTTCTCCGCCTCTTTTCGTCTGATTATCTCCCTTATGACCAGATGTATATATCTCTGCCCGGACAATTCCATGGTGCTGACCATCACCCGGACACTCTTCAGCTCACCCTTACTGGTTCGGAGCAGGGTATCGCAATCGCCAGAACCGCAGTCGAGAATCCCTGCCAGAGAGTTTTCAGCAGTCACTTCCTCTGAAGCTACCTCGCAATCGGCAATTCTTAAGGTCGCAAATTCCTTCCGCGTGTAGCCAAGCAGATGCAGAATCGGGTCATTGAAGGTGACCGGCAGCATCGTCTCCGGTTCAATGACCACGATGGCATCTTGTGCAAGCTCGAACAGTAGTTTGTAGAGATTATCCGTTTCCATCGTCGCTCCTGCTGTCTGCTCGTCTGTCTGGAGCTTGCTCTGGCCGTTGCAGATTGGTTGAACGAGGCGGCAATAAAGAGCAGAATTGGAAAGCTTGGGCTATTTCCCCTCTTTACTCTTCCGCCCGTAGACATGCTCGATGGTAGTCTCGTCGCTATCGACCAGCTTCCCCCCCCAATAGAGTTCTGCCTTCAGCTTGATCACTTCCCCCTGCTTCAACTCGATCACCTCTTTTGCCTTGAACGGGTAATTGACCTTGAGCGGGATGCCGAGCGGTGGGTCGCTCCCTGGCTGACTGTCAGGATTATCCTTGTACCCTTTCATCATCCCCTGGGCAATGACGTCGTGGCTGGCGATATAGTCCCAGTCGAACTCGGCCGGCTCGTCAAGGGCGATGGAGGTGAACCTGACCTTGACGTCGCGCGGATTGATGCCGCTGGGGAGCTTCTTGAATTCGATGGTCAGCCAGCACTCAAGTTTATCCCTTGTCGGGTTAGCTCCAGGCACCATTTCACTGATAACGGCGCTCTTGAAATAAGAGCATCCTGCCGCGGCAAGCAGCAGCAGAACAAATAGTGAGAGCACAACAGAGAGTTTCTTGCCTATGAGCATAATATAACCTCCTTGGTTTAGATTTAATTTAAATAGCGCAAGTATTGCTGAGAGACAACCATAAATTATGGGGACTGTCCCCTTAAGGGGACTGTCCCCCTCAATGATGATGACCGTGCTTCTTGCCGATAGTTATCGAGGTGATGATGGCGATAGCCAGTGAACCGATTATTATGCCGAGGGAGAAGTGGATCGGCACAGGATATATGTCGGTGAGCAGCATCTTGGCGCCGACAAAGGCGAGGATGAAGGAGACCCCGAGCTTAAGGTAGACGAACATCTCCATGACATTGGCTAGCAGATAGTATAGGGAGCGGAGCCCCATGATGGCAAAGACGTTGGAGGTGTAGACGATGAAAGGATCGCGGGAGATGGCCAGCACCGCCGGGATCGAATCGATGGCAAAGATGACGTCGCTCGACTCCACCACCAGCAGGGCAAGGAAGAGGGGGGTGGCGGCCCTTACCCCGTTCCGGTTGATGAAAAAGCGATCACCGCGGATCCGCTTGGTGATCGGTACGAACCGTCTTACCAGGCGGACTAGCAGATTCTTCTCCGGCGCTACATGGGCATCACTGCCAAAGGCTATCTTTATGCCGGTAAATACCAGTATCGCGCCAAAGAGGTAGATCATCCAGTGGAACCGTTCGATCAGCCCGATACCGGCAATGATGAAGATCGCCCGCAGCACCAGGGCGCCGATGATCCCCCACTTGAGGATCTTCGGCTGGTGGTGTCTGCCGACATGGAAGTAGCCGAAGATCATGATGAAGACAAAGAGGTTGTCGACCGACAGCGACTCTTCGATCAGGTAGGCGGTGGCGAACTCCAGCGCCTTGACCCCCCCCCGTTCGTACCAGATCCAGCCGCAGAAGGCGGCCGCCAGGGAGACCCAGACCAGGGTCCAGGCGAGCGCTTCGCGAAAACGGATCTCGTGGCTCTTCCGGTTGAAGACCCCGAGATCGAGGACGAACATGATGGTGATGACCAGGCCGAAGCCGAGCCAGAGCAGCTGAGTGGGGGTCATGCGGTACTCCTTTATACTCTCCAGGAGATACCCCGGAGTTCAATGACAGAGCCGGTATAATTAATGACTTTGTCGGCCTATCTGCGCATTTTATCAAACCGTTCCTTGACCCTGTGCAATAGTTTGCGCGCCCAGACGAATTCCGTGGCGAGGATGGCGAGGCCAAGGGGGATGACGATGATCGCCGGTCCCGGCAGGACGATCATGGCGATGCCGATCAGAACGACAGTACTGCCGGCCACTGCAACGATCAGCCGTTTTGCCTTGCGCAGCGACCAGCTCATCATTGTTTGAGACCTCCGGGCTTATGGCGTTGCGTGCGGCCGAGCCATTTTCGCCCTTCGTCCAGGAGGAGGATGATAGCGGCGGTGCCGCATGCCACCAGCCAGTCGGCCGGGTCGAGACTGGTGGTGCGGAATAGCGCCTGCGCCGGTGGCCAATGCACGGCGATGATCTGCAGCAGCAATACGCCGCCAAGCGCCAACCAGAGCAGACGATTGCGGAAAAGCCGGCGGTTGAAATTGCTCTCCGCTTCATCGCGGGCATTGAAGATGTTAAAGAACTGGAACAGCACAAAGGTGGTAAAGGCAAGCGTCATGGCATGATCCGGGGTGCCGGAGTGACTGGCAATGGCGAGTACGGCCAGGGTACCGGCAGCCATAACGGAGCTGGCAGATATGACCCATATGGACCGCTGCCGATTGAGGATATGGTCACTGAGGCGGCGCGGCGGTTCGCTCATGGAACCGGGGCGGTCTCTCTCCAGGGCCAGTGTCACGGCAGGCGGGCCATCCATGATCAGGTTGATCCAGAGGAGCTGCAGCGGTGTGAAAGGGTCAGGGAGGCCGCAGAAGGGGGCGAAGAATACGGTCATGACCGCCCCCAGGGAGGTGGCAAGCTGAAAACGGAGGAAGTTGACGATATTGCCGTACAGGGTCCTCCCTTCGCGGACCGCGCCGACAATAGTGGCAAAATTGTCATCGGTCAGGACCATGTCCGCCGCCTCGGTCGCCACTGCGGTACCGGCCACCCCCATGGCTACGCCGATGTCGGCACGCTGCAGGGCCGGCGCATCGTTCACTCCGTCACCGGTCATCGCTACCACCTCGCCATTCTCCTGCAGGGACTTGACGATACGCAGTTTCTGCAGCGGGACAACTCTGGCAAAGACGCCGATAGAGTCGATCCTCTGCGCCAGCTCTTTACTGTCAATCTTCTCCAGTTCGCTGCCGGTCATGACCTGGCCTTTGATGCCGAGTCTGCTGGCAATACTGGCGGCTGTGTCGCTGTGGTCGCCGGTTATCATCTTCACCTTGATGCCGGCCTTCTGGCAGAGGCGAATAGCCTCCTGTGCCTCTGGTCGCGGCGGGTCGAGCAGTCCGACCAGACCGCAGCAGTTAAGCTCCCAGACCAACGGGGAGAGGTCGGTCGCGGCAAGGTCGGTGCCGGCCGGCAGGGTCCGGCTGGCCACCAGCAGCCCCCGTAACCCCTGGGCTGCCAGGCTGCGGTATTCCTGCAAGATCATCTGTCGAGCTGCATTGTTGAGCGGCTCTCTTCCGGACCTCCCCAGATAGCTTGTGCAATGTTGCAGTAGCAGTTCAGGTGCCCCTTTGACAAAGAGGCAGATACTCTCCTTGTCGCGATGGAAGGTGGCCATGTATTTGCGACTGGCTTCGAAGGGGATTTCCGCCAGGCGGGGGAGGGCGAAATCGACAGCGCTCTTATGCACCCCCCGCTGTAAGGCAAATGCCAGCAGCGCCCCTTCGGTCGGGTCTCCCAACAGAGCGCCGTCATCAATGCGGCTGTCGTTACAGGCTACCAGCGGGATCAGCAGCGGCTCCAGAGCCGGCACCTTGTCGTCAGTCGCCACCGGCAGCACTCTCCCCTCGCCACGATAACCATCTCCGGTCACGGTGAATCGTCTTGAACCATACCAGAAAGCGCGAACTGCCATCTGGTTCATTGTCAGTGTGCCGGTCTTGTCCGCGCAGATAACCGTGGTGCAGCCGAGGGTCTCGACACTTGCCAGCCGTTTAACCACCGCCTTTTGTCTGGCCATCTGCTGCATGCCGAGGGCCAGGGTGACGGTCACCACAATCGGCAGACCTTCCGGGATGGCGGCGACGGCCAGGGCGATGCTGTCGAGCACCACCCGCGCAAGCGGTACACCCCGCAGCAGGTTGAGGAGAAAGAGGAGCCCGACCAGTATTCCGGCAAGAAGCGCCAGTCTCTTGCCGAGTCGATCGAGCTGGAGCTGTAGCGGGGTCGGTTTCTCCTCCATGGTCGCCAGCTCGGCTGCCAGCTTTCCCATCTCGGTCTGCATCCCGGTGGCGGTTACCAGCAGCTCCCCCCGGCCACGGGTCACCAGGCTGTTCAAAAAGGCCATATTGCTCTGCTCTGCCAGCGGAGTCCCGGCGTTGCCCAATATCTCAGCTGACTTGGTAACCGGTGCCACCTCGCCGGTAAGGGCCGATTCGTTTATCTCCAGGCCGATCGCCTGAATTATCCGGCCATCGGCAGGGACCCGGTCACCAGGCTCCAGCAGGACGATATCCCCTGGCACCAGCTGTTCTGCCGGTAGTTCAGCGTTGTTGCCGTTCCGTCGGACCCTTGCCAGCAGCGGCAGCATCTTGCGCAGCGCCGCCAGGCTCTGTTCGGCCCGGTACTCCTGAATGAAGCCGATCCCTGCGTTGAGCAGCACCACCACCAGGATCGCCATTGCATCCCGTTCATTACCGATTATTGCGGCCAGAGCAGCAGCGAAAATAAGTATCAGGATCAGCAGACTCCTGAACTGGGAGAAGAAGAGGAACCACAGGGAGCGGGGGGGCTTCTCCTGCAGACGGTTATAGCCGGTGTTGCGCAGCCTTTCGCTGGCGACATCTGCGTCGAGCCCGGAACTGCACTCCACAGCCAGCATGGTAGCGACCTCTTCTGTTGCCAGGTTATGCCATCGGGTCCGGGTAGAGGGTGGGAGGAGATTGTCAATCTGGTTATCTGCCATGCAGCTCCCTTTATTCAGCTATTCAGGGTAACCAGGGTGGAGCTTGACCGGTTTCCCCTGTTTTCTCATCTTCAGGTTGAGCATCTCTACCATGACCGAGAAGGCCATGGCAAAGTAGATATACCCCTTCGGGATATGCATGCCGAAACCGTCGCCGATCAGCGCCACGCCGATCAGGATGAGGAAGGAGAGGGCGAGCATCTTGATGGTCGGATGCCGCTCCACGAAGGCGCTGATGTGACCGGAGAAGAACATCATGAAGAATACCGCCAGGACGACTGCCGCCACCATGACAGCAAGCTGGTTCGCCATGCCGAGAGCGGTGATGATCGAGTCGAGGGAGAAGACGATGTCGAGCAGCATGATCTGCACCAGCACCCCGGCGAATGATGCGGCGGCACGGGTCGTTTCGTGCTCCTCTTCACCCTCCAGCTTCTCGTGGATCTCCATGGTGCTCTTCCAGAGGAGGAAGATGCCGCCGCAGATCAGGATCAGGTCACGACCTGATATCCCCTTTTGCATGATCGTGAAGAACGGGGTGGTGAGCCCCATCAGCCAGGTGAGGGAGAAGAGGAGCAGTACCCGGGTGAAAAGCGCCAGGCCGAGGCCTATGACCCTGGCCTTCTCCTGTTTCTCCTTGGGGAGCTTGCCGGCCAGGATGGAGATGAAGATGATGTTGTCGATGCCGAGGACTATCTCCAGCCCGGTCAGGGTGACCAGCGCCAGCCAGACCTGAGGGTCAGTCAGCCATTCCATATGATACTCCTTAAAAGGTTAGTTAAGGTCGGTATCTTCACCCTGCATAGAGGAGTGATCATACCGCTCTATTGTACTATGTAGTTGGCCGTTCGCCAGTCACTTCTCTTCTGGCTATAAGCCAGACAGAGAGTGCAGTCAACCCGCAGACCCCTGTCATGACCGGTATTGTCAGCCAGGCCCTGGGTGAATATTCATACAGACCAGCCAGTCCGAAGGCGATGAAGATCAGGGCGGCAAACCACTTTACAGCCCGCTCCGGAATATGTCTGCCAAGGACGATGCCGACCACGATACCGATGATGTCGGCGATCATCATCCCGGTGGTGGTGCCTAGCCAGGTCGGGATGATGAGCTGATATTTTGCCGCCAGGGCGACGGTGGCCAGCTGGGTCTTGTCCCCCATCTCGGCGATGAAGAAGGCGATTGCCACGGTCCAGAAGGGGGAGAAGTTGAACCGTTTCTCCTCCCCCTCCAGCTCATCGCCACGGATGGTCCAGAGGCCGAAGATGATGAAGGAGATGGCTGCGGCGATCTGGATATAAGAAAGCGGGATGAAGGTGGTGAGGTAGCTGCCGGCCACCACTGCCAGCAGATGATTGGCCGCGGTGGCGACAAATACCCCCCAGAGGACCACCGATACGCGGTAGCGGGTGGCAAAGGCCATGGCCAGGAGCTGGGTCTTGTCACCCATCTCGGCCAGGACCACGAATATCAGTGAGGCCCAGAATGCTGTCATTTTTTCTCTCCTTCCGCTGGGGAGCTGAATCTTTCGCAAGGTCGCAGGCCAATGAAGAGATTGCGGAAGAGTCGCATCCACAAATAAAAAACGAGACGCTTTAGCATGGCTTGCGCCATACTAAAGGTCTCGTTCATTGGCTGGTAACCAACGGCTCGGCCAGGTGCGTTGCACCATGATTGTTGACCGGGCCCTTACGAACTACTCCCCTTTAGGATGTGTCACTTTATACTGACAGGTCGGAAAATACAAGAAAATATCGCTCACTCCCCGATGATCTTCACCAGCACCCGTTTGCGCCGCATCCCGTCGAACTCGCCGTAGAAGATCTGCTCCCAGGGGCCGAGATCGAGTTTGCCAGCGGTTATTGCCACTACCACTTCCCGCCCCATTATAGTGCGCTTCAGATGGGCATCGCCATTGTCCTCGGCACCGTTGTGGCGATAGCGGGAGTAGGGCTTTTCCGGGGCGAGCCCCTCCAGCCAGACCTCGAAGTCATGGTGCAGGCCGGATTCGTCGTCATTGATGAAGACGCTGGCAGTGATATGCATGGCGTTGCACAAGAGCAGCCCCTCGCTGATACCGCTGGCGGTCAGGCACTCCTGCACAGAAGGGGTGATGTTGAGCAGTTGGCGCCGCTGCCTGGTATTGAACCAGAGTTCCTGACGATATGTTTTCATCGAATCCTCCCTGGTGCATGGAATTCTCTCTTCATTCACTCCGATATGGTGGTGTCCAGGGGATCCCCTGCCGGCGCAGAAGCTGTTCCTGCTTCAGGCAGTGCTCTGCATCGGCCAGATTGCCGCGGGCCTTGGCAAAGCCGGGCTGCAGCTGGAGAGCGGTCTGGAAGGAGGCTCGCGCCTCATGATTGCGGCCGGCCAGCAGGTAGGCATAGCCCAGGTTGTTATGCACCCGCGCCTTGTTCGGCGACAGCTTAACCGTTGCCTCCCAGAGGGCGACCTCGCTCCGGTAGACATGATTCCGCCCTATGGTCAGAAGCGCCAGGACGATAGCGATAGCGCCGAGCAGATATGGTAATCTCCTCCGCCATGCAGGCTGAACCGACTCGGCCAGGCGTACCGTCAGGCACCCGACAATCAGGAACACCCCCCACCCGGCCAGGTAGAGCTGCCGTTCGTTGGCCACATCGAGCCGCGGCAGGACCGAGTTGGTCGGCAGGAGCTGGAGAAAGAACCAGAGGATGGCAAAGCCGTAGAGCGGACGCCGGCGCAACCAGAATATCCCGAGCAGGAGGAGCCCTGCAAAGAGTGCAGCCTCGGCAGCGACAGTCGGGCTCAAGCTGTTGATGACCGGCAGGTCCGGATCGATGTTGAGCCGGTGGGGCATTACCAGCCGTGTCAGGAGGTAACTGATGCCATTTACCTGGGTGAGGAGGTTGTCGGTGAGCGAGCGGGTCTTGATGCTCACTTCGAGCAGCCAGCCGTAACGGGGGTGAAGCAAGAGGATCATACCCAAACCTGCCAGGACAAGCCAGTGACCTGCCTGCCGTCTGATGACCTTGCTCCAGCCAGGCCATTGCGGATTTGCCGCATCCCAGAGAATTAACGCCAGGGGGAGGGTCACGGCGGTCTCCTTGCTTGCCACTGCCAGCAGGAAGAGAGCAAGGGAGAGTGTGGTGTAAAGAGCCATTTTGCCGGATCTGCCAGCCGAATGATAGCAGTAGATGCTCCCCAGGTAGCAGAGGGACATCAGCGAAGTGGAGCGGCTGCAGATATAGGTGACCGCTTCGATCTGCACCGGATGCAGGGCAAAGAGCATGGCGGCTATGAACGGGATAGTGACAAGGCTTTCCTGGCTGTCAACCTCTTGTTGATCCTGCCGCTTGACCAGGAACTGACCGAGACGGAAGACGAGCAGGGTAGAGATGACATGGCAGGCGAGGTTGAAGAGGTGAAAACCGAGCAGCCCGAGGCCGATATTCCAGTTGAGGGTATAGGTGAATTTCAGCAAAGGCCGGATACCGTGCGGCAGGTCGGCCAGCCAGCTCTGCCAGGTATGGACCGGTTCATAGTTGACGATGACGTTGTAATCGTCGTACTGGAATGCTCCCCAGAGGGAGTTGAAGTAGGCGATCAGGATGGCGCCGAGCAGAATTGCTGTTGCCTGACGGCTGCTGTTCATGGCTTCCTGCTTCTGTCAGCATTACCAACGTAGGCAAAAGCCTGCTCAAGCATCGCTTCGGCATTCCACCAGCGCTCCACCGACCCGAGCAGGACCAGCATTACCCTGCTGCCGTTTCGCTCAACCAGTGCGATCAGA
This sequence comes from uncultured Geobacteraceae bacterium, assembly GCA_964649725.1. Taxonomy (GTDB): domain Bacteria; phylum Desulfobacterota; class Desulfuromonadia; order Geobacterales; family Geobacteraceae; genus CAZYTM01. The sequence continues at coordinate 209,998 of CAZYTM010000005.1, read as the reverse complement.
CATTTACCGGCCCTGCCGGTGGTGCCTGTCTTGCCGTTGATTGTGCCGGCAAAGCGGCCGAGCAGTTCATTCTTGTTCTCGAAGCGGAAGGTACGCCTGCCGTCAGATGAGGTTATGCTGGTCCGGACGGTCTTGCCGAGTCTGGCGGAGAAGGGGTGGGCAAAGAGGGTGGTGGCGAGTCTGGCCAGATCCTGGGCGGTGGAGTAGAGACCGGGGTGATCGTGGCCGCTGGCATTGCTGAAGCGGGTATTTTGCAGGCCGAGTTCAGCTGCACGGCGGTTCATCATGGTGACGAAGTTAGCTTCATTGCCGCCGATATGGTCGGCCAGCGCCCGGCTGGCATCGTTAGCAGAAAGTAGCAGGGCAGCGGTCAGCAGGTCTGCTACGGTGAAGCGCTCCCCCTGGCGAAGGCCGAGGCGTTTGCCGGTCTCCCTGGCGGCGGTAGCGCTCACCGTGACGATGTCATCAGGTTTGCTCTTCTCCAGGACTATCAGGGCGGTCATCAGTTTGGTTAGGCTGGCCGGAGCGACCCTGTGGGCCGGTTTATGGGCCCACAGCGGTTTGTCGTTGAGCAGCAGGAGATAGGAGGTGGCCAGCTCCGGGAATGGGTCGGCAGGTTCCGCTGCCAGGGCGACGCAGGCAAGTAATGAGAGTGCGACAGCAATGGCAAAGGTTCCGCAAAGTCTTGGCGTGTCGATTGCCATAACGGTCAGTTACCAGCCGAACAAACCTTTGATAGCATTGACCGGATCGAAACCGCCGCTGCTTGACTCAGGTTGCCGTTCACGCGGTGTTGCTGTATAGTCGCGACCCTTGGCAGTATAGTCCCGGCCACCCCTTGGGGCTGCGGTGTAAGAACGGCCACCGGCGGTATAGGAGCGCCCCTTGGCAGTGTATTCACGCCCCTTGGCGGTATAGGCGCGGCCGGCATCGGCGGCTGCGGCATCATCTCTCTTTTTCTTCTTTTTGGCCGCCTTACGCTCTGCATCTTCCTGGGCCTTCTGCATGATATTGCCGATGTTATCGAACATGCCGCCGAGGTTCATCTTCTGGTACCCTGCCGGCACCTCGAAGAGCTTCGGGTCCTGTCTGGCTATCTTCAGGTTCTTCAGCTCCATCTTCACCCCGACGCTCCCGTCGCCACCCTTGGCAACGGTATCCAGCTTCATGACGATATTCTCCTTGGTGACCCACATGGTGCCGTCAAAGGTGGTTTCATCGGGGCAGGACATGACCACTTTGTATCTGCTGGTTCTGACGCCGTTGACCGTCTCGGCACCGGCCGGCTTCTGCTGCACCGAGCAGTCGCGGTAGTCCTGGCTCTTCTTCTTCCCTTCGGCCATGCTCATCTCCATGTACATCTGCTGCTCCGGCATGAGCATCCAGGAGACCCCTTTGTCCATCCGCATGATCATGGTCGAGCGTTTGCCGTCCCCCAGATTCATCTCCATCCGCTCCTTGTTGGCAGCGTGGTGGATCTTTGCCGTCATGACCATCCCCTGCGACTCCATGGTGCTGTCGGCGGAGAACTCCACTTTAGGTTGCGGCATCGCCGCACCCAAGGCCAGACCGGTCATGGTGAGCAGGAGGGAGAAGGTGAGCAGGAGACGATGGGAAAGGTTCATGGCCACTCCTTTTTATCTGGTTGAGATAATGATAAATAGCATATCTGATAGATGAAAACCTTACCGAATTTATCCCTTCGCGTCAAGCCGGGATTTTAATGAGAGCGTTAAAGTTTTTCAACCATTTCACTCTATCGCTGCAGCGACAATTCCTCCTCGTCGGAGCAGGCTTATTGTGCTAAAGTGAACAGAAATAATCTGACCAGACTAAACTTCTACCGGGAGAATCCATGAGTCTCTTCTTGCTCTCCTTCTTTTTTATCTATGGCGGTGCGCATCTCTATGCCTTTCTCCGGGCGCGCCAGGCATTTGCTCTCACCCCTCCCGGCAGTTCGGTACTGGCGCTCTTTTTCCTTTTCATGGTGCTGGCGCCTCTTCTGGTAAGGGTTGCGGAGCGGCATGGTCTGGAAAGGATAGCGCAAGCTCTGGCCTATACAGGCTATGTCTGGATGGCGGTTCTGTTCCTCTTTTTTGCCTCTTCAATAGCGGTTGACTGCTATCGGTTGCTGGTCTCTTCGGCCGGTCTGCTGTTCCGACATGACCTGAACCGTCTTCTCCCTTCAAGCTGGTGGCTCTTTGTCGGTCCTGGACTGTTTGCGCTGCTGGCAACTTTTTACGGCTACTTCGAGGCGCGCGATATCCGTAGCGAACGGCTGGTGCTGCCGACCCGGAAGCTTCCTGCCGGGGCGCGTTTCACCATAGCCCAGCTCTCCGATGTCCATGTCGGTCTGATAATCCGCCGTGAACGGCTGGCACGAATGGCAGCAGTGGTGGAAAAGGCTGCCCCGGATATTATTGTCTCCACCGGCGACCTGGTCGATGGTCAGCTGGACGGAATCAGCGAACTGGCATCAGTCTTCCGGCAGCTCAATCCCCGTTACGGCAAGTTTGCGGTGACCGGTAATCATGAGCATTATGCCGGTCTCCCCCAGGCGCTCGCCTTTACATCCAGTTGCGGCTTTCGCATCCTGCGTGGTGAGGCTGCGGCGGTGACCGACTGGCTCACTATTGCCGGTGTCGACGACTATGCCGGTCACGGCAGGCAAAACGGGGTTGTGCCGGCTAAGGAGGCGCAATTGCTGGGGGGGCTCGATAAGGACCGTTTCACCATCCTGCTTAAACATCGCCCTATAGTGGCAACAACAAGCCGGGGCGCTTTTGATCTGCAGCTCTCCGGCCATGTCCACAAGGGGCAGCTCTTCCCCTTCAATCTGCTCACCTATCTCTCCTATCCGGTACGAGCCGGTCTCAATCGCCTGCCGGAAGATTCCCTCCTCTATGTAAACCGTGGCACCGGTACCTGGGGGCCGCCGATCCGTTTCCTTGCGCCACCTGAGGTGACTATCATCGAACTGGTTTCGAGTCGCAAGGGGTAGCCCCCCTGCTGGCGAAAACTTTGTCTTTAACTTAAGTCATGCAGCTTGTCAACCATGACAAGGTGTATGGTTGACAGCTCTCCAGTGCTATGCTAGAAAGATAGCTTGAGAGGTGTGAGATGTTGCCCGAGTGGTTGACTGCAGAGCTTGAGGGGCTGCGCAAAGAGGGGCTTTACCGGCAGTTGCGCCTGGTACAGGGTGGGGCAGGGGCGCGGGTGGTTATGGATGGCAGAGAGGTGCTGCTTTTCTGCTCAAACAACTATCTGGGACTGGCCGACCATCCGCTGCTCAAGGAGGCAGCGCTCCGGGCGGTGGAGCGTTACGGTACCGGCAGTGGTGCAGCGCGTCTGGTCTCTGGTACCATGGAGCTGCACCAGCAACTGGAGGAGCGTCTCGCCCGATTCAAGGGGGGAGAAGCGGCGCTCCTCTTCAATTCAGGCTATGCCGCCAATACCGGTATCATCCCGGCCCTGGCAGGTCGCGGGGACACGATCTTTTCTGACCGCCTCAATCATGCCAGCATCGTTGACGGCGCTATCCTCTCCCGCGCCCGTCTGGTCCGCTATCCACACAAAGATACCGCAGCATTGGCGCGACTGCTGGCTGATACCGAAGTGAGCGGGCGACGGCTGATAGTCACTGACGGCGTTTTCAGTATGGATGGCGATCTGGCCCCACTTGCCGAACTGGTCCGGCTCAAGCGCGAATTCGGGGCGCTGCTGATGGTGGATGACGCCCATGCCACCGGTGTTCTCGGCGCAACCGGCCGGGGTAGCGGCGAACTGGCCGGGGTGCAGGATGATATCGACATGCAGATGGGTACCCTGGGGAAGGGGTTGGGGAGTTTCGGCGCCTATGTAGTAGCCTCCAGGGGGATGATCGACTATCTGGTCAACCGGGCGCGCAGCTTCATCTTTTCCACCTCGCTGCCGCCGGCAGTACTGGCTGCCTCACTGGCCGCCATCGAACTGGTCGATTCCCCAGCAGGCGAGGCGTTGCGGCTGCAGCTGCAGCGCAACAGCGAGCAGTTCCGGACACTCCTGACGACTGCCGGTTGCGACACCATGGGGAGCGTTACGCAGATAGTCCCGCTCCGGGTCGGTCCGGCCGAGTTGACAATGGAGTTTACCAGCCGCCTCCTTGATGAAGGTCTCTTTGTCCAGGGGATCCGTCCGCCGACAGTACCTGCCGGCAGCTGCAGGCTTCGCTGCACACTCATGGCGACCCATACGGCAGACGACATCACCCGGGCAGCCGCAACTATTATCAGGGTCGGTAAAGAGTTGGGAGTAGTTTGATATCTGTTAGCAGCGATTTTTTTGCCACGAAGGTCACGAAGTTTTTGCAGATCGAAGTGCAGTATCCTGCTTGGTAGAAGTTAACTGCAATGAGATAGTTGTTCTGTACTTAATAATAAGTCGGGTTTTTTTCGTGAAGTAAATGGCTGGCGAAAAATGTAGTTTGTCAAGTTAAGGGTCTTGAGTTTATGCCATTTATTGATACCACCAGCGGCGTCCGCCTCCACTACCGAGAGAAGGGGGAGGGGAGACCTCTTGTGCTGCTCCATGGCTGGTCATCTTCGGCCGCTGTCTGGCACTTTCAGGAGCAGTTGGTCTACCGTTGCCGGTTGATCAGCGTCGATCTCCGCGGCCACGGCGATTCGTCGGCCCCTCCGGTAGGCTACGGATTGGCAGATCTGGCCGGTGACCTGGTCGAGCTCTTTATTGAACTCGATCTGCATGAAGCGCTGCTGCTCGGCTGGTCGCTCGGCGCCCAGCTGGCCATGGCCGTTTTCCCCCAGCTGCGAGAGAGGCTTTCCGGACTGATACTGGTCGGTGCCACGCCGCGCTTCACTTTGGCTGCAGACTGGTCTTACGGAGTGCCGGCCAGTGAACCGCGCTGGATTGCCAAAGGGTTGAAGCGGAATTATGAACAGACCTTGGGTGATTTCTTCCGCAGCATGTTCGCCCCTGGTGAGCTTTCCAGAGCAGAGGAGAACCGCATCGCCAGGGAGATCGTCATGCCGGGGAAACTCCCTGAACCAGCAGTAGCAATCGCTACTCTCGATATCCTTGCTACCGCCGACCTGCGTAACGGGTTGGCAGGTATCGACAGGCCGGTACTCATTATCCATGGCGCAGCCGACACCATCTGCCTCGCTGGCGCTGCCAGCTACATGGCTGAACAGCTCCCGTTCGCCGATCTCCATATCCTTGCTGGATTGGGGCATGCACCGTTTCTCTCGCGGCCGGATGAATTCAACAAGCTGCTGGAAAATTTTCTCCAGGTGAGTCATGGTCGGTATTGATCGCGGCCGGGTCCGCCACTCCTTTGACAGCCATGCCGGCGATTATGACTGTCACGCAATGGTCCAGAAGCGAGTGGTCAACCGCTTTATGGAACTTTTCGCCAGGCTGGCCGTGGCGCCGCAGCGGATTCTCGATATCGGTGCCGGTACCGGCATGCTCCTCGACTCACTGGCCAGGGTGTATCCGGAGACCATGCTGGTCGGTCTCGACCTTGCCTATGGCATGTGCCAGGCGACCCGGGAGAGACTCGCCGGAGTCAGTTTGCAAGCTCCCTGCAGCGGTGATGCCGAGTCGCTCCCCTTTGCCGATGGGTCGTTTGATCTGGTGGTATCGACTTCGACCCTGCAGTGGCTGGAGAAGCTGGAGCAGGTCTTTGCCGAGACATACCGGGTCCTGGCGCCAGGGGGGATGTTCTGTCTGGCGCTCTTTGGCGAAACCACCCTGCATGAGCTGCGCAGCTCATATCGCCAGGCCTGGCAGACATTCGGCCGGGGCGAGGAGAACCGCACCCACAACTTTTTCACCATCGGCCAGGTTGCTGCAGCGCTTAAGCAGGAGAATTTCCAGGCTGACCTGCTGGTGAGCGAACTTGAGAGCGAATACTATCCCGATGTGCCGGCACTGCTGCGCAACCTGCGCCGGATCGGTGCCGGCAACGCCTCCCCGGACCACCCCCATAGTCTGGCCGGCCGGCGACTCATGCTGGCCATGATGGAAAACTATGCCAGCCAGTTCGGTAGCGCGGCCGGAATACCGGCCACCTATCAGGTCATCTATTGTTCCGGCAGAAAAGCAGTATCCTGAGAAGGTTATTCAGCATGGTAATATTTGATTGGCGAATCGCTGCCATCTCTGCTAAATTCCCCTTGTTTGAATCATCAAGCCGGCAGTCGATAAGCTTCGGCATTGCAGGAGTGACAGCATGGACGAACAGCAGCATCTGACCACAGAGACCAGCTCCTCTACCTGGCGGCAGATCTTCAGCATCCCGGTCATAGTGGCCGCCCTCGGCTATTTTGTCGATATCTACGACCTGATCCTCTTCAGCATAGTCCGGGTCCCGAGCCTCAAGTCTCTCGGTCTGCAGGGGCAGGCGCTGATCGACCAGGGGGTCTATCTGCTCAATATGCAGATGGTCGGCATGCTGGTAGGCGGTATCCTCTGGGGGGTGCTGGGTGATCGCAAGGGGCGGCTGAAGATCCTGTTCGGCTCGATCTTCCTCTATTCGGTGGCCAATATCGCCAACGGCATGGTCTCGTCGCTGGGGGGGTATGCACTGCTCCGTTTCATCGCCGGGGTCGGTCTGGCCGGGGAACTGGGGGCAGGGATCACCCTGGTGGCAGAAGTACTGCCAAAGGAGATACGTGGTTACGGGACGATGATCGTCGCTTCGGTCGGGGTCTCCGGGGCGATCGTGGCGAACTTTGTCGCCAGCCATTTTGACTGGCGTATCGCCTTTTACATCGGCGGGGTGTTGGGGCTGATGCTCCTGATCCTGCGGGTCAGCGTCAGCGAGTCAGGGATGTTCAGGGAGATGGAGCAGCAGCAGGTGAGGAAGGGGAATTTCCTCAGCCTCTTCACCTCCTGGCCCAATTTTGCCAAATACCTGAAGTCGATCCTGATCGGCGTCCCTACCTGGTTCGTGGTCGGTATCCTGATCACCTTCTCTCCTGAATTTGCCAAGGTGTTGAAGATAACCGGCCCGGTCTCGGCAGGCAATGCGGTGATGTTCTGCTATCTCGGGCTGGTATTCGGCGATTTTGCCAGCGGCATATTGAGCCAGCTGCTCCGGAGCCGGCGCCAGGTGGTGCTCCTCTTCCTCTTTCTGCAGGCTATCGGCATAGTCGTCTATTTCCTCCAGGATGGAGTTACTCCGGCCATCTTCTATGCGGTCTGCACCCTGCTCGGTTTTGCCAGCGGTTTCTGGGCTATCTTTGTCACCATTGCCGCCGAGCAGTTCGGCACAAACCTGCGCGCCACAGTGGCGACCACAGTCCCCAACTTCGTCCGTGGCATGGTGGTACCTATCACCCTGCTCTTCCAGTATGTCCGCCAGCCGTTAGGGATCATCGGCGGCTCGGTGCTGGTCGGCTCGATCACCATGGTGGTGGCGCTCTACGCCCTCTACCACCTGGAAGAGACCTTTGGCAAGGACCTCGATTATTTCGAGGTATAATTGATACTGTTGCAGGCTTTTCTTAAACCAGCTGCAGGACCAGGCATTTTAGATAGTCGGTCTCCGGTATATTGAGCAGCACCGGGTGGTCGGGGGCCTGGGAACGACTGGCCAGCAGCCTTAGCTGCCGGCCGGTCTGCTCGGCCGCTTTTGCTACCAGGCTACGGAACATCTCCCGCTCCATATGGTAGGAGCAGGAGCAGGTGAGCAGATAGCCGCCGGGGCGGAGCAGTTCCATGGCCCGCCGGTTGATGGTAAGGTAGCCCTGCTGTGCCTCCTTCAACAGTCTCCTGCTCTTGACAAAGGCTGGCGGATCGAGGATGATGACGTCGAAACGCCCCCCCTCCTGTTTCATCTCCCGCAGCCAGGCAAAGGCATCCTCTTCGACATAATCGAGCAGACCGTCAACACCGTTCAAGGCGGCATTCTTTCTGGCCAGTGCCAGCGCCTTTGCCGAGGCGTCAAGGCAGGTAACCCTGGCAGCGCCATAGCGTGCCGCATGTACCCCCCAACAGCCGGAATAGGAGAAACAGTCGAGCAGTTCCTTCCCCTGGACGATATCCTTAAGCAGCAGGTGGTTCTCCTTCTGGTCAAGGAAGTGGCCGGTCTTCTGCCCATGATAGAGATCGACCAGGAAGCGGCAGCCATATTCCTCCACCTCCACCAGTTCCGGAATTTCACCGGCAAGGAGCTCGACCTGCTCTTCCAACCCCTCCATGGCGCGGACCGCGACGTCGTTGCGGGCGATGATGCCGCGCGGCCTGAACATTTCCTGTAATGCTGCCAGTAACTCTCCCCGGCGCCGTTCCATGCCGGCAGTAAGAAACTGCACTGACAGGTAGTCGCCATATTTATCCACCACAAGCCCAGGGATAAAGTCCCCTTCGCCATGGACCAGCCGAAAGGTCTGCCAGCCCGGGTAGAGACGCTGCTTAAGCTGCAGGGCCCTGGCCAGCCGCTCCTGAAAAAAGGCGCTGCAGTCGATGTCGACCCTCTCCCTGCTCAGGAGCCGGCCGGCGATGAGGGAGCGGGGGTTGTAGTAGCCGGTGCCGAGAAATTCACCGCCAGCGGCAAAGAACTCGGCTGTTACCCCAGCCTCCCGCTCACCTTGCAGTTCGCGGATCTCGTTGCTGAAGACCCAGGGGTGTCCAGCTTTTATCCTCTTCTCTTCGCCTTTGCCTAAAATGATCCGCAGCATATTTACCCTTTTCCTGCCACAAAAAATCCCCTCTTGCGAGGGGATCTGTTGGACTGCAATTTTTACCTGCCGGTCAGCCGAGCAGCGTCACCAGCTTCTTTGCCAGGGGGTGGATGACGGTATAGTGGACTTCCACCCCATCCCGTTTCCCCTCGATGATCCCCTTGTTCTTCAGCAGTGCCAGGTGTTGTGAGACCGTTGCCTGGGGGAGTCCAAGGCACTCCCAGATATGCTTGACATTGCACTCCTTGGCGCATAGACCGGCTACAATCTTGAGCCGGATCGGATGGCCGAGGACCTTGAGGGTTTCGGCTTCTACTTCAAAATTTCGTTTCTTGTCGAATGCCACGTTATCCCCCTAGAATAATAAACATTTTATTGAGCTATATTAGGATTTATCGAAGTAGAAGTCAACAAAAACCCTATTGATTGCAAAACAGTGTGTTACTAAAATGGCACGCCGCAAAATGGGCCGGGAGCTTCTCCTCCAGAGGGGGGCGTTCGTTGCGACAGAGCTCCTTGGCATAGCGACAGCGGGGGTGGAAGGGGCAGCCGCTGGCAGGTGCAAGCGGGGATGGCGGATCACCGCTCAGGACGATTCTCTTCTCCCCCCTTACCCTGGTGATGCTGGGAACAGCCGACAGGAGCGCCTCGGTGTAGGGGTGCCGGAACTGGGTGAAGATGCTCTCCCGGTCGCCTATTTCGACAATACGGCCTAGATACATGATGGCGACCCGGTCGCTAAGATGGCGGATTACTGCCAGGTCGTGGGCGATAAAGAGGAAGGAGAGGGAAAACTCGCTTTTCAGCTCCTGGAGGAGATTTATGATCTGTGCCTGAATGGAGAGATCGAGCGCTGATACCGGCTCATCAGCGACAATTAGCCGGGGTGAAACGGCCAGGGCTCTGGCAATGCCGATCCGCTGTCGTTGGCCACCGGAAAACTCGTGCGGGTAGCGGTGATACATCGATTCATCAAGACCGACCTTGGTCATAAGTAACCTGACCCGTTCCTGCAGCTCACTCCCTGTTGCCAGTGCATGGATTGCCAGCGGTTCACCGATTATATCCGCTACTCGCTGGCGGGGGTTCAAAGAAGCATATGGATCCTGGAAGATCATCTGTGCCTGGCGCCGGAAATCGGCCAGTTCAGCTCTGTTCATTGCGTCCAGGGATCTGCCGCAGAAGTTTACCACCCCGGCGGTCGGCTTGATAAGTCCGAGCAGCAGTTTACCGACGGTCGACTTGCCGCACCCTGATTCACCAGCCAGACCGAGGGTCTCCCCCTGGCCAAGGTACAGGTCGACACCATCTACCGCCTTGAGGGAGAGACTGGCACCGAACTGCCCCTGTTTGACCTGGAAATATTTACAGAGGCCTGCTGTTTCGATCAGTGGCATGGTCATTGATATTTCCAGCAGCTGACCAGATGACCGGCGCTGATCTCTCTGATCGGCGGGTGCGATTCGGCGCAGCGCCAGCTCTTGTCCGGGCAGCGCTGACAAAAACCGCAACCGGGGAGGTCGGTCTGCAGGGGTGGGACCTGGCCGGGAATGTTCTTAAGTCGCCCGCCTGGGGTGGCATTCTGCGGCAGAGCAAGGAGAAGCCCGGCAGTATAGGGGTGGGCTGGGTTGGCAAAGAGCTCTCCGGTCGGGGCATATTCGACGATGCGACCGGCATACATAATGGCGGTATGCTGCGACCGTTCAGCAACGATGCCGAGGTCATGGGTGATGAGGAGCATTGCCATGTTGAAGCTCTTCATCAGACGGTCGAGCAGTTCCAGTATTTGCGCCTGGATGGTTACATCAAGGGCGGTAGTAGGTTCGTCGGCGATGAGAAGCAGCGGTCTGCAGGCCAGCGCCATGGCGATCATCACCCGCTGGCGCATGCCGCCAGAGAGCTGATGCGGATAGTCACTGAAACGGCTGGCAGGGGCGGGGATACCGACGTCGTTCAGCAGCTCGATTGTCGCTGCACGTGCTTCCCTGGCGTTCATCTGCCGGTGGAGACGAAGCCCCTCGGCAATCTGCGAGCCGATATTGAGGACCGGGTTGAGTGATGTCATCGGTTCCTGGAAGATCATGGCGATGCTGCTGCCGCGAAGGCTGCGCATCTCTTCGGCCGGCAGTTGCAGCAGGTCGCTACCGTTGAAGAGAATCTGCCCGGAGGCAATCTCCCCGGGCGGTGCTATCAACCGCATGATCGAATAGGCGGTGACGCTCTTGCCGCAACCAGATTCGCCTGCCAGGGCGAGAGTAGCCCCGGCATCGATGGTAAAGTCGACACCATTGACTGCTGTTGCCATGCCATGCTGGAGCTTGAAGCGGGTGGTGAGTTGTCTTACTTCGAGTAGTGGCGCCACAAGATCTCCTTGCGGGTATTACCGGCAGCCGCGCATTGGCAGAGGTTATATCACGAAATATAACCGGGAGCAAATAGATAAAGGGGGTGGGTTTTACTAGATCCTGTTCAGGCGGCGGTGATCGGTACCCGGGAGGATTCAGAGGGGAGCTGCTGGTCAAAACTGAAAGTGCCGTTACCCAACAGTTCGACGAAGTGGGGTACCAGTTCCGGATCGAACTGGGAACCGGAATGATCGTGCAGTTCCTTGATAGCCATTTCGACCGGAAGGGCTTTTCGGTAAGGGCGGTCAGAGGTCATGGCATCGAATGAGTCGGCAATGGCAAGGATACGCGATTCAAGGAGGAGCTGGTCAGCCGGAATGTTGTTCGGATACCCCTGGCCATCGTAGCGTTCGTGGTGTTGACCGATGCAGAGCCGCACATCGTTCAAGAACTCGATCGGTTCGAGTATCCTCATGCCGATCAGCGGGTGCTGCTGCAGATCGTGGATATCTGCCGGAGTGAGCCGTCCTTCCTTGTGCAGCAGGGTCAGGTCGATGCCGATCTTGCCGATGTCATGAAGGATGGCGGCCCGCTCGATCACCTTGAGACGGTCATGGGGGAGTTCCACCTTTTTTGCCAGCTCGACGCTGTAGCGGGTGACCCTTTCCGAATGGCCGCGGGTATAGCTGTCGCTCGCCTCGATAGCCGAGACCAGAGCATGGATGGTATTCATGTACGATTTCTGCTGCTCCTCATAGAGCTGGGCATTCTTGATGGCAATGCTTGCCTGGGCGGCTATGGTGGTGAGGAGCTCCAGGTCTTCGTTGGTATAGATGGAATTGTCCTGCTTGTTGACTACGGTGATGGTGCCTATTATCTCGTCCTGGGTCGCCAGTGGCGCGCAGACAAGGGTCTTCCGCTCATAGCCCAAGGCACTGAAACGGTCGAATTCCGGAACATCGTTGATGTCAGCCACCAGGAGCGGTTTGTTATGGTTGATTACCCATGTTGAGACGCTGGAAGGCTTCATCGGCAGGAGATTCACGTCTGCTTCCGGCACGTATTCATGGCCGAGCAGAGTGGTTACCTTCAGGGCATCCTTCTCCTTTTCGTGCAGGATGATATAGCCGATCTCTCCCTGGAGGGTCTCCATGGTGGTCTTGACGACCAGTGCAAAGAGCTTCTCCAGGTCCATGGTGGAGTTGATGCCGAGACCGACCTTGTAGAGGGTGGAGAGCCTTGCCACAGCTTTCTCCAGAGTGGTGTTCTTGTCCTCCAGTTCACCGGCCAGGTCGGCGATCTTGTAGTTCGCCTCTTCAATCTCCTCGATCCGTTCTTCCAGGCTGATATTGAGGTTTTCTATCTCCCGCAGCTGCTCTTCAAGGCGCTGGTTCATGGTGTGTATTTCGTGATGATGGGCAATCTTCTCCTGTGCCCTGGCCAACTCCCGCTCGTGGTTGATGGAGGAATCGACCATATCTTTCAGGTGGGCGACCATCAGGTTGAACTTGTCTGATAATAAACGCATCTCGGCACTGCTGGTGATATTGATCCGGCAGTCGAAATCCCCCCCCTCAACCTTTTTCATGGTGGTGATCATCTGCTGGATCGGTTTGTCGACATAGGTGATGAGGAAGATGGAGATAGTGAGGATGATCAGGCAGATGATAATGGCTGTGGATACGGCAGAGGTCCTCTTCTCCTCGGAAAAGAGCCCCTGCAGGTATTCGAGGGAGAGTTCGATCTCCATGATCCCCAATACCTTCTGCTCGGACGGATGGCAGCCAAAGCAGGCAGGTGCATTATAAATTTTGGAGTAGGAGTCGTAGAGATTCTCGTTAATGGAGAAATGGAGTTGCGACAGGCTGTTCTGTTTCAGCTCTTCCCGCTCCTCAGGGGGGACGAAGCGACCGATCTCATGCCGCTCGGCCGAATTGAGTATCTTGCCATCTTCATTGACGATGCGCAGACCCTTTATAATATCGTGCGACTTGATCTTTTCCATGATCAGCATCACCTGGTCCGAACGGCCGGAGCGCATGGCGTCATTGATACTGTTCTTGATCGTCTCCATCAGCAGGGCAGTGTGGCGGCGCGCAACCTCTTCATGCATCTGCTTCTGCAGCTGAAAATTGACATAGGCTGCCAGCGAGATGATTGCCACCACAATAATGGTGACAAGGCCAAGAATTTTGATCTTCAGAGAGTTGAGCATGCCTTGTAATATTCTCCCTACTTACTGGATACCACGGCTGTTACCTGTATTGCCTTCATATGGCTGGCCAAAAAAGCCATATAGCGATTAGACGTAATTAATGATATTCCCGGATATCTGGAGTCGATGTTCCGCTAACCCCCTCTGACCTCTTTTCCAGTGATAGTGCAGTTTCTTCTTGTGTCAATAAACCGACATCTGTTGCGGTTGCATAGGGTCAGTGAATTCCCTGAAAGGCTTGACAAGGAATTCGCTACTACCTATGATGCACCTGGCTGGCAGAATGTCTGTTGAAGACAATAATATAAAAGCAATTCACTTGCCAAGTTAAATATCTTTCAGAGTTAAAGTGTTACAATTAAAATATCAATATGAAATATATATGACCCGCTGCATCTAATCCCCCTGGTCAGCATTAATTTCATTGACTTGGCCGCAGGTTTCATGATTTTATCTATAAGTTTTTGGACCAGGATATACAAGTGAAACTACTGCAAGCAATATTTCTGCTCCTTACACTGCTGGCCTTTCAGCTCACTGTCGCTGCTGCTGCGCTGCTGCAACCGGAGATGGTGAAGGTGGCGCTGGTCAAAGGTGTTGAGAGTGTACGTATCGACGGGAACGGAGTGCTTGCTACTGATGGCCAGGGTGAGCCGCTCCGTTTCGCGGTGCCGTTTCAGGCGAGACGAACCAGGGATGGGGTGGCAGTAAATGGCAAGACGGTCAGCAGTCTGATCGTCACAGCACCGGCATTTGTGCTGGTAAACGGCAAAGGTTATCGCGGCAGTGTTGCCATCACCCCGGCAGAGCGGGGGGGGTTGCTGGTGATAAACGATCTCCCCCTGGAAGATTATCTGGTCGGCCTTATCAATTGTGAGATATCATCCCAGTGGCCTATGGAGGCTGTCAAGGCACAGGCGGTCATCGCCCGTTCCTATGCCATCTACCAGCGAGAAGCAAGGAAAAACGCCCTTTTCCATCTGGAATCGAGCGTCATGGACCAGGTTTACGAGGGGTGCGATATCGAAGACAGCAGGGCGTCCCGTGGGGTCAAAGAGACCTTTGGTGAGGTGTTGACCTATGGTGGCAATGTCATCCAGGCATTTTATCATTCCAACTGCGGCGGTCATACCGAGGCGTCGGAGAATGTCTGGGGGTTTCCACTCCCGTATCTCAAGGGAGTTGACTGCAAGTACTGTCTGACCACCAATCCATACCGCTGGGAGCAGACGATTCCGCTGAAGAAGCTGGAGTCCCAGCTCAAAGCGGCCGGTTATCAGATCAGCGGTATCAGGGATATCAAACTGGGGAGCCGCAACGTCAACGGTCGTCTCAACGAAGTGGTATTATCTGCCGGCCGGGGACGGGTGACTGTGCCGGCGGTGAAATTTCGCAAGGCGGTAGGCTACGGGGTGATCAAGAGCACCAATTTTGAAGTAAGGGTCAAGGATGACGATGCGCTCTTCAGCGGTACCGGCAACGGTCACGGAGTCGGACTTTGCCAGTGGGGGGCGAAACAGAGGGCAACCGACGGCTTCGATTACCGGGAGATACTATCCAACTATTATCCCGGGACTAAACTCGAAAAGCTTTACAGTGACTGATCGTGCGGCTGGCTGATTTTGATTACTTGCTGCCGCCGGAGCTTATAGCCCAGGAGCCGGCGCAGCGACGTGACGCATCGCGGCTGATGACTCTGGAGCGGTCGAGCGGTATTATCGATGAAAAGCGTTTCAGCGATATCGTCAGTTTCTTTGCGGCTGGCGATCTGCTGGTGCTAAATGATACCCGGGTCATCCCGGCCCGTCTGCATGGGAGCAAGAGCAGCGGCGGCAAGATCGAGGTCTTTCTGGTGAACAGAATGGCTGGCGCTGGCGAACTCTGGCGCTGTCTGCTCCGCTCTTCCAAGCAATGTCGGCCTGGCACAGCTATCCTGCTGCCGCAGGGGATGACGGCGCAGGTCGTGGAAAAGCTTGACGATGCTTGCTGGGCGGTCTCATTCAGCCCTGCGGCACACTTTGGCGATTGGCTTGAACAGGCAGGAGAGATGCCGCTCCCCCCATATATAAAGAGGGGCGCTGACAGCAATGACCGGGAGCGCTATCAGACGGTATTTGCCCGGGCCAAGGGAGCTGTAGCGGCCCCTACTGCAGGGCTGCACTTTACTGAAGTGCTTTTGCAACAGTTGCGTGACAGCGGTGTGCAGATAGCACCCCTAACTCTTCACGTCGGACTCGGTACATTCCTGCCGGTCAGGGTTGAAGATCTTCGGCAACACCGGATGCATCGGGAATGGTACCATATCCCGGAAGCTACTGCAGCAGCAATCGCCGCATGCAGGGCCGCCGGTGGCCGGGTGGTGGCGCTTGGCACGACTACTTGCCGCGCACTGGAACAGGCCGCCGGAGATAACGGCAGGGTGGCAGCCGGGGAGGGGGAGGCGGATATCTTCATTGCACCTGGCTATCACTTCAAGGTAGTCGATGCCATGATAACCAATTTCCACCTTCCGCAGTCGACTCTGCTCATGCTGGTATCGGCTTTTGCCGGACGGGAGCTGCTGCTCAAGGCCTATGCCGAAGCAGTAGCAAAGAGGTACAGGTTTTACAGCTATGGCGATGCCATGTTCATCTATTGATAAAGAAAGACCTTATTTTTGGCGGCCATCGATTTTCAGCTAATCCAGCAGGATAAAGGGACGGCAGCCCGGCTCGGCTCTTTGACAACTCCCCACGGCAGGGTGGACACCCCGATCTTCATGCCGGTCGGTACCCAGGCAACAGTCAAGGCGATGACTCCGGAAGAGTTATGCCAGGTAGGGGCGCAGATCATTCTGGCCAACACCTATCATCTCTATCTTCGTCCTGGGGATGAACTGATCGGCAGGCTTGGCGGGCTGCATGATTTCATGCACTGGTCCGGACCTATTCTGACCGACAGTGGCGGGTTCCAGGTCTTCAGCCTCGGTGAACTGCGCAAGATAAGCGAGGAAGGGGTAAGATTCCGTTCCCACCTCGACGGTTCGGCCCATCTGCTCACCCCGGAGAGAGCTGTTGCCATTCAGGAGGCGCTTGGGGCGGATATCATCATGTGCTTTGATGAGTGCCCACCCTATCCGGCCGATTACGCTTATGTAGAGCAGGCTACCGCGCTGACCGGTCGCTGGGCTAGACGCTGCAAGGATGCGCAGCAACGCACCGACCAGGCGCTCTTCGGCATTGTCCAGGGGGGGATGCATCTCGACCTGCGGCAGAGAAGTGCACTGGAATTGCAGGAGATAGGTTTTGCCGGCTACGCTCTGGGAGGACTCTCGGTTGGTGAAGAGAAGCCGCTCATGTACGATATGATGAACGGCACCGCACCGTTCCTGCCGAGCGATCAGCCCCGTTATGTCATGGGGATCGGCGCGCCGGAGGATCTGATCGAAGGAGTTGCAGCCGGTTTCGACATGTTCGATTGCGTCATGCCGACCCGGAATGCCAGGAACGGGATGCTCTTTACCTCCAGTGGCAGGATCAATATCAAGGGAGCTGCCTATGCCGAGGACCGCGCCCCGGTCGATCCCTGCTGCGACTGTTATGTCTGCAGAAATTACAGCAGGGCTTATCTCCGCCATCTCTATCGGTCCGGGGAGATATTGGCGGCGCGACTTAATACCTGGCACAATCTGCATTACTACCTGAAGCTGATGGCCGGGGCCAGGGAGGCGATCAGGGGAGCACGGTTCGGGGAGTTCAGAAAAGAGTTTTATGCCAGGCAGCAGAAGGATGTAATTTGAAAGCTGAATGCTGAAAGTTGAAAGTAGAAATAAACGGTGAGCAATTGAACCTTGAGCTTCGAGCTTTCAACTTTTAAGCTTCGGAATTTGAGCTATTATAAAAAATAACGGAGGTTTTACTATGTTGGGTTTGGCATTTGCAATGGGTACTCCTGCCGGCGGCGCGGCGGCGGGGGGCGGGCAGGCAGCGTTTATGAATCTGGTCCCGCTCATCTTCATGTTTGCGATTTTCTATTTTCTGCTCATCAGACCGCAACAGAAGAAGGCCAAGGAGCACAAGGCGCTCCTCGAATCGTTGAAAAAGGGTGATATGGTTATTACTGCCGCCGGCATCCATGGCAAGGTGACTGCCATTGACGACCAGGTGATAACCCTGGAGATCGCCACTGGAGTCAACATCAAAATCAACAAAGGGTATATCGCCAGCCTGTCGAAAAAAGATTGACAGCTCTCTGGTAATAATGAAGTAACAGCTCAGAAAGCTGTACCCTGACTTGGGAAGGCCACGACAGCGTAAATATGGTACTGAGCTGCCGAGCCCCCTTGTCAATAGTCTGAATATCTAAAGATGCTGTTGATGATAGATTTGTGAAAGGAGCATTTATCCATGTCCAAGGGACTATCCTGGCGTGTAATACTGATCGTGCTGTTTCTCGGGCTGTCGTTCCTCTACCTGACCCCGACTGTTGTCCCCCAGCTGCCTGGCTGGTGGAAAGGGTTCCTCCCCAAGGACAAGATCCACCTGGGTCTTGACCTGCAGGGGGGGACACATCTGGTGATGGAGGTGGAGACAGATAAGGCGGTAGAGGGGGCTCTCGACCTGATCGCCACCGACCTGGAGGATTATCTGGCCGCCCAGAACCTGCGCTTCAAGAGGATCGGTAAACTAGGTGCCGACCGGGTGCAACTGACCCTCTATGACAAGGGGACAGCCGAGAATGCCCAGAAACTGGTGAAAAAGAAATATCCGGAGCTGGAACTCCTCCCGCAGACCGAAGAGGGTGGGTTCGTCAATATGCAGCTCAAGATGAATGAAAAGACCGCCCAGGACCGGAAGGACAAGTCGGTCGCCCAGGCGCTCGAAACGATCCGCAACAGGATTGACCAGTTCGGTGTCTCCGAGCCGATCATCCAGCGTGAGGGTATTAATCATATCGTGGTGCAGCTCCCTGGCATCAAGGACCCGAAGCGTGCCATTGAACTTATCGGCCGGACTGCCCGCCTGGAGTTCAAGCTGGTGGATGAAAATGTTTCCGCTGCCACGGCGACTCCGGGGACCATCCCCGAGGACGACGAAATCCTGCTGGAGAAAAAGGTCGATCCTACCACCGGTGCGGTGAGCGAGATACCGTTGGTGGTGAAGAAGAAGTCGATGATCACCGGCGATCTCCTTACTGATGCCCAGGTGCGAATCGACTCGCAGTTCAACCAGCCTTACGTGGCTATCGAGTTCAACTCCACCGGCGCCAGGCTCTTCGATCAGGTGACTGCCGCCAATGTCGGCAAGCGGTTTGCCATCGTCCTTGATAGCAACATATATTCCGCCCCGGTTATCCGCGAAAGGATATCCGGTGGCAGTGCACAGATATCAGGCTCTTTTACCGAGAAGGAGGCGGGTGACCTCTCCATCGTGCTGCGTGCCGGTTCTCTGCCGGCACCGGTGAAGATAATCCAGAATGTCACCGTCGGTCCCTCCCTTGGTGCCGATTCCATCAGAAAAGGGCTTTTTGCCGGTCTGGTCGGTGTCGCCGTGGTTGCTCTGTTCATGATAGTCTACTACAAGGTGGCAGGACTGGTGGCCAATTTCGGCATGGTACTCAACATCGTCTACCTGATGGGCGCCCTGTCAGCGCTCGGGGCAACACTGACTCTCCCCGGTATTGCCGCTATCGTTCTGCTGATCGGTATGTCGGTCGACTCCAACGTCCTTATCTTTGAGCGGATAAGGGAGGAGGTCCGCCTCGGCAAGACCCCCAGGGCTGGTCTGGACGCCGGCTATGACAAGGCGTTCCTGACCATCATGGACTCTCATGTCACCACCCTGATCACGGCAGCGGTACTCTTCCAGTTCGGCACCGGTCCGGTGAAGGGATTTGCGGTCTCCTTAAGTCTCGGTATCATCATTAACCTGTTCACTTCTCTGCTGGCCACCAAGGTGGTATTCGATATCGCCCTGGACCGTCTGCATGTGAAGCGTCTGAGCATATAGGGGGAGCGAAATAATGGAACTGATCAAGAAGACGAACATAGATTTCATCGGCATGCGCAACATCTCCTTTATAATATCGGCCATCATCTCCATCGTCGGCATATTCGCCATCATCCAGGTGGGGCGGAGCGCTGCCAACATGGGGATAGATTTTTCCGGTGGTACCTCGGTGCAGCTCAAATTCGACCAGCCGATCAGCATCGACAAGGCACGACAGGCTCTGGCCAAGCATAATCTGAAAGAGGCGAACCTGCAGGAGATAACCGAGGGGAACAAACTCCTCATCAAGGTCGGCAAGACGACGCTGGCGGTCGGCAAGGTCGCTGACACCATCGTCGATGTCTTTCAGAAGGAGCTACCGGGGGATAAATTCGTGGTCGAGAGTTCCACCGAGATAGGACCCTCCATAGGCGACAAGCTGAAAAAGGATACCCTCATCGCCGTAATCATCTCCATGCTCGGCATCATCATCTATATCGCCTGGCGGTTCGATTTCAAGTTCGGCATAGGTGCCACCGTTGCCACGCTTCATGATGTTCTGGCGATGTTTGCCGTCTTCCTCCTCATGGGGAAGGAGATCAACCTCCTCTTCATCACTGCGGCACTTACCATCGCCGGTTACTCCCTCACCGATACCGTGGTGGTCTTCGACCGGATCCGCGAGAACATGCACAAAAACCTCAAGGAGACCCTGAACAAGGTCTTTAATGCCAGTATCAACGAGGTACTATCCCGCACTATCGTCACTTCGCTCACCGTTTTTCTCGCCGCCATGTCGCTCTTTCTGTTCGGCGGTGAAGTGATCCATGACTTTGCCTTTGCCCTGGTGGTGGGGGTGGTGGTAGGTACCTATTCATCAATCTTCGTTGCCAGCCCGCTTGTGCTATTATTGGAAAGCCGGGCCGGCAAGCCAAAGACGTAAGGAGGAACACCTGTGACCAAGGAAAATATCCTGTTTGCTGCTGTAGCGCTGATCGTTGGTCTGCTCGGAGGTTTTCTGATTTTCAGCATGTCGTCCAAGAAAGAACCGACCAATTTTGCCGCCGGAGTGCCGGCCGGGTCAGGTTCGCCGGCTGATTATCAACAGCGGATCGTCGAGGCGGAAAAGATTGTGGCCAAGGACCCGAAAAACCTGCAGGCCTGGACCCAGCTGGGGAACGATTATTTCGATACCGACCAGCCGCAGAAGGCTATTACTGCATATGGCAAGGCGTTGGAACTCAACCCTGACAACCCGAATATCCTTACCGACCAGGGCATCATGTTCCGCAAGGTCGGCTTTTTTGACCGGGCCATAGCCAATTTCGAGAAGGCCCAGAAGATCGAGCCCAAGCATGTTCAGAGCCTGTTCAATATTGGCGTGGTCTACAAGGAGGATCTGAAGCAGCCGCAGAATGCCATCAAGGCATGGGAGCGCTATCTGCAGATTGATCCGACCAGCCCGCAGGCGCAGCAGGTGAAGTTGATGATAGAACAGCTCAAATCCGCCCCGCAGGGTGGGAAATAAAGAGACCCCCGCTTCGGCGGGGTTTTTTTTCGGGTGTAGATTTGCTGCTGGAGAAGAGATGGAACAGGTCACAAATAGACGCTGGCGGATGCGGGAGGCAGATTCTGCGCTGATCGAAGCGCTTAAGGAGAGAGCGGGCTTGTCGCCACTTAAGGCGCGACTCCTGGTCAATCGCGGGATTACCGATGCAGTTGCGGCAGAGCGATATCTGACTGCATCTCTGGCCGATCTTTACGACCCTTTCCTTCTAAATGGTATGGAACAGGCTGTAGTTCGGCTGGTGCAGGCGCAGCAGCAGGGGGAAAAAGTCTGCGTCTACGGCGATTACGATGTCGACGGCATTACCTCAGTGGCGCTGCTGGTCGATTTTTTCGGCGCCGTCGGCATCTCCTGCTGTTATCATATACCGAACCGGCTGGATGATGGCTACGGCATCTCCGCCGAGGGGGTGGCAGCTGCCGTATCTAGCGGCGCGCGGCTGATTGTTACCGTCGATTGCGGCATCACAGCTCTTGCAGAGGCCAGGCTCTGCCGGGAGCAAGGCATCGACCTGATAATCACCGACCACCATATGCCAGGGGAACTCATCCCGGAGGCCTTGGCAGTGATTAACCCGCTCCTGCCGGAAAGCAGCTTCCCTTTCAAGGGTCTGGCCGGAGTAGGGGTCGCCTTCAATCTGGTGGTAGCGCTGCGCAGCAGGTTGCGGGAAATGGGGATGTTTACCGCCGGCGCTGAGCCTAATCTGCGTAGCTACCTCGATCTCGTGGCTCTCGGCACAATTGCCGATCTGGTACCGCT
This sequence comes from uncultured Geobacteraceae bacterium, assembly GCA_964649725.1. GTDB lineage: Bacteria > Desulfobacterota > Desulfuromonadia > Geobacterales > Geobacteraceae > CAZYTM01. The sequence goes on along the minus strand of CAZYTM010000005.1, from coordinate 188,459 downwards.
ACTGGATGAGAACCGGGTCTTTGTCAGACATGGTCTGCGCCAATTGACCGTTTCGGAGCGCCCCGGGATAAAGGCGCTGAAAGTCGTAGCCGGGGTGAGCGGCGAGGTGAGCTGCGGGGCGGTAGGTTTCCGGCTCGCCCCGAGGATCAATGCCGTCGGCCGGCTGGAGGATGCCACCAGCGGTGTAGAGCTGTTGCTCGCTGAAGATTTCGAGCAGGCGAGCCAGTTGGCCGCCGAACTTGACCGGAACAATGCTGAGCGGCAGGGGGTCGAGCAGGATATCCTCCGTCAGGCTCTTGCCATGGTCAGGGGAGCTCCGGCTTTCCGTGGCCGCAAGAGCATTGTGCTTGCCTCGCCAGAGTGGCATCCAGGGGTTGTCGGTATAGTCGCGTCGCGCATGGTTGACCTCTATCACCGACCGACCGTATTGATAGCATTGCAAGAGGGTTCTGGCAGGGGATCGGGTCGGAGCATCCCGAACTTTCATCTGCATGATGCACTCAGGGCCTGCAGCGAGCATCTCCTCAAGTTCGGCGGACATAAGTATGCCGCCGGACTGGCCATTGACGAGGCGACCCTGGCAGCATTTGTCGACGCTTTCGAAGAGGTGGCTGCCGGCACCCTCACTGTCGAGGACCTGCTTCCTGAGCTGGCGGTCGATGCACAGCTTGAGCCTGCCGAAGTGACTGTAGAACTTGCCAGAGATTTAGCTTCACTCGCCCCGTTCGGCATGGCCAACCCGGAGCCGGTCTTCCTGCTGCGGGACCTTGCTGTGGTCGAGCAACGGGTTCTGAAGGGAAAGCATCTGCGGCTCAGAGTGCGGCACGGTGATACTCTGCTGGAGGCGATCGGCTTCAATATGACTGACCATGATCTGCCTGACGGCAGGATTGATATGTTATGTACTCTCGGGATAAATGAGTGGAATGGCAGGAGCAGTGCGCAAATGCGCATCAGGGACCTGCGCTCTGCGGAGGTTGAGAATGCTGCGTGATGAAAGGTTTGGCAGGGCCGACCGGGTTATACAGGTCGGCTTCTGGATAAATGCAGTACTGATGGTGATGAAGCTGGCGGCAGGTTATTACGGCCGCTCCGAAGCGGTCTTTGCCGACGGGGTGGAGAGCGCCTGCGATTTCGTGGCGATCCTGTCTACCATGATCGCCCTGAAGATCGGCCGTAAACCGTTCGATGCCGCTCACCCCTACGGTCACGGCCGGGCGGAAAGTCTTTCTGCGATAATGGTGTCGCTGGTTATCTTTACCACCGGAGCCGGTATATTATACAAGGCGGTACAGAGCGTAATCAATCGCAGCTACGGTGAACCGGAACTGATTGCCGTGCTGGCGGCACTCGCTACCATAGTCATCAAGGAGACCCTTTGCCGCTACTCACTGCGGGTTGGCGGTCATCTGGGGAGCCCGGCGGTAACAGCCATTGCCAAGGATCACCGCAAAGATGCAGTCACCTCTGTAGCCACTCTGGCCGGGGTCGGGTTCGCTTTCTTCGGCTACGGCATCATGGACCCCCTGGCAGCCGGGTTGACCTCGCTCTTCATCTTCCATATCGGCTGGGAGACTTTCCGCTCGGCGGCACACGATCTTATGGATGGCCGACCGCCGGAAGAGCTGCTCGGAGCCATTACGGCCCTGGCAGAGACTATCGACGGGGTCGAGGATGTCCACGAGATTCGGGGGCGCCGCTCCGGTCAGTATGTAATAGTCGACCTGAAGCTCGATATGGACCCTAACATGACGGTAAAACGCTCCCATGATATTGCAACTTCAGTAAAAAAGGCTATATTTGATAAGTTCCCTGAGGTTGGTGATGTGATGATACATATCAACCCCCTTGACGAGGAGCACGAAGACCTTATCCGGCTCTAAAGGAACGAGTCTTTTCCGCAATATCTGCGTAAGTCTTCTGAGTCACTTGTGTCTCGGTCTGCGACCGGCCCCTTCGGGGCGCCTCAGCGGATATTTTTGACAGACTTGATCTTGCGAAAAAATCTCATTCCCATAAAGTTCCAATAATTTAGGAGGAGACCATGGCCAACGGACCGAAGACGGAGAAAGACCTGAAAGAGGCATTTGCCGGGGAATCCCAGGCAAACCGGAAGTATCTCGCCTTTGCCAAACAGGCAGACAAGGATGGTTTTCCCCAGGTGGCGAAACTATTCCGCGCCGCTGCTGAAGCCGAGACTATCCATGCCCACAACCACCTGCGTGCCCTGGGGGGGATCAACGCCACCCGGGAGAACCTGCTGGAGGCGATAGCCGGCGAGACCCACGAGTTCAAGAACATGTATCCGCAGATGATAGCCGATGCAGAACTGGAGGATGCCGCTCAGGCGCGGCGCTCCTTCACCTATGCCAATGCAGTGGAGAAGGTCCATGCGGAGCTCTATCAGGAGGCGCTCGAAACCCTCGGTGCGACTACTGAGAGTTATGACTACTTCATCTGCCCGGTCTGCGGTCATACCGTGCCGAAAGCGGCTCCGGAGAGCTGCGAGGTGTGCGGTGCCAAGGGGAGTGTATTCTTCAAGGTGAGTTGAGGTGGGGCGTACTGATTGTAATCAAAAAGGGGGCTTGAAAGCCCCCTTTTTTTATAGAGTAAAGATTATCTAAGCCGCCTCCAGCCTGAACTTGCTCACCATGGTGGTCAGTTTTTTCACCTGCTGTTCCAACTCTTTGGTCGCCTCGGTCGATTCAATGGCGCTTGCCGCATTGCTGCGGGTCACCTCGTTGATATGGGATACGGCCCGGCTTATCATCTCCAGACCGCTCGCCTGGTCCTGGCTGGCAAGCGATATTTCGTCAGTCAGCATGCCGATAGTCCCGGCGCCGTCAACAGCAATTGCCAGATGCTGGTCGATCTCTTTAGATAGCTCCTCGCCTCTCCGGGCATGCTCTACGGAGTTGAGGATGAGCGATTCGGTCTTATTCGCCGCCTCTGTCGACCGGCTAGCCAACTGGCGTATCTCATCGGTCAGGAGTTCGAAATCGTTCCCTGCCCCCTCCACATAGGCCGCCTCGATGGCCGCATTGACACCCAGCAGCCCGGAGCTCATGGCAATGTTGTCAAGGTCGTCGATCAGGTACTGGAATTCGGTCTGTAACTTGTCGACCTCTGATCCGACACCCTGGCTCTGGCAGATCGCAATCCTCCGCTTGCAGAAATCCTCCAGTCGGTTCACCGCCTCCTCACAGGTTTTGGAAAGTCTCCTGATCTCGTTGGCAACCACACCGAAACCGCCTGCAGAGGTGCGGACCTTAACCGCCTTTTCCGCAGCACTGGAGGAGAGGGTGGCGGTCTCTTTGGCTATGGTGTCGATCTCCTGCACGATACTGGCGGAGTCGTCTGCCGAACTGCGGATCTCTGCCATCGCTTCCAGCATCCGCTCCATCGACTCCTTCCCTGAGGCGATCGATGCAGCGGCCTGCTGGGCGTTTTCCCGTGCATCGCTGGTGTTCTGGGAACTCTTTACCGAGGTGGCGGAGATCTGCGCCAGATTTGCAGCGGTTTCGGAGAGCTGGCGCTCCTGGTCTGCCGCCCCCTGGGAGACGAGCCGGCTGCTCTCGGCAATAGTCCTGCCGACAACCGATACCAGCTCTACTGTTTCAGAGACCTGTGCTATTGCACCATGGAGCGACTCGGCAGTGGCATTCATCGCCTTTTTGATGACGGCATGCTCGCCATGGTATCTCCCTCTCATCCTGGCGCTCAGGTCGTAAGCGGCAAGCCTGGCAAGGACATCACTCGCTTCATGGAGTGGTCCGGTAATCGCGTCAAGGGTGCCGTTCACCCCTGCGATCAGGTCGAGCCAGATCCCTTCGTAATCCCAGTCATTGCCGCGAGTCTTGAGTTTACCCTCCTTGATGTTGCCGATGAGACTCTGGGTCTCGTTATGCAGGCCGTAGAGGGTCGCCAGCAGGGTGTTGATGTTCCTTTTGATGTCATTATATTCACCCTGATAGTCATCGATGACAAATGGCGGGATACGGCCGTGGGCGATCTCGTCGAGGGCGTTGCCGGCCAGGCGGAGCGGTGCGATAAGGGTGTCGAGCATCCTGTTGACCAGGGTTATCAGTTCCGCATCGGCTCCGCTGAAGGCGAGCGGATTCCCCCGGGCACCAAGTTCCCCCTGCATCATCGCTTCGGCAAGCCGCTGAATCTCCTCCTGTACTGTCAGCGAACCAGTTGTCGCTCCATGGGTAGATAATTTCGCTTTCATCTTAAGCTCCATTCCTTAGCTGATTTATCATCTGCATGACGCAGCTTGTAGCATCATCCAGCGCAGCAGCTGTTTCGGTTGTCATCCGGTCTCTCATCCGGTTGAAACAGCGCCCCTCAATCCCCACCAGTCTTATTGCCGGGGGGATCTTCTCCGGGTAGAGGAGCCTCCCCACCTCGATCGTCTCGTTCAGCCCGATACTGTGTGCCGAGATCGAGGCCGAGCTGTGGGAGGGGATATCTTCCCAGGAGAGCGAATGGATAGTACCTGCCGGGGCGCCGAACTGGACCGCATCGACGACGATCAGACCGCTCTCCTCTCCCGTTAAACGGTCAAGCAGGGCAATCCCGCCGACAGCGACGTATTCGACCCTTGCCCAGGGAGGGGGTTCGAGCGCTGCAAGTCTTTGGAATACTTCATAACCTGCCGCATCGTCCGCAACCAGTTCGTTGCCGATGCATACCACCAGCACCTCGCCGGGGGATGTCAGCGTGGAGCCGGTCACTGTGTGCGGATGGTTGTCCGGCATATATCCCCGCTTGCCAATATTTCCGATTTTACCGGCCGGTTGAGCAGTTCGTTCATGATGCCGTCCAGATAGGCATGGAAAAGCCGGCATAATGGGCCGCCGGTCGCTATCCCCCGCAAGTTGCAGACATCCTTGAGGGTACAGCGGCTGAAGTGCAGTTCATTGACACCTTCTCCGGCGCAGAGGGAGAAGGCAAAGCCACCTTTCATCCTGGCGGCGAGGAGTTCGATGCATTTTCCCACGGTCGGTGCGTCAAGATTGACCGGGAGTTTGCGCGCCATCTCCCGCCCGGCGATCCTCCCGACCGGCGCAGTTGCTCCACCCATGATATTGTCGATGGTGGCGGTAAAAATGTCGAGGAGGAAGGCGGCCTCATTGAATGCCTTCCGGTGGTCCTCCAGAGTTGGTTCCTGCTCTTTTGCAGCGATCATAGGAACTTCTCCATCTTGCGGCAGAATTCGAGATCCCGGTAAAAATTCTTCACCTCATGGTAGTTGTCGTGGCGTAACGCCCCTGAGGGGCATATATAGGCGCAGCTTAAGCAGGCGATGCAGTCCTCCGGGTGGGTCACCTGGCACAGCCGTTTTTTCGTTTCAAAGTCGAAGACCCTGGTAGGGCAGATATCGACGCAGAGCTCGCACCCCCGGCAGGCCTGCTCATTGAGCGCAATCTCGATCATATACGGGCCCTCCTTATCGACCTTAATGTGCACCCCCCCCGGGTCAATGATATTTCGAGCGGCATGGCACCAAGGGCATGGGTGGCGCAGGAGAGGCAGGGGTCAAAGCAGCGGATGCCGAACTCGACCGCATTCAAAAGGGCATCGTCATCGCTTTTCCCCAAGACATAACTCTCGGCGGCCTGGGCAATGGTCCTGTTGATCAGGGTGTAGTTCTGCTGGGTAGCGACTATCAGGTTTGCAGAACGGATGATGCCGTTGCTGTCTATATCGTAATCATGGATAAGGGTCCCTCTGGGGGCCTCAACGTGGCCTACCCCTCGCCCCCCTTTGAATGTTACCGGCAGACGCGTCTCGCCGTTGCAGGCAGGGTCGGCCAATATCTCTTTGACCCGCTCTGCCGAATAGATAAGCTCCATGACCCGGGCATAAGTCTGCAGGACGGTAACGTGGCAGGTCTCGCCGGCGACTTTGCGGAACTCCTGCAGCTCTGCCTCGGCCAGCGGGGTCCCGTATGATCTGGCAACATTTATCCTGGCCAGCGGGCCGACCCGGTAATCATGGTTTTCACCGTCACAGGAGATATGCACCTGCTTCATGTATGACCAGTCAAGTACCGATTCAACCAGGTACCGGTCATAGTCGCCGGTCGGAAACTCGACTCGTACCTTACCCTGCTCGTCAGCGGCACGGAGCGTCCCCTCTATCATGGAGAGCTTCCCCTCCTTGACTGTGCCGAGGCTCCAGGAGGGGGTTATCCAGCTGTCAAGCAATGGCGGATGAATCCCCAGCTGCCTAAGCAGCAGCTCCTTGGCCACCGGTGCCAGCTCTTTAACCAGCAGCAGCGCCTCATCGCTCCATGCTTCGAGAAGCCGTCTCTTTTCGCTGTCGAGGGAGAAGGTTATCCCCCCCGCCACAGAGGTGACCGGGTGAGTCCCCCGACCGCCGACCAGTTCATTGATCTGTTGCCCGAGGGTGCGGCAGCGAAGGGCCTTCTTTGCTACTTCAGGGGCAGCCTGGACCACCCCGACCACGTTCCGTATCTTCGGCTCGGCATCGAGACCGAGTACCAGGTCAGGCCCCTGCAGGACAAAGAGGGAGAGGGAGTGGGAGTGGATCAGGTGCCCCATGTACATGAGTTCGCGGAGCAGCCTTGCTGCCGGCGGCGGCTCGATACCTGCGGCATTGTCGAGCGCATTGCTGGCGGCAAGGTGATGCGCGGTCGGGCAGACGCCACAGATACGGCCGGTCACCAGTGGCATCCGGTCCGCCTCCATACCGACCAGGATACGCTCGAAACCGCGCAGTTCGTTGACCACCAGCCCTGCCGAGGCGAGACTCCCATCCTCGGCAAGGTTTATGAAGACCCGCGCATGACCCTCGATCCTGGTAACCGGGTCGATGGTTATGATCCTATTCATACTCAGCCTCCGCATTCTCTATCCACTTCCTGATGAGAAAGGTCGGCTTTTCGCCGATCATTCTGGTCGCCATGGTGTAAGAGTAGTGTGATTTTGCCGACCGCTCTATCTCCCTGATCACATCTGCACGGTCAATCTTTGTCAGGCGGGACATCCTGTCACCGATTTCGGTCCTGATGTCACGGTTCGGTTCGGTAAGGACCTGCATCGTGGCGCCGGCACAACCGGTGCAGGGGAGACCGTTCAACGGGCATGGCGATTTGCAGCGGTCGAGGGTGACCGACCCCATGCAGAGATAGCCCTGGCTGAGAAAACAGTCGTCAGGATCGGGTATGCCGGCCGAATGGGAGCGTATTTCATCCACCTCGCTCTTTACCATCTTCCGTTTGCACTTTGCGCAGACAGATTCCCTGGTCGCCTTCGGTTTTCGCCCCTCAAGAATCGACAGCAGCGCATCGAAGACAAAGGCCGGATGCGGCGGGCAGCCTGGCAGGTAGAGGTCTACGTCGATCGCCGTGTCAAGCGGGGTAACCGACTCTTCCAGGGGGGATATCTCCCGGACCGGTATGGTACTGGTAGAGGTAGTTTTGTTCTGGCGGTAGACCGTGTCGAAGATCTCCTCCCTGGTATGGACGTTGCCGGCGCCGGAAATCCCACCGTATACAGCGCAGGAGCCCCATGCTATGACAATATCGCAACTGTTACGCATAGCTTCTGCTGCGTGACGGTCGTGTTCGGTCCTGATCGCGCCGGAGACAATCCCCAGCGTCGCCCTGGGGTAATCCTTGATATCGGTAAGGACAGGACAGTGCTGAATCTGCACCGACTGGAGCAGGGTAAGGATCTTTTCGTGCAGGTCTACAATGGCGATATGGCAGCCGGCGCAATCGCTCAGCCACTCGGTGTTAAGTGTCACAGGCCGGTTATCACTCTTTGCCGCGGCGCTCATCTCGATTTTTCCTTTCTTTTTCTGACTGGTGTCAATCTGGCCGGTGCCGGGCGAAGTATCGTTAGTCGCTTGTAGCAGGCGTTTTCGCCAGCATGACTGATCTCGAGGGTGGAGTCGCATCCCATGATATTCTGCAGCGCCCCGGAGAAGAAGCCGAACATCATGTTGCAGAGCGACCCTTTCTGGTTATGGCCGAACCTGAAGAGGGCCTGGCGGATCATGCAGTCGCGGAAGACCAGCATTATATCCTCCCCCTGTTCGCATGGCTGTACCATAGCCGCTCTGTCATGGGTGGCGAATGGCTCGAAGTGCCAGAGGCAGCCATTCTCAATCAGCACCTTGCGTACCACAGCGAGCGCCTCTTCGATGTCAGTAGTCTGTTCGATATTCTCCGAGAGCTTGATCCCGAGACGTTTACCGGCGAGGTAGGAGATGCTGTTGGCAGACTCCCCGATGGCGTTCTCTATGCCGCTCGCAACGGCACCGAGAAAATTTATAGTCTCCTGCAGCGCGGCGCGGCTTTCAAGAATATCTGCCATGGGGTTCTCCTGTAATGCTTTGTATCTGTCGGTCAGTTCATGGAATAAGGAATTAACCGTCTTATCGTCAGCAGCAGCAAAAACTTGACGGACATTTTCAGCCGGTTAATTTTGTTGTATTTCTGGCCTGTCCAGAGAGCGGAAATGATAATTTATGGAAGGATAGCTGTGGCGAAGCTGAATTTACTTTCGGCAAATATCAGGACGGATACGAGGGAGAGAAGGGTGTAAGGATCGGATTAAGTTCTTGTCCTGGTCACTATGGGAAGATATTCCCAGGCAAAAAGCTGTCGGTACAAACTCCAATATTTCTCTCATTTACCACTTGCACAAGGCAAATGAATATCATAAAATCGGCGAAATTATTTTGAGGAGAATCTGAATGCTTTGTCTCACCATAAAGGTAAGCGAGTCGGTCTTTATCGGCGATGATATCAAGATAAAGGCTCTGGAGACGAAAGGGTCGCAGGTCCGGATCGGCATCGATGCGCCGGCGGAGATTAATATTGTCAGGGAGGATATAGCGCACAAGCCTGCAGTCCGGACCACACCTCGCCGGGAGTATATACCGCCGCCAGTTGTAATCAGGAAAAAATCAGACTAGGGGGACTGTCCCCTTAAGGGGACAGTCCCCCTTACTTCTGTCTCAAATCAGTTTGTCATGAATTTGCCACCTTGGCCGCTAGATCGACAGCCAGAACCAGGCGGTCGTCCTCAACGGTAATAGCATGGGCGCTGTGCTCGATAAGATCATAGAGTCTTTGATATCTGGCGACCTCGGCCGGATGGCCGGTTTTGCGGCCATAATATTTGCCCGGCTGGACAAAGACATCGGTAGCCGCCTTGTTGTCGTAGACGGCAAAGTCGCAGGAGCTGTTGGTATCCCGCCCGCTTATGTCACTGGCGGTAGGTAGTTCGTCACGAAAGGCGATCCGCACGTCGATGCCGTCCTGAAGCTGGTTGAGGAGGATTTTCTGGGCCTCGGGGTCGGTCAACTCGTCACGCCCTACCACAAAGATACGGGTAATACGGACCCCTCTTTCCAGGGCGCGCAGATTGGACTGATAAAAGTTGAGCAGGGCGCCACGGCTCCCCCAGCCGCTGGTGAGCGGATCGACAGCCTTGACATGCTGGGTTGCCTGGTCGCATAATTTGGCCCCTTCCAGATAGAACTCGGTGTCGTCGAGGGGGATGAACCCCTGTTGCAACAGCGAAATAGTCCTTTTTACCCCGGCCACCATTTCGTGGGCCTTGGCCTGGCAGTCGGGGTCGCTGATCTGGGCAATGGCAAAGGTGAGTTCATGGGCCTGACGGTACTGCTCTATAAGCACCTCGCGGGTACTCTCCATATCGTCCCGCAGCAGATAGGTGGCGAGTGACAGCAGCACACCTACGGCGAAGATGATATAGGCGGCTTCCCGGTAGTTAAGGACCCAGTGAAACAGAATGGCGAGTCCGGCACCTGCCAGAAACTCGATGAAAACAGCGACATGTTTGATCTTTTTGTGCATGGAACACTCCTCCGGTCGAATGGCGCAAAACCGGCCAGATAAAAAAACCGGGTGCAGAAATATTGGTTAGATATTTCGGCGACCCGGCTGTCTCGGTGAGACCCTGTAGGCTTTCCGTCCCATCCTCGCGGATGGTTTAGTAGTATCGTCTATCCGGCTTGCGCAGTTCTGGCTTATTTCGTTGCGCTATCATATACCATCAACTCAGAATCGTCAACCCCCGCAACGTTACAATTTTGTGCCAATGCACATCTCCTGCCACCGGTCAGTTGCCGGTCATGGTCCGTCCTTCGGCCACCATCAGTTCACTGATCAGTCTGGTGAACCGGAGCGGGTCCTTGATGGGTGACCCTTCGGTCAGGAGTGCCTGATCCATGAGGAGCTCGCAGTAGTCGGCCAGCCGGCTGTTCCCCTTGTCATTTTCGAACAGCTTTTGCATTACCTGCATTATCTGATGGTCCGGGTTCAGCTCCAGGATCCGTTTGCTCTCCGGCACCTCCTGGTTGAGTGCTTTCATGATCCGCTCCATGTTGGCATTCATGCCGTATTCGTCGGCCACCAGGCAGCAGGCGCTGCTGGTTAAGCGGCTGGAGAGGCGGACCTCCTTCACCTTCTCCTTTAACTGTTCCTGGACAAAGTCGAGCAGATCATGGTACTCCTTGCTGGCTGCCTCTTTTTTGCTCTCCTGCTCCTTCTTCTCCTCTTCGGTGGCGAGCTCCAGATCACCCCGGTCGACCGCCTTCAGCTTTTTCCCTTCGTATTCGTGCAACACCTGGACCACCCATTCATCCACCGGGTCGATCAGGAAGAGGACTTCGTAGCCCTTCTGCCGGAATACCTCCAGGTGCGGCGAATTCTCCACAGCGGCGCGGCTGGTACCGGTGATGAAGTAGATCTCCTGCTGCTTCTCCGGCATCCGGGCGACATAATCCTTGAGCGAGACCAGCTCTCCCGGCCCGGTGCTGGAACTCTCGAACAGCAGCAGTTCCTGCAGTTTGTCCCGATTGCCATGGTCGAAATGGAGCCCCTCTTTCAGCACAACTCCGAACTCCTTGTAAAAGGCGAGGAAATCGGCGGTCTCCTTCTCCTTCATCTCCGTTAACGTGGAGAGTATCTTGCCGACCAGGTTCTTCTGGATCCGCTTGATCTGCACATCCTCCTGCAGTATTTCACGGGAGACGTTGAGCGGCAAGTCGCTGGAGTCGACCACACCCTTCATGAAACGGAGATAGTCAGGGAGCAGCGCCTCGCACTGGTCGGTGATAAAGACCCTTTTGACGTAGAGCTGTACCCCCTTCCGCTGGTCGCGGTAGAAGAGGTCGAATGGCTTGTGTTTCGGGATGAAGAGGATGGAACGGAACTCGCTCACCCCTTCGGCAGCATAATGGATGGTACGGAACGGTTTGTCATAGTCGTGGGAGATATGTTTGTAGAACTCCTCGTACTCCTCGTCACTGATCTCGCTCTTGGGGCGGGTCCAGATCGCCTTCATGGAGTTCAGGGTCTCTTCGGTGGTCTTCTCGATCTCGCCGCCACCTTCAATCACCTTGCCGTCCGCATCTTTAGTCGGTTCGCTGCGGGTGATATCCATGGCGACCGGATACTGTACGTAGTCGGAATATTTCTTGACGATCTCGCGGATCTTCCATTCATTCAGATAGTCGCGCAGCTCTTCCTTCAGGTGCAGGGTGATTTCGGTGCCGCGGCTCTCCTTGGTGCACTCCTCGATGGTATAGGTGCCATCGCCGATCGACTCCCAGCAGCAACCGGTATCGGCTCCTCCGGCCCGGCGGGTGACCAGGGTGACCCGGTCGGCGACCATGAAGGAGGCGTAGAAGCCGACCCCGAACTGGCCGATAAGCTCCGGATTCTCCTGCAGGTTCTTCCCCTTGATGCTCTCCATGAAGGCACGGGTACCGGAGCGGGCGATGGTGCCGATATTCTCCTCCACCTCGGCCATACTCATGCCGATGCCGTTATCGCGGATGGTCAGGGTGCCGGCCGCCTTGTCCGGGACCAGCTTGATCTTCCAGTCGGTGTTTCCCTCCAGCAGCGCCTCATCGGAATGGGCTTCGAAGCGGACCTTGTCGATGGCGTCAGAGGCGTTGGAGATCAGCTCGCGGAGAAAGATGTCGCGGTTGGAGTAGAGGGAGTGGATGACGAGATCGAGGAGTTGCTGGACTTCGGTCTCGAATTTCTTGGTGGTTTTGCTCATGGGATACAGCTCTCCTTGTAAGGTAATGTTTGACTTGTCATATCTTTATGTCGCGTTCTAAAATAATCATTCCTCTCCGGTTTGGCAAGGGGGTGCTGATTTTTTTCATTTCGCCGGTCATGTTCTGCTGAAAAGGATGCAGTTGGTCTCTGTTATTTATTGCTTGTTGACTCCTTTTGCTGCTGGTATACTGACTTCGGTCTGCTGTAAATTCGCTCTATTCGCCTTTCGGAGAAGTCGATGGGTTTCTGCTTGCGGATGTTCAAGGTATTTACGCTGTCGGCGGGCTTGGTCCTGCTATGCCAGGCACCTTCCGTAGAGGCCAGGGAGACATTGCGCATTGCCGGCTCTGGCGCAGGCGTCGGGGTCTTGCGTCAATTGGCGGATATCTATCAGAAGCGCTATCCGGACTGCAGCATCCAGGTGATAACAAAGATCGGCAGTTCCGGGGCGATCAAGGCGCTGCAGCAGGGTGCGGTCGATCTGGTGGTGAGCAGCAGAGAGCTCACCGCTGCCGAACAGCGCAGCGGCATAAAGTCCATGGAATATGCGCGGACCCCCTTCATCTTCATCACCTTTCGCGATGTCAAAAAGAGTGGCTTGACCAGCCGGGAACTTGAGGAGATATATAACGGCCAGCTGCTGAACTGGCCTGATCTGACCCGGATCCGGCTGGTGTTACATCTCGAAGGGGGGACCGAAGCGCAACTGCTGAAAAGCATCTCCCCGCAGATGGCCGCCGCGGTCAAAACTGCCCAGGGGCGCCAGGGGATGCTTCATGCAAGCAACTCCGACGAGAGTGACGAGATTGTTGCCAGGACCCCCGGTGGCGTCGGCGTCTCCACGCTGGCGCAGATCATGGCTAACCGCCGTCAGGTCAATATCCTCAACTATAACGGTGTGCAGCCTACTCTTGATAACCTGGCAAATGGCTCCTATCCGCTGGAAAAGCATCTTTATCTGGTCACCCCACCCAATCCTGCAGCTTCAACCAGGCGTTTCATCGATTTTATCCGCTCTTCTGCCGGCCGTACAGTTCTGGAAAAGAATGGCAATCTGATCGTCATGAAAGGAGCGGCACGCTGACCATGAAGCAAGATACCCCCCCCATTGCCAGGACCATCAGCGGGCTCTCTGTTGCGCTGGCTATTATCGTGGCCCTGATAATCCCTTGCGGCTACATATCGATGGCCTATCATCATATTGCCGGGACGCTCGAAGCTGAGGCAGAACTGAATGCCGGAGAGATTACCGAGCTGATCAATGACAATCCGCAGCTCTGGATTTATCAGGAATCGCGACTCAACGAGATGCTCCGCAAGCGACCTCTGGGAGCGCAACCTGAGTCGCGCCAGTTCTTCGATGCAACCGGAAGACTTATTACGGAGAGTGTCAGTGAGTTGGCAGCGCCGGTAATCACCCGCTCCCATATGGTGATGGATGCTGGTGCGCCGGCAGGCCGGGTAGCTGTCAGCCGCTCGTTGCGACCGATGCTCAACAAGAGTGGGCTGGCGGTCCTGGTGGCGCTTGCGCTCAGCCTGATGCTGATTGTAACTTTGCGGCTGCTCCCTTTCCAATCGATAATCGTGGCAGAACGAAAGCTGCGCCAGCGGAATGAGGAGCTGGCTACGATCGAACAGGCGCTCCGCGACCAACTGGCCGAGCACAAGCAGAGCCGCGATAATCTGTTTGCCACCAACCAGGCCTTGCAGGCGCTCTTCACGGCTTCGCCACTGGCGATCATTACCCGCTCGGTTGACGGTAAGATCACGATGTGGAACCCGGCTGCAACAGTTATTTTCGGCTGGTCTGCCGAGGAGGTTATCGGCACCTCCCGGGCGCTTGCAGCTCCTGATGGCGTTGACGAATTCTGGGCGTTGCGGGAGATGATAACCCATAAGAAGGTGATCAGTGGCATCGAACTGCAGCGCTGCCGGAAAGATGGCAAACCGATAACCATCAGCCTCTCGGCAGCACCGATGTTCGATGCAAACGGGAAGGTGTGCGGTATTGTCTCTGTCTGCACCGACATCACCGAGCGAAAGCTAGCAGAGCAGGAGCTCCGCAGGTGGAGTGACATCTATCAGCACACCAGCATGGGGATTACGGTCGGGCAACCGGACAGCACGGTCTTTGAGATGATGAACAGCGCCTATGCCGAGATGCATGGCTATACGGTGGATGAGCTTATCGGCCGACCGATAGCTGATCTATATGCTCCTTCATGCAGGGATGACCTTCCGGGTTACATCCAAGAGATCAAGGAGAATGGGCATCATCTGTTTGAGACCTGGCACCAGCGCAAGGATGGCAGTATCTTCCCGGTGATGGTCGATGCGACAACGGTCAGGGACGAAGGCGGAGAGTTGCTCTACCGGATTGTCAACGTGCAGAACATCACCAAGCGGAAAGAGGCCGAGGAGGCGCTGCTGCAGAGCCAGCTCTTTGCCCAGCGGATAATCGAGACCACCCCAAATCTCATCTATATTTACGACCTGCAGGAGCAGCGTAATCTGTATGCAAACCAGGAACTGCCGATTATCCTCGGCTATTCCAGGGATGAGGTAAAGGCATATGGCCAGGAACTGTTCGCCAGGATTCTTCATCCGGACGATTTGGCAAAGGTGCTTGCCCATCATGCCCGTTTTGCCGTAGCTGCAGATGGGGAGATATTCGAGGTCGAGTACCGGATGCGTCATGCCGGTGGAGAGTGGGTGACCCTGCGCAGCCGGGACGTACTCTTTGCCCGCAATGAAGACGGTACCCCCAGGCAGATCATCGGCACTGCCGAGGATATAACCAGGAGGAAACAGACCGAAGAGGCGTTGCAGGATTCTCTCGCCTTGATGGAAAAGACCTTCTCCAGCCTCGACGAGGCGGTCTTCATCGTCCGGACCGGCAGCCGAGAGATAATCGACTATAACAGCGCGGTGGAGAGACTCTTTGGTTACGGACCGGAGGAGCTTGTCGGCAGCACAACCGCTATCCTCCATCTGAACAAGGAGAATTCCGACTGGTTCGGTGCCGAGATGCTGCAAAGCTATCAAACGCAGGGCTATTTTGCGACCACTTTCCAGATGCGGCGCAAGGATGGGACGGTATTCGACAGTGAACATTATGTCACCCCTATCCGTAACTCGGCAGGGGAGATTACCTCGCACGTCTGCGTAGTGCGCGACGTGACAGCACGCAAGGCGGCAGAGGATCTTCTCCTCGCAGAACGGAACAAGTTCGAGGCGATTGTCTCCTGCCTGGGTGACGGGCTGAGTATCCTCGACCGGGATTTCCGCATCCTTTACCAGAACCGGGTACAAGAGTCGATGGTCGGTGGCAGTCATGCCGGCAGATTCTGTTACCAGGCCTATCATGACGGGACAGATGTATGTGTTGACTGCCCGGTTGTCAGGACATTTGCTGACGGAGGGATTCACAAGGCGGTCAGGAGCTTTGCCAGGCCGGAAGGGGAGGTGTTCTTCGATATTACCGCTTCCCCTCTTAGAGATGCCCAGGGTGGGATCGTCGGTGCCATCGAGTTGGCACGGGATGTAACTTCGTTACGGCAGGCCGCTGATGAACTGGAACAACGGGTGGTTGAGAGGACCGATGAACTGGCAGCGAGAAACAGGGACCTGGAGGCGTTCAGCTACTCTGTCTCCCATGACCTGCGGGCGCCTCTTCGCCATATCAACGGTTACAGCCGTGCCTTGCAGGAGGAGTGTGCCGCCAAACTCGCTCCACAAGAGCAGCATTATCTCGACCGGATCTGTCTGGCGAGCAAGCGGATGTCCGAGCTGATCGATGACCTGCTTAACCTGGCCGACGTATCCCGTGCCGAACTGTCAAGCCGGAAGGTCGATCTGAGCGATATGGCGCGGACTGTTGCCAATGAGTGCTTGCGGTCGAACCCGGCCCGCCAGGCTAACTTTGCCATCGCCGATGGCATGACTGTGCTGGGGGACCCGCCACTGCTCCGCTCGGTACTCGATAATCTGCTCGGTAATGCCTGGAAATATACCGGCAAGGCGGAGTCTGCGTCTATCGAGTTCGGTTGTTCTCCCCGTGACGGGGAGAAGGTCTATTTTGTCCGGGACAATGGCGTCGGTTTTGACATGGCCCATGCGGAGAAGCTGTTCGGTCCTTTCCAGCGGCTGCACACTGTTGATGAGTTCGAAGGGACCGGTATCGGGCTTGCTACGGTGAAAAGGATCATCGAAAGACATGGCGGCCAGGTCTGGGCAGAGGCAGAGCCCGGAGCAGGGGCGACCTTCTATTTTACCCTCCCTGCCTGAGGTAGTGCTGTCTCACCAACCTGCCGGCTGTACCCCCATTTCTTGACAGGTAAACCCTCCCTGTGTTAATTTTAGCCTTTACTGTCAACAACCTCGAAAACGGTTCTCTGGAGCCCGGATGTATTCCCCAGATTTTACAACTTTTAAAAACCTTGCAGCGCAGGGGAACCTGATTCCGGTCTACCGCGAGATCATGGCAGATCTCGATACGCCGGTGAGCGCCTTTCGCAAGATCGATGATGGCCGCTACTCCTTTCTCCTGGAGAGTATAGAAGGTGGCGAGAAGTGGGCCCGTTATACCTTTTTAGGTGCAGCGCCGACAGTGGTGATCCGTTCCCGCGGAACCCTGGTGGAGATTATCGAAGCTGGCAACGGGATACGACAGCAGGAGGTCGCCGATCCGCTCGGTTACATCCGCGACTATCTGGCCCGCTTCACTCCGGTCGAGCTGGCCGGCATCCCCCGGTTTTTCGGCGGCGCGGTCGGCTATTTAGGCTATGACATGGTGCGGCACTTCGAGCAGCTCCCCACTGCCAGACCTGCCGTGATAGATGCCTGGGATGCCTATTTTCTCATTACCGATACCATCCTCATATTTGACAATGTCCGGCAGAAGATCAAGGTGGTCTCCAATGCCCACCTGACTGCTGGACAAACAGCCGAAGAGTCCTATACCGAGGCGACCGCCAAGATAGACAGCCTGATCGCCAAGCTGAAAAGCCCCCCCCCTGCTGTTACTCCGATTGTCAGCGGCAAGCAGGTCAGTTTTGCTGCAAATATGACCAGGGAGGCATTCGAGGCGGCTGTAGAGGTCACCAAGGAGTATATCCGTGCCGGCGACATCTTTCAATTGGTACTGTCGCAACGCTTTTCCGGTGATCTGACGGTCGATCCGCTCGATATCTACCGGGTGCTCCGGACACTCAACCCTTCGCCATATATGTTCTTTCTCCGTCTCGACGAAACTCTGGTGCTCGGCGCTTCACCTGAGGTAATGGTGCGCAAGGAGGGGAACCGGGTGGAGCTGCGGCCGATCGCCGGGACCCGTCCTCGTGGTGCCACTGCCGAGGAGGATGACGCCCTGGAGCAGGAGATGCTTGCCGATCCGAAGGAGCGGGCTGAACATGTGATGCTGGTAGACCTGGGGCGGAACGATCTGGGGAGAGTCTGCACCACCGGCTCGGTGCATGTCTCTGAGCTGATGGTGGTGGAGCGCTATTCCCATGTAATGCATATCGTCTCCAATGTCCAGGGGGAGCTGAACCCAGGTGAGGATGCCTTCGGTCTGGTCCGGGCTACCTTCCCGGCCGGGACCCTCTCCGGGGCCCCCAAGGTAAGGGCGATGCAGATCATCGACGAACTGGAGCCGGTACGCCGCGAGGTCTATGGTGGTGCGGTCGGATACTTCTCTTTCTCCGGCAACATGGACCTGGCCATTGCCATCCGCACCCTGGTGGTCAAGGATGGCAAGGTGCATCTGCAGGCCGGCGCCGGCATTGTCGCCGATTCCGACCCGGCAGCCGAATACCAGGAGTCGGTGAACAAGGCAATGGCGGTGATGAAGGCGATAGAGGCAGTCGAGCGGGGGTTGGACTGATGAGGGGGGAGGGTTACATATGCTGCTGATGATCGATAACTACGACTCCTTTACCTATAACCTGGTGCAGTATTTCGGCGAACTGGGAGAAGAGGTGCGGGTCTATCGCAACGACAGGATCACCCTGGCGGAGATCGAGGCGCTCGCCCCGGCCCGGCTGGTGATCTCCCCCGGACCCTGTTCCCCCAACGAGGCTGGCATCTCACTCGAACTGATCCATCATTTTGCCGGCAGGATACCGCTGCTCGGCGTCTGCCTCGGCCATCAGGCGATCGGCCAGGCTTTTGGCGGCAAGGTGGTGCGGAGCGACTACCTGATGCATGGCAAGACCTCCTTGATCCACCATGACGGTAAAGGGCTTTTTTCCGGGCTGGACAACCCTTTTCAGGCGACCCGCTACCATTCTCTGGTAGTGGAGCGTGCTTCGCTCCCTGACTCGCTGGAGTTGACCGCCTGGGTGGAAGAGGGGGAGATCATGGCGCTCAGGCACCGGCAGCTGCCGGTCTGGGGCGTTCAATTTCATCCGGAATCGATACTGACTGAGTGTGGCAGGGACATTCTGCGGAATTTTTTACAAATGTCGAAATGATGGTAGTAGCGAATCTTCTATTCGCCTTGATTGAAGGGGAGCAGAAGATCCGCCCATACAGAGGACAAAATGATAAAGAGAGCGATTGCAAAAGTAGTCGAACGGGATGACCTGACCGAAGCGGAGATGATAGAAGTGATGGACCAGATCATGTCCGGTGGTGCTACCCCGGCACAGGTGGCCGCTTTTATCACCGCCCTGCGGATGAAGGGTGAGACTGTCGCTGAGATCACCGGCGCCGCAAAGGTGATGCGGGAGCGGGCGACCCCGATCCGGGTCGGCAAGAATATTCTCGATATCGACCGGGATGAAATCAATATCGATCTGGAGACTATCCTGGACGTGGTCGGCACCGGCGGGGACGGCACCAATACCTTTAATATCTCCACCACTGTAGCCTTTGTCGTTTCAGCCTGCGGTGTCAAGGTCGCCAAGCATGGCAACCGCTCCGTCTCATCGGCTTGTGGCAGCGCCGATGTGCTGGAGGCGCTCGGTGTAAATCTTGACGTAACACCTGAGACGGTGGAGAGCGCCATTCGCGAGATCGGCATCGGTTTTCTCTTCGCGCCGGCGCTGCATGGCGCCATGAAGTATGCCATCGGTCCGCGCAAGGAGATCGGCATCCGCACTATCTTCAACATTCTCGGTCCGCTCACCAACCCGGCCGCTGCTGACTGCCAGGTGATGGGGGTTTACCGGGAAGAGCTGGTGGAAAAACTCGCCTATGTACTGCACAAGCTCGGCTGCAAGCGCGGTTTTGTCGTCCACGGTCTGGATGGCATGGACGAGATCACCCTGACATGTGAAAGCCGGATTGCCGAAGTGACCCCGGCCGGAGTGACTGTCGGGCTGGTCAAACCGGAAGATTTTTCACTAAAGCGCTGCAGCATGGCGGAACTGCATGGTGGTGATGCGGTAGGTAATGCGGTCATAGTGCGAAATATCCTGGCTGGGCAGAAGGGGGCCAAGCGTGACATTGTCCTGCTCAATGCCGCCTACGGACTTATTGCGGCAGGGAAGTGCGACAATGTCCTGGCTGGCCTCAAGCTTGCTGCCGAGGCGATCGATAGCGGCCGGGCACTCGAACAACTGGAAAAACTGGCAAAGTTGACCAATGACCGATAGACCTGACATCCTGCAAAAAATCGTTGCCGTTAAAGAGGAAGAGGTGGCATCAGCCCGCCTCTGCCAACCTCTGGCCGAACTGCAGGCGCGCCTGGCCGATCTTGAGGACCAGCCGCGCGGCTTTGCCCAGGCGCTCCGTATTGCGGACGAATCGGGGTGGACCGCAGTCATTGCCGAGGTGAAGAAAGGCTCCCCTTCGAAAGGGGTTATCCGGGCCGATTTCGATCCGCTTGCCATAGCCGAGACATATGCCATGAACGGTGCTGCCTGCCTGTCGGTGCTGACCGATGAACGCTTCTTTCTCGGGCATCTCCGCTATCTCGGTATTATCCGTGAACTGGTCCGGTTGCCGCTGTTGCGCAAGGATTTTCTATTCGATCCGTATCAGCTTTATGAGGCTAGGGTTGCTGGTGCAGATGCGGTCCTGCTGATTGCTGCCATGCTCGATCTGCATCAGCTGCGCGACCTAGCCGGACTGGCCAGGGAGCTGGCAATGGATGTTCTGCTGGAGGTCCACGACGAACGGGAACTTGAGCTGGCGCTGCAGGTGAATGTCGAGATGATAGGGATCAACAACCGTGACCTGCGCACCTTTGTCACTGACCTGGCGACAACGGAACGACTGGCAAAGCTCATCCCGGGGAACCGGCTGGTGATTGCAGAGAGTGGCATAGAGACGAGAAGCGACATCGACCGGCTGCATCGCGCCGGAGCATCGGCCTTTCTTATCGGCGAGGCGTTGATGCGTGAAGATGACATCGGGGCGAAGCTGCAGCAATTAATTGCATAGGGACGCAGCATGCTACGCCCTTGCAGAAGATAATCAGGAGGTAACATGGAGACAAAGATTCTGCTTGGAGAAGACCGGATTCCGAAACAGTGGTACAACATCATCCCTGACATGCCTGGCCCGCTGGCGCCGGTGATCCATCCCGGCACCCTGCAGCCGGTCACTCCGGACGACCTGCTACCCCTCTTCCCCATGGGGCTGATCGAGCAGGAGGTCTCTAACCAGCGCTGGATCGATATCCCGGACCAGGTCCGGGAGATTTACAAACTCTGGCGACCGGCGCCGCTGTTTCGTGCCCATCGGCTGGAACAGCTCCTCGGCACCCCGGCCCGGATCTACTACAAGTACGAAGGTGGTTCGCCGGCCGGTTCTCACAAGCCTAATACCGCAATCCCCCAGGCTTACTACAACAAGATCTTCGGCACCAAACGGATCGCCACCGAGACCGGTGCCGGTCAATGGGGCTCCTCCATGGCTCTGGCCTGCCAGATGTTCGGTCTGGAATGTACGGTCTACATGGTCAAAGTCTCTTTCAACCAGAAGCCGTATAGGAAGAGCATGATGCAGCTCTGGGGGGCCGAGGTAGTAGCCTCACCATCGGAGCGGACCAATTCGGGCCGCTCTATTCTGGCCAAGGACCCGGCCAGCAACGGTTCGCTAGGCATCGCCATCAGCGAGGCGGTGGAGGACGCCGCAACCCGTGATGACACCCGCTATGCCCTGGGGAGCGTACTGAATCATGTCTGCCTGCATCAGACCATCATCGGAATCGAAGCGAAGGAGCAGCTGGCTATCGCCGGGGACTATCCGGATGTGGTGATCGGCTGCCATGGTGGAGGTTCCAACTTTGCCGGTCTCGGCTTCCCCTTTGCCGCGGACAAGGCGGCCGGGAAGAACGTCCGGATAGTCGCCATCGAGCCGACCTGCTGCCCGACCTTGACCAAGGGTGTCTATGACTTTGATTACGGTGATACTGCCCGGATGGCGCCGATTGCCAAGATGTACACCCTTGGCCATGACTTCATGCCCCCCGGTATCCATGCCGGCGGACTCCGCTATCATGGTGCTTCGCCACTGGTCTCCCAACTGGTCCACGCCGGTGTGGTAGAGGCCCGCGCTGTCCCCCAGATCGCCTGTTTCGAAGCTGCGGTCCAGTTTGCCAGGAGCGAGGGGATCATCCCGGCCCCGGAATCGTCCCACGCCATCCGCGGCGCCATAGATGAGGCGTTGCAGGCCAAGGAGGAGGGGAAGGAGAAGGTGATCCTCTTCAATCTCTCCGGGCATGGTCATGTGGATATGGCGGCATATGATGCCTACTTCAGCGGTCAACTTGATGACTATGAGTATCCGGAGGAGGCGATCAGGGAGTCGCTCTCCCATTTGCCGAAAGTCAATCTTTAAGGGAGAACAGGGAACAGGGAACAGGGAACGGTAGCAGCTGATCTTGCTCTTTCCGGTCCCAATTCCCTGTTTCCCGGTCACTAATCATATGGTCAGGGTCAAGATCTGCGGTATCACCAATATCGAGGATGCCCTGCAGGCGGTAGCAGCCGGTGCAGATGCGCTCGGCTTCGTCTTCCACCCTGCTTCGCCCCGGCATATCTTCCCGGAGCAGGCAGCCGAGGTAATCCGGGTGCTGCCGCCATTTGTTCAGGCGGTCGGCCTCTTTGTCGATGTCCCGCTACAGCAGGTCAATACGATAACCGAAGCATGCCGTCTCGATCTGGTCCAGCTCCATGGCGACGAGCCACCCGATTTCTGTGCGGCAGTAAACCGGAGGGTGATCAAGGCATTCCGGGTCAAGGATATCACCAGTCTGGAACCGTTGCGCAACTACCGGGTAGCGGGCTATCTGCTTGATGCCTGGTCGCCTGATGCCCATGGCGGCACAGGCAAAACCTTTAATTGGGAGATTGCTGCAACAGCCAGGGAGTATGGGCCGATAATCCTGGCCGGGGGGCTGACTCCGGAGAATGTCGGCGCGGCTGTTGCCCGGGTCAGGCCATATGGCGTCGACGTCTCCAGCGGTGTGGAAGCCACGCCGGGAAGGAAGGAGCAGGAGAAGGTGCAGGAATTCATCCGTAATGCAAAGGGTTTTATGCCATGAAATATCCCGATAAAAACGGCCATTTCGGCCAGTTCGGCGGCCGCTATGTCTCTGAAACCCTGATGCCGGCCCTGTTCGAGCTGGAAGAGGCCTATCGGCACTTTCGCCATGACAAGGAGTTCAAGGAGGAGTTCAACTTCTATCTCCGCCAATATGTGGGGCGGCCGAATCCGCTCTATTATGCCGAGAAACTGACCAGACTGCTTGGTGGGGCAAAGATCTACCTGAAGCGGGAGGACCTGAACCATACCGGCGCCCACAAGGTGAACAATACTATCGGCCAGGGGCTGTTAGCCAAACGGATGGGGAAGAAACGGGTCATTGCCGAGACCGGCGCCGGTCAGCACGGGGTAGCGACTGCTACCATCGCCGCGCTGTTCGGCATGGAGTGCGAAGTCTTCATGGGGGAGGAGGATATCCACCGCCAGTCCCTCAATGTCTTCCGGATGAAGCTGCTGGGGGCCAGGGTGACACCGGTGACGGCCGGTACTGCTACTCTCAAGGACGCCATGAATGAGGCGCTGCGCAACTGGGTCACCTATGTGGATTCTACCTTCTATGTGATAGGCACAGTGGCCGGTCCGCACCCCTATCCGATGATGGTGCGTGATTTCCAGTCTATCATCGGGCGCGAAGCGAAGATGCAGCATCGCACTCTTGAGGGCCGTCTCCCTGATTATCTGGTCGCTGCGGTAGGGGGGGGGAGTAATGCCCTGGGGCTATTCTACCCTTTTCTCAATGACCGTTCGGTCCGATTTATCGGTGTCGAGGCGGAAGGTCACGGTATCTCCAGCGGCCGTCATGCAGCTCCTCTGTGTGCCGGCAGCGTGGGTGTGCTGCATGGTAACAAAACCTATCTGCTACAGGATGAGCATGGCCAGATAGCGCATGCCCACTCGATATCGGCCGGACTCGACTATCCGGGGGTCGGTCCGGAGCATGCATGGCTCAAGGAGACAGGCCGCGCCGAGTATGTCTCGGTGACCGATACCGAGGCGCTGGAAGGATTTCAGCTGCTTACCAGGGAAGAGGGGATTCTGCCGGCCCTCGAATCTGCTCATGCTATTGCTTATCTGCGCAAACTGGCGCCAAAACTGTCGCGTGACAAGAGCATAATCGTCTGCCTCTCCGGCCGTGGCGACAAGGATATCCATACTGTTGCCGAAGCGATGGGGGTGACACTCGGTTGACAAGAGCAATGTGGGGCCAACATGCTGAAATTACAGGTAAAATGCAAAAAAAGGGTTGACACTGTAATTATTCTATAGTATAAGGAAATACCCTGAACAAATAGTAAAGGGTATGGGAAAGGTCCCTGACTGGGGCCTTTTGGCGTTTTTGGCAGTTTACTACTGGTAAAAGATCGTAACTGTGCAGTTGCAGGTGTAATTTACCACATCATGTTATGGAGAAGCCGCATCCCAGAGAGGGATGAGATAGGCTTCTACATCAAACGAAAGGAGTTATGGCCGGAAACGTTATTTCCTGAATATTCCGAGGGTCCATGGGCCGTCCGGCAAAGCCGAAAAAACCGACAAAAAAACAACTATGCGAAAAAAGATGATGATTTTGGCAGCAATGCTGCTGCTCAGTGTTTCGTGCGACCAGTCGCATGTCCGTACTTCTTTGAACCAGATCCATGCCGGGGAGTCGGAGTTGGACAAGGAGATCCGCCGTGTCATGGAGAAGGGGGTCAATCTGGAAGAGCGGAAAAGGCAGATCCCTGCAATAGCCGATGCTTTTGCCCGCCGCACCGATCCACAGCGAGCCCGCTGGCTTGCGGCGCTATGTTACCTGAAGACACTGGGGACCCAGTTCATGCCTATCGACATAGCGGAAATTGCCCTGGCAGAGACCGGTGGCCATGGTCTCTCAGGTAAATCGATCTCCTCCAGAGGGGCGCTAGGCGTCTGGCAGTTGATGCCGAGCCGGGCCAAGAGTCACGGCTATTCACCGGAAGATATGGAGAACGACGAAAAATGTGCCGACGCCGCGGTACGGGAGCTGACTACCAAGATGGCGATGGCCAGGGGGGATCTGGTAAGGGCCAAGAAGCTCTACTGCGGTGTTGGTCCGGCCGCCGATGCCTATGAGGCAAAACGGCGCCAGTTCCGTAAAGAGATTATCGATGGCATGCAGAATAAGGAGAAGTTGGCGGCCATGCCCCGCTACAAGATCAACCGCCCTTCCTGAAAGGGGTGGTAATAAACAAATTAGTTGAACGGAGCCAGCGGGCTCCGTTTTTTTTAGGAGAGTCTATGCGCGCCAAATTGGCACTTATCACAATGATACTTCTCCTTGGAGGGTGCTCGCATTTCGTTACCGCACCTGAGGTGGCGGTAAGGGGTGTGACAGTCACCAGTCTTGATACTGCCGGTCTGGAGATGGATATATTTCTCACTGTCACCAACCCTAACAGTTATGCGGTCACTCTGCTGGGGAACAGCTACCAGGTGCAGCTGCTCGATCTGCCGCTGCTCAAGGGTGGGGACCGGGTACGCCGCGATTTTCCGCCCAAAATGGCGACTGACCTCCGTCTGCCGCTACGTATCAGCTATCACGACCTGCTCGATATCTTGCGCCGCTCACCAGATCCGGAGCGGATCCCTTATCAGCTGCAGGCGGGGCTCGATCTCGACACCCCACTTGGCAGGCTGACAATCCCGCTCGAGAAGCGTTCTACCTTTGCCATCCCCAAGCAGTACCGCCCGTCCAATATACTCCGCCGGCTCGGCGATATCTTCCTCGGTCAATAAAAAATGCCCCGCTTTGCAAAGGCGGGGCATTTTCGGTTCAGCAGAGTGAAGTTGAATGGCTATGGCCGTTCCACGGTATTCCAGCTGCCGGTGGTACGGCTCCAGCCGATCAGGTAGACCATGCTTTCTGTGGTTCCGGGGGCTAATGTGGTCAGGGTATTATCGGTAAAGGCGGCAGCCCCTTTGCCATAGATGGCCGGGAAGGTGGCCAGGGCTGTGGCGCCGGCAGAGAGGTTCATCCTGCCGTCGTCGAGGAAGTCGATGCTGTCATAGATGAGCCGCCGGGTGAAGGTCCGGGCATGGAGATAGGCGGCCGGATCACGGGTGAGCAGATTGATGTTGTAGCAGGCTCCCATCATCTTTCTGCCGAAAGCCTGATTATTGGTCCCTCTGGTCCAGTCCTTCACAGCGGTCTTGCCGGTCGGGTCAATGGCCAGGTCGTAGAAATAGGGGTTTTTGGCCTGGTCGTACTTGATGTTGTAGTTTGCCAGCAGTGTAACGGCCAGTTTAAGCGCCTCCAGGAACCCCTCTTTTTGCGGTTCGAGGAAGATTCTCTGGAAGTTGGTCGCGGTCAGAGCGGTACCACCTTCGGCGGTGTGGCAGATGACACATACCTGGGTGAAGGCGTCACTGTTGATAGCCAGGGTATGGCTAGATGTCCGGGAGATGCGGCTGTTGTTGTAACCATTCAAGTGGCAGATGACGCAAGGTCCGTTGCTGTCCAGATTACCAGGGACAAAGTAGGCCTTGTAGCCATTGATGGTAGGTAAGCCAAGTTTGCGGTGCGTGCTGCTGACGCCGCCGCTGACACCACCAGGGACACTAGTGTCAGGGGAGAGGCTCTTGCCGTAAGTACTGGTACCGATCACCGCATTGGCCGAGGTGAAGTTCTTGAAGCCGACGGTCATGTACATAAGCCCGGCAGCTGCCATATAGTGGGAATTTTTAAAGCTGGCATTGGTAAAGTCGGTAACGGCGAGCACCGAGTCGCCACTCTCCCGGCCTGCATGGCAAGGGATACAGATGTTCGACTGGCCGACATCAGGGAAGGTTTTCGGGCTGAGACCGCCATTGTAGGGGGCAATATGCTGCGGAACGCTGCGGACACTCCTTTTAAAGTCATAGCTGGTATGGCAGGCATTGCAGCTTAGTACTCCATAGGTCTCACTGGCAGAGAGGGCCGTGGAGGCGAAGCTGAAGTTGCTGGTGACATAATTGATATAGCCGGTTGCGGTATGGCATGTGAGGCAGCTCTTGTTGGCTTTGAAATCGCGGTTCGACCAGGCGACCCCCTTGACGTCGCCATGGGCTGACAGGGCCCAATCCTTAGCCTCCTGCGTTACATTGATCTTATGCGGGTTGTGGCAGTTCCTGCATTTACCGGCATTCTGCAGGTCGACAAACTGGGCGTCATGGCTCGCAGCGGTGTAGTCGTTGAAGTGGGGGGCGCCAAGGAGTCTGCTGCTATGGCAACGGAGACACTTCTGCTCGGTATCAGGGTTAAGTGTTACGTCATGGCGGTTGTTGCTGCTGACCGGGGCGCTGCCACCGTGGCAGCTGCCGCAGCTGTTCGGATGGCCGGCGTTGGGCTCATGGCAGTCGCGACAGCTGGCGCCGGCACCAGGTACCTTTTTCCCCAGGGTAGCCGTGTTGTGGAAGGAGTCACGCCATTCATCAGCTATCAATGCACCGGTGACCGGAGAGACTGCTGTGTCGTGGCACCCTATACATGGCTCGGAGTCGACCAGAGTAGAGCCGCTCGTTGCCGGACCTATCTGGTTGTTGCCGCAACCTGCCAGCAGGGAGATAAAGATCATTGACAAAAAAACTGTCGAGAAAAGCTTAGTGCGCATTCATTAGCCCTCCGGGTGGAGATTATTATTAGATATCTATATCATTTCTGCGCCAAAATTCGTAGTTGAATTTTTATTCCTTCTCTTTTTATCCTTGTCGCCTCTGTATGATTGACTAATCACTGGTATTGGTGTAATAATTTATTCTCTGCAGAATGGAAATATTTCCGCAACAGGAAGATTAAAATTACTGCTTATATTAAATAGGAGGAAGGTAATGTCTCAGCGTTACATCCTGTCGCTTCTTCTGCTTTCCGGCATGGCCCTGATCCTGGTTGATGCAGATGATGCTCACGCCATCGCCGCCTTTACCCGCATGCACAAGGCAGAATGTACCACCTGCCATACCATCGCCCCGGAACTGAACGAATATGGCGAAGCATTTCGCAAGAACGGTTTTGTCTACAGCAACAAAGCTGCCCTGAAGAAGGGGGCTCTCCCGGCCAAGGCTGCTGACACAATAGCAGATAGCGGCACACCGGCCAAGGATGGGGCGGAAAAGGGTGGTGGAGTGCTGCAGAATGAAGCTATCATCCTCTCCGGCATACCTGAACAGCTGCCGATATCTTTCACCGCAGCCATAGATCTTGCCTATAACGAGCATGCAGCGGATGGCAATACCTGGGATCTTACCTCGCGGGCACTGGCTTTGCAGGGTGGTGGTTCTTTCCGGGACAAGGCCGGCTTTTATGCCAACTACAATGCCTATACCCAGGGGCGTTACGACCCGTTGGCCGCCAATACGGCCGCCAGTACATCACCGAATGTATCCGAGCTATTCGCCCTCTGGCGGCATGCCTTCAATACCCCGATCAACTTCCGGGTTGGCAGACTGCGCCCCCAGCTGAGTCTATGGAAGACCAGCAACAAGGTGACCATCACCACCCCGGCCCCGCTCTCCTACAGGGTCGGCAGATCGACCTTTTCGGTTGACGCCCCGGCCGATGCCCTGGAAATCAACAGCCTGCTCGGCCACCGGGTATTTGTCGCAGCTGGCGTGGTTGACCGGAACGGCGACAACAGCAAGGAGGGGTATGGCCACCTCTCCTTCAAACTGGGGGGTGCCGACTTCCTTGGCGAAGAACCTGATATCGACCTGGAGAATGACAGTATCTGGGATTATCTCTCCTTTGTCATCGGTCTCTATGGCTATTCCGGCAGGAATGCCACACTGGCTGGCGGCATAGCGGACAAGACCAACCATTTCTACCGTGCCGGTGGCGATGTCGACATGTACTACAAGGCTTTCCGTGGCAAGTTGAGCGGAGTTACCGGGCGAGATACCAATCCGAACTTCCTTGCCAGTGGCAGCGAGGTCGAGACCTATGCGTTTTCAGCCGAGGCAGGATACCAGTTTGATACCAACCTGATAGCTACCTTCCGATATGAATATCAGGAGGATGACCTGGGGATCACCCGTCGTTACATCCCGGCCGTAGCCTATGCACCGTTACAGAACACCAAACTGGTGCTGGAATACAAGTATGAAGGGGTAGCTGCAACCAACACCATCAATCGTATTACCCAGCTGGCGCTGTTGCTCAGTTTTTAGAGACATTAAATCCGGGTACGCCCGGCAAGGGGGATAGTAAAATGAGAGTAGTACAAGGTCTGGTAATTGTCTGCAGTCTGCTGGTGCTGTCAGCTACAACGAGTTTCGCAGCCCTGAAGGTGATCGGCAAAGGGGACAATATGCGCCTCGACCCTACCGGCTGGCCGCCAGCCATGAAGGCGAACTTTGAGGTTTTCAAGGCCAAGTGTGCCAAATGTCACACCCATGAACGGACCATTGTCTCATTGTCTACCGGTATCGCCCCGATCTCCGGACAGCCGTTCGATCGGAACGCCACCAAGGCCTATGGGGTCAAGATGCTGCGCAAGCCTGACTCGAACATGAACAAGCAGGAAGTAAAGGCGACTGTTGACCTGATGAACTTCCTCCTCGACGAGGCGGCAAAGTAGCTTATACAACCACTGCTCAACAGCCGAGGTGGATATGAAACAAATAGTTTTCATGACCATGGTGGTCTCGCTACTCCTTTCTGCCGTGCCAGTATTACCGACTTATGGTGCAGTTATAAGGGTCGAGGGGGGGGGCGCTGCCATCTCCACAGTCTTTGCGCCGATGAAGGAGCATTTCGAAAAGGATACCGGCTTGACCCTCTCCATCACCCAGAGCACCCCGTACAGGGGGCTGATCGCCCTGCTGGAAGGGCGTGCGGATGTGGCGACCGGAGCGGTATCGCTTGAAGATATGATCAAGGGGGTGGCCAAGGAAGGGTATACGGTGAATCCCAGTTCGCTGCAGAAACTCGATCTGACCGTGACCCGGACCGTGGTTTTTCTGCACAAGTCAAACAAGATCCCCCAGCTTTCCAAAGAGCAGCTGAAAAAGATATTCACCGGCAAGATCACCAACTGGAAGGATGTCGGAGGGGCGAACAAACCTATTGTGGTGGTCTGGGGGAGCAGTACGCCGGGGCAGAACAGCAGATTCACCAAGGCGATCCTGGATGGTGAAGCGGTGACCAGCAAAGCGCGCCGGGTAACCAACTACCAGAGCATCCGGGATACGGTAGCTGCCACACCGGGAGCGATCGGTGTCAATCCACTCGGTATGGCGACCAGCAATATCCATACACCTAAGGTCCCCGCGATGGTCAGCCCGATTATCGTGGTGACCAAGGGGAGACCAACACCCGAAGTACAGAGGGTATTCGACTATTTCCGGGAAGAGTACGGTTACCTGAACAAGTAACAAACCGCTTGGCGTGGCTATTTGCCAAGGGTCATGGGGACAGCTTCTGGCCAGCGGCTGGAGCAGTTATCCGGGCAAGCCATTTCAGCCGTTGTGCTTAAATGGCTTGTTTGTTAGCTATACAAGCAGATTTACTGTCGATAAAGTGCTGGTAACGGCAGACCGGCGCAAAAGGAAGGGTTATGAAAAACCTCAAACTGGGCCAGAGACTGATCGGTGCATTCATGATCATGGCATTAATTGTCGGTATCACCGGTGCTTATGGTGCCTTGAGCATGAAGCGGGTCGGCAACCGTATCCAGGATATGCTGCAAAATCTGGCGAACCAGCAGAAACAGGTGCAGCTCATGGGGGCGACGCAGAAGACCTGTTACCTTCACCTGATGCAGGCTGCCATGGTGCGGACCGAAAAGGATAAATTCGAGGAGTTCACCGAAGATTACCTGATGAAGGCTGATCAGTTCAAGGGGCAGGCCAACATGCTCCTCAAGGGGAACCCCAAGATGGGGATCAAACCTGCTGTAGCCGGTAGTGTCATCGAAAAGCGGGTCAAGGCCGCCCTGGAGAACTGGAACGCCTTTGAAACCATTGCCGAGGAGATGATCAGCCATAAGGAGTTGTTGCTGCAGCAGGTGACGCCAGGGGTGGTCAACCAGGCAGCCAAGGATGCCCTCTTTGATGCCAAGTTGAACGAACTGGCAGAGGTGAAGCTGTTGGAGGCGAACGAGAAGGCCAAAGGGGACATCGATGACCTGCTGGTCGAGGTGACGAGCCAGATGACCAAGGCGACCGAAGATATCCGTTCCATCCAGAAGGGTTCCGGAGTCACCTTCATAGTGGTGGTGCTGATCGCCATTCTTCTCGCCGCGCTGCTCGGCCTGCTGACTGCCCGCAATATCATCAGACGGATCGAGCGGATGGCGGTCGTCATCGATAAGAGTGCCGAGGGTGATCTGAGCACGAAACTGGAACTCGATTCAAATGACGAAATTGGCAAGTTATGCGATGATTTCAATCAGATGGTGGACAAGCTGGCGGTGATGATCGGCAAGGTGACCAGGTCGTCGGCCGAACTGACCCGGATATCTGATAATATCTCCGATGCCGCCAGGAATGTTGTCAATGCAGCCCAGGTACAGGCTGAAGAGGTGAGCAGCACATCGTCGGCGATGAGCGAGATCAATACCTCCATCAAGGAGGTGGCGCAGGGTGTCGACAGTCTCTCCCTCTCTGCTGCCGAGAGCTCATCCTCGATCCTGCAGATGGCAGCCAGCATCGAAGAGGTGGCTCTGAATGTGGAGACCCTATCCCAGGCTGTAGAAGAGGTCAGCTCCTCCATCGTCGAGATGGCGGTCTCGATCAAGCAGATAGGCGGCGGCGTAGTGAGCCTTATGGAGGCTGCCAACACAACCGCCACCTCGGTCATGGAGATGGACAGCTCTATCAAACAGGTGGAGCAGTATGCAGTGCAGACTGCTTCCATCTCCGAAGCAGTGCGCAGCGACGCCGAGACCGGCCGGGCAGCAGTTGAAGCTACTATTGCCGGTATCAAAGAGATCAAGCGCTCCTCCAGCATCACTTCTGAGGTAATCGATACCCTCTCTACCAAGGCCGAAGATATCGGCGACATCCTTTCGGTAATCGACGAGGTGGCCGAACAGACCAACCTGCTCGCACTAAATGCCGCCATAATAGCAGCCCAGGCTGGTGAACATGGGAAGGGGTTTGCCGTGGTGGCAGACGAGATCAAGGAGTTAGCCGAACGGACCAGCAGCTCGACCCGGGAGATTTCGCTGGTTATCAAAGGGGTGCAGGACGAGACCCGTCGCGCCGTAGAAGCTATCAGCCAGGCAGAAAAAAGCATCAGCGACGGCGAAGTGCTGTCGAAGCGTTCCGGCGAGGCGCTGACCAAGATAGTCAGCGGTGTGCAGCAGGCGACTGTGCAGGTTGGTGAGATAGCCCAGGCAACAGTGGAACAGGCCAAGGGGAGCCAGATGATCCGGATCGCCATGGAGCAGGTATCGGAGATGGTGGAGCAGATCGCCAAGGCGACCCGGGAACAGGGGCAGGGGACCGAACTTATCATGTCTGCGGTGGAGCGGATGAAGTCGCTTACTGCCCAGGTGCGCGGCTCCACCAGAGAGCAGAGCAAGGTGGGGAACTTCATCTCCAACTCGACCGAGAATATCACCGGCATGATTCAGCAGATCAAGCGGGCATGCGACGAACAGCGCCGTGGCAGTGATCAGGTGGTGGAGTCGGTGGAGAATATCCAGCAGTCGACCAACATTAATGTGGAAGCGACCCGGGTTATGAATGATTCGGTATCCAATCTTTTCCGCCAGATCGAACTGCTGCAGAGAGAGACCAATGCTTTCAAGATTCTTGACGAGAAAGATGAGCAGGAAGCTGCCAGTAATTGACCCGAAAGGTTTACATGAGTAGAATCAGCACCGTCTTTACCGACCTTGCCAATAGAGGGGAAAAGGCCCTCATCACCTTTATCACTGCCGGTGACCCTGACCTGACAACTACCGCCCGCCTGATCCCGCAGCTTGCCGCTGCCGGTGCCGACATTATCGAACTTGGGGTCCCCTTCTCTGACCCGATGGCCGACGGGCCGACTATCCAGAAGGCATCTGAACGGGCTCTGGCGAGCGGTACAACCCTGGCGGACATTTTAGCCATGGTAAAATCGGTTCGCCGGCAATGTGAGGTGCCGATCCTTCTGATGGGCTATTGCAACCCGCTAATCGCTTACGGCCTCGACCGTTTTGCTGCCGATGCGGTCGCACACGGTGTTGATGCAGTGCTCCTGGTCGACATGCCGCCGGAAGAATCTTCCGTCTTTCATGTGCAGGCGCGGGCTGTCGGCCTTGATGTAATCTTCCTGCTGGCCCCCACTTCGGGGGCCGGGCGGATCGCCAGGGTGGCTGGCATCGGCAGCGGCTTCATCTACTATGTCTCGGTGACCGGAGTTACCGGTGCCCGTGAGAGTGTGGCAGCTTCAGTCGCCCCTGCTGTAACGGCTATCCGAAATGCTACTAAACTGCCGGTGGCGGTCGGTTTCGGTATTTCCACCCCGGAACAGGCAGCCCAGGTGGCAACGCTGGCCGATGGTGTGGTGGTGGGGAGCGCTCTGGTGAAACTGTTCGAACAGCACCAGGGTGTGGCGTTGGAGAATGCATTGACTGCTCTGGTGGCCGCTTTGAAGGGTGCAATCAGCAGCGCACGGTAAATGGTTGACAGCAACATTACTAATATGTTACCAACTATTTTTACTGTAACTAAAACTAACTGGGTTTGTCCCCGTAAGGAAGGTCTATGAGCTGGTTCAAGCGCGACAAGGCGCCGTTAGCGCAGTCGGAGATGAAAAAGGGGCGGGTCCCGGAGGGGCTCTGGACCAAATGTACGAGCTGTGGTGAGACACTTTACAGCAAGGATCTGGAGAAGAACCTGAATGTCTGCCCAAAGTGCCAGCATCACTACCGGATCTCGGCCCGACAGCGGCTTGATCTGCTCCTTGACGAAGGGAGCTTTACCGAATTTGATGCCGGTATGATCTCCATCGATTTTTTGCAGTTCAAGGACTCCAAGAGCTATCAAGACCGGATCAACTCCACAGTTGCCAAAGGGGGGTCCAAGGATGCGGTGATCTGTGGTTCCGGTCTGGTCGACGGGGTGCCGGTGGAGATATCGGTCTTTGATTTCTCCTTCCTGGGGGGGAGTATGGGGAGCGTGGTCGGCGAAAAGATCACCCGTTCCATCGAGCGGGCTATTGAGGCGAAGAAGCCGGTAGTAATCGTTTCGGTCTCTGGCGGCGCGCGGATGCAGGAGAGTATCCTGTCATTGATGCAGATGGCCAAGACATCGGCTGCTCTTGCCCGTCTTCGTGAGCTGGGACTCCCTTATGTCTCTATCCTCACCGACCCGACCACCGGTGGCGTAACTGCCAGTTTTGCCATGCTGGGCGACATCAACATGGCCGAGCCAAAGGCGCTGATCGGATTTGCCGGACCCCGCGTAATTGAACAGACAATCAGGCAGAAACTGCCGGAAGGGTTCCAGCGGGCCGAATATCTGCTGGATCACGGCATGGTCGATCTGATTGTCCAGCGCCAGGAGATGAAGCCTAAACTGGCACAGATACTGAAGATGTTTTACCGTCCGTAAGATATCGTTTAACCACTGTTTTATTCCCCCTGTCAGCTGCCTCTCCGGCGCGGCAGGGGTTTTTTTCTGACTGCAGGATTATTACACCAGCAGGCAAACCTGTAAAGCAGTAGACTTTTACCCTCCTATTCCCTATAATCGCCCCTGTCATGACCTATCAGGAGACACTAAGCTACATTTACGGCCTTGGCCGTTTCGGTATCAAACCTGGCCTGGAGAGGATATCAGCTGCCCTGGGGGAACTTGGCAACCCGCAAGAGGGGCTTAAAGCGGTGCAGATCGTCGGTACCAACGGCAAGGGATCAACTGCCGCTTTTCTGGCAAGTATCCTGGCACAAGTGGGTTACAGGGTCGGCCTCTTCACCTCGCCGCACTTGATAAGCTTTACCGAGCGGATCCAGATCAACGGTGTCCAGATAAGTGAGGAAGAGGTGACCTGCCTGGCCGCCAGGGTCATTCAGGCCGCTCCGGCAGGGACGACCTTCTTCGAGATCGTCACAGCCATGGCGATTCTCCACTTTGCTGAACAAGGGGTAGATATTGCCATCCTGGAGGCAGGGATGGGTGGGCGTAACGATGCCAGCAACGTGGTGGACGGGATGCTGGCAATTGTCACGCCGATCAGTCTTGACCACTGCGAATATCTGGGGGATAGCATAACTGCCATTGCTGCCGACAAGGGGGGGATCATCAAGCCAGGACGTCCGGTGGTCATCTCGGCGCAGTCGGCCGAAGCGAGCAGGGTATTAATCGCCCGTGCAGCAGAACTGGGTGCTGCAAGATATCGTTTTGGCCAAGAATTTTCTCTCTCCTGGCAAGATGAGAAATTCAGTTACCATGGAATACAACAGCAGTTGGTCGCCCTGCAGCCGTCAATGATAGGCTGCCATCAGGGGGAGAATGCTGCCTCAGCCCTGGCTGCGGCCGAACTGCTGCATGATCTTGGCTATCCGGTTACTATCAAGGCGATGCAAAACGGTATTGCCAATACGTTCTGGCCCGGACGACTGGAATTCCTCGGTAATGGACCGCGCTTCCTCCTGGACGGTGCCCATAATGCTGCCGGTACAGCTGCGCTGGTTACCGCACTGCAAGGTCTGCCACGGCAGCGGTTACTACTGGTGCTAGGTCTGATGGGAGATAAGGATCTGGACGCAATAGCCGGACCTTTGCTGTCCCAGGCGGAACAGGTCTATGCCGTGGCGCCAGCCCTGCAACGGGCCCTGCCCGTAAATGAGCTCGTTCTCTTCTGCCAGCGCAGGGGAGTCTCCTGTATCGCTGCCGGTTCGGTTGCAAACGGCCTGGCAGAGGCTGCTGCTGCTGCAAGGACTGGTGACCTGATACTGGTGACCGGCTCGCTCTTTACCGTCGGCGAAGCTCGTGCAGAGCTGCTTGAACGCCATTTCGAACCTTTTCGGGGCTAGCTGACCAAATGAACCGTATTGCCATAGCCATAGTCTGTTGCATGATGCTTCTCCTGCCCAAGCTCGGGGCCACCGCTTCTCAGCCAGTCGGTAATGCCAAGCTGCAGGCCGATTCGCTTGCCTATGACCGGAAAAGTTCGACCTATCAGGCGGAAGGGAACGTGGAGCTGCTCTGGAACGGTACCACCCTCCTGGCAGATAGGGCCACATTTGCCGAGCAGATGGGGCTGGCCACGGCCGAGGGTGGGGTGAAAATGCTCCGTGGCGACGATATCCTCACTGCAGAACGGCTCAGTATCGATATTGCAGGCAACAGGGGGGAGGCGCTAAAGGGAGAACTCTTTATCAAGAGCAGCAACTTCCATGTCAAGGGGGAGCGGATCGCCAAGACCGGGGAGGCAGACTACCTGCTGGAGCGGGGGTCATTCACCACCTGCGACGGGGAGAAGCCGAGCTGGAAGTTCACTGCCAGCAATCTTGAAGTGACTCTTGAGGAGTTTGCCAGGGGTCGCCATGCTCTCTTCTATCTGGCCGACCTGCCGGTCTTCTATACCCCCTACATGATCTTTCCCGTGCGGCGCGAGCGGCAGTCCGGTTTCCTCTTCCCCCGTCTGGGCAGCTCTACCAAAAAAGGGTTCTTCATCGACATCCCTTACTACTGGGCTATCTCACCAAGCCAGGAGGCGACTGTTGATCTCGACCTGCAGAGTCGGCGCGGCGTCGGCGGGGGGATTGATTATCGCTACCTGGGACGCCAGGAGAGCCGCGGTTCATTGCGGGGCTATAGCATTTACGATAATATCCGCGAAGAGGGGCGGGCGATCCTGGTGGCTCAGCAGCAGGAGAACCGCCAGCCGTTTACGTTCAAATCGGACATCAGTCTTGCCACAGACCGCGCCTTTTACCGCGACTTTGGCGAGGCTAGCGGTGATTACAACCGCCAGCTGCTCGATTCATCACTCTCTGCAACAGTTGCCGGGGAGCGGACCGCCCTGGTCGGCGAACTCCGTTACATCACCGATCTGGAGGTGCCGGACAACGGCACGACCCTGCAGAAGCTGCCGCAACTAACTCTGACTCATCTGCAGCAGCGGCTCTGGCGACTACCGCTTTATGCTACAGTCGATGCGGGTTACACCAACTTCCAGCGGGATAGCGGTCAGGAGGGGGGGCGGATAGTAATCCGGCCAACCCTGAGCAGCAATCTCCCTTTACCGGGAGGGAGTCTGACCGGCTGGGGGGGGTATCGGCAGCGGTTCTACAGTGCCAGCGACAGCGGCAGTGGCGATGGTGCTGGCGATATCGGGCTGCTTGAGGGGGGTGCAGCGCTTACGTCCTCTTTCAACAGGGTCTACGGTTTTGACCAGGGCCCCCTGCAGCGACTCCGTCATACCATGATGCCGGAGTTTTTCTACAGTTTCATCGAGACCAAGGAGCAGCGGCAGCTCCCCAATTTCGACTATGACGACCGCCCTGTCGGGCAGAAACTCCTTGGCTGGTCGCTGAGCAATTACCTGACCGGTCGTTATGCCTCTGCCGATGGTACCCCGACCTATCGTGAACTGGCGCAGATACGGTTAAGTCAGGGTTACCAGCTCGATGGCGGTCGTCGTGACCTGCTCACCCTGGTTGATGAAGGGCGCCGCTTGACCGACCTGCGCATCGAAGCAAAGCTGTCGCCGCTGCCGCAGGGAGCACTGCTTGTCGATAGCCACTACGGTACCGAAACGGGCCGTGTTTCGACTGCCGGCCTCGGTCTGGAGCTGACCGACAGCCGCGGGACCATGACCGGTGTTACCTATCGCTACGCCAGGGGAGAGCTCGATTACCTGGAGGGGAAAATGGCGCTCGCCCTTGTCAAACCGCTCATTTTCCAGTACACTGGCCGCTATTCTCTGGACAAGGAGAGTTTTCTCGAATCGTACTATGCGCTCGAATATCGCCATCAGTGCTGGAGTATGGTCTTCTCCTATCGTGACCGGCCGGACAACCGGGAATTTCTGGTCAGTTTCAGTCTCTCCGGGATAGGCTCGCTTGGCCAGGTAAAAGCGTTCTGAGCATCTTTTCAGCCGCCACCAGCTATACACACCGGTAAGGATCAGTGGGTCTGTAAAAGAATATCAAATGGAGTTGCAGGAGGAGTAAGTGTCAACCAGTTTTTCGCCACGAGCTGTCCTGGTGACCGGTGGTGCCGGTTTCATCGGTGCCAATTTTATCAACCATTTTCTCTCTGCCTCATCCGCTTGCCGGCTGGTCAATCTCGACCTGCTCACCTATGCCGGCAATCTGGAGAACCTGACCGGGGTGGAAAAGCACCCTGATTACCGTTTTGTCCGGGGGGACATCGGCGATGCCGGGCTGGTGGCAAAGCTGTTGGCCGAGGAACAGATCGAGGCGGTGCTCCATTTTGCCGCCGAATCCCATGTCGACCGCTCCATCAGCGGCCCGGAGATATTCGTCCGGACCAATGTTCTTGGCACCCAGGTTCTGCTGGAGGAGTGCCGCAAGCACTGGGCCGGACAGAAGGTGCAGCAGTTCCGTTTTCTCCAGGTATCTACCGACGAGGTCTATGGCACGCTCGGGACGACCGGCTATTTTACCGAAGCGACCCCGCTGGCAGCAAATTCCCCCTATTCTGCCAGCAAGGCGGGTGCCGACCTGCTGGTCAGGGCCTATCACGAGACCTACGGATTGCCGGTGCTGACTACCCGCTGCTCCAATAATTATGGTCCTTATCAGTTCCCGGAGAAGCTGATCCCTTTGATGATCCACAATATCCTGGTGCAAAAGCCGCTGCCGGTTTACGGAGATGGTCGCAACGTCCGCGACTGGCTGCATGTGCTTGATCATTCCAGGGCTATTGCCAGGGTGCTCGAGGCGGGAATACCTGGCGAGGTTTACAATATCGGTGGTAATAATGAATGGTTCAACATAGATATCGTCAATCTGGTCTGCGATCTGCTCGATGAGCGTCTCGGGCGGGAAAAGGGTGAAAACAGGGAACTGATCACTTTTGTCAAGGACCGTCCCGGCCATGACCGGCGCTATGCCATCGATGCCGGCAAGATAAAGCAGGAACTTGGCTGGAGCCCGGCATATACTTTCGAACAGGGGATTGCCGAGACCATCGACTGGTATCTGGCCAATCAGCAGTGGGTCGCAGAGGTCACTTCTGGTGCCTACCGGGATTATTACCAGCAGCATTATGGTGGTCGTTGAATGTTTACCGGAACCAGTGCAGTTGTCAGATGGAGAATAGTATGATTCTTGTTGTTGGTGCCAATGGCATGCTTGGCCATGATCTGCTAAAGCTTTTCGGGGAGAGGGCGCGTGGGATCGATCTGCCGGATATCGATATCACCGATCCGCTCTCGGTGCGCAAGGTTCTGTTGACGTTGCGGCCACAGGTAGTGATCAATGCGGCTGCCTATACCGATGTGGATGGCTGCGAGACGAATCAGGAGCTGGCGATGCAGGTGAATGGCGAAGGGGTCGCCTTTCTCGCCATGGTTGCTGCAGATATAGGGGCCACACTGGTGCAGATCAGCAGCGATTACATATTTGACGGCAGCAAGGGGAGCCCGTATGATGAAGAGGATCCCCCACATCCGCTAAGTGTCTATGGCGAGTCGAAACTGGTGGGGGAGATGAATGTGCTGGCTGCTCCGGAGCATCTGGTGGTCCGGACCCAGTGGCTTTACGGTCTGCATGGCAAGAACTTTGTCGAGACGATGCTGCGGCTGGCGAAAGAGAAGGGGGAGGTGGCAGTGGTGGACGACCAGATCGGTGCCCCTACCTGGACTATGGAGCTCTGCCGGGCCATCAAGGCGCTGCTGGAGAATGGCTGTCGCGGTACCTATCATATGGCGAGCAGCGGTTCCTGCTCATGGAACGAATTTGCCCGGGCGATCTTTGCCGAGGCAGGTCAGGCTGTGACAGTAAATAAACTGACCACAGCCGAACTGGGGCGACCGGCGCC
Source organism: uncultured Geobacteraceae bacterium (assembly GCA_964649725.1). Classification (GTDB taxonomy): domain Bacteria; phylum Desulfobacterota; class Desulfuromonadia; order Geobacterales; family Geobacteraceae; genus CAZYTM01. The sequence continues at coordinate 148,945 of CAZYTM010000005.1, read as the reverse complement.
ACGGCCTGGCTATTCGACCCTGGAATGCGCCAGACTGGTACGTGATACAGGTTTTCAGCCTCTCCCGTGGCGGGAGGGGTTGCAGCATTATCTGCAGCTAAGGGGTGAGGTATGACTTTAGAGCGTGGTGAGCGCCCCTGGGGGACCTACACGGTCCTGGAGGAGAACAGGAACTATAAGATCAAACGGATCGAGGTCAATCCGGGTCAGCGGCTGTCGTTGCAGATGCACCATCATCGCAGCGAACACTGGATCGTCGTCTCCGGGACGGCGCGGGTCATCTGCGGCGACAAGGAGCAGATCGTCAATGTAAACGAATCGACCTTTATCCCGATAGGTCGTCTCCATCGCCTGGAGAACCCTGGTCTGATACCGCTTGTCATCATCGAGGTGCAAAACGGTGAGTATCTGGGAGAAGACGACATCGTCAGGATTGAGGATGATTACCAGCGCCTTGCAGATGACGAGGAGACCCTCGCCTGACCCCCCCTGAGGTCTGCTGCGCCATCTTTGGCAATGCTTGCTCTCTCCTCTCCAGCCGCTATAATTTAAATGTCAGTTAGGTCACTTCCCCGCGCAAGATATTTTGCCGAAGGAGAATCCCATGTATGTCGTCATTTTAGCTGGAGGTTCAGGCACCCGCTTCTGGCCTCTCTCCAGGCAGAAAAACCCGAAGCAGCTGATGTCGGTGATTGGTGGCCGGTCGATGCTGCAGCGGACCGTCGATCGGGTCCTGCCGCTAAAACCGAAACGGATTCTGATCGTGACCAATACCCTACAGGCTGATGAGACGCACCGACAGCTTAAGGAGTATCAACGTAGCGTCAAGCTCGATATCATCGAGGAGCCGGTGGGGCGAAATACTGCTCCGGCCATCGGCCTGGCTGCCTCGATCATCGCCCGTTACGATCCGGACGGTCTGATGCTGGTCCTGCCGGCTGACCATTATATAACCGACGAAAAGGAGTTCCAGGCGACCATCCTGCGGGGGAAGGAGGCGGCCTACAATGGCTACCTGGTCTCCATGGGGATTGTCCCGACCAGGCCGGAGACCGGCTATGGCTACATCGAAGCAGAGCGGGAATTTCGCGGCAGCGGCCCATATCCGGTCAAGCGCTTCGTTGAAAAGCCCCCCCTGGAAAAAGCGTTGGAATACCTGGAGGCAGGAACATTTTACTGGAACAGCGGTATGTTCATCTGGCGGGCCGATGTCATCCTGGATGAAATACTTGCCCATATGCCGCAGTTGACCAGGTCGCTGGCGAAGCTGACCTTTGCCGACGATATCTGGGAACTGGGGGACCTCTATGGCCAGATAGAGCAGATATATGCCGAAATCATCGCTGAATCGATCGACTACGGGGTTATGGAGCGCTCCAATAAAGTGGTGCTGCTGCCGGCCGAGTTCGGTTGGAGCGATGTCGGCAGTTGGAGTGCCCTGCCGGAGGTGTTGCCTACTGACACGGCAGACAATCTGCTGATCAATGTCGCCGGAGATATCAATATCGATTCCGGCGGCTGTCTGGCTTACGGTAATGGCAAGCTGGTGGCTCTGGTAGGGGTCTGGGATCTGATCGTGGTCGACAGTGACGACGCCCTGCTGGTCTGTTCCAAGGAGCGGGCTCAGGATGTGAAGAAGGTAGTGGAGGTGCTGGCTGCGCAGAAACGGAACGACTATCTCTGACAGGCAGCTTGACTGCGAAAGCGGTAGTGGGATAAAATGACTTGCAGGTTCAGGGCTGCTTCTGGCAGCCCTTGATGTTGGGAGAGATATGCAAGGCTGGACCGGAAACATTCTCATGGTCGACTTGAGCGCAGCCAGGTGCTGGCGGGAGCGGCTGCCAGTGGAGCTTCTGCACGCCTATCTTGGTGGCAGGGGTCTTGGTGTGCGGCTGATGCGTGACCATTACCGCCTGGCAGCTGACGACCCGGACCTGCCGCTCCTTTTCGCCGTAGGCCCGCTCTGCGGCACTCCGGCGCCAACAGCTGCGAGGCTGGCGGTAGTCTCCCGCTCCCCATTGACCAGCACCATATACGACTGTTCGGCAGGTGGTCGTTTCGCCTGGAGGCTCAAGGCGGCCGGACTGGATGCTTTATGCATCGTTGGCAAGAGCCTTCGGCCGGCAGTCCTTGCCATAGCCGGAGAAGCGGTCGAACTGCTGCCGGCCGATACCCTCTGGGGCAAGGATGTCCCGGCAACCGTGTCAGCGCTCAAGGAGCGCGGCAGCGTGGCAGCTATCGGCCCGGCCGGGGAGAACGGGGTCCTCTATGCCAATATCATGATGGGGGAAGGGAATTCGGTCGGTCGAGGTGGCCTTGGCGCGGTAATGGGGGGGAAAAAGCTCAAGGCGATAGTTGTCAATGGCGAAGGAAAGACCCTACTCAAGGACGGGGAGCGTTTCGAGCATGCCCGTCAGGATGTGATGCGCCTCTTTCGCGCTTCACCGGTCATCTTTGGTGAGCTCGGCATCGCAGAGTATGGCACCCCGGCGCTGGTCGATCTGATGCGGCAGCGGCGCATGGCCCCGACCGAGAATTTCCGCCAGACAGTCTTTGCTGATTCGGGTAACTATTCCGGGCCAGCTATTCGTAACGGTTTCCAGGCGAGAAAGGATGGCTGTTACGGCTGTCCGATCCAGTGCAAGAAGAGCACCCCACAGGGTGAGCATCTCCCCGAGTACGAGACGGTCTCCCATTTCGGCGCCCTGAACAGCATTGCCAGCCTCTCCGCCATTGTCCGTGCCAATACCTGTTGCAACCACCTCGGGCTGGACACTATCACTGCTGCTGCCACCATCTCTGCCTGGGGTGAGGCCCGCGGCCGTTTCCCGGTGGCAGAGGAGATTGATGGTCTGCTGCAGGATATCGCCTGTAGCCGCGGCGAGGTGGGCGAGCTACTGGCGCTAGGCTCGCAGCGGGCGATGCAGGAGCTGGGTCGGCCGGAGCTCTCCATGAGCGTCAAGGGGCTGGAGCTGCCCGCCTACGACCCGCGCGGCGCCTATGGCATGGCGCTGGCATACTGTACCAGCAACCGTGGTGGTTGCCACCTGCGCGCCTATCCCATTTCCCACGAGATACTCCGCAAGCCGGTCGCTACCGACCGCTTCTCCTTATCCGGCAAGGCCCGTATCATCAAGATCGCCGAGGACAGCAATGCAGCCATCGACTCTCTGGTCGCCTGCAAATTCTCCTTTTTCGGTGCCACTCTGGAAGAGTATGCCGAACTACTTACTGCAGCCACCGGCATCGACTACACCCCTCAGTCGTTGAAACAGATCGGGGAAAGGATTTATCTCACCGAGCGTTTCTACAACTGCGCCAACGGCTTCAGCAGTGCTGATGACCAACTGCCGGAAAGGTTCTACAATGAACCCGGGTCGAGCGGCGAGGGGATCAACATCCCCCCGCTGGATCGTAATCGTTTCGCTGAGGAGTTGCAGAAATATTACCGGATGCGTGGACTGACTGCTGAGGGGCGCTTTCGTGACCAAACCTATCTTGAGCAGCAGCCATGAGAGACCAGATAATCAAATATACCGCCAAACTGGTGAGTGACAGGGCCGCACTCCCTGATGCGATTGCCTTTGCTGCCCAGGACGACATACTGCTGACCGATGGTGCCCCTGCTATGGCGGCGCTGGCCGGTGCCACCCTGAGCCGGCTTAACTGTCTTGGCCTGGTGGCGGCGCGGCCGTCGCTCCCCTTTGCCGATCTACTGATTCAGCGTGGAGCTGCCGAATATGATGCCATTGTGCCGCGTGATACCGAGACCAGGACATTTCTGCACGACATCCCTGTTGTCCGGAAGGCTGACCTGCCGGCCGACCCGGCGCCGCTTCTGGCCCGCCTGCTGGGGAACCGCAAAGGGGTAGTGGTGGAGGGGGTCGGCATTGTCGCTAGCGGCGCAGTCACCATCGAACAGGCCTATATCAACTACTCGTCGGTGTTCCATGCCACCTTTGTCAAATACCTGCAGGATATCCTCCGGCAGGGGTTCATCCTCCCTGGTGAAGAAGCTGCTTTCCAGGCATTCCGTAACGACTGGCTGAGACCTCTGACCGCTGCCGGCCTCGACTTCCACCCCGGGCCGTTGACCGAGCCTGAGACTATTCTCGCTGAACTGAACAGGGTTGGCCGCTACACTGTAGAGCGGGGTCTGGTCGACTCCTTCTTTGGCAACATCTCCTGCCGCTGCGGTGAACTGATCTATATCTCCCAGACCGCAGCGAGCCTTGACGAACTGGCCGGTTGTGTCGACCCGGTACCGATGGACAACTCCAGTACCACCGGCATCACCGCCTCCAGTGAACTGCTGGCGCACCGGCGTATCTACGAGATGAGTGAAGCGAAGGTGATACTCCATGGCCACCCGAAGTTTGCTGTGGTGATGAGCATGGAGTGCGAGGCGGTCGACTGCCCGATCAGTGACTGCTGGAAAGATTGTGAAAAGGTCAGAATAATGGGGGGGACCCCGGTAGTGGCAGGCGAGATCGGTGCCGGAGGGTTGGCCAAACGGGTGCCGCCGGTTATCGGCGAGGCTGGTCGGGCTATGGTCTATGGCCATGGCGTCTTCACCATAGGTAGGGATGGTTTTGCCGAGGCTTTCCAGGCGATGGTGGAGGTGGAGAACTGGTGCCGGAGCGAGTATTTCCGATGTCTGGAGAGCTTGAAATCTGGGTAATGTGATTATACCCTACATCCAGGTGCATTCTGCTTGAGATGTATACTGTCGCCGATAGGCTTTCATTAAAGGTTTGAGAAATATTTAGTTAAATTATTCTATCTGGAATATTGTTGACTTTAACAATTAAGAGGTATATTTTTGACACAATATAATCATGTTTTGTTTGCAATGGGTTGAGTGGTGGGGAGTTTAGCATTACTGCCGGCAAGCATAAGTTCATGAATAAAACAAAAGGAGGGTGGAAATCATGAAGAATCAGGTAACTAAAGTAGCACTTCTGTTTGCAGCAGTAATTGGTACTGCCATGCTAGCGGCATGCGGCAGCACAGGGAGTGATGTGTTCGGGACTCCTGCGGCCACAGGCGGGACAACCTCTTGTGTCTCTTCCTCTTATACTTCGCGTTGCCCGACACTAAGGGCCTGCTGTTCATCCACCCAATGTTACTATGTGGCCAATGGCACGACATATAACTGCAACGGTACAAACTGCAACAGTGCCGCACAGACTGTGGCAAACGCCTGCATCTAAAGAATCTGCTATAAAAAGTGGCAGCAAGTTTTTGACTTTGCCCAGAAAGGCCTGCATCTAGCAGGCCTTTTTACTTGATTGACCAGCATCTTGCATTGGCTTTGCCGGTTTGCTCTGCAGAGGAGGGCACGCGACCTGTGATGAATAAAAGTACCCGATTCAGGCTGCTTTTTGTCCTGGCAGCAATGGTCATTACAGGCATTATTGTGGCAGGAGTGATGCGCGGCAAGAGAGTGGATAAACCTGCTCCTCAGGACTCTGCTGCAAATGCCGCCCTGGCTACCCGCATTGCGCAGTCCCCTCTCTCGCCGGTTTCTGCACAGGAGCGTGATCAGTCAGCTCTGGCAGTGAGTACCAGGCAGGAATCAACTGCGGCAGCTGCAAAGAATAGTACTGTGCAAAGTGGTAGAGCCGTCTCGACCGAACTGGTGCTGCTCGGTACATCACGAGGGAGTGTGCGGGAGACCTTTGCCCTGATCCGCCAGGAGAAGAGCCGAATCGAGGGGATGTTCCGGCCGGGAGAGTCGGTGTTCGGCCTGGGGAAGTTGCTGCGGGTCGGCAGGGAGAGGGTGGAGATAGAGTGTGACGGCAATATCGTCTCCTTGACAGTCGGCCAGTCAGTTGCCTCTGTTTTGCCGGCAGAACCGTCCAGAGGGAGGGTGGAAAGCGCAGCAGCTAAGCCGGCTGAGGTCTCGACACCACCCGCGGCGCAATCGATGCCGATGGATAATATGCTTGGGGACATGCAGAAAATGGCTCTTGGCGGGGTCGGCAAGAAGCAGCTGGTCGAAAGGAAGAGCTTTAACAGAGAGCTCGACAAGGATGGTCAACTCCTTAATGATATACAATTGCGACCGGTAAGCGATAGTGCCGGAAGCGGCATGACGGTAAGCGGCATAAATCCGGACGGTCTCTTTGGTCAGATCGGCCTCCAGGATGGAGATCTGCTGCTCAGGATCAACAATAACCAGATCAATTCCCGGGAGAGTGTGCGACATTCTTTCCAGGGAGCAGGCTCCGGCCGGATCAAAGTCGACCTGCTGAGGAATGGTCAGCCATTCACCTACTATTATGATTTACAGTAAATCTTTGCTGAAGAAAGGGACCAAATATATGCAAGGGATAATGTTGCGGCTGTTCATCGGTGCAGTTGTTCTTGGCCTGGCAGCCCCACAGATTTCTGCGGCAGCGATGCAGCAGGGTTGCGGGCATGATTGCGGGCAATGCCACACCCTTTCCGAGAAGGAGGCGAAGCAGCTGCTTGCTTCACAGGGTAAACTGGCTGTGCTCGATATAAAGATTGCGCCGGCCAAAGGTCTCTGGCAGGTGCTTACGGAAAGGGAGCAGGGGAAACAGATTTTTTACATCGATTTCGGCAAGCAGCATCTGCTGCTGGGTGATATCGTCCGGGTCAAGGGTCAGGAGAACCTGACCAAGGAGGCGGTGGAGCGGACCATCAAGGTGAATGTCGCCGAATTTGCCTATAGTGAAGCATTTCTGATCGGCAATCCAAAGGCCGGCCGGCGCATCACGGTCCTGACCGATCCGCATTGCTCATTCTGTGTCAAGCTGCATGGCGTACTCAAACAGATTGTCAAGCAGCGGAACGATATCGCTTTCCAGCTGGTGCTCTATCCGATGCTCGGGCCCAAGTCGGTCGCCTCGGCTACGACGATTCTCTGCAATAATTCTCTGGCGCAGCTGGAAGCCTCCTATGCCGGGCAGCCGGTCGCCGGCGCTTCCTGCATCCAGGGGAAAAAAGGGGTGGAGCGGAATCTGACTGTTGGCAGGAAAGCTTCCATCCGCTCGGTACCGACCATAGTGTTTGAAAATGGGAGGGTCTTTTTTGGCACTGCGGAGAAGGACCATCTGCTGAAGCTGATCGAGGAGAACCGCAAACGGTAGAGCTTCTGGCTGGAGATCTGCAATAATTCATAGCGGCCCTGACGGATAGTATCCGCCAGGGCCGCAACTTTCTCCGGACTACTAATCGCCGAAGCAGATACCGAGGTCACGGGCGGTTAGTACCGTATCGCCATCGGCCCGGACCCGTTTCTGGATCCCCAACGCCTCGGCCAACGGGACAAAGACGATGTCCGGCGAATGCAGTGCCACCATATGGTCGAATTTCCCCTGCTCGATGGCCCGCACCGCAGCGGCACCGAAGCGGAGCGACAGCAGCCGGTCGAAGGTGGTGGGGGAGCCGCCGCGCTGCAGGTGCCCGAGCACCATGGAACGGGAGTCCTTACCGGTCCGCTGGGTAATCTCCCGGGCGACATACTCGGCCACTCCGCCGAGCAACAGGTGTTGGCGGCCGACTTCGCCGGTACTCTTGGCAATGACGTCACCACCGGCCGGGACAGCCCCTTCGGCTGCCACTACGATAGCGTATTTGCGGCCGTGCAGTTCGTTCTCCATCAGTTTGTCGCAGACCTTGTCGATATCAAAGGGGATCTCCGGGATGAGGATCACATCCGCATTGCCGGAGATGCCGCTGTTCAGGGCGATGAAGCCGGCATTCCGCCCCATCAGCTCCACTACCATCACCCGGTCGTGGGACTTGGCGGTGGAATGGAGCCGGTCGATCGCCTCGGTAGCTATGCTGACCGCAGTGTCGAAGCCGAAGGTGATAACTGTCCCGCCCATGTCGTTGTCGATGGTCTTTGGTACGCCGACCACCGGCATCCCCTTGGCCGCGAACTGGTGGGCGATCTCCAGGCTGCCGTCGCCGCCGACCGCTACCAGGGCATCGAAGCGGAGCCGGCGGAAATTGTCCAGCACCCGGTCGGAGAGGTCACGCTCCTCCCATTCGCCGGCTGCATTGGCCACCGGCATCCGGAACGGGTTCCCCTTGTTGGTGGTACCAAGGATTGTCCCCCCCACGCTGGCGATGCCGTCCACCAACTCTGGAGTGAGGCGGATGATGTCGTCGGTGTTGAGCAGCCCGGCGTAACCGCATTTGATGCCGTAGACCTCCCACTGTCTGGTATAGGCGGCCATGGTGACCGCTTCGATGACGGCGTTCAGCCCCGGCGCATCACCGCCGCCGGTATTGATGCAGATCTTCATCCCTCTTGCCATATGGCACCTCCAGTTGATTCATGACGCAGACATAGTATACAGCCGGTCAGTCCGCAATATCTATGCATGATTGTACCTGTAAATGAGCTACAGGTAAACCGGAGAGATGAATAATATTCTGCAACTCTGTTCTAGAGTCAATTCAGTCTTCATCCGTGCAAGTCCCTGAGCAGAAAAATAAAAAGCCCCGGCCATTTCCGGCCGGGGCTTGCTTGCATCTGCGGATGATTATTGTTGCTGAAAAGAAGTTAAATCACTTCCCCTTGCCGGTCAGCTTGACCAGTGCCTCCATATACTTCTCCCCGGTCTTCCGCACGATCTCCTCGGGGAGGGGCGGAGCAGGGGCGGTCTTGCCCCAGTCGAGGGTCTCCAGGTAGTCGCGGAGGAACTGTTTGTCAAAAGATGGTTGTGGGCCGCCCGGTTTGTAGGTCTCCTTCGGCCAGAAGCGGCTGGAATCGGGGGTCATGCATTCGTCGATGATGATCAGTTCGCCATTGTAGATACCATACTCGAACTTGGTGTCAGCAATGATGATCCCCTTGGTGGCAGCAATGTCGCGTGCCTTGGCGTAGATCTTCAGGGTGACGTCGCGGACCTTGGTGGCGATCTCTGCGCCGCACATGGCGACCATCTCCTCAAAGGAGATATTCTCGTCATGGGTGCCGAGTTCCGCCTTGGTAGAGGGGGTGAAGATAGGTTCCGGCAGCTGGTCGGATTCGACCAGCCCGGCAGGCAGGGTGATGCCGCAGATGGCGCCGGTCGCCTTGTAGTCTTTCCAGCCCGAACCGGAGAGGTAGCCACGGACGATACACTCGGCCGGCAACGGCTTGGCCTTTTTAACGTGCATGGAGCGCCCCTCCAGGATCTCGGCGTACTTCTGGCAGCTGGCCGGGAAATCCTTCACCTCAGTGGAGATGATATGGTTCGGGATGATATCCTCCATCTGCCGGAACCAGAAGGCGGATATCTGGTTCAGGACAAAACCCTTGTCCGGGATCCCTTCATTCATGATTACGTCAAAAGCGGAGATCCGGTCCGAGGTGACAATCAGCAGTGTGTCACCCAGGTCGTAGATGTCGCGGACTTTGCCGCGGCCGGCAAGTTTCAGATCGGGCAGTTCGGTCTGCAGTACCAGTTTGGACATGTCACCCCTCCATAAGCAGGAAATTTTATATAGTGCATCAACCTTGAACTCTCAGCTTTGAGCTATCAGTCTTATCATTTATCAGTTATCTGTCAACAGTGCCGGATTTATCTCTATCTTGGCCTTGTCACGAAGCTCCTTGGTCCATTTGGCCAGCGCCTCTTCCTGCTGTTTGGGGAGCATCGTCTGGCGGAGCTGTTCCTTGCTCTTTTCGAATACCCCCTGATCGGCGGCCTGACGGTTCTTCAGCTTGAAGACATACCATTTGTCACCGACCTTGAAAGGATTCTTCGGCACCGGGGCGGCGCTGCTCAGATTGAATGCCGCCTCCATGCCGTCTCTGGAGATGCCGATGCGGGGGATTTCCCCTTTCTCTGAGTAGCCGAAGCTGCCGGTCGATTCGAGCTTCACCCCGGCATCCCCCTTGGTCAAAAGTGCCAGGGTCTCTTCGGCTTTTTTCGTCATCTGCTCGGCACTCTTCTGCACCATCACCCTGGCGGTCAACCGCTCCCTGATCTGGGCCAGTGGCGGTACAGCCGCAGGCTGCCGCTCTTTTATCTTGAACAGGTAAATCCCGCGTGTTGTCTCCACCGGCCCGCCAAGTTCGCCGCTCTTCAGGAGAAAGGCCCGTTTAAGCAGTTCCGCTTCACCAGCAAGTACTGCTGCAGGCGCCACCGCTGTGAAGAGCGGGGTCTCGCTCACCTTTATCCCGAGGCTGGCAGCGGCAGCTTTCAAGTCTGCTCCCTTCAGGTTCTTGTTGATCGCATCGGCAACCATCTCATAAGCCTGTTTGGCAGCTTTGTTTTTCAGCGCGTCGGCCCTGGCCCGCTCTTTCACTTCGGCAAAGGGGAGGATGCCGCCCTTCCCCTGGTAACGGTCGATATTCTTCTGGTAATAGGTCTGTGCCTCTTCCTCGGTTATCGTCACCTTGGCCGCTACCTGGCCAGGCTCCAGCAGGGCATAGGAGAGGCTGATCTGTTCGGCGCTCTTGAACTCATCCTGGTGACTTTGCAGGTAGGTGGTCAGGTCCTGGTCGGTGATCTTGATTGCGCTCTTCACATCAGCTGCACCGATGGCACAGTAGGCCAGTTCGATTTTGTCATTCTGCTTGTGATAAGCTTTGAGCACCTCTTCGTCACTCACCTTGACCTGCTCCTTGATCTTCTGCCGCGCCTTCTTGCTCAGCAACTCCTCTTCCTGGGCATCCTCGAATTCGGTCGGGGTCATGCGGATGCCGCGCAGCGCCTGCTGATAGAGCTGGAAATCAAAGGCGCCGTTCTTCTGGAAGGAGGGTACTTTGGCTATTTCAGCAGCGATCTCGTCCTTGCTTACCTTGATACCCATCCGTTTCGCCTCCTGGTAGACCAGAACCTTCTCCACCAGGTTGTCCAGAGCCAGTTTCTTCAGACCGAGCTGTTTTTCCATCTCCGGGGTGAGGGAGCGGTTATATATCTGGTCATAAATGCGGCGTAGGTTGTCGACACTGCGCAGATACTCATTGAGCGGTATTTTTGTCCCGTTCACCTTGGCCGCGGCGTCCGAGCCCTTGAAACCGTCGTCACCCTTCCCCCATACCAGGAAAATAGTGCCGACAAATGAGAGCACGATGATACCGAAGACGAATTTGATAATGATCGATTGCTTATATTTACGCATGATGCCGAGCATGATTGGATGACTCCTTGGGCGGGAATAACCGCAGATTTAGTTGCCACAACGGCAGAGCATAGTAATATAATTGTCCGGCAAAATCAATACCTGTTTGATATGCAATCAGATACTTCTGTTCGATATGGCCGGCAGCATTGCTGGTCAAGGCTACGCTTGGTGAGACCGGTTCAGGCAGATGATGGAGAGGTGAAGTCGCTACCTATTTTCTCTCTTGCATGCCCATCATCAATTTGTTATCATTTAACACTTTGCTGGATTTTACTTGGACAAGCGCGGGAAAGGAGAAGTAATGCTTAAAATATTCGACTATGTGCTAGGGATGTTTTCCAACGACCTGGCCATTGATCTAGGTACCGCCAATACCCTGGTCTATCTGAAGGGGAAGGGTATCGTAGTGAGTGAGCCGTCGGTGGTGGCGGTGCAGAAGATGAACAACGGTCAGCAGAAGGTCCTGGCGGTCGGAATGGAGGCCAAGAAGATGCTTGGCCGGACCCCGGGGAGCATTACTGCCATACGCCCGATGAAAGACGGGGTAATCGCCGACTTCGATATCACCGAGGAGATGCTTCGTTATTTCATCCACAAGGTGCACAACCGGAAGACTCTGGTCCGGCCGCGTATAGTTATCTGCGTCCCGTCGGGGATCACCCAGGTGGAGAAACGGGCGGTCAAGGAGTCGGCCGAATCGGCCGGCGCCCGTGAGGTCTATCTTATCGAAGAGCCGATGGCAGCTGCAATAGGTGCCGGTCTCCCGATTACCGAGGCCTCCGGCAACATGATCGTCGATATCGGTGGCGGCACCACCGAAGTGGCGGTGATCTCTCTGGCCGGTATCGTCTATACCAAGTCGGTGCGGGTCGGTGGCGACAAGATGGACGAAGCGATCGTCCAGTACATCAAACGGAAATACAATCTCCTCATCGGTGACCGGATGGCCGAGATAATCAAGATCGACATCGGCGAGGCGTTCCCCGGCGAGAAGGTACTGACCATGGAGGTAAAGGGGCGGGACCTGGTCTCCGGCATCCCGAAGACCCAGGAGATCAATTCGGACGAGGTGCGCGAAGCGCTCTCCGAGCCGGTAAATGCCATTGTCGAGGCGGTCCGCATCTGCCTTGAACGGACTCCGCCGGAGCTGGCTGCTGATATCGTTGACAAGGGGATCGTCCTTGCAGGCGGGGGGGCGTTGCTGAGAAATCTCGATATGCTTCTCCGTGAAGAGACCGGTCTGCCGGTTGTGACAGCCGAAGACCCGCTCTCCTGCGTGGTGTTAGGCTCAGGCAAGGTACTTGATGAACTGAATCTGCTCCGCAGCGTGGCGGTCAGTTCCTGACCCGAATGGTCACATAGCAACAGGTCTGGCAAGGTCCGCGCCGTTCGGCATGGGCCTTGTTTAACTCTAACCTGCAGAGAACAGAGCAGCTCTACACGACTCGGATTGAAACTGGACGGCAATGCCCCAGCACGCTATAGACATCATAGTCCCGGTCTGGAACAGGCCGATAGAGACACGAAACTGTCTGGTCAGCCTTATTCAGCATAGTAAAGGTGCCCGCTTTGTGCTGGTTGACAATGGCAGTGACCGGGAGACGGAAATCCTGCTGGAAGAGTTTGCCGAAAGACTTGATGATCGGGCGCTGCTGCTGCGGACCGAATGCAACCAGGGTTACATCAAAGCTGTAAACAGAGGGCTGGCAAGGGCCGAGGCACCACTAATCGTGGTGGTGCGGCCGACCACTCTGGTAAGTGCCGGCTGGCTTGAGCCGCTGGTGGAGTTTGCCGGCAGCAATGCCGAAGCGGGCATTATCATCCCCAGGCTGGTTGAAGCTGGCAGCAAGAAGATGGGGGGGCGGCCTGCTGCAGTTGTGCAGGAGGTGACGCACGGGTCGCTGGCGGCGATGCTCATCCGGAAAGAGCTTTATGACCGGATCGGCGGTTTTGACGAGCTGCTTGATGGCGGGGTCTGGTGCCTCAAGGACTACTCCCGGCAGGCGTATCTGCATGGTTATTTGACCTATGCCGTTGCAGGAGGTCTGGTCAGCTTCGTCGATGAAGTCCCGCTCGGCTCAGTAGAACGGCGGCGGGAGTTAGTCGAACAGAGCAGAAAATTCTTTCTGGCCAAATGGGGGGAGGACGCTGCCTACTGCATCTATATACCCAAGGAGATGGATTACTCTTCGGTGCAACAGAAACTCCGGATTGTCCTGCTCGGGGCGCGCCAGGGGTACCGTTTTACCATCATAGCTGCCGGGAGCCTCTGCCGGCTGCTGCAAAAGAATGGCGGCATGCCGATTCACGAAAGTATTACTCTGCTGCCGCTGCCAATGTTCGGTGGAGAAAAAGGGGCCAGAAAGAGATTCGAGCAGTTGCTGCAGGCAGATGCAGCTATCATCCCGGTTGCCGGTGTCGATGGTATAGATTTCCCTGGTCTGCCGGAGGCGCTCCCCTTCAGGGAGTTGGAGGATATCATTACAGCACAGGTCGATAATGCTGCGCAAAATTGTGCCATGATTGCGGCCTGCACTTCGTGAAAGGGGATTGCCGGATGGTTGAGGGTGAGATCAGGCAGGTTTTGGCCGATGAGATAAAGGCGCAACTCAAGGAGCATCAGGGTGTAATTGCGCTACTGCAAGAGCAGCTGGTGGAGCGGATCGCCACGCTGGCCGAACTGCTTGTCGAGGCGCTGCAGCATGGCCGCAAACTGATGATCATGGGTAATGGCGGTTCGGCTGCCGATGCCCAGCATTTTGCCGCCGAGATTGTCAGCCGCTTCAAGATGGAACGACGCGGGTTGCCGGCACTGGCCCTTACTACTGACTCATCGATACTGACCGCCATCGGAAATGACTATGGCTTTGAGGCGGTCTTCCGTCGGCAGATCGAAGCATTGGCAGAGCCGGGAGACGTGGTCATAGGCATATCCACCAGCGGTTCATCACCGAACGTACAGGTCGCCCTCGATTATGCGCGGAGTATCGGCTGCAAGACGGTCGCCCTGCTTGGCCGGGATGGCGGGACGATCAGGGAGCTGGCCGATCTGGATATCACCGTGCCGGTCCAGAATACGCCGCGCATCCAGGAGGGGCATATCACTATCATCCATATTCTCTGTGACCTGATCGAGCAGAGAATGTTCGGCCCACAGGTATAACCAGAGCCAAGCGGAGAGTCCTGCCATGAAATACCGACCAGTCGACCTTGCTGCGGTAAACACCTATCCTCTAGCGGAGCGGAAGAACAAGGTGAGCGTGAAGAAGCATTTTGGTACTGCCGTACGCAGCGGCATGACGGTGCGGGATTTGCTGGCCGCTCTACCCGATCAGCTGGCGGCCCATGACCTGCACGGGATTATCGATGCAATCGTGACAGCTCATCGGCAGGGGAAGCCAATAATCATGGCAATGGGGGCCCATGTCATCAAATGCGGCCTGCAGCCGCTTTTGAAGGGTCTTCTTGATGCCGGGGTGATATCAGCCATCGCCTTGAACGGTGCCGGCTCTGTCCATGACTTTGAAATATCCCTGATCGGCGAATCGAGTGAGGATGTGGGAGCTGTTCTGCATCACGGCATGTTCGGCATGGCCGAAGAGACCGGCCGCGAGATCAACCGGGCGCTCAAGGCCGGTGTGGCTGAAGGAATCGGCTACGGTGAGGCAGTCGGCCGCTACATCATCGACAACAGGCACCCATTCAAGGATTTCAGCCTGCTGGCAGCCTGCGTGGAGCGTGACATCCCGGTCACCGTGCATGTGGCGATCGGCACCGACATCATCCACCAGCATCCCGATGCTGACGGAGCAGTCATCGGTGCGGCCTCTTTTACCGATTTCCGGCTGCTTACTTCGGTAGTCACGGATCTTGGCGAGGGGGGGGTCTATCTCAACATAGGGAGTGCCGTACTCTTGCCTGAGGTCTTCCTCAAAGCGCTCTCCATAGCCCAGAACCTGGGGCATAAGGTGGATAACTTCACAACGGCAAACTTCGACATGGTGCAGCATTATCGCCCCTTGCAGAATGTCGTCAAACGCCCGACTTCCGGGAAGGGGCGTGGCTACACCATTACCGGCCATCATGAGATCATGTTGCCGCTTCTGGCAGCCGGGATACTGGACAGAATAGGGTAGCACAAGGTTATGACTGAAAGCTCGATCCGAGCGGCAGGAGATAGTTTATGGAACGGAAGAACATAGAGTCGCTATTCAAACGTGCCGGTTCCATACGGGCATTGGTGGTCGGTGACCTGATGCTCGATGAATATCTCTGGGGTAGAGCGGAGCGTATCTCGCCCGAGGCTCCGGTCCAGGTCGTCGACGTCATGCGTGAAGACCTGCGCCTGGGGGGTGCCGGGAATGTCATCAACAACCTGGTGGCGCTCGGTTGCACTGTAACGGTCCTAAGCGTCATAGGAGGCGATGAAAACGGTACCATCCTCCAGCATGTGCTGGCCGGCAAGGGGGTGGATATCAGCGGCCTCTTTGAGGACCCGCTCCGCCGCACCAGCAAGAAGACCAGGGTGCTGGCCACCAACCAGCAGATCGTCCGGATCGACCGGGAGACCAGGGAGCCGCTCGGTGCCGAGTTCGAGTCCCGGATCATCGATTTTGTCGCCACCAGGGGGGGGGATTTCGATGTCATACTCGCATCAGATTATCTGAAAGGGGTACTCACTCCGGCAGTCCTCGAAACTATTACCACTGTCGGTCGACAACGAGGTATCCCGGTTGTTATCGACCCCAAAGGTAATGATTACAGTAAATACCGGGGCGCGACCATACTTACCCCCAATCGGCGCGAGGCTGAAATGGCATCCGGCATCTCCATCCAAGATGACGAAAGCCTCAGCCACGCCGGTACCAAGCTTCTTCAGGAGCTGCGACTGGACGCTCTGTTGATTACCCGAAGCGAGCAGGGGATGTCGCTGTTTCAGCAACAGGAGAGTATGCATATCCCGACCATGGCCAGGGAGGTTTTTGACGTCACTGGCGCCGGCGATACGGTACTGGCGGTAATGGGGCTGGCGATGGCCTGCGGCAGGAGTTGTCTTGAAGCCGCCAGGCTGGCAAACGTGGCTGCCGGGATAGCCGTTGGCAAGGTAGGTACTTCCACGGTCGCTCCGGCCGAGATTATCGAGGAGGTCGGTCGGGGGCATCAGGATAGTGAGGCCAAGATCAAGAATCTCGATGTGCTTGCTACGATCATTGCCGCTGAGCAGGCAAAAGGGCGCCAGGTGGTTTTTACCAACGGCTGTTTCGATCTGATTCATGTCGGGCATGTCAAGTATCTGCAAAAGGCACGCACCTACGGAGACCTGCTGGTGCTTGGCCTCAACAGTGATGATTCTGTTCGCCGGCTGAAGGGGGAGAAGCGGCCGCTCATAAATCAGGAGGAGCGGGCGCATCTTCTGGCCGCACTAGACTGCATCGACTACCTGGTTATATTTGATGAAGATACCCCGCTGCGGCTGATCGAGACCCTGCGGCCAGCTGTGCTGGTCAAAGGGGGTGACTATAGCCCGGAAGGGGTCGTCGGTAAAGATCTGGTTGAGTCGTACGGCGGCAGGTTGGAGCTGGTGCAGTTCGTCGACGGCAAGTCGACAACCGGAATAATCGAGAAGATATTGCAGTCTTACAGTTGATATGGCTCAAAGTCAGCTGAAAGCTCAAGGCTGAAATTTGAATGTTGAAAGCTGATAAAAATTATCCAGGGGATACAATTGTTGATGATGAGCTTTGACCTTTGAGCTTTGCGCTAAGAGCTTTCAATCTTTGAACTTGCAAGAGATTATATGACAGGACTGACAAAACAGCGCGCAGTTTTTCTCGACCGGGACGGCACCATCAATCAGGAGAAGGATTATCTCTTCCGCCCGGAAGAGTTCGAATTCATCCCAGGTGTCCCGCAGGCTATCAGGCTGCTCAATGAGCGGGGTTTTCAGGTTGTGGTGGTTACCAACCAATCGGGGATCGGCCGTGGCTATTATGACGAGGCGGCGATGCACCTGCTGCACCGCCATATCGATGCTGAACTGGCCAGCATGGGGGCAGCCATCGATGCCTACTACTTCTGCCCGCATCACCCCGAACTGGCAACAGGTAAATATCGGTGCGAATGTTCCTGTCGCAAGCCGCTTGACGGCATGCTGCGCCAGGCAGCCGAAGATTTGTCAATTGATCTGGCAGGCTCATATATTGTAGGGGATAAGCTTATCGACGTGGAAGCCGGATTGGCGGCCGGCTGCAGACCTCTACTGGTCCTTACCGGCTATGGTGCAAAATATGCTCCTTTACTCCCTGCCGGAATCCCTGTCCATCCAGATCTCTCTGCTGCAGTCAGGGCAATTATTGAAGAGACCTACTAGGGATCGGGTTTATGTTTGACGGGTATATTTCGCTTGTGCTAATAGAATCTTAGATATGTATCGAACCGATTTATTGTTGTGACGGCCTGTTTGGAAGAGGATGGTAAAAGATAATGGCGATAAAAAAAGGGATAATTCTGGCCGGTGGTTCTGGTAGCAGGCTATATCCATTGACCCTGGTTGCCAGCAAGCAGTTGCAGCCGGTCTATGATAAACCGATGATCTATTATCCTCTGGCAACCCTGATGATGGCAGGGATAAACGATATCCTGATTATCTCCACTCCGCAGGATACGCCCCGTTTCGAGTCGCTGCTGGGGGATGGCTCCCGCTGGGGGATAACTCTGACCTACCGGGTCCAGGAGGAACCGAGAGGGATCGCCCAGGCCTTTCTGGTCGGTGCGGAGTTTATTGACAAGGACCCGGTTTGTCTGATCCTTGGTGACAATATCTTCTATGGCAAGATGGGGCTTGATCGGGCAGTTGCTGATTTCGACCATGGGGCAAAGATCTTCGGCTATTATGTCCAGGACCCGGAGCGTTACGGGGTGGTAGAGTTTGATTCGACCGGCCGGGCCGTCGGCATCGAGGAAAAACCTGCCAGACCGAAGACCAACTACGCGGTGCCGGGGCTCTATCTCTACGACAATAAGGTGATTGATGTAGCTCGCAAGCTCAAGCCTTCTCCAAGGGGCGAACTGGAGATAACCGACGTTAATCTTGAGTACCTGCGCAGAGGTGAACTGCTGGTGGAAAAATTGGGACGCGGCATTGCCTGGCTCGATACCGGGACCCATCAGAGCCTGTTGGAAGCCTCCCATTTTATCGGCACACTTGAGGCGCGGCAGGGGCTGAAAATCGCTTGTCTCGAAGAGATTGCCCTGCGGACGGGATTCATCGACTGTAAAGGTATGGCCGCGGCGATTGCGGCAACCCCCAATTCATCGTATCGTGATTATCTGGTAAGAGTTTACAATGAAATCGAACTGTGTGGCAGGGAGGGTAGACTGTGAGCAGCAAGCTGACCTTTACCAACGGGAAGATCCACGATGTGACAGTCCGCCCTTTAAGCAAGTTTCTGGACGAAAGGGGCTGGCTTGCTGAACTGTTCCGTAGCGACGACCTTGCTCCTGCACTCATGCCGGCCATGGCTTATGTCTCCATGACCAATCCAGGTATTGCCCGTGGCCCTCACGAACATCTGCACCAGAGTGACCTGTTCTGTTTCTTTGGACCGGCCAATTTCAAGATATATCTCTGGGACCATCGGCCTGATTCACCGAGTCGTGGCATCAAGCAGGTGGCTTATGGCGGAGAGGACAGTCCGCTGCTGGTGATAGTTCCGCCCGGTGTCGTGCATGCCTACCGCAATGTGAGTACGGTTGCAGGGCTGGTTTTCAATGCACCGAACCGTCTCTATGCAGGAGAAGGGAGACGGGAAGTCGTCGACGAAATACGTTATGAGGATGCAGTTGAAAATTCATTCCTGCTTGATTGATCATATGATGCAGGAGAGTATGGTGCTGTAAGGCCAGGTAGATATTCCAGGGTGGCGGATTATCGGCATATTCCGGTATTCTGCCGGTGCAGTGGGGGGGAGGCTGATAGCCCCCCCTTACCGGTTTATTGGTGTGACGATGTGGGAGTTATTCAGAAAATTCAGGATATATATTGCAGCCGGTCTGGTACTGTTTGCAGTATTCATGTTTTATGCCCTAAATCTGAAGCATCATGACCATGCCAATCTGTTTGAGCGTGGGGTGATGAATCTGGTCGCGCCGGTTTCAGGCATTGCTGCCAGGCTGAATATCATGGTGGCAGGTGTCTGGAGTGATTATGTGGCACTCCTTGAGGTGCGCAGGGAGAACAGGGAACTGAAAGAGAATCAGCAGATTCTTAATGCCAGGATTTTGCAATATCAGGAGGCAGCAATTGCAAATGAACGGCTGAAACGATTGCTTGACCTGAAGAACTCTCTGCAGGTCCCTTCGCTGGCGGCTGTTGTAACAGGCGAAGATGGGGCTCCATGGTTCAAGACAATCATGATCGACCGGGGGGAAGAGAACGGACTTCAGGAAGGGATGCCGGTGGTAACCGCCGAAGGGGTAGTCGGCCAGGTAGTCAAGGTGGCGGCGCGCAGTTCTAGGGTGCTTCTATTCACTGACCATGCCAGTTCCATTGCCGGCATAATCCAGCGCTCGCGTGCACGAGGGGTGGTTCGTGGCAAAGGTGGGGGGCGTGCAGAGCTGGAATTTGCGATGCGTGATGAAGATGTCAAGGTAGGGGATATGGTGCTCACTTCGGGTATGGGAGGGCTTTTTCCCAAAGGTCTGACCATCGGCGAAGTGACTATGGTGAAAAAGGGGGAATACGGCATTTTCCAGACCATTGTGGTCCGTCCCACCGTTAATATCATGCGCCTCGAGGAGGTGCTTGTGCTGCTGCAGAAACCGCGCAACTGAGGCGATCATAACAATGCTTAGGTATATAAAGTTCAGCGTGGTTGTTCTAGTCGCTCTGCTCCTGCAGGTAACGATTCTACCTGCATATCTGGCCGACCCGTTCAAGCCTAATCTGCTGCTGGTTGTTGTAGTCTATCTTGGATTGCGGGAGCCAGTCATCTGGGGGGGGGCGTCAGTCGTACTGCTTGGTTTGCTGGCAGACACCTTCAGCGGGCTGTATCTTGGTCTGAGTGTTTTTGCCTTCCTAACGATATATCTACTCCTTAGAAAAGCCGCCAACCGGCTCTATACAGACAGCGGCTATCTGCTGGTGACGCTTGCAGCTATGGCCAGCTTCCTCTACGGGTTACTGCAGATCCTGCTGATACTGCTCTTTTCCGTCTCCGGCAGTATCTACGTTACCATCCTGGCATCTCTCCTGCCTCAGGCGCTGGTCAACGCCCTTGCCGCCTCATTTGTCGTCTGGTTCACCCCGTCAGAGATGCCGGTCGAGGCAGCAACACCATGAAAAAAACCCGCTATCTGAGGGAGAATGTCGATCCGCAACGGCGCGTCTTCTGGTTGTCTGCGACGGCATTGGTACTCTTTTTCATCCTCTTGAGCCGATTGTGGTACTTGCAGGTCATCCAGGGGGATAACCTGCGCAATCTTTCGGAGAGTAACCGGCTCCGCTTTGTCCCGGTGGCCTCACCGCGCGGTGCAATCCTGGACCGTAACGGTAAGGTCCTGGTCAATAACACGCCATCTTTCAGCCTGGCAGTAATCCCCCAGGATGTGAAGGAGAAAGACGATCTGTTGAACCGTCTCAGCAGGCTGCTCGGCCTTGATCAGGCAGAACTGCAGGAGCGCTGGGACAAGGGGAAAGGTCGGGCCAAGTACTTTCCGATAATTATCGCTTCCGGAATTACCCGCGAACAGCTGGAGCTGTTAGAGGAGAACCGGCTGCTACTACCGGGCATAAATATCGAGATGAAACCGATCCGCGAGTACCCGCACGGCTCATTGGCAGCCCATCTGCTTGGATATCTGGGGGAGATCAATGAAAAGGAGTTGGGCGAGGAGCAGTTCAAGAGCTACAACCCTGGTGACTACTTAGGCAAGAGCGGAATTGAAAGAAGCTGGGAGAAGGAGTTGCATGGCATTGACGGTGGCCGGCAGATCGAGGTGGATGCCAGAGGTAGGTTCCTCCGTATTATCAACGAGTCAGCGCCGACTATCGGTAACAGTATCGTCCTGACAATCGATATGAACCTGCAGAGGATAAGCAGACAGGCATTTGCGGACAAAGCCGGTGCAGCCGTAGTGATGGACATCACTAATGGTGAAATACTGGCATTCGTCAGCAATCCTGAATTCGATCCCGCCCTGTTCACCGGCAGGATGTCCCCCAAACAGTGGCAGACATATCTTGGCGACATGCGGAATCCGCTGGAGAACAAGGCGCTGAAGGGGCAGTATCCGCCAGGTTCGACCTTCAAGATCGTCACGGCCTTGGCCGGGCTGGAGGAGGGGTTGATCGATGCAAACACTACAGTCACCTGCAAAGGTTCCTATACGGTCGGGACCAACGTATTCAAATGCTGGAACAAAAAAGGTCATGGTACGGTTAATCTGCGCAAGGCGTTGCGGGAGTCGTGCGATGTCTATTTCTACATCTTGGGGGAGAAGCTCGGGGTGGATCGTATCGCTGCTGCTGCCAGAGAATTCTCTCTCGGACAGGTGATGGGTGTCGGTCTGGAAAATGAGAAGGGGGGGCTGGTACCGACATCTGAGTGGAAAGAGAAGAAATACGGCAAGAGATGGTACCGGGGCGAAACCCTGCCGGTCTCGATCGGCCAGGGGTATCTTCTCATGACACCGATACAGCTCGCGGCAATGACAGCAGCTCTGGCCAACGACGGGACGCTCTATCGCCCCAGGCTGCTGAAGCGGATCGTCAATCCGGACGGCAAGGTCCTCAAGGAGTTCGACCCGCAGCTGATGAAGAAGGCTAGTTTCAAACCTTCGATCTATCGGCCGGTAAAAGAAGGTCTGCTGGCTGTAGTTAACGAAGCTGGTGGTACCGGGTCGATGGCCAGACTTTACGAGGTGAGGGTGGCTGGGAAGACCGGTACCTCCCAGGTGGTAAAACTGCGTGACAGCAAGCAGAACACCCCCTATAAGTACCGTGATCATGCACTCTTCGTCGCCTTTGCCCCGTATGATAAACCTGAAGTCGCCGTGGCTGTGGTCCTTGAGCATGGTGGCAGCGGTGGTTCAGCTGCCGCACCGATTGCCGGCCGGATACTGCGCGGCTATTTTGAAGGGAAAGGGGTCATCCGGCGACCACCTTCCGACGACGACCAGGATGGTGATGAGGAAGTGACTGAGGCTGCTGAATAGTGCGAGGAATGGTAATTTAATGATAGATAGACGTCTCTTTACCAGCTTTGACTGGGTCTTTTTCGGGGTGGTGCTGTTGATCTGCGCTATAGGCGTAATCAATATTTACAGCGCCTCCGCCCCATACAAGATGGCTGGCACCCCATACTACCTGAAGCAGCTCTATTGGCTGATGACCGGACTTGGTCTGGTTGTCATCGTCTGCAGTATAGACTACCATCTTTATGAAGACTTCGCCTACTGGTGCTACGGGCTGGTGCTGCTCTTGCTGGTGGTGGTGCTGTTTGCCGGCAAGACCAGCATGGGGGCTACAAGATGGCTGCGGCTCGGGTTTTTCACCCTGCAGCCATCCGAGCCGATGAAGATTGTCATCATTATGGCATTCGCCCGCTACTTTGCCGGTAACCCGACATTCAACGGGTTGCGCCTCAAAGACCTTGGTTATCCGATGCTCTTCCTTGCTGCTCCGGCATTGCTGATAATGAAGCAGCCTGATCTCGGGACGGCTATTCTGGTGATTTTAGTGGTAAGTTCGATGCTTTTTTATGTCCGGGTCCGTTGGAGTTCCATAATCATACTTGCTCTGGCAGCGGTTCCGGCGATATATCTGGGGTGGCACTATTATCTGCGGGATTATCAGAAGAACCGCATTTTCAATTTTATCAGTCCGGAGCGGGATCCGCTCGGCAGCGGTTACCATATAATCCAGAGCAAGATCGCTGTCGGTTCAGGCGGCCTGGCGGGGAAAGGGTTCCTGCAGGGGACGCAGACCCAGCTCAGGTTCCTCCCGGAGCAGCATACCGATTTTGCCTTTTCGGTCTTTGCCGAAGAGTGGGGTTTTATCGGTTGTCTGCTGGTAATCATGCTCTATCTGGTACTGATCATGTGGGGACTGCATGTTGCCAGCCGCTGTAATGACCGTTTTGGCAGTCTGCTGGCGGTCGGAGTGACCGCCATGCTCTTCTGGCATATCATAATCAACATGGGGATGGTGATCGGCCTCTTTCCAGTGGTAGGGGTGCCACTCCCATTCTTCTCCTACGGCGGGACATCCATGGTGACATCGATGATAGGTGCAGGCATCCTCTTCAATGTAAGCATGCGTCGATTCATGTTCTAGCCCTCTATTACCCGACCCTATAAGGGCGCATTTCTCTGCCAGCATTTCCTCTGATTGATATACACTCATCAAAGAAAAATTAGGCCCGATTAACTTTTTTCTTGGAGATTTGGGTAAATGTGCTATATTTGACAAAATAAGAATAATTTAATAATAAAAACATCTAAAAATCAGGTAGATGCAGATATGTTGCAGTAGTCCTGGTTGTACTGTTATTGGTTATTTAATGACAGGGTGGAGATCAGGAAGGTTGAAGAGGTGGGTATGAATCTGAATGAGATACTGACTGCCATAGCATCCCGGTTTCGTTCCCAATGCGGCCCAGACCAGTCAAGGCGCGCACAGGTCATCGAAAGCCTTGCCAGGCGCGAGCAGTTGAGCCATGCAGAATGGCATCAACGCTACGCGGCAGCTGAAGGGATACCATTCGAATTTGTCGCCTGGTTTCGCGATACCTGTTCCCGTTATTTCGAATTCGATCTCAGTGCAGCTCTTCCGACAGATCGTCTGGTGGAAGATCTGGGGATGTGCGAGGCTACCTGGAGTGATGTGGACGACTATATACTGAACGCCTTTGAGCGCTGGTCAGGTGTGCCGATCCCGGAAGATATCACATTTTATACCTTTGGCGATTTTCTCGGCTGTCTATGGATGCATTCTCGCGAGCAGTCGCACGCAAATATCCAGGAGGTATAGCTTACTGCTGTTCTTGATTTATTGGCATCTTATTGAGGGGGTTGCGGTTTTCCGTAACCCCCTCTGTTGTTTGTCTGCCGTCACTGGCAGAGTGACGCCTTCTAGCTCTGGTAGCTTGCCGATGAATGCGGTTTTGTTATACTGAGGTACCAGGAGATCGTGCCGATGCATGAAGCAATGTTCTACGAACAGTTGGCCGACAGGGTCGTCCGTTGTGCTCTATGTCGTTTCCGCTGCCGGATCGAACCTGGCCGGCGAGGCATCTGCGGAGTCCGTGAAAATAGTGATGGCCGCCTCTATACCCTTGTCTATGGCCTGGCAGTGGCAGAGCAGGTCGACCCGATCGAAAAGAAACCTTTATATCATCTCCTCCCTGGCAGCAGATCTTATTCAGTGGCCACGGCAGGGTGTAATTTCCGCTGTCGGCATTGTCAGAATTATGCCATTTCCCAGGTATCGGCAGAGATGCAGCAGATCCCGGGGCGCTCACTGCTGCCGGCAGAGATCGTTGCCAGAGCTCTTGCCAGCGGCTGCCGCTCTATATCCTACACCTATACCGAACCGACGGTCTTTTTCGAATACGCCTACGACACAGCAAAGCTGGCCCATGCTGCCGGGCTGAAGAACATTTTTGTCACCAACGGTTATATCACATCGGCGGCATTATCAGCCATAAGCCCTTATCTTGATGCTGCAAATATCGACCTGAAGGGGTTTTCCGAACATTTTTACCGCGAACTGGTGCATGCCTCTCTGGCAGAAGTAGTTGACTGTATATGCGATTATCGGCGTCTCGGGATCTGGATAGAACTGACTACCCTGATTATCCCCGGCTGGAATGATTCTGAAACAGATTTACGCGGAATTGCCAATTTTATTGCCGATACGCTGGGTGCCGACACCCCCTGGCATGTTTCGGCTTTCTACCCCACCTTCCAGTTGACAGATTCCCCCCCGACACCCCCTGCGACTATCGCCAGAGCCAGAGAGATCGGTATGGCCGCAGGTCTTAACTATGTCTATGGAGGTAACATCCCTGACTCGCCAGGTTCATATACCTGGTGCCCTTCCTGCGGAACGCTGCTGATCGAGCGGAGCGGTTGCAGAATGATTGCCAATCATATCAAAGGTGACTCCTGCCCTGGCTGCCTGACAGCCATTGCCGGTATTCAGCCGGGAGATAGTCTGCAGTAGATTAGCTGATACAAATTAGTTATATTTATATTGATTGAATTGACGCTGCATGATAACAAATATCGTTCTAACTGATTACATCCAATCAACGATAATTTTTATCACGCTACAGGTATCAGTTCAATGCAGAAGAAACAATTTGTCAGTACACGCAACGATATCATTGTGCTCAGCTGTATGGGGACAATGTCTCTTTTCTGGATTGTCGATGCCATCCTTGATCACTATGAGATGCATATCATAGGCGACAAGTCCGATGCAATCATCGATATCTTCTTTTTCCTGGTTCAGCTGGTCATGCTTTTTGTAGTTGTCCTCTCGATCAAGAAACGTCGTTTGCTTGAGCTAGAGTTGGATGAAGCAATTTTAAAGAACCTGGCAGAACGGAAGAGGTCAGACTCGATCGTAGCGTCCATTGGTGACCCGGTCAGCATTCAGGACCGTGATATGCGGATAATCTACCAGAATGAGACCATCAAGGGGGTCATGGGGAGCCATCTTGGCGAGTTCTGTTATACTGCCTACCATGGCCGGCAGACCCCCTGTACCGATTGCGGTCTGAGCAGAACCCTCGCAGAAGGTGTCATAAGCAGGTTTGAAAGCAGCACAGTCACTCCGGATGGGGTAACCCGTTATGCTGAGATAATCACTGCCCCGTTGCGGGATGAAAACGGGGATATTGTCGCTGCCATCGAGACCATCCGCGATGTGACCGCCCAGAAGGAGATCGAGGACCGCCTCCGCAAGCAGCTCTCCGCCATAGAGGCGGCCATTGACGGGATAGCCATCCTCACCCCTACCGGAGATTATCTCTACCTAAATCATGCCCATGCTACTATCTATGGTTACGCTTCTGCCGAGGAGCTGATCGGCAAGAGCTGGCGGCTGCTCTACACTGATGCAGAACGGCAGCGGATCGAGGCAGAGATCTACGAAGGTTTCAATAGTCGTGGCGGTTGGCGGGGAGAGGCTGTAGGGTTGCGCCGTGACGGCAGCACCTTCCCCCAGGAGATATCCCTGACCATACTGGATGATGGTGGGATCATCTGTATCTGCCGTGATACCACATTGCAGAAGAAGGCCGAAATATCGCTCAAGGAGAGCGAACTGCAGCTCAAGACCATTCTCAACAATATTCCTGATTTAGCCTGGCTTAAAGATCGCCAGTCCCGTTTTCTGCTGGTCAACGAAGCCCTGGCCAGGGCTTGCGGCAGAAGGGCTGAAGCTATGGTCGGGCTGAGTGACCTCGACCTCTGGCCGGCTGAACTGGCTGAAAATTACATAGCTGACGATTGTGATGTCATGGAGTCGGGAGAGCGTAAAGTAGTGGAAGAGGTCTTTGCCGACCTGCAACTGGGGGAACGGCTTATTGAGACTATCAAGACGCCGTTGATGAACAGTCAGGGGGATATGGTCGGTACCACTGGCATAGCCAGGGATATCACCGACCGGAAGACTGCGGCAGAATTGGTCAACCGCCTTAACGATGACCTGCAGCGTCGTGCCCAGGACCTTCTGGTCGCCAACAGGGAACTGGAGGCCTTCAGCTATTCACTCTCCCATGACCTGCGTAATATCCTGACCACTATGTACCTGTCGGTGCAGGAACTGCAGGAGTTTTACGCGCCAAAGCTTGATGAGTCTGGGCAGTATTTTGTCAGGAATCTTAAGGCTTCGTGTGAAAAGATGGAGGAGTTTGTCGAGGCGATGCTGGTCCTCTCCAGGGTGAGCAGGCAAGAGATGACCCTGGGAAGTGCCGATCTCGGGCAGATCGCCGGGCAGATCATCCTCGACCTGCGCAGCCATGAGCCGCAGCGCAAGGTGGATTTCAGCTTGACCGGGCCACTTGTTGCCGACTGCGACAGCCATCTGCTCCGGGTGGCACTGGAAAATCTGCTCGGCAATGCCTGGAAGTATACTGCCAACAGTAGTGCAGCGCGGATAGAATTCGGCGCTACTGATAAAGATGGCACTACTCTCTACTGGATCAGGGACAACGGTGCCGGTTTTGCCATGGCTGATGCCGGAAAACTCTTCATCCCCTTTCAGCGGCTCCATTCAGACGCACAGTTTGCCGGCAGCGGGGTTGGGTTGGCTACGGTGCAACGGATAATCCTTCGTCATGGTGGTCGTATCTGGGGGGAAGGGGAACCTGGCGCAGGGGCAACCTTTTTCTTCACCTTAAGCGCCTCCCCGGCCGGCAGTTGAAAATATCTCCTCGCATTTCCGCAAACCCCCTTACAGGGGAGTTGCCCTTACCCCCCTTTTAATGCTATAAATCGACATGCTTCTACTTCTACTTCTTTGAGGTCGCTTTGTCTGTATCATTTATCCGCCGTGGCTGGGTTACCTTGTCCGCCTGTCTGCTCGGTTTCTATGCGTCAACTGTCAACTCCCTGAAGGTCAAAGGGGGGGAGAACATCCCTCGCAGTGGTGGGGTTCTGCTGGCAGCCAACCATATTTCGGCCGGCGACACCGTCTTTCTGCCGGCGGTAGTAGTGAAGCTATGTCCGCTGCAGATGCTCTGGGCACCGGCCAAGGAGGAGCTGTTCGATGGCGGCATGCTGAGCTGGCTGATCAGTTCATGGGGGGCGTTTCCGGTCAAGCGGCGGCGCGACCTAAAGGCGACCAGAGTCCTGAACGACCTGCTGATCGACCAGAAGGTGATGCTCTTTCCGGAAGGGACACGGCACAAGGATGGCGTTCTCGGCAAAGGGAACCGCGGGGTAGGGAAGATTATCTTTGACACGCGACCGCAGGTGGTACCGACCGCCCTGATCGGCTTGAACCGCTGGAAATTTCCGGGCATTGGCCAGCAGGCGACCATTCTGTTCGGTCGGCCACTCGATTTCACAGATCTTTTTCAGCTCCCGGATAGCAAAGAGACCCACCAGTTGATCGTCGACCGGGTGATGGCAGCCATCGCCGAACTGTTGAAACAGGAAGGTGCCTATGTCAACCCCGATTGAGATCTATTGCGATGGAGCCTGCAGCGGTAATCCTGGAGTAGGTGGCTGGGGGTGCATCCTGCGGCATGGCGAGCACGAAAAGGAGCTCTGCGGTGCGGTTGCAGCCACCACCAACAACAGGATGGAGTTGACCGCCGCCATCAGCGCCCTGGAGAGTCTTACCCGCCCCTGTCATGTGGTACTCACCACCGACTCCCAGTATCTGGTGAAGGGGATGACCGAGTGGCTCCCCGGCTGGGTGAAAAAGGGGTGGATAAACAGCAAGAAGGAGCCGGTTTTAAATCGCGACCTCTGGGAGCGATTGATCGAATTGACCGGCCGGCACAAGGTGACCTGGGCCTGGGTGCGAGGCCATGCAGGGCACGAGGAGAACGAACGCTGCGACGCCCTGGCAAGAGGGGCTATTGAAGCTTTTAGAAGCGGTGAACGGTGAATGGTGAACGGGGAACTGGGAACTGGGAACGGGGAACGGGGAACTGGGAACGATTTAGCTTGCGTTGTTGACGGAGTTTTTGGTGGACTATTTCATCAGTGAGGTGAGCGACCAGGATATCCGCCGGGAGCGGGAGAAGGCCCGGGAATTGCGGGCAAGCCAATGGTGGAAGAATCGCCTTGCCAAAGGGATTTGCCACTGGTGCGGAGTAAAGTTCCCCCCTGCCGAGCTGACCATGGACCATATCGTCCCGGTGATCCGCGGCGGTGCCAGTAACCGTGGTAATGTTGTGCCGGCCTGCAAGGAGTGCAACAACAGGAAGAAGAATCTGCTGCCGATGGAGTGGCAGGAGTATCTGGAGAATGCGAAGCGCGGCAGCTGATCGAGGCTAAATGTATAAAACTGTGATTTACGACTGCGATGGGGTGCTGTTCGACTCTTTTGCCGCCAATATCGCCTTCTATGACCGGGTCATGGTCGATCTCGGCCATGCCCCCCTTGACCGAGGCAATGCCGAGCATATGCGGGTCATCCACTCCTATGCCAATCTGGAGGTCCTCGCCTACCTCTTCCCCTCTGCAGCAGGATATGCCGCTGCCTGTGCTGCTGCTTCTGCAATAGACTATCGGGAGCTGGTGCCGCAGATGGTGATGGAAGATGGGCTGCGGGAGACCCTCGACACCCTCCACCCGACCATCGACCTGGCGCTCTGCACCAATCGCTCCACCTCCATGGAGCTGGTACTGCAGACGTTCGACCTGGAACGCTACTTCGGCTGTGTCATGACCGCCAATAAGGTACAACACCCCAAACCCCATCCCGAACCGCTGTTACGGGTGCTGGAGCACTACCGGATCGACCCGGGGGAGGCGCTCTTTGTCGGCGACTCCGCAGTAGATTGTCAGGCCGCCCAGGCCGCCGGCGTCCCCTTTGTCGCCTACAAGGCCGATCTCCCCGCCCTGGCAAGGATCGACCGGCACGAGCAGATCTTCCCTCTGCTCGGTTACACCCCCCCTGTATCATCTCTCCCGCTGTCGGCGGAAGGCCGACAGAATCCCTTGACATCGAGCTGATCTTGCAGTAATTTCCCTTAATAAATACTCATAAAGGGAGCCAGGGA
The DNA here is from genome assembly GCA_964649725.1 of uncultured Geobacteraceae bacterium. Lineage (GTDB taxonomy): Bacteria > Desulfobacterota > Desulfuromonadia > Geobacterales > Geobacteraceae > CAZYTM01. Next base: position 119,102 of record CAZYTM010000005.1, on the reverse strand, counting down.
TGGATTGAATGGACTATTTAACGGCCGCTGTGACAGATCGATGTCAGGCGGCCTTTTGTGTCTGTCTGCCGGCTCATCTCATCTTAATCCAGGGAGGGTCCTATGGCCATCGATGTCGCCAGATTTCCAGATGCAGCGGTTGCCGACTATCACCAGGAGGTCCGCCAGCAGTTGAAGAACGGTGACGTGCTGCTCTGTTCCGGCAGCGGCGTCTTCTCTGCCATGATCCAGCAGGCGACCGGCAGCGTCTGGAGCCATGTCGCCTTTGTGCTCCGGCTCGACTCGATCGACCGGGTCATGCTACTGGAGAGTGTCGAACCGATCGGCGTCCGGACGGTGCGTCTCTCCAAATATCTGGAGGATTATGGCAATGACGGCAGGGGCTATCCGGGGGGTATGGCGATCATCCGCAACAGGGAGTTCGCCACCAGGATCGATGCGGCAAAGCTGAAGCAGTTGTCGCAATACGCCATCGACCTGTTCGGCTATCCGTACGACAAGGAGGAGATCGCCAAGATCGCTGCCAGGATACTCGCCTCCAAAGTCCCCTTCACCAGCAGGCAGATGCGGAAGATCGCGCCGGACCGGGAGTTCATCTGTTCGGAATATGTGGCGCGCTGTTATGAACAGGTCGGGTTGCATGTCCGCTGGAACCAGCTCGGCTTTATTTCACCGGCGGATTTTGCTGCGGATGAGAATTTTGAGCTGGTGGCGGTGTTGAAGAAGAGGTGATCTTATTGGCCGAGAAATAAAGATCAGAAAGAACTGGAAAATATTTGAGGCAATATCCGCGAAACACTAGTGCTACAGGAAGGCCTCCGGCGGGAGGTTCGTTCCAGGAAGGAAAAAAAGATATGCATACAACAGCGTCATTTTTATTAGCCTTTTTTTTGTTATTACCGGTGGGGGTTTGGGCGGGTTTCGATACTTCAGAGATTGACCCAAAAGTGCTGAATGAAATGATTCAACAGCAGAATCAATTTCTAAAAGAGAATAATCAAGTGAGAATGGAAAGTGTGACGAGAGAAGCGGGAGCTTTCATAGACTATCTGCGGTTCTGCTACCGTGCTTTCCCAAATACAAGGAAAGGTGTGATCGGATTATTACCGGATCCGCCTGACTATAGCCCGGCAATCTCCTATCCTTTCAATTTGAAAGGGACCTTGTATCCAGAAAAGGAGACCGATGCTTACACGGTAGTTATCCTCAACAAAAGATCTTCGGAAGCGCCATGGGAAGTAGTGGAAGCATGGAAAGAGACCAGTCTCATAAACGGTAAGCGGACAGCTGGGGTCACGATCCCTGCAAAGGCGAGTCAGAATAAAGCTAACAAAGAATTACCAAGCCTGATGGCCAAGGGAGCGCGTTTCCGTTGTCAATGAGGCGCTGTTTCGCCTCCTTGATCCCATTCCGGGCTGCCCGAGCTGAGGGTAGCGCAATAGAGTCAGCTCCCAACTCTAGTCAAACCCACACATATAGATGCAAAGGATAAGTGAAAACCGGTCAATGACGTTCTGCTGTAAAATATTTGACACACCTTGACTCATACATATATTTACTGCATACTTATGCATATTAATTATGCATATCGAGGTATAATGTGAGAACTACACTGAATATCGAGGATAACCTGCTTGAAAAGGCTGCTAGATTGACTGGAATTACGGAAAAAACCTCTTTGGTCAAGCTTGGTTTACAGGCACTCATTGCCAAAGAGAGCGCAAAACGACTTGCCGGATTGGGTGGGACCGAGAAGGATTTGAAATTGATCCCTCGCAGGAGAACAGAGGGGAAATAGCATGATTCTGGTCGATACATCGGTATGGGTTGAACATTTACGCTCCGGGAGTAGCGGGCTTGATGAGTTATTAAGTGATGGCCAAGTAGTTTGTCACCCATTTATCATTGGTGAACTCGCTTGCGGAAATCTCAAAAATAGGGCAGAAATACTCTCTCTCCTGTACGACCTTCCGCTGGCAACCGGCGCAGATGATGATGAAGTCATGCAATTCATTGCAGATCATAAGCTTATGGGTAAAGGTCTGGGTTATATTGACATACATCTGCTTATGTCTGCCATGCTGAGCAGAATACCTCTATGGACAATTGACAGGCGGCTGCATGAGGTCTCGTTGGTTCTCCTGCCACATTGACAAAGTTTCAGCTGACAAGCGCCAGCACGTGTCAGCGAAAAGCCGCGTCAGGTAGCGCAGCACGATAACTTCCCAAAGACTTCAAATCCCATTTTTGCAAAGGAGACATTTCTATGAGGCGTATCATAATAATGTTATTGATGATCTTCTTATCCCTTCCCCTCACAACCTGGGCAGGGTGGCAGCAACTCTCCGGTTCCGGCAAAGGCAAAGACGTCGCTGTTGACGGCAGAGGTCAGGTATGGGTCATCGGCATGGATGACGCGATTTACTATCACAGGGGTTCCCAATGGATTCGGTATCCGGGAGAGGGGCGCGGGAAGGCGATAACTGTCTCTCGCGATGGGACACCATTTGTAATCGGTATGGACAACGGGATTTACAAGGGGACCGGAAACAGTTGGGTGGAACTATTCGGTGCCGGCAAGGGGAAGGACGTCGCTGTTGACGGCAATGGTCAGGTATGGGTCATCGGCATGGATGACGCGATTTACTATCACAGGGGTTCCCAATGGATTCGGTATCCGGGAGAGGGGCGCGGGAAGGCGATAACTGTCTCTCGCGATGGGACACCATTTGTAATCGGTATGGACAACGGGATTTACAAGGGGACCGGAAACAGTTGGGTGGAACTATTCGGTGCCGGCAAGGGGAAGGACGTCGCTGTTGACGGCAGAGGTCAGGTATGGGTCATCGGCATGGATGACGCTATATATTTTAATAGAGGGGGTGCCTGGAGCCAGTTGCCAGGTAATGGCCGTGGCCACCGGATCACATCTGATGCAGAAGGAATCCCGTCAGTAATTGGAATGGACAACGGAATATACAGGTATTAAAGCCATACGGAAGCACAAAATGGTCTGGCCCCAACCCATACAAACCTACTGAAATGTAGACGGTTGAGACCAGACCCTTACTCTCCACAGAGCAACGCATAGCCCAGGACCGCATAGACAGGATTGGCGAGATAATCGCGCTGCCTGGTCAATCTAGCCAGATATGAGGCCGGTCTTCTGTCACAGCTGCAATTGAGCCTGGCAGGAGTGGAGTCTCTGCCACCCCCTTTCACTTGACATCATCGTCAAGTCGCGGTAGGTTTCGTTAAACAGATACAGAATATGCCAAACAGATCGGAATTGTCATGCTGATCCAGGGTGGCCTTGTCCATACCAAAAATGCCTTATCGACAGAGGGGCTGCTCCGCTTCATTGCGGCACAAATCCCTGCCGGTCGCTACTTCTGGGTAGAACCTCCGCCAGGGATCGTCATGGTGGCGGCCATCGACTGGCGCGTGATTTTGCACGACAAGGGGGATATGGCGAAACTCGCTGAGGCTCTCTGGCAATGTTATGAAAACCGTCTCATGCCTTTGAATAGCGGTTCCAGCAGCAGTGCCGCCGGCATCCTGATGCAGCTGAAGAACGAGCAGGGCGCCTTTGACCAGTTCACCCTCGGCCAGGATATCATAGAGAAGGGGGAGTTTCTGACGCGAATCGACGGCAGTACCCGGATTCTCTTTTCGCGGCAGGAGAGTGGTGCATTTGCGCAGGAGCTTGCTGAGACACTTGCTTCAGATTACTGGTCAGAGCTTGACTGACTCAGCTGATTATCCCTTCAAGGGGTGGGCGATATGATAAATCCAGTCACAGCCAGCTACCTGCTGGCAATTATAGCCACACCGCTGGTCCTCCACTTTCATCTGCTGCCGACCCTCTTTGCCGGTCTGGCGGTACATGTGCTGACCGTCAAGCTGGCCCGGCGCCTCCCTGCTGATTGGGGGGGGGTGGCGCACAAACTGGCGCTCACCGCCATCCTGCTGATCGTCATCTCTGGTCTGATCGGCGCCGGAGTAGGTCTCTGGACCTTTCTCCATGGTAACAAGGGGATGGCGGCTCTGCTGGCGGCTGTAGCGGAAACCCTGGACAACCTGAAGCGCAACCTGCCGGAGAGCATGGCAACTGCCATACCTGCTACTATTGAGGATCTGCGGGAGGAGTTTGCCAAGCTGCTGCGGGAGCATGGGCAGAAGATTTCTGCTGCCGGCATCGCCGGGCTGAAGACCTTTGCCCATGTCATCTTCGGTATGGTGATCGGTGGCATGACCGCCCTGCATCGCTTCGACAGGGCCCACGAATGGCCGCCGCTGCTCGCTGCCATCCATGATCGGACCATGGCTCTGGCCGATGCCTTTGACAAGGTGGTTTTCGCCCAGGTAAAGATATCCGCCCTGAATACGGTCCTCACCTCTATCTACCTTGCTCTGCTGCTCCCTCTCTTCGGGGTCAACCTGCCGCTTCTGACGGTACTTATCCCGCTCACCTTCCTGGCCGGACTGCTGCCGGTGGTGGGTAACCTGATCTCGAATGTCGCCATTGTCCTGATAAGTCTTGGTGTCTCGACCGGGGTAGGTGCGGCGTCGCTGGTCTTCCTGATTGTCATCCACAAGCTGGAGTATTTTACCAATGCTCGCATCGTCGGCGGTGAGGTGCATGCCAGTGCCTGGGAACTGATCTGCGCCATGGTGGCGATGGAGGCTTTCTTCGGCCTCCCTGGCCTGGTTGCGGCACCGGTGGCCTATGCCTGGCTCAAGGGGGAGTTGCGGACCAGGGGGATGATCTGACCGTTCAGGAGTTGTCTCAGATCCCCAGCACCTCAGCCAGCCGCAGCACCTCATCCTGAGGCCGTTTTTCCCCCTTGACCACATCTTCGATAAGTGTGGCGACAATGGCATTGTTCTGCAGACCTACCATGACCCCCCGTTGCCCGGCTACCAGAAGTTCAATACTCTTTTTGCCGAAACGGCTCGCCAGCAGACGATCGAAGACGGTCGGTGCACCACCACGCTGGTAATGCCCCAATACAGTGACTCTGGTCTCAAAGCCGATGGCATCCTTTATGGAATCGGCAATCTCATTGCCATGGCCAGCCCCTTCGGCGAGGATGATGATGGCGTTATCACGCCCTTCTTCGTAACGCCCGCGGAGCTGCTGGCAGATATCGGCAAGGTCATACTCCCGCTCCGGCACCAGGGCGAATTCTGCGCCGGTGGCTATGGCGGCGATGCTTGCCAGATAGCCGGAATGGCGCCCCATCACTTCGATGACAAAGGCACGGGCATGGGAGCTGGCAGTATCCTTGATACAGTCGACCGCATAGATGATGTTGTTAAGGGCGGTATCGACGCCAAGGGCCATATCGGTAAAGGGGATATCATTATCTATGCTGGCCGGGATGCCGATGACCGGAAAACCTTGCCGATGCAGGGCCAGGGCGCCGTTGAGTGAACCGTCCCCGCCAAGTACAACCAGACCATCGATGTCGAGACTATGCAGGTTGTCAAGGGCCTTCTGCTGCCCTTCCGGAGTGCGGAACTCCTGAGAGCGGGCCGACTGGAGGAAGGTACCGCCGCGGTGGAGAATGCCGGAGACCGCCTTGGTGTCGAGCGGCATAAAATCACCTTTCATAAGTCCCAGGTAACCTTTGCGAAAGCCAATTACTTCGATGTTCATCCGCAGGGCGGTGCGGACAGCACTGCGGATGGTGGCGTTCATGCCGGAGCAGTCGCCGCCGCTGGTCAGGATACCGATCTTCCTCATCTCTCCTCCTCAAAAGGGAGGCGCCTGTTGCGCCATCTCTGCGTGACTCTGCACCGCTCCTGCGCGGCAAAGGCCGGTCGCCTTGAACATGCACAAAAAACATCTCCCCGGTTGCTTTATGATCTGCTCAGCCGTTACTGGCGGAGCGGCTATTCATCTTTCTCCTGTTGGTTCTGTTGTCTCAACCATCCCATCCGCTCTTTGATGGTCTTTTCATAGCCGTGGCCGGTCGGCTCGTAGAACTTTCTCCCTTTAAGGGCTTCCGGGAGATACTGCTGGGCGGCATAACCTTCCGCATAGTCATGGTCGTAACGGTATCCGGCGTGGTAGCCGAGCTCTTTCATCAGTTTCGTCGGTGCGTTGCGGATATGCAGAGGGACAGGCTGGGCGCCGCTCTTGCGCACTTCGGCAAGGGCCGAATCGATACCGATATAGGAGGCATTCGACTTGGGGGCGGTGGCCAGATAGGTGACCGCCTGTGCCATGATGATCCTCCCCTCGGGGAGGCCCACCAGCTGGAAAGCCTGCAGCGCTGCCACGGCTATCTGCAGCCCGCGCGGGTCGGCATTGCCGATATCCTCGCTGGCCAGAATGACCATCCGTCGCAGGATGAAGATCGGGTCCTCGCCAGCCTCCAGCATCCTTGCCAGCCAGTAGAGCGCGCCGTCCGGGTCGCTGCCACGCATCGACTTGATGAAGGCGGAGATGACGTTGTAGTGCTCCTCCCCCCCTTTGTCATAAAGGAGCGGCTTTTTCTGCACCGCTTCGCGGGCGGTGTCGATATCGATCTCCTTCCCCCTGGCGAGACGGGCAGCGGTCTCAAGGGTGTTAAGCGCCACCCTGGCATCGCCGTTGGCCTGTTCGGCCATGAAGTCGAGCGTCTGGTCGTCAGCCTGCAGTCCCAGACTACCTAGACCCCGCTCAGTATCAGCCAGGGCCCGGGTCAGGATCTCCCTGAGCTCTCCATCCCCAAGCTGGTTCAGTACCAGCACCTTGCAGCGGGAGAGGAGCGGGGCAATGACTTCGAAGGAGGGGTTTTCCGTGGTGGCGCCGATGATGGTGAAGACCCCCCGCTCCACATAGGGGAGAAAGGCGTCCTGCTGTGATTTGTTGAAGCGGTGGATCTCATCGACAAAGAGGATGGTCCGCATCCCTTTGAATTTGCGGATATCCTCCGCCTCTTTGACGATCTCGCGGATCTCCTTGATACCGGAGAGGATGGCAGAGAAGAAGATGAAGTGGGCTTTGGTGGCATTGGCTATGATCCGCGCCAGAGTCGTTTTTCCCGACCCTGGCGGGCCCCAGAAGATCAGCGAGCTGAGCTGGTCGGCCTCGATCAGCTGCCGCAGCAGCTTCCCTTCCCCGAGCAGATGCTGCTGGCCGACATATTCAGTCACACTGCGGGGGCGCATCCGTTCGGCTAGTGGGGCCTCCTTCATGGTGTCGGCAGCGGCTTGTCGGTCAAAGAGGTCCATCCAGTGCTCACAATCTGCAGAACAATAGTGAATAATCTCAGGTAAAGTTCAAAGCTGAAGGCTCAAAGCTCAAAGCTGAAGGCTCAAAGCTCAAAGTTCAAAGTTCAAAGCTTGAAGAGATATCAACTGGCTTGATGTTACTGCTCCAATTGCCCTTGAGCTTTCCGCCTTCAGCTTTCAGCCTTGAGCCTTCAGCTGTTTAAATATGTCACGACTTCTCCAGGATGCAAAAGTCGTCGTGCAGGCAGTGCTCTGACTGGGCGCTGATCGGATGGGGCTCGACATTCCAGATCTCCCGGGCATATTCGGCGATGGTCCGGTCGCTGGAGAACTTACCCATCCCGGCGGTATTGAGTATGGCCCGCCTGGTCCACTCCTGCTGGTCCTTGTATATCCGGCTCACCTCTTCCTGGCACTCGATGTAAGAGGCATAGTCTGCCAGCAGCAGGTAGTTGTCCCCCTGGTTAAGGAGAATGTCGACAATCGGCTTGAAGAGATTGGGATCGCCTGGCGAAAAGGCGCCGCCACTGATCATGTCGAGTACCTGGCGCAGTTCAGGGTTGCGGTTGTAAAAGTCGCGCGGGTTGTACCCCTTCTGCTTCAGGGTCGCGACCTGGTCTGCGGTGAGGCCGAAGATGAAGATATTCTCCCGGCCGACCTCTTCCATGATCTCGATATTGGCGCCATCCAGGGTGCCGATGGTGAGGGCGCCGTTCAAGGCGAATTTCATATTGCCGGTCCCTGACGCCTCGGTGCCGGCAGTCGATATCTGCTCCGACAGGTCAGAGGCAGGGAATATCTTCTCGGCCAGCGAAACGCTGTAGTTGGCCAGGAAGACCACCTTGAGGCGGCCGGCTACATCCGGGTCACGATTTACCACATCGCCGACAGCACTGATGAGGCGGATGATCAGCTTGGCAGTGACATATGACGGTGCTGCCTTGCCGCTGAAGATGAAGGTCCGTGGCACCACCTCGGCCTTGGGATCGGTCTTGATCCGGTTGTAGAGGGTGATGATGTGCAGGACATTCAGGAGCTGCCGTTTATACTCATGGAGCCGTTTCACCTGGCAGTCGAACATCGACTCGATATCCACCTCGATGCAGTTGTGCTTGTGGATATAGGCGGCCAGCTGCTTCTTGTTCTGCCGTTTCACCTCCTGCCAGGCCTTCAGGAAGGGAGGGTCGTTAGCCAGCGGCTGGAGCAGGCGAAGTTCATAGAGGTTGGTGGTCCAGCTGGTGCCGAGCTGCCGGTCGATGAGATTGGCCAGCATCGGATTGGCCTTTTTCAGCCAGCGCCGTTGGGTGATGCCATTGGTCTTGTTGTTGAAACGCTCCGGATAGAGTTCATAGAAGTCGCGGAACAGTTCGTTCTTGAGGATCTCCGAGTGGATAGCGGCGACGCCGTTCACCGAGTGGCTGCCGATAATGGCCAGGTGCGCCATCCGGACCTTCCGCTCCCAGTGCTCCTCGATGATGGAGAGCCTGGCCAGCCGGTCGTTGTCCCCTGGATAGCGTTCTCTCACCTGGCTGAGGAACCGTTCGTTGATTTCAAAGATGATCTGCAGGTGGCGCGGCAGGATCTGTTCGAAGAACCAGATCGGCCATTTTTCCAGCGCCTCGGGGAGGATGGTATGGTTGGTGTAGGCAAAGGTCTTGGTGGTAATAGCCCAGGCATCATCCCAGTCGAGCCCTTCGATGTCGAGCAGGACACGCAGCAGTTCCGGGATGGTAAGGGCCGGGTGGGTATCGTTCAGCTGGATAGCCACCTTCTCCGGCAGGATGCGGAGGTCCTTGTGCATCTTCTTGAAGCGGTAGAGGACATCATGCACTGTGGCAGAGGCAAGGAAATACTCCTGCTTGAAGCGGAGCTCTTTCCCCTCCAGGACATTGTCGGCCGGATAGAGGACCTTGGAGATGTTTTCCGAGAGCATCTTCTTTTCTACGGCACGGATGTAGTTCCCCTCGTTGAAGAAGCGGAGGTCGAACTCGCGGCTCGACTTGGCGCTCCAGAGGCGCATGGTATTGACTGTGGCATTGCGGTAGCCAGGTATCGGGAAATCGTATGCCATGGCCATCACATCCTCGGTGTCGACCCACTCCTGGCGGACCTTGCTGCCTATGGTGACATTGATCACTCGACCGTAGAATTTGACCGGATGGAGATGCTCCTGGCGGTCCATCTCCCAGGGGTTCCGGTAGCGGAGCCAGTTGTCGGGTATCTCCACCTGGGCGCCGTCTACAATCTTCTGGCGGAAGATGCCGTACTCGTAACGGATCCCGTAGCCGTAGGCAGGGATCGACATGGTCGCCATCGAATCGAGGAAGCATGCCGCCAGACGGCCAAGGCCGCCATTGCCGAGACCGGCATCCTGTTCCTGGTTGCTCAACTCCTCCAGGTCATAGCCGAGTGAGTTCATCGCTTCGAGGAATTCTTCATAGTGGCCGAGATTGATCAGGCTGTTTTCCAGGGTCCGCCCCATGAGGAATTCCATGGAGAGGTAATAGACCCGTTTGTGATCGGTATTGTAATAGGCCTGCTGGGTGTCCAGCCAGCGCTCGATCATCCGGTCGCGCACCGCATAGGCAAGGGCATTGTAGATATCAAAGGTGGTAGCTGAGTATTTATCCTTCCCCAGGGTATATTCCAGATGTTCCAGGAATGACTTGATTATCAGCATCAGGTTGTCGAGTTCTGGCGCGTCATTGACAGGTTGTTCCTGTTTGTCACTCATAGTAACCTCTCAGGGTGGATAATGTTGTTCATGACAATGCATTTTATTATAGCGCGGCGGTTCGGAATTTCCATTGCACATGCCCAGTATCTGTGCTAGTTAGAATCATACTTATACCATATTCAAAGGTCTCGGCATGAAAAAAATAGCAATTCTGGCCAAGGTACATGACCCACGCTGTCTCGGGGTTGCCGAAGAACTGGTCAACTGGCTGAAAAAGCGTGGTCTCGAGCCGATGGTGGAAGCGCATCTCTCCCGTCATCTTGGGTGCAGTGAGGGGATACCTGCGGAACTGATACCGGCCGGCGCAGATCTGGTGGTGGTGCTGGGTGGCGATGGCACCCTTATTTCCGCGGCGCGACTGATCGGCGCCAGGCAGATTCCGATTCTCGGAGTAAATCTGGGGAGCCTCGGCTTCCTTACCGAGATCACCCTGGCAGAACTCTATCCGGCTCTGGAGCGCTGTCTCAAAGGTGATTACAAGGTATCGCCGCGGATGATGCTCAACTGTCTGGTGGAGCGGGCCGGAGTTGAAATATCGAGTCATCAGGTGCTGAACGATGTAGTGATAAACAAGGGGGCGCTCGCCAGGATAGTAGATCTGGAGACCACAGTGGCCGATTTTTATCTCACCACGTTCAAGGCCGACGGTCTCATCATCTCCAGTCCGACAGGTTCCACCGGCTATTCCCTGGCCGCGGCCGGACCGATCATCCATCCCAATCTGGAGTGTCTGGTGATAACCCCGATCTGTCCGCACACTCTGACCAATCGACCCATTGTGGTCGATGCCGGAGCGACCATTTCGGTGCAGCTGAAATCGGTCAATGAAGATGTCTTTCTCACTCTTGACGGGCAGGTAGGGATGGAGCTGAAGGCCGGGGACGTTATCCGGGTCCGCCGCGCCGAGCACAGGACGCTGCTGGTCACTTCCAGGAGCAAGGATTATTTCGAGGTGCTGAGGACCAAGCTCAAATGGGGGGAGAGATAGGGGAAGAAGGAACTGTGAGCAGCAAGATCTACCCCGGATCCCCGGTCCCTGTTCACTGATTCTGCAAATATATGCTGACTGATCTCAATATAAAAAACTTTGCCATCATCGATTCCCTGCATCTCGGCTTCCAGCCAGGTCTGACGGTGCTAACCGGCGAGACCGGGGCAGGGAAATCGATCATCATAGATGCGGTCAACCTTATTCTGGGGGGGCGTGCCACAGCGGACGTGATCCGGACTGGCGCCGAAGAGGCAACAGTGGAGGCGCTTTTTGACTTGACCGGGCTCCCCGGGCTGACAGAGCATCTGGCAGAGCAGGGGGTGGATACCGGGGGTGAACTGCTGGTGAAGCGGGTAGTCTCCCGGTCCGGCAAGAACCGGGTCTTCATCGGCAACAGTCTCTCCACTACTGCGGCACTCACCGAGATCAGCCGGCAGTTGATAAATATCTATGGCCAGCATGAATCACAGACCCTGCTCCGGCCGGAGAACCATCTGTTACTGCTGGACGGTTGTGCCGGGCTGTTAAGCCAAAGGCAGGAGTTTACCGCCCTCTTTGACAGCTATCGACAGCTGCAGGATGAGTTGTCTGCTCTGGAGGCTGACGAACAGGAGGCGGCCCGACGCCTCGACCTGCTTAAGTTCCAGCATGACGAGATCGCTGCTGCCAATCCACAGACAGCCGAAGACGAACTGCTGGAGCAGGAGCGGCAGCTGTTGGCCCACGGGGAGAAACTGCTCACTGTCAGCCAGGGTGGGTTCGACGCCCTTTATGGAGATGATGCCAGTATTCTCAGCCAGTTGCATCAGGTACAGAGCGGTATCGCGGATATAGCCAGGATTGATGACAGGCTGGCACCACTGGCAGAGCTGTTAAAAGGGTCTGCCATCCAACTGGAGGATGTGGCGTTGACCCTGCGTGACTATGCCGCCAGGGTGGAGGCCGATCCGGCCAGGCTGCAGGCAGTGGATGACCGTATCGACCTGCTGAACAGGTTGAAAAGAAAATATGGACCGACCCTTGTCGAAGTGATCAGCTGCCAGGAGCAACTGGCGCAGGAACTGGAGTTGCTGGTGAATCGCGATGCAACCAGGGGGGAGTTGCAGCGACGGCTTGCCGAACAGGAGCAGAAGGTGAGAAGCGCCGGCGCAGAGCTGACTATTGCCCGTCAGGGTGCGGCGGCTAAGCTCAAGCAGGGGATGGAGCGGGAACTGCACCAGCTCGCTATGCTTCATGCGGTCTTTGAAGTGGCACTGGATAAATGTACCGATCCCCGCCCCTATGGTTTCGAGCGGGTAGAATTCCTCTTCTCCCCTAATCCTGGCGAGGCGGTCAGACCATTGGCCCGGATCGCATCGGGTGGCGAACTGTCGCGGTTGATGCTGGCCCTGAAGCAGATTCATCCGGAGAGCGATGTGCCGACACTGGTCTTTGACGAAGTGGATAGCGGCATCGGCGGGGCCACCTCGGCGCTGGTCGGCAAGAAACTGAGGCGGGTGGCTGCTCGCCAGCAAGTCCTCTGCATCACCCATCTGCCGCAGGTTGCTGCCTGTGCTGACCAGCATCTGCGAGTGGAGAAGCTGCTCGAGGGGGGACGAACCGTTACCGGTGTCACCCTGCTGGATGCCGAAGGGAGGGTGACGGAACTGGCCAGGATGCTTGGCGGGGTGAAGATCACCGAGAAGACCATGGAGCATGCCAGGGAGATGATCGAGGAGGCGAGTTCCTAGCAGACGCCGGATGCCATTGCAAGTCGTATAAGCTGAAAGGGAGACCAATGCTGCGCAAGGCACAGATAAAAGATGTCAAAGAGATCCAGAAGATTCTTACTCATTTTGCCAGCCGTGGCGATATGCTTTCGCGGTCGCTATCAGAGTTGTACGAATCGTTGCGTGACTTTTATGTGGTGGAAGATGAGCAGCGGTTGCTCGGCACTGCGGCGCTGCATATTGTCTGGGAAGACCTGGCTGAGATACGTTCCGTGGCAGTGGTGGAAGATGCCGGACGGAAGGGGCTCGGCACGTTGGTGGTGCAGGCCTGTATCGACGAAGCAAAGGCGCTTGGCCTGAAACGGGTCTTCTGTCTTACCTATAAGCCAGATTTCTTTGGCCGGTTCGGCTTTCGTGTCGTTGACAAGTCGGAACTCCCCCACAAGGTATGGGGGGATTGCATGAAGTGTGTGAAGTTCCCCGATTGCGATGAAATTGCCATGATCCTGGACTTTGTGTAAACGAGAGGACTATGAATCTTAACGAACTTGCCGACCGGGTAGAGAGAGTGTTAAAAGGGCGTCGACTCGATGGTTACGAGTTGATGCTGGGCTCATCCCGTAACCTTGCCATCGAAGTGAAAGAGCAGCAGATCGATACCTTCAAGTGCTCGGCACCTTTCGGTGTCAGCGTCCGGGTCCAGGAAGGGGACGGGCAGGGGTTTTCCTATGCCACCAGCTTTACAGAAACTGATCTGCAAAGGATGATTGACAATGCTATGGTTGGTGCAAGAGCCCAGACCCCGGACCGGCACCACGGTTTTCCTGAGCCGCACCCCACTCCACATCTCCCCGGACTGCTCGACGAGCAGCTTGCCGCTATTGATGAGTCGACCAAGATCAATATGGCCATGGAGCTGGAACGGTTGACTCTTGCCGGCGACCCGCGCATGAAAAAAGTGCGTAAGGCGGTCTACAGTGAATCGCTCTTCACGGTGCTGCTGCGCAACTCAAAAGGTCTCGCCGTGCAACATGACGGGAGTATGGTCTCTGCCAGTGTGGCTGCCCTGGCCGAGGAGGGCGGCGATGCCCAGATGGGTTGGGACTTCGACTACAGTACCGGTTTTGCCGGTATCGATCCGGCCAGAGTTGCCAGCGGTGCGGTGGCCAAAGCGGTCGGTCACCTGGGGGCACGGAAAATCAGGACCATGCATTGTCCGGCTATCCTTGATGCCTATGTGGCCAATGAAATCCTTGAAGTCCTGGCGCCAGCCTTTCTGGCCGAGAATGTGCAGAAAGGGAAGTCTTTGCTGGCAGGTAAGATAGGCCAGCAGCTATTTGCCAGTTCGCTGAAAATCCGCGATGACGGTACGCTTGCCGGAGGGATGGCGACCTCCCCCTTTGATGCGGAAGGGGTGCCGCATCGCAATACGGTACTGGTGGAAGATGGCGTTCTTAAAGGGTATCTATACGATAGTCTCTGCGGCCGCAGGGAGGGTGTTGAATCGACCGGCAACTCTGCCCGGGGCGGTTTCAAGAGTCTACCCCACATGGGGGTGACAAACTTTTTCATTGAACCTGGAACGACGCCGGTAACAGCACTTCGGGAGGGGATAGGGAAGGGGTTTCTTGTTACAGACGTGATCGGGATGCATACGGCGAATCCGATATCCGGCGACTTTTCGGTCGGTGCGGTCGGCTTTCTTATCGAAGATGGAGCGGTGACAGTGCCGGTGAAGGGGGTTGCCATATCTGGCAATATCCTTGATCTTTTCCGCAACATAGAAGCTCTGGGTGATGATTTCAGGTTCTTTGGCGTGGTTGGTGCCCCTTCACTCCGCCTGGCCGGACTGGATGTCAGCGGCGAATGAAGGCTGGTAAAGGTCCCTATTTTGTAGTCAGGAGCAGGGTTGATGGCGCATAAGGATGACCGGAATCGACCGCATTTGCGACTGGTGGTAAACAATCCAGAGCTGCGTAATCTTGCTCAGGAGGGTTCGACAGATGAAATCATCCCCCTTGACGAGTTGATTTCGAGGCGGGCTGAGTTCACTGCCGAATTCTACCAGGGGCTTGGTCGCAGACAGACCAAGGTCTGTCGGTCTCTGGAAGAGTATTTCGCCAGCAAGGGGTGGCCGTATGGATTAGACCCGCACCATGGCCAGATATTGGCCATCACTGCTGCCTCGGTCTGTCCGGCAGTAATCGAATATGTCGAGTCTCCCCAGGCAGAATTACTTGTCTATCTGGCTGATGATGCCAGCGGTGACGGCTTCTCCCTCTCAGTAGAGATGATCCTCCCTTTCTTCAGCGACGATGAATCGGTAATGGAAGATGCCATGCTCTTTGCCCCGATCTTTCAGTATGGTACCCTGTTTCTGGAGGAGAACCGGCGGGATGGACTCCTTGATCTGATATACCGGCTCTCTTTCCCCCTTTATCCGGCAGCTCCAACCAGGCGTCTGTTTGAAAGATTCTTTTCTGTGGCAGCCTTTGAATTGACTGAGACACTGAAAGTTCTTGGCGAGTATCCGGAGTTTTGATTGTTGTCGGTGTGGTCGATTTCTCAACCTTTTGCAGTGCGGCTGTCTGTTTTATCCGCTGATGATCTGCGCAGAGAGCTGGATGTCTCCACTGTTATTTTAATGTTCTCTTCTTGACACACCCTATGGTTAGAGGTATTAATTTTAATCATTGACAAAGGAGGTCCCCTCATTAGCCTGTTATAAGATTGCTACATAATTATGCCATGCCAGGCAAATGCTTGTTTTCTGCTATGCAGGCTTTAACGGATCTTCCCCGGCAGACTCTGGAGGTATGAATGCAGCCGAAGGAAAAATTGAAACTGGGAGAAATCCTTATTCAGCAGAATATCCTGACCCCTTTGCTGGTCGAACGTATTATCAGGATATCCAGTTCTACTCACCGTCGTTTCGGCCAGACCCTGGAAGATCTGGGTCTGCTGACCGGCAAGGAGATCGCCCGGGCGCTGGCGGTCCAGTATGGCTACAAAGTCGTTTATGACATCGCCAAACACAACATCCCCAAAGAGGTCCTGAATCTTATCCCGATGGAGATGGCTTTTGAAAACCGGATATTTCCGCTCCAGGCAAAAGATAACCGTCTTGCCCTGGCAATGGCCGATCCGACCAATGATGATATAATCGACACAATTGCAAAGAATACCCTTATGGAGGTAATGCCGGTCATCTCGACCACCAGGGAGATAATGAAGTCAATTGCGAAGAATTACCTTGGCGAAGCTTATGATTCACACGGCAACAAGGTGCTGGTGGTGGAAACCGACTTCAAGGACCGGGAAATCCTGGTGACCCCGCTTTTCACGGAAGGTTATCATATGCTGGAGGCGGTCGATGCCAATGATGGTCTGCAGATGGCTCTGCTGCATCAGCCCAGATTGATCATAACAGCGAAAGAGATGCCAGGTGGAGACGGCTTCACCTTTTTCACCACTTTGCAGAGTGTGGCTGAGACGCGCCGGATACCGGTTATTCTTGCCACCCGCAGATCGAGTGTGGAAGAAGAAGCGCTGGCATTCCAGAGGGGTTTTTTTGACTATATTCCGATGCCGGTCAGGGATATCACCCTCCTTACCAGGGTAGGACGTGCCATATCGGCTGGCAAGGCATATGTCCCCTATCGTCGGGGGACGCAGAACATCGACCTTGAGCAGGAGCAGGAGGAGTAGTAACAGTTTCCCCGGTAGTCTGGCTGGCGACAAGGTGTAGTCATCCGGAATTAGGCAATGTCTCGCGCCATGATTGACTTAACTCTGCAGATGTTTTATCTCGCCTCGATCTTACCCTCTCATGATTCGAGCATATTTCGAAATCCCATGATGCAACCTTTATTCTCTGCGGTGCCGCTTTCATAAGATGGTCAAATCTGTGAACTCCCTGCAACGATGAGATTTTCGGATTGTTCTTCATGATGATGCTGCTACAATTACATAGTGGATATGATTGTTGTTGGAGTTACCATGCTGTTGCAAGAGTTTGAAAAGTTCAGCTCCTCCCGGTCAGGAGATTAGCGGATGTCAGGGCGACATAATTTATTCTCCTGGTACCTTTTCCTGTTGCTGCCGGTAATTGTTCTCCTTGTCCTTGCCGAAGGGGTGATAGCGCCTGCCACAGCAGGGCCTGCTGCAGATATAATGCCGCAAAATGGCAATGAAAAACAGCCTCTTCTATCCCAGGCGATGGATGAAACCCACGACACTCTTGAAAAAGGCATCCTTGGCCGGATAGTTGTTTTCGACGATTTCTTTGGCAATGAGAAAATAAAGGATGAGCGGAAGACCGAGTATCAGCTGCGCTGGCGGAATTCGTTCCGGGTGGATAAAAACGGCAATACCAAATACGGGATTAATGCCAGGGTAAATCTGGTGCTCTCCAAGATCAGCGAACGGCTGCGTCTCACCATTTCAGGTGAAGACGAGCTGGAACAGCTCTCACCAACTCTTCCAACAGACCCCGGGAATCCCGGATTTGACCGGACTCTTGTTTCCAACACCCGCTTCGTCAGTACCGAACTGCGCTACAGCCTGTTCAAGACAGCTGCCTCAGATCTTTTTCTCGGTGCCGGTGCAAGAGTTGTCCTGCCGCCTGAGTTTTTTGTCCGGAGTCGTTATCAGTATCATCGCGCCCTTGATGATGTCTCCCTGCTCCGTTTTGGCGAGACACTCTTTTTGAAGAATACGGCCGGTCTGGGGGAGACTACCGAGTTGGATCTGGAGAGGTTTCTGGCTGTGCATACCCTGTTGCGCTGGGCCAATAGCGGCACGGTCTCTGAGGAGATCAACGGTCTGGAGTGGGGGACGGAACTCTCGTTAATACAGCAGCTAACCTCCCGGAGTGCAATCGTTCCGGGTGTCGGCCTTTATGGTAATACCAGTAATCCCGAAGCGATCAGCAACTACCGGATATTCACAACGTATCGCCGCAATTTTCTGCGCAACTGGCTCTTCTTTGAATTGGAGCCTGAAGTCTCATGGCCACGAAATAGTGCCGGGGCATGTGTCTCCAATTTTGCTTTCACTATCCGGCTGGAGATACTCTTCCAGGGGGCAGCAGCAAAAAAGAGGTTGGGGGTGGAGAAGCGGCCTGTTGAATCATCAAATAAGAAAACCTGAACTTCACCTGTTGCCATCTCTGCAGATCATCATGAATCACAGAGCTGAACTCTCCTTCAGGTTCAATCCAGCAACTCAGGCTGCCTTACGCTGCGATGCCGTGCCGTCATCGATCGCCTTGAGCCGCTCCATCACTTTGACAGCCAACTCATTTGCCTTGAATTTGCCAAGAAAAGCGTCGGCCTGAACCTGCTCGGCCTTCAGTTTGTTGGAGGCGTTGCTCATGGAGCTGTGAAGCATAACGTAAAGACCGGAGAGCCTCGGGTCCTGGCGGATGGTACGGGTGAAGGTGAAACCATCCATATCCGGCATCTCGATATCGGAAATGACCAGGCTGATAGTAGCAGGGTCGTGCTCGGCAAGATAGCCGAGCGCTGCCGGAGCAGAGTCGAACAGAGTCGCAGAGATACCCAGCTGGTCAAGTACAGACTGGATCATCTGGCGTGCGGTTTTGGAGTCATCAGCCACCAGCACGTGGTGCCGGCGGGGTTCTGATACCTGAGCCACCTGCAGGTCAGCACTCAGCTCATCCTCCATGCCGAGTACATCGATAAGGATCTTTTCGATATCGAGCAGCTGGATGGTCTGGTTGCTGTCGCTATAGGCAATAGCTACCAGTGCCGCTGAGGAGGTCAGCATGCCGGCCGGTTTTCTGATCTCTTCCCACCCTCTGGTCAGAAGCGATTCAGGCTGCTTGATCATGAAGCCGGTGATCCGGTTACTGTATTCGCAGACGATGATGTAGCAAAGCTGATTCAGATAGGCGAGCGGTTCAAGACCGAGCGCTGCGGAAAGGTCTATTACGGTCGTTGCCGAGCCGCGGAAATTTACCGCACCAGCCACATGGGGATGGGCCTTGGGGAGCTTGATGACCGGTCGTGTCCCTTCTATGATCTCGATAATCTTGAAGACATTAATGCCATAGAGCTGTTTGTCTGTCAGGTAGAATGTGAGCATCTCCATCTGATTGGAGAGTGCCAGATTGGTCCGTTGTGTTACTTCTTCGAGCAGGGTGTTCATGAGGACTCCTTTTTAATGCCAGCGGTATTTTTGGCGCCGATGTTGTCGTCACTCTCATAAACTATTCGGCACTTTTCCGATTTTATTAAGCTTCTTTTCAACTACTGAAAAACGAATTAGCAGTTGAGCAAAGCAATTCTTTGTGCTAACTTATGCGTTTATTCATCAGTAACAGGACAAAATGGATGCAGGGCTGCATCAACAGTGGCAGCAAGGCAGGACCATAAAATAATCGATACGCGGGAGACCTGCTTTATGTTTGGTGCATTTGGCGACATTGTAAAAAAACTTGTCGGGAGTAAAAACGAACGTGAGCTGAAACGGCTCTGGCCGATAGTCGAGCGGATCGGGGCCATGGAGAGTACGTTGCAGCAGCTTTCCGACGAAGAGCTGCGGGGGAAGAGCTTTCTGTTCAAGGAACGCTATCAGCGCGGGGAGAGCCTTGACGACCTGTTACCGGAAGCCTTTGCCGTCTGCCGCGAGGCGGGCAGAAGGGTTCTCGGCATGCGCCACTTTGACGTCCAGCTGATCGGCGGCATGGTCCTCAATATGGGGAAGATAGCGGAGATGAAGACCGGCGAGGGGAAGACCCTGGTCGCCACTCTGCCGGCCTATCTTAATGCCCTGACCGGTCGCGGCGTCCATGTGGTGACGGTTAACGATTATCTGGCCAAGCGTGACTCGGAATGGATGGGGCAGATCTACCGTTTTCTGGGATTGACCGTCGGGGTGATAGTCCATGGTCTGGACGACGATGAGCGGCGTGAGGCGTATAATGCTGACATCACCTACGGGACCAATAACGAATTCGGCTTCGACTACCTGCGGGATAATATGAAGTTTGCCCTGGAAGATTATGTCCAGCGGCCATTTCACTACGCCATCGTTGACGAGGTCGACTCCATCCTGATCGACGAGGCGCGGACGCCACTCATCATCTCCGGTCCGACTGAAGACTCGACTGACAAATATTACAATATCGACCGGATCATTCCGAGCCTCAAGAAGGGTGAGACCAAGGAGGTGGAGGCCAACACCCTCTCCGGCAAACGGAAACAGTATACCGGTGATTTTACCGTGGACGAGAAGTCCAAGTCGGCTACCCTCACTGAAGAGGGGGTGCTCAAGGTAGAGAAGCTGCTCAGGATCGACAACCTATATGACCCGCGCAACATGGAGACATTGCACCACGTCCAGCAGGCGCTCCGTGCCCATGCCCTGTTCAAGAGGGATGTCGACTATGTGGTAAAGGATGGTGAAGTCCTTATTGTCGATGAGTTCACCGGTCGTCTCATGCCGGGTAGGCGCTGGTCCGACGGACTGCACCAGGCGGTGGAGGCCAAGGAGGGGGTGGAGATCGAAAACGAGAACCAGACCCTGGCCACCATCACTTTTCAGAACTACTTCCGCATGTACCAGAAGCTCTCCGGCATGACCGGCACGGCTGATACCGAGGCAGAGGAGTTCCACAAGATATACAAGCTGGAAGTCATGGTTATCCCCACCAACCGGCAGCTGCTCCGCCCCGACTTCCCGGACGTGGTCTACAAGACCGAGATGGAGAAGTTCAAGGCGGTCATCGAAGAGATCAAGGAGTTGCATGCCAAGGGGCAACCGGTGCTGGTCGGCACTATTTCCATCGAAAAGTCCGAGGTGCTGGCCGAGCTATTGAAAAAACAGGGGGTACCGCACAACGTCCTGAATGCCAAACAGCATGAGAAGGAGGCGGAGATCGTCGCCCAGGCAGGCCGTAAAGGGATGGTGACGATCGCCACCAACATGGCCGGCCGTGGTACCGATATTATCCTCGGAGGGAATCCGGAAGGTCTGGCCAAGCAGTGGCGGAAGGGGAACCCCGAAGCGACTGACGGAGAGTATGAGCAGGTCCTGGAGAAGTTCAAGGCGCAGTGGCAGGCAGAGCATGACGAAGTGGTGAAACTCGGCGGTCTGCATATTTTAGGCACCGAGCGCCACGAGTCCCGGCGCATCGACAACCAGCTGCGTGGCCGTTCCGGCCGGCAGGGGGACCCGGGCTCGTCCCGCTTCTACCTGTCGCTGCAGGACGACCTGCTGCGTATCTTCGGCTCCGAACGGGTGGCAAAGATCATGGATCTGCTGAAGATCGAAGAGGGGGAGGCGATTACCCACGGCATGATCAGCAAGGCGATCGAGAATGCGCAGAAAAAGGTGGAGGCGCACAACTTCGAGATACGTAAGCACCTGATCGAGTATGACGATGTCATGAACAAGCAGCGTGAGGTTATCTACACCCAGCGGAAGGAGATACTGGCCGGCGAAAGCATCCGCGAGAATTTCATGGAGTTGATGGATGAGACTGTAGAGGATATTACGGCTGCTTATGCCATTGACAAGGTCTCTTCCCTCGAATGGGACTGGGAGGCGATCAGCGAAGGTTGTTACAAGGAGTTCGGCTTTCATCTGGATATCCCGGCAGAGTCGATGTCCCGCTTCGTCCCGGGCAACTTCAGGGAACTGCTTATGGAGAAGGTCCATGACGGCTTCAAGGCCAAACTGGAGAGTTTCGGCCCTGAGCTGATGGACCACCTGATCAAGGTGATCATGCTGCAGGCGATAGACTCCCAGTGGAAAGACCATCTCCTCTCCATCGATCACCTGAAAGAGGGGATCGGTCTGCGCGGTTACGGGCAGAAGGACCCGAAGCAGGAGTACAAAAGGGAGGCTTATCAGCTCTTCATGGATATGCTCGGGCGGATCCGGGAAGAGGTCGTGGAGAAGATATTCTGGGTGCAGATCGCCCACAATGAGGATGTCGAGCGTATCGAAGCGCAGCAGCAGAAAAAACAGCGGCTGGTCTTTAACCTCGGGGATGGTGAGGCACATCAGCAACAGCCGGCCAAGAGTTCAAAGACGGCAGGACGCAATGATCCCTGCCCGTGCGGGAGTGGCAAGAAATACAAGAAATGTTGCGGCAAGTGAGGGGGGCACCGTTTTTATCGCCCCCTGATCAGCGGAGATCATCTCATGCATCCAAAAGGATATAAATTTGCTGCTGTTGAGGCGGCCATCAAGAAGCCTGGCCGGCTTGACCTGGCGCTCATCTTTTCCGAGCAGCCGGCGAAATTGGCAGCTCTCTTTACCACCAACAAGGTGAAGGCGGCGCCGGTACTGTTGGGTGAGGAGCGGGCCAAAGGGGGGATCTGCCAGGCTGTGCTGGTGAATAGCGGTAATGCCAATGCCTGTACCGGTCAACAGGGTTTAGACGATGCCAGGGAGACTTCCCGGCTGGTCGCCGAAGGGCTCGGGATCCCTGAGGAGCGGATCCAGATATCCTCTACCGGGGTGATCGGAGTGCCGCTCCCCATGGAGAGGGTACGAAAGGCTGTGCCAAGACTGTTGGACGGTCTGGGTGAGGTCGATCTTGCCGCCATAAGCCGTGCCATCATGACTACCGATACATTCCCCAAACTGGTGGCCAGGGAGGGTAAGGCGGACGGTGTACCATACAGCATTGTCGGCATAGCAAAAGGTGCCGGTATGATAATGCCGAACATGGCTACCATGCTTGCCTATATAATCACCGATGCTGAAGTCGCAGGTGACTTCCTGGCAGCCTCCTTTCGTCATGCAACAGAAGGCTCCTTTAACGCGATCACCGTTGATGGCGATACCTCCACCAACGATACGGCGCTCATCCTGGCCAACGGCGCTGCCGGTAATGCTCCGATTGCAGCTGATACCGGTGCGGCAGCAGGATTTGCGCAGTTGCTCAATGAGGTGCTGCTTGAGCTGGCAAAATTGATAGTCAGGGATGGTGAAGGGGCTACAAAATTCGTGACCATCACTGTCAGTGGAGCAGCATCGACTACTGAGGCTCGCCAGGCGGCATTTGCAATTGCCAACTCTGCTCTGGTGAAGACGGCATTCTTTGGCCAGGATGCAAATTGGGGACGAATCTTCGCAGCAGTTGGCTATGCCGGTGTCAAGGTCGATCCTGACAGGCTCTCGCTCTGGTTCGATGATGTCCTTATGGCATCGAACGGCATCTTTGTCGGTGGAGATGCCGAGGCTCGCGGTTCAGAAGTGTTGCAACAGAAAGAGTTCCGCGTTAAAGTGGCGATGGGTATCGGATCCGGTGAAGCAACGGTCTATACTTCTGACCTCTCCTATGATTATGTGAAGATAAACGCGGATTACCGGACCTGAGTAAAGATGTAGGTTGTCCGGATTGTAGCTGACAGCAGTTTTATCGTAGGTTGAAGTAGTAATAACAGCTGAACCACGGAGGGGTTATGCAGCGTTACTCCGTAGTAACCGCAGCCGGTTGTTTGCTGCTAATTATCCTGCTCTCCCCTTTGTTCGGGTTTGCAGCAGAAGCGCAGCTGAAAATTGCCGAGATGGCGGTCACCACCAAGATCGTGCGTGGCAACCCTATCGATGCGGTACGACGAATCTCCTCGACATCGGTCAAGGTGCTCTACTGTTTCACCAGGATCAGCCAGAATGCGGATGAGGCTACGACTATTCGACATCTCTGGTATCGCAACGGTAAACTGGAAAAGGAGACTGAACTGCCGGTCAAAGGAAAACGCTGGCGGACATACAGCAAGCGGGAAGTCTCCCGGGAGTCAGTCGGCGAGTGGCGGGTAGAAGCCCTCGACAGTAGTGGCAAAATCTTAAGGTCGGTCGAATTCAGAATCAACTGATTAAAGGGAGCGGAAGCTCCCTTTTTAGCGCAGGGTGAAATGGTAATCCGCTTCAGAATTTTTTGTCTCATCGCTGTTATGCTACTGCAGGTCGCCGTATGTGGCGCTGCTTCCACGCAGACCGGAAAAATCGACCGACTCATGGAAGGGGCCATTGCCAGAGGGCTTATTGCCGGCGGAGTGGTGTTGGTAGGTAATCATTCCGGTGTTCTCTTTCAACACCCCTATGGCAGAGTCTCACTGGAACACGATGCCCGCCCGATGACCATCGATACCATCTTTGATCTGGCATCACTGACCAAAGTGGTGGCCACGACCCCCGCAATCCTCAAGCTTGCCGAGGAGGGGCGGCTCAGACTGGTCGACCCGGTCGAGAAATGGTTTCCCGAACTGGTCGGCAAGGGGAAGGATGAACTCCTGATCCTCAATCTGCTGACCCATACCTCCGGGCTGGACGACTTCTCACTTGCTAGCGAAACAGCACTGCAGAGCGCCATTGATGGAGTAGCTGCGCAGCGTATCAAGGGGGAGATAGGCCGGCGGTTCCGCTATGCCGATATAAATTTTATTCTACTTGGGGAGATCGTCCGGCGGGTGACCGGCAGCGCTCTGGACCAGTATGCCGGGAAAAATCTGTTCGCCCCGCTGGCGATGAAGGATACCGGTTTTACTCCTGATCCGGCCAAGGCTATCCGCTGTGCGCCGACTGCGGCTGCCGGGAATGGCCGGTTCAATGGCCAGGTACAGGATCTGCTCGCCAGACAGCTGGGCGGGGTGGCGGGGCATGCAGGTCTGTTCAGTACTGCCCAGGATCTGGCCAGATACTGCCGGATGATGCTCGGTGAGGGGGTGGTCGATGACCGCCGGGTCCTGGCCGAGCGGACAGTCAGGCAGATGACGGTCCCCTATTTCTCGCAGAAGGGGGCGGTGCTGCGCGGCCTTGGCTGGGATATCGCCTCGCAATACTCATCACCACGGGGGAAGGTCTTTACCCGCTACTCATTCGGCCATACCGGCTATTCCGGCACCTCCCTCTGGCTCGATCCGGCCCAGGATATCTTCGTGGTACTCCTTACCTCCCGGCTTGACTATAAGAAGGTAAGGGATTTCAGTGCGTTGCGCAGCGAGTTGTCTACCGCTGCAGCGGCCATATTTGCCACGGCGCCACTTATGGACGAACTGCTTGGGGATGATTGAGCTTGAAGAGTATAACCGGCACATTGTAATCATCTTGACAGGTTGATAACTTATAGATAGATTTTCAAATATTCCCCTTGCATAACTACATCACATGGATTCAGCCCGGGACGGCATGCGTATGTGAAACAATAACTACCCATTTTCCGATTATGCGCGATAATAATGCGCCCGGAGATGGGTTTTTTTGTGATAAATCTTCAAGAATGACAATCTATCTATGGTCTTATACTGGAGATTTGGATATGCATCGGTTGCTGTTTAGAATCACATCTTGACTTTATACTTATGAAAGGTATAAATTATGCCATGGAAGGTAATGCTGAACAAGAAGGCAGAGAAACAGGCATTGAAGCTGTCAAGGATTGCAGTTGCAGCCCTGTATCAGCTTATGGTGGACATTCAGCGAACCGGCCCCGTTCGTGGAGACTGGCCAAATTATGGAAAGCTGGCAGATGGCCGTCACCATTGTCACCTCAAAAAAGGACATCCAACCTATGTTGCCGTATGGACAGAGGATAAACAAACAATAACAGTGGAGATCGTCTATGCGGGTACACACGAAAAAGCGCCATATTGAAACCGGCCTTGTCCCATTGACATTTTTGGTCCATCCGGCCAACGTCAAGCGTATTACAAGCTATGTAAAATCCATAGAGCCAGGAGCACCGGCAGAAAGAATCACTGTTGAAGAGTTTTTCGATAAACAGTTCTCCGGGCAATCGAATGCATCAGTTGCCTTAAGAGGGTATCGTTACCGCGAGAATATTACACAACAGCAGTTGTCTGACATGACCGGTATCCCACAGCGTCATATATCCGAAATGGAAAACAACAAACGGATAATCGGTATCACGAGTGCAAAGAAGCTGGCAAAGGCTCTACATTGCGATTTCAGGAGATTGCTGTAATTCGTCGCAATCCTTGTTGCCCCCATGACTCCTTGTTCACAATTATTCTTGACAATTTATTAATTAAGAATTATGTAGTAATTCCCTGAACGAACCGGATCACATGGATTCAGCCCAGGACGGCATGATGATGTGACATTACAACGACCCATTTTCGGATTATGCGCGTAATAATGCGCCCGGAGATGGGTTTTGTTTTTTATCGGAATGACCAATCGGAGGCACATGGCTGTAGCACAAGCGATTGAACTGATGAAAATAGCTCGGGAAAAAAGAGGTAGGGATGAATAACTTACATAACCTACCAACGGCCCCTATGCTTCGCTTATGACATGATAACTGGGCCAAGAAACCAGCGCAACTGCAAAGAAACAAGGTTGGGAAGCAAATGAATCTGAGGGAGGTGACAACGTGCTAAGTGATCTTTTACTTGTAGTGATAGCTGCAAGTCTTATATCTATCAGTATCTATGGACTCAAGACAAAGTATCAAGCATGGGCTGCAATAGCTCTTCTGACAGTCTCAATTCCAGTTATCTATACGGTGTACATTAATCTTCCAAACATTTTTTCGCCTCTTACGCCTGTTATTAGTGGAATAGTTATTGATGCAGACACAAAAAAACCGCTTGAAGGGATCAATATAAAGGCGGGTTGGCTCGTTGGGGGATCATCTGTGGGCGGAGGCGGAGGCGGATATTACAAATTTCACAAAACGGTCACTGATGCCAAGGGCGAGTTTAAATTACCACGGGGCATGAAGACATTGACGATACATATTCCTCCTTTCAAGCCTCTGGTAGAGACAAGATTTATCGGCATAAATGTCGTTGCCTATCCTAATGACTATGACTACATGGTAACCACAGAGCAGATTAAGGCGGATAATAATGTGACAATAACTTTGAACAAGGTCAAATCTGATGCCGATTTTCTTGAAAATATAAAACTCTATTGGTGGTGGCTTTCCGGCATACATAAAGGTAATGGTAATTATATAACAGACCAGAATGAGCTTAACTGGATAAGAGTTGCGTATTACCAGTTTGAAAAAAAATATCCAAATAGTAAGGCTGATGAAAAAGTTATGACCGATCTGCCCTACTGGTTGGATTCTAATAAATTGCCTGAATGTGTTTATGTAACAGAAAGGTTGCTTTGCAAATATCCGAACAGCCCAAATGTTTGGAGAGCTAGGAACATACTAGGGGTATGGAAGCAGAAATATAAGGTAAAATAATATTACATAAGAGGTGTAATATGTACAATAGAATTATCAGTTTTTTTACAATTATCATTACAGTTTATATATCTATATTATCGCCACTTAAAGCTATTGCTTACAATATACATCACGATTCTGTTATAAATAATCGTAGTTATTATGGAGGACATGAAGAAATAACATCTAATTCTATATATAGCCTTGATTATATGTCTATGCCTAGTCTCTTAAACAAACTTGATACTGTAGGTAAGATACTAATAAAGTCAACAGCAGACGAAGATTATATGAGCTTTATCGGATCTATCAACGAAAAAGCTGGCAATTCAAGAGTATTGATGCATTT
Organism: uncultured Geobacteraceae bacterium; assembly: GCA_964649725.1. Taxonomy (GTDB): domain Bacteria; phylum Desulfobacterota; class Desulfuromonadia; order Geobacterales; family Geobacteraceae; genus CAZYTM01. The sequence continues at coordinate 91,907 of CAZYTM010000005.1, read as the reverse complement.
TTACGGAAGCTAAAGGGGTCAACTCTCCATATTCCATTTGTGTTTGCAGTTCTGATTTGATGGCTGGCATATCATCTGAGGAGCAGAACTTTGGCCAGACCGTTACGCATTATTTATCCGGGCGCATTTTATCATGTGACTTCGCGAGGCAACGAAAAACAGTCATTTACAAGCTTTATCAAGTCTTTGAAAAAAAGCGGAGATTAAGGCTAATGCTGGGACCATAGCCCTCGAACTGCTCAACTCCACCCCCTCCTGGTAATCCCATCCGGTGGCCTGTATGGTTACGAGAACTCGGCATTTTTCAAAGCAACACTTGATGAATTCGTCAAGCAAGGCGGCACCCTCATCGTCTTTGCCCAGCAAAACGGTTACGACTTCGCCCCCATTCCCACCCCTGACGGCAAGCCATTGGCCGCCTATGGCTGAACCGAAGACCATAGCTGCCTCTGGGACGGAAGTTATGTCAATATCTACCGCTTGGCGCGGCGCACCAGTTATTCCAGCTTAGCTTAATCCATAATAAAAACCGGCAAATAACTTGACACCCCGATGGCTTTGTGCTAGTTTTTTCGCACCAGTGCCCTGTCTTGCCGCATTCAGGGCTGAATTGTGACACCATTCTCCGCTTGGGAGGGATCGATGGGCAAAAGATTGCTCCTCGCCGATGACAGTATTACCATCCAGAAGGTTGTGGGAATTATCTTCGCTAACGAAGATTATGAGCTTACCGTAGTGGATAACGGCACTGCCGCCCTGGAAAAGGCGAAGCAGACATCTCCCGATATCATGCTGATCGACGCCTTGATGCCGGGGATGACCGGTTATGAGGTATGCGAACAGGTCAGGCGGATCCCTGGGCTGCAGCATGTACCGCTCCTGCTGATGACCGGTGCATTTGAACCGTTCGATGAAGATAAGGCGAAACAGAGCGGTGCGGATGAATTTATCTCCAAACCTTTCGAATCGCAGACTCTTATAGAAAAAGTGAAGAAACTGATCGAGGTCGGCCAATCACGGGGGAGTGCCGCACCACCTGCTGCGGCAGTTGCACCGCCGGCTGCAGTGACTGCAGCAGAGCCCCTGGCTGGAGTTGCCGCAGCAGCTATCCCGACAGTTGCACCCCAGGCAACGATACCACAGCCACAAGCGCAACCCCCGATAGAGACACCGGCATTAGAGGTAATTGATGGCGGCCCTGATGATGATCTCTGGGGTACCTTTGAACTTGAAGAGGTCTCGGACGGTGAGGTAGTTGAGTTCAATGAAGTGGTTGAGCTAGGCACAACTGCCGGGGCTGATGAGCAGATCGATGTCGAAGAGGCTTTCTCCTTCAAGGAAGAGGATGAGGCTGGCGAGGTTCTGGCAGTATCGACTCCAGAAGATATCGGTCATGCCACGCCATGGGGGCCTGTCGGTGAAGAGGCCTTTGAGTTTCAGGATGATACCCCTCCGGTTGCAGAACTTAAACCGGTTGCCCTGGCATCACCTCCGTTAGCTCCTGCCGAGCCAGCCGGTGAAGATGTCGCAGATTTCTTCGCCTTGGTCGAGGAGCCGGTGGAGGCTGTAGCAACGCCGCCAGCAACAGCTTCTGCTGCTGCAGAGGAACTGCAGTTTGCCGCTGAAGAGAAGTATGTTGCAGTTGAGCCGAAGGAGCCGGTCGAAGCTCCTGTTGCGGAGACTATTGCAGTTGCGGCTACGGCTGCAGCGGCTGTAGCTGTTGTCGAACAGCCAGAGGCTGCTCCGGTAGCACCAGCCGTACCGGCAGAATTAAGCGAAGCGCAGCTTACCGCATTGGTAGCCAGGATTTCAAAAGATATCCTGGAGAAGATTGCCTGGGAAGTAGTCCCTGATCTGGCTGAATCGATCATCAGGGAGGAGATTCGCAAGATCAAGGAAGGGGCCTGACATCCCGGTTTGTGCAGGTAGATTCTATACAGTTGTTTAAGAACGGGGGATGATAAGTCCCCCGTTTATTTTATCATGACAATGGAGCGGTAGCATGGCAGAGCAGGATCTGGCAAAAGTATATGAACCGCAGCTGGTGGAAGGCCGCTGGTACAGGGAGTGGGAGGAGAGAGGCTACTTTCACGCCGCTGCCGACTCAGCCAGACCACCCTACAGTATCGTCATCCCCCCACCAAATGTCACCGGCGCCTTGCATATGGGGCATGCCCTTAACAACACCTTGCAGGACATTCTCTGCCGTTGGCAGAGGATGCAGGGGTGCAATGTCCTCTGGATGCCCGGCACAGACCATGCCGGTATCGCCACCCAGAACGTTGTGGAACGGCAATTGGCTGCTGCCGGCCAGGATCGCCATGAACTGGGCCGCGAACGCTTCATCGAGCGGGTCTGGCAATGGAAGGCCGAATCGGGCGGGCAGATAATCGGCCAGCTGAAAAGGCTCGGTGCTTCATGTGACTGGGAGAGGGAACGCTTTACCATGGACGAGGGGCTCTCCCGGGCGGTCCGTGAGGTTTTTGTCCGGCTGTACGAAGAAGGGCTCATCTATCGGGACAACCGCCTGATCAACTGGTGCCCCCGCTGCCACACGGCACTCTCCGATATCGAGGTGGAGCATGAAGACAAGGCGGGCCATCTCTGGCACCTCCGTTACCCGGTGGTCGGTGAAGCGGGCCGGTTCGTGGTGGTGGCCACCACCCGCCCCGAAACCATGCTTGGCGATATGGCAGTAGCGGTTCATCCGGAAGATGACCGTTATCGCGACCTGATCGGCCGGAAGGTTCTGCTGCCGCTGGTAAACCGGGAGATTCCGGTATTGGCAGACGACTACGTGGAGAGGGAATTCGGCACCGGAGTAGTGAAGATTACCCCTGCCCATGACTTCAATGACTTCGAAGTGGGGAAACGGCATGGCCTTGAACTGCTCAATATCTTCGACGAGTCAGGTCTGGTGAATGCCGAAGGGGGGGAGTATGCCGGCCTCGACCGGTTTGCGGCGCGGAAGCAGATTGTCGCCGACCTTGAGACAGCGGGCTTGCTGGCGAAGATAGACGACCATCCCCTGGCACTTGGCGGCTGTTATCGCTGCAAGACCGTGGTCGAGCCATATCTGTCGCTGCAGTGGTATGTCAAGGTCGCACCTTTGGCTGCTCCGGCCCTGGCAGCGGTCAAAGAGGGGAAGACGCGGATAGTCCCGCAGCAGTGGGAGAACACCTATTACGACTGGATGGAGAATATCCGCGACTGGTGCATCTCCAGGCAGATCTGGTGGGGGCACCGTATCCCTGCCTGGTACTGTGACGATTGCGGCAGCGTGACGGTCTCACGGGAGGACCCGACTTCCTGTGCCAGTTGCGGCGGGACAAGGTTGCAGCAGGAGACCGATGTCCTCGATACCTGGTTCTCCTCTGCCCTCTGGCCTTTCTCCACTATGGGGTGGCCGGATCAGACCGCTGAGCTGCATAGATTCTACCCGACCTCCTGCCTGGTTACCGGCTTCGATATCCTCTTCTTCTGGGTGGCGCGGATGATGATGATGGGGATCCACTTCATGGGAGAGGTCCCCTTCCGCGATGTCTATATCCACGCACTGGTAAGGGACGCCCAGGGGCAGAAGATGAGCAAGTCGAAGGGGAATGTGATCGACCCCCTTTCGGTAATCGACCAGTATGGTACCGATGCCTTCCGTTTTACCCTGGCTGCTTTTGCCGCCCAGGGGCGGGACATCAAGCTGGCCGAGGAGCGGATCGCCGGCTATCGCAACTTTGCCAACAAGATATGGAACGCCTCCCGCTTTGCCCTGATGAATCTGGAGGGGTTCACCCCTGGTGATGTCGAACTGGCCTCCCTACCACTCACCAATGCCGACCGCTGGATTCTGCACCGTTTCAACGAAACGGCCCGGGATGTCGCCGAGGCGCTTGTCGCCTATCGCTTCAACGATGCTGCCAGCGCCCTCTATCGCTTTACCTGGAGCGAGTTCTGCGACTGGTATATCGAACTGGTGAAGGACGATCTCTATCGGGGTGATGCCTTGCGCCAGCAGACTGCCAGAGAGGTCCTCTGGAACGTACTGGAGCATCTGCTGCGGCTGCTTCACCCTTTCATGCCGTTCATCAGCGAAGAGATCTGGCAGGCGCTCCCTGGTACCCGGCCGACAGCAAGCATCATGCTGGCAGAATACCCAGTGTACAGGCCCGATTGGCAATTCACTGCAGGTGCATCTGCTATGGAACTGGTTATGGAGGTTATCCGGGGTATAAGGAATATCCGCGGGGAGATGAATGTCCCCCCTTCCCGGGAGATAGCCGCCATGCTCGACTGCCGTTCACCCGAGAGCCTGCATCTGCTGAAGCAGAACGAGACCTATGTCATCACCCTGGCCCGGCTGGCAAGCCTGGCTATAGGAAGCGGGATCGAACGGCCTGCTGACGTCGCTCTGCAGGTGGCCGGTGATGTGGAGATTGTGGTGCCGCTAAAGGGTATGGTCGATCTGGAGGAAGAGGAAAAAAGGCTCCTGAAGGAGCTTGGCAAACTGGACAAGGATATAGATTTCCTCGACAAGAAACTTGTCAATCCGGCGTTTGTCGAACGGGCACCGGCAGAGGTGGTTGCCAAGGAGCGGGAAAAACTGGCGGAGTTTGCCGATAAGAGACGGCTTATGGAAGAGAGTCTGGAGAAGATAAGACGGCTTAAATGATCAGTTAAGGTTGCAAGTTGAAGTTCAGTTTTCACCTGCTTTGAACTATTAACTAGAAATCACAGGTGCTGAGAGTGCCAATACCAGTAGAATTCTACTTTGTTGTCTTCATGTTCGGAGCTGTCTTCGGCTCGTTCCTCAATGTCTGCATCTACCGACTGCCGGAAAGAAAGTCGGTCGTCTTCCCCCCCTCCCACTGTCCGCAATGCAATGCCGAGATCCCCTGGTATGACAATATCCCGCTCTTGAGCTACATCTCGCTGCAGGGTAGATGCCGCTCCTGTAAAGGCTCTATCTCAATCCAGTACCCTCTGGTGGAACTTCTAACCGGGCTGCTGACCCTTTTTCTGCTGCGCAAATTCGGTCTTACCCCGACCGGAGTGGTACTGCTGCTCCTCTGTCTGGCGCTGGTAGTGATAACCTTCATCGATCTGGAGCACCAGATCATCCCAGATGTGATCAGCCTCTCCGGTATCCTGATAGGTTTCGGCTGCTCATTTCTGCTCCCCTGGCTCGGCTGGAAGAATTCCCTGCTCGGCATCCTGCTGGGTGGGGGGATTCTGCTGGTTGTCGCTTACGGATATCATTTCCTGACCGGCAAGGATGGGATGGGTGGGGGGGACATCAAGCTGTTGGCGATGCTCGGCGCCTTTCTCGGTTGGCGGGCTATCCCGTTTATTATCTTTGCCGCTTCCCTGATCGGTTCGATTATCGGTGTCAGTGTCATGCTGGCCAAACGTAAGGATGGCAAGCTGGCTATCCCGTTCGGACCATTTCTGGCACTAGGGGCGCTCCTCTATATATTCTTCGGCAAGACTATAATCCAGTGGTACTTCAGTCTGGGGAGAGGCGCAGGAGGATGAATTCCAGATGATTCCATTCCGCTTCAATCTTACCTTTGCCCTCCTCACCTCGCTCGCCTCGCTCCTGATTCTGACCTGGCTGATGGTCAGTCTCATCTCCTTCAAGACTGCTGAAAAAGACCTGTTGTTGCAGAAAAAGAGAGAGGTGCGACTGCTAATGTCGGCATTCGCCGCAGTAGTGACCGAACCTGTCAGTTCAGCAGCTGCCACACCGGTGATGACCAGATTGGCGGCTAAGATTGAGCAGGAGAAGGACTTTGCCGATCTACTGGTAGTCGATGCAACTGGCCGGCCGGTTTTTAACCGGGGTGATCGATCGGGAATTGACGGGCAGTTGCAGGAGCTGTTGCGAAGTGGGGGGGAGACCACCCAGATCAATACCAGGGAGCGGCTCGTCAGCCGGTACATTTCAATACCGGGCAAAGCGGGTATTGCCGGGGCTGCAAGACTCTCCCTCTCACTCAACGAAGATTATATCCGTTTAAAGCAGTCGCAACGGCTGCTGCTTGCCTATTTTGTCCTCGATTTTCTCCTTCTGCTGGTCCTGGGAGCTTTCCTGCTGCGGCGCAGTGTGGTGCAGCCGATGCGCAAACTGCTTGCATCTACCGAACGGATCGCTTCTGGTGATTACAGTCATACTGTTCATGTCGCTGGCAGCGCTGAGATAGCAGATTTGGCAGACTCCTTTAACAAGATGCTGTTTGCCCTGCAGCAGAACCGTACCGAGGTCGAATCCCATGTAAAGTCTCTGGAACAGGTGAATATCGATCTGCGGGCCGCCCGTGAAGAGACGATAAGGTCAGAGAAGCTTGCCTCGGTGGGGCTCCTGGCTGCTGGAATGGCGCATGAGATCGGCACCCCCCTGTCGGCTATTATCGGCTATGCTGGAATTCTTCGTGACGAACTGCATAACGACCCGCAAAAGGAGGATTATCTCCGCCGGATAGAGCAGGAAGGGGAGCGGATCAACCGGATAGTCCGCGAGCTGCTCAACTATGCCAGGCCGACTGTAGCGGAGTTGGAACCTCTGGCAATTGGCGAACTGCTGGCGGAGATGCTGGAGATGTTGCAGCGACAGGGGGTTTTTAAAAAGATTGCGACATCGCTCCAGGTAGAGCCGGGCCTTCCGCTTATAGTTCTGGACCGGCACCAGATGCTGCAGGTATTGATAAATTTGGCGCTCAATGCCCGCGATGCCATGCCTGATGCAGGTGAGCTTGCAATCAAGGTTACGCGGGACGAATTCAATCGGAACTCGAATGCGCAACCTGCTGTTGCCGAAATGGTGGCAATGGGGAGAAGGCGGGACGATTTCGGCGGTGCTTTTCAGGCACAGTTTGTCGGGACTCCACCTGTCTCCATCTCCTGTATCAGAATAGATATCGCCGATTCCGGATCAGGAATTCCGCTAGAGCATCTGGGGCGGATATTCGATCCGTTTTTCACCACCAAGGAGCCAGGAAAGGGGACTGGACTTGGCCTTTCCATCTGTGCCAGGATAATAGACTCTTTTGGTGGCCGTATTACTGTGCAAAGCAGCCCTGGTCAAGGGAGCTGTTTCTCGATCTGGCTTCCGGTCAGGAAAGGGGAGGGTTGATCGTGGTTAACGATAAGACCGGTGACGACCGTATTGCAGAGCGAAGCATCCTGGTGGTGGATGACGAGGAGAATATGCGCCACATGCTGCAGGTGCTGTTGACCAAGCAGGGGTATCGGGTCGAACTTGCGGCCAACGGCATGGAGGCTTTGCAGATGGCGCAACGGCAGATATTCACCTTCATCCTCTGTGACATCAAGATGCCGGTAATGGAGGGGACCGACTTTCTAAATCAGGCGGCACAGTCAGGTATAACCAGCACGATCATTATGATGTCGGCATTCGGTACCCATGAAACTGCCATAGAATGCATGAAGCTTGGCGCTTACGACTACATTTCCAAGCCTTTCAACCATGACGAGATCCTCCTGGTCTTCAGGAAGGCCGAAGAGAGGGAGCGTCTCAAAGCTGAAAACCGGCGTCTGCGGGAAGAGGTGAACCGCGAATATTCGCTCGGCAGCATCATCAGCAAGAACCAGAGGATGATGGAGATATTCAACCTGGTGCGAAGGGTGAGTGAATTCAAGACTACTGTACTGATCCTGGGTGAATCAGGGACAGGTAAAGAGCTGATTGCAAGAGCTATCCACACTTGCAGCCAGAGACGCAACGCGCCATTTGTTGCGGTCAACTGCGGGGCGATTCCGGAAAACCTGCTGGAGAGTGAGCTCTTTGGCCATGTAAAAGGGGCCTTCACCGACGCCTCTTCGGCCAAGGCAGGACTGTTCGAGCAGGCCGACGGAGGGACCCTCTTTCTCGACGAGATCGGCGAAATGCCACTTTCACTGCAGGTAAAGCTGCTAAGGGTGCTGGAGGGGGAAGAGATCCGGCGGGTCGGAGCCAACAGCTCACGGAAGATCAATATCAGAGTACTATCGGCCACATCCAAGGATCTGGCAGGGGAGGCTGCTGCCGGCCGTTTCCGGGAAGATCTCTATTTCCGGCTCAATGTCTTCAGCGTTACCCTCCCCCCTTTGCGGGAGCGGATGGAGGACCTACCGCTGCTGGTGGAACATTTTCTGCAGAAATTTGGCGACAAACTTGAAAAGCCAGGGCTGGTCTGCAGCCAGGAGGTTATGCGGGCCCTCCTCGACTATCCCTGGCCAGGGAATGTCCGGGAGTTGGAAAACTGCCTGGAGAGAGCAGTGGTACTCTGCGACGGTGAACAGGTAAAACTTGATTGTCTCCCAGATGCGCTCCGCTCCCGCAGCAGCAAAACGCCACCCTCCATGTTGCAACTCGATACCTATTCGATAAAAATCGCCGAAGAACGTCTGGAGCGGGACCTTATCCAGCGTGCCTTGAAGAAGACCAACGGTAATCGGACCCACGCTGCCAGGCTGCTGGAGATAAGCCATCGGGCACTGCTCTACAAATTGAAGGATTATGGTCTGGAGTGAACTACGCCGACTCTGGCGGAAGTATTAGACGCTTGTAAGAAATTGTGTTACGCTTTTTTTGCTATGCAATGAATGCATAGCTGGACGTAATATGGCAGCATTGTCTGCGACTCAGGGAGGAGTCTATGGCACTTGGCAGGATGCTCTATTGCCGCAGGCCCGGTTGTCCAGCCGCGCAGGGGTTTACCCTGCTGGAACTGTTGCTGGTCATACTTATCATCATGGTTATTTCGGCCATCGCTATGCCGGCAGTGAGCTCTCTATATGGTGGCAGCTGTGTCAAGGGGGCCATCGGGGAGGTAGCGGCCATGATCAGGGAGGCGAGACAGCTGACCCTGGTCCATGACCGATATTATGCCGTTGCCTTTGATGTCGCCGGCGGCAGAGTCCTGCTCCTGTCAGACCGCGGCCCGGATGGAGAATGGAACAGTGGTGATGAAAAACCGGTCCGTTCCTTCCGGCTAGCCGATAAGGGGGGCGGACTAAGTTTCGGTTATGGCGACAGCGGGCCGATCCCCGGTCTGGCGGCTGATCCTGATGGGGTCACCTTGCAGAGCAACCACACTCTGGTATGCAATCCAGAACTGACCGCTAATGCCGGTACCGTCTATATCAGGTCGTCAAGCGGGGCTGTCATGGCGCTGACCATGAACTCCCGTGATCTCGGCTATGTCATCAGACGTTGGAACGGCAAGCGCTGGCAGAATCAGTAGTGCTCTGCAAAAATTGCATAGCTAGACCAGCAAAGCTCAATATTACATAGGCAAGAGACACGTAATAACAGCAAGTTAAGTCTATCCAGAGGGGGTGGCATGCGGTTTGCTGTAGATACATTCGGGAAATCAGTTATGACGCAAATACGGCAAAAAAAATTATACCGCTTCACGTTAATGATGCTGCTTCTCAGCTTCTTTGGGCTCGGCTTCATTGCATCAGGGAGAAGTGTCGCCATGCAGATCGAAGGTTGCGGACAGGCTACCGATTGCGGTTCATGCCATTCACTCACACCGGATGAGGCGTCTACAATCATGCAGGGGATAGGGACGATCAAGTCGACCAGCCTCTCCTCGGTCCGTGGTCTTTTCGAGGTGGTGGTTGAGAGTGGCGGCAAGCAGGCCCTGGTTTATATGGATTTCGGCAAGAAACATCTGATCCCGGCGCCGATATTCAGCCTTGCGACCCGCATGCCGATTGATAATCTTATGCAGCAAGAGGCACCGGTGAGGCAGGTCGATGTCGCTTCCATCCCGCAGGAGCCGGCACTGGTGCTGGGGAATCCGCAAGGTAAAAGGATTCTGTATGTCTTCACCGATCCCGAATGTCCATATTGTGCCAAATTGCACAGTGAACTGCAGAAGCTGGCAAAACTCGAGCCTGAACTGGCCATCAGAATAAAGCTTTTCCCGCTCAAGATGCATCCGAAAGCGTTCGATAAGTCAAGGGTGATCATGGCGGCCAGATCTGTGGCGCTTCTGGAAAAGGCCTTTGCCGGGGAGCAGCTTGCTGCTGCGGGGGCAGCAGACCTGGCCAAACCGGTGGAAGATACCATCAAACTGGCAGAAAAGCTGGGGGTCACTTCGACACCGACCGTTATCCTCCCTGATGGCAGGGTGGTAGTCGGTTTCCAGGATGCGACACTGCTGCAGAAACTTATAAACGAAGCAACAGCGAGGTAGGGGTATGTGGGGACGCAACTGTAGAGATGCTGCTGCAGAAGAGCCGATATCGGCTGCAGCTCGCCCTTTGCCGCACCAGGGGATGCACAACCAGCAAGGTTTTTCCATGACAGAACTGTTGGTGGCGATTGCCTTGATGACCATCGGACTCTTTGCGGTACTGAGCATGATCACCACTGCCACCAATGCCAATACCCTGGCCCATCAGATGTCAGTCGCCACCAATCTGGGGCAACAGGCGATGGAAGATATTCTCTCCTGGGAGTATACCAATACCAAGTTTACCACGGCAACCGGTGCCTATACCTATGGAACGACCACTATCCCCGGAGCCGGCACCTATACCATCAACTACCGGACGGCTGCAGGTACCGGCGCTCTGGCCGGTAACACCCAGGTGGATGTGACGGTTACCTACCGTGGCAAGAGGGGGACGGCAACAGGGACCATGTTCGACCGGAGCGTAACTTATACCAGCTACAAGAGGATACCACCATGAACCTGCTGTCAGACAAGAGAGGCTTCTCGCTGGTCGAGATTCTTATAGTCATAGGTATTCTCGGTGGCTTCATGGCGGCTATCTATTCCCTCTACATAACCCACCAGCGGGCTGCCTATACCCAGGACGAGGTCGCAGATCTGCAGCAGAACCTGCGTATCGCCATGGACAATATCACCCGCGACGTCAGGATGGCAGGCTTTGGGACCAACAATGCAGCGGTTTCCGGGAGTGCAGGTTTGCTAACGGTTAATTCGGTCTCCCCCTACCACCGCTACGCCAAGGTCATGCCTGCAGCCAGTTTTATTACTGACGGGTCGTCGACCTCCCTGAAGCTTTATGTCGAATCACCTGATGCTGTCGACGGTTTTGCCCCTGGCGATTCAGTCAGGATCATCAGGTCTTATGGCCGGGCCGAACTCTTTACCTCGGTCGCCCCGCTCATGGTGGCGCCGGGCGGCGTTAATCGCACCGATCCGTCGATCACGGTCTATACCGGCGGTGGCGGGGTGAATATCCCTGCCGGAGTAGAGGTGCGGCGGGGGGATCTGATCGCCCTGGTGCTGTCAGGGGGTGGTACGGTGCCGGCCAACCCGGCAACTGTCACCTATGCAATGACAACGGTCGGCTGCACAGCCGGGCAACAGTGTCTGGGGCGTTCGGTGAGTGGCGGGACCCCGCAGGTCATCTCCCAGTATATGACGACGTTGCAATTCAGCTATATCATGGATGACGGGACATCGGTCGCAGCGCCGACAACGGCGCAGCAGAACAATATCCGGGCGGTGAATGTCAGGGTCGCCGGCATCACCGCCAAAAGGCCATCGCAACAGGATACCTACAAGGTGCGGGAACTCGACTCAATCGTCAAGCTGCGTAACAGGGTAAGTCCACCGTAGTCACTGAAGTAATCGGGAGTGTGACGTGACTCCATCCTCAGGCTGCGCAACAGGAGATGAGCAGATGCAGACCAGAAAGAGCGAAGCAATGACAATTTGCCAGGGCCATGAGCAGAACCCTCTTGCCAATGAACGGGGGGTTGCTATCATCCTCGTCCTGATGATGCTCCTCCTGCTCAGCATACTTGGTGCCACGGTTCTCTCCACCAGCACCACGGAGATGAAGATAGCCGGTAACTACAGCAACTTCCAGAACGCTTTCTATGCCGCAGAAGCAGGCCTTGACTATGCCCATTCCAACGGCAATATCTATCTGAATGTCGGCAGTATCATTACCACCAACAGCTATATCTCGACCATCTCTTTCACTAACATGGACGGCAAGACCGCTGGTTCGGCCAAGATAATGGTCAAATATGTCTATACCGGGTCGCCCCCGCTCGACTCATATACCGAGGCTGATGCCTTCAAGGCCAACTACTATTCCGTCTCCGTGGAAGGGACGGCGCAGAACAATGCCAAGACCACCATCGATTCGGAGGTGGCGAGGATCGTGGCAAAATAGCTAAGCTAAGTTCTGGCCGCTCTTTGCGGGCATAAGATAACGCAAAAGGAGTCTAATCATGAAAACGCGACGTTCACCATTTATCCCATTAGTCCTGGTCAAGGTACTTGTGCTAAGTATTATGCTTGCCATCATCGGGATAGCCTCTGAGGAGGCAATAGCTGCAGAGTTACTGACCAAATCCGGTTATAATGCTGCGACGATCTATCCTGGCAGCTACACCCCCAACGCCCTTTACTATCGCCACACAAAAGGGACCCTCTGGCTGAAACAGGAAGAGAGCTTCCAGGCGGGGACATATAACTGTGCACCGGCATTGAATGCCTTGAGCAAGAGCGGCAAATGGTATGGCGCGTTACGGGCAAACGGGGTATGTGGCAAGGGTGATGAGACCAATTGGGCAACCGGCAATCGTCTCAATTTCGAGGGAAAATAGCTTCTATGAAACGGGTAATTATAAAACATATGCCGATAATGGCCGTGCCTGATACGTTTAGGTTCGAAAGCATGGCAGAGGGGGCTTTATGAAGACCATATTGAGCAGAAGTTTATTCACCGTTATTGCTCTGGCCATGCTTACCGGAACCGCTCTGGCTGCATACGACAAGTACGCCGGGGATACCTCCATCTATGGTGGAGCTACCGCTGCCATCCAGCCGAACGTGCTGATCGTCTTTGATAATTCAGGAAGTATGAATGAAAGCATACCGGTGCAGGTGGCTGTGCCAGACCCGATTACTACCACTGCTGGGATGACCACTGTGTCCGGAGTAACTACTATCGCCGACTGGACCTCGACCTCCGGGGCGAGCGGCTATGACCCTAATGTCGACTATCCGCAGGTGCATAAATGTGGCTCTGATGCTGATGAGGTGTGTAACAAGAATAAAATATATCGAAAGAGTGATAGTAAAGCCAAAAAGGTAGATTTTAATCTAAGTGATGTGACGACCAGCTGCAATAGCGCCAATCCGAAAAATCTGTTAACTACCAAGGGTATCTATACCGGGCGGAAACTGAAAGATGATGGCAGCTGCAGCAGTGACAACGAGATCCAGACCTATTACACCGGCAACTACCTGAACTGGCTCTTCGGTGCCGGTGGGACAATCGCCTCGCTAAACCTCGACCCGGCAACTGCGCTGGCCCAGTTGAAGCAGTCATTTGCCGATAAAATGGCTGCATTGATCTCCCCCAAGCCTGCCTACGGGGTCACCTACATCACAGTCAACAAGAAGAAGATCGATATCGCCAAGGAGGTCATGAAGGACCTGGTGCAGACCACCTTTGGTGTCAAGTTCGGCCTGATGCGTTTCCACTATGTTTCGAGCGAAGGGCAGGGGGGGGAGTTGATCAGTGCTCCGATCACCGGCACCACTACGAAATATGTCACTGCAGTAAAGAACATGGATGACGAGTTCGTCCCTGGTATCACCAACCGGACCGCACTCACTGAAGCGATCGACGACCTGACACCTACCAACAACACCCCGCTTGGTGAAGCACTGTTCGAGGCGATGCGCTACTTCAAGGGGGGGGCGACCGCGTTTGGCAATACGGTCGGCGTCACTGGCGGAAACTATACCTCGCCGATAGAGTCGAGTTGCCAGAAGAACTATGTCATCGTCGTTACCGACGGTGCGGCTAATGCCGATAGCGATAACGTACTTAAGACCATTGGCACCAATGGCGATACCGATGCTGACGGCAAGGAGCCAGGCAGTCTGAATCATATCCTTGACGATGTAGCCAAATATATGTACGACAACGACCTCTCAAGCGCCTTTGACGGGGTACAGAACGTCTCCACTTTCACCATCGGCTTCGGCAGTGTCGGTGCCGATGCAGCTGCAGTTACCCTGCTGCAGCGGACTGCCGACAACAACCATGGCCATGGCCAGGCCTATCTGGCGACCAGCCAGACCCAGCTGGCATCAGCCCTGACCCAGGTTATGTCGCAGGTCTTCTCGGTCGACACCTCCTTTGTCGCCCCGGTCGTCCCGGTCAGCCCGGAGAACCGGACCTACAGTTCGAGCCGGGTCTACATGGGTTTCTTCAAGCCGGAGTCAGGGAAGTACTGGGACGGCAATCTGAAAAAATACGGGCTGCGTAGCGACAACAACATCACCGACAAGAATGGCAATGTGGCCAACTGGGTCGATGTGGATGGTGACGGCTTTGACGACATTACCGGACAGTCGCTCCCATTCGGCTTGAAGAACGGCTCCTTCCGGTCGACCTCCGCCTCCTTCTGGAGCGGCTCTGCCGATGCCGGCGATGTCAACTCAGGCGGTGCCGGCGGGCGTCTGCTGGCGCAGGTCACTGCCGGGACGAGGAAAATCTATACCAAAACTATGACCGGTGGGACCAATAACCTGACCGATACGAAGAACCTGGTGAGCGATACCAATGTCCACCTGACCGCTGCCGATCTTGGTTTTACGCTGGCTGCCGATAAGACCAAACTGATAAATTTCCTCTATGGCAAGGATGCCTATGACGAGAACCTGAACAGTGATACCACCGAGACCCGGCAATGGGTATTTGGCGATATCCTCCACTCCAAACCTCTGGTTATAAACTATGCTACCTATACATTTACTGATGCCAATGAGGTGAACTGCAGCACCAACAAGACCATGATCTTTGTCGGCAGCAACGACGGTATGCTGCGCGCCATCAGGGACTGTACCGGTGACGAGGCATGGGCCTTCATCCCGCCGGAGATGCTGCCGAACCTGCAGAACATTGTCAGCGGTTCACATGAGTACTTTGTCGACTCTTCCCCGTCGACTTATATCTTTGACAAGGACAAGGATGGGAACATCGAACCTGCTGACGGGGACAAGGTAATACTGATCGTCGGGATGCGCCGTGGTGGCTCACCTAATGCAGTCCCGGCCAAAGGGGCCTATCATGTCATCGATGTAACTATCCCGGAGTCGCCGGTCTATCTCTACAAGATCGACAACTCCCTGGCTGCTTTCAGCGAACTGGCTGAAGCCTGGAGCGAACCGAAGATCGGGAAGGTGAAGATCGGGACAACCGACAAGGTAGTTGCCTTTATCGGTGCCGGCTATGACAACGGCAATGAAGATTCCAGATATGGTGCCACCCAGACCTTCTCCGGGACCGGCACGGTTGTAGATGCCAATTCTGGTTCCGGTAATATTGTCAGTGCCGGCACTGCTGCCGCACTAACTCCGAAGGGGCGCGGTATCTATGCATTCGAGATAGCCACGCTCGATTCTACCGGTGTGCCGACCATAACCACCAGCGCTACCCGGACCTGGGGATATGTCTATGGTGCCACGACCGATGAGGCCGCAGTCCCGGCCACCAACAGCGGCCTGACATTCAGCTTCCCGGCCGAGGTGGCTGCAGTCGACAGCAGGTCCAGCGGCTACACCGACCGATTATATGCGGTTGATGCAGCGGCAAATCTCTGGCGGTTCGATATCAGCAGCAATGCAGTCAGCAGCTGGACCGGGAAGAAGATATTCACCTCCAATCCCGGCTATGATTTCAACTATGGCGTTGACCCGTATACTGTTGCTGTTAATGCCACTGATGTCGGTCGTAAGGTCTTCTATAAGCCTGGAGTCGTCTTTACCAGGGATTACAACGTCATATACTACGGTACCGGAGATCGTGAACACCCGCTCAATACCAATGTGCTCGACCGTTTCTATGCCGTCAAGGACCGAGGACAGACAACCGCCAAGAATGAAGGGGATCTGCTGGATGTCTCCACAGATCAGCTGCAGGCTGTAGCTGAGTCAGCTACCGGCGGGAATTCGGTGGCCGGTTTTCTCGGTGCGCTGAGTGCCAGCACCAATTATGGCTGGTTCATCAAGCTCAACCTCTTCAGCGGTGAGAAGGTATTGGCTGCTCCGACCATCTTCAACAAGGTAGCCTATTTTACCACCTTCACCCCGGGTTCATCATCTGGTCTTGACCCCTGCCAGCCCTCCAACCTTGGGGTCAGCAGGATGTACGCCGTTGACGCAGTTACCGGCGAGGCGGTATTGAATTATGACAGGGCGAATGACAACGCTTCCTATACCAATTCCCGTGCCGCCTATTACGGTTCAGGTGGCGGCAGGACCGCCGGAAGCGATTTTGGTGGCCTGGCAGGGGTGACAGGGACACTGCTCAGGGCTGACAGGAGCAAGACGCTTGGCCAGGGTATACCATCCGGTATAGTCATGGTGATCAACCCGGGTGGCCAACTGAAGACCCTGATCGGTTGCGGCGGCGCCATCTGTCCGGAAGACCCGAAAAAGGGGGGAAGTATCGTGCCGATGTACTGGCGGCAGAAATAATCATATTTTGCCGGGAGTGGTATTATCCACTCCCGCTTTTTACGAGGTGAACTCATTCTTATTTCGACTTTTAGGAAATCGCTTGTTGTTGCAATTATCCTGCTCAGTTGCGTTTCAGGGTGCAGCAAGAAAGAGCCTGCTGCTGCAAAGGGGAGTGCTCCACAGCAGCCGTTCGCCAGGGTACCGCAGCAGTTTGCCGGCACCCTCAAGGTGCGGATACTGCCGGATTTCCCGACCTCCTCAGATCCACTTGAGGCTGCTTATAGTGGCAGTGGTGCAGTGACCTACCAGTGGGAGAAGAATGGGCAGATTATTCCCGGTGAGACAACGCCTCGCCTCGCCAAGACCTATTTTGTCCGCAATGACCAGATCAGGCTGACCGTTAAGAGCGCTAATGGCGAGAGCGGCAGCGTTACGGCGGTGATCGGCAACAGCCCGCCTTTTGTCACCAGTGTCCCCTTCATGCCTGAGTATATCAGCCGTGGCATTGATATAAATGTAGCACCGGTTGCGACTGATGCCGACAATGACGAGGTGAAGTTCAGTTACCGCTGGCAGCTAAACGGAACAGATCTGAACGATGATGCGCCGCTACTAAAGGGGGACCGCTTCAAACGTGGAGACCGGATCGGCCTGCAGGTAATCCCGAGCGATAGTTACGACCAGGGGAAACCTTTTATTGCCAAGGAGTTGGTCATTCCAAACGGACAGCCGGTATTTGTCTCTACCCCCCCACAGGAGTTCAAAAGTAACAGATATGTCTATGCATCAGTTGCCCAGGACCCGGATGGTGATCCAGTCACCTATGAACTGACCACAGCGCCGCGCGGCATGACCATAGACAGCCGCAGCGGGCGTATCGAATGGCAGATCGGCTCCGGCGATAGCGGCAGCCATACCATAGAGATAGTAGCCAGGGACAGCCTAGGTTCGTGGGGTTCCCAGCGTTATACACTTGCCATTACAATACCGTGAGGCTGTCATGATTGACTCTCAGCATAGATATCCGTATAGCAAAGGGACTGCAGGGTTTTCACTGGTTGAGTTGATTACCATAATGGCGTTGATGGCAATATTGTCCGCAATTGCGTTGCCATCATTAATGGATTGGGTCAGGAGTATGAAGTACCGTCAGGCAACCAGCGAAGTCCAGCTGGTCCTGCGCGAGGCGAAGAACAAGGCATTGACGACCAACCTGCAGCATATCGTCGAATTTACCCCGGCATCCGGCACATACAGGCTTCGCCGGGGAAACCAGGCGTACGATACCACCAGCACCAACTGGACCACCTTGCAGGATTACAAGATAGATTCCAACGTTGCCATGAAGAGCGGTAACTGTACTGTAACTACCAATGTGGCAATGCAATTCAATCCTAATGGCACTGTTAAACTGCAGAATGCTGACGGCACTGCCAGCAGCGGGATAGTCTGTATTCAGGACAGCAATGCTGCGCTCTGGAACCGTATCACCGTGACTGCAATTGGCCGTATCAGCGCTGCGAAGAATTGATTTAACCGAAGTTGGCGACATATCATGGTGTGCAGTTGCCAATCTGCTGACCCCGCCATATTTTTGTCCATAGTTAAATCCTGCTCAACCCTGCCAATCTGATAATTGTGATATGGATGCAACTCGTTATTATTGTTGTCAGAGTGTAAAAAAAATCATTCAATTGAATAAAATTAGCTCGTGCAGGTGGGGGGATATATGAAATTTGTTGATGGTTATATAGCTGATATTATTGATATTTATGGACTATTGAAAAATAGTTATACATAATTATATAAAATTACTTGACATTAGCTATAATTATTGTAAATTAGGCGACAAAAATACACTAGTATGGGACAACTCTGAATTATGAAGATAAATAATGTGAAAAAACTCAGAGAACAGCGGCTGATGAGCAAGGCCGAATTGGCCCGTCTGGCAGGTGTCTCTGCTGTGACAATCGACCGCATTGAACGAGGCGAGAAGTGTCGCATGGAGACAAAAAGAAAGATCATTCTGGCCTTGGGGTTGACACTGGGCGATCGGGAAAAAGTTTTCAACGATTGATTCAATTCTCGTAAATAGGACAGGCCATGTTTTTTGCGAAGAAACAAGAGATAGTCGGCATCGATATCGGTTCAAGTTCAGTCAAGCTGGTACAGTTGAAGGAACAGAAGGGGACCTTTATCCTGCAGAATGTGGGGATCATCCCGCTCCCGCCAGAGGCTATTGTTGACAATACCCTGATGGATAGTTCTTCAATTGTGGAGACGGTGAAGAACCTTGTCAGGAGCCTCTCTGTCAAAGCCAACTTGACGGCATGCTCGATATCGGGGAACTCGGTCATTATCAGAAAGATAACAATGCCGACCATGCTGCCGCAGGAGTTGGAGGAACAGATTCAATGGGAGGCAGAGCAGTATATCCCGTTTGACATTAATGATGTGAATATCGATTTTCATATTTTGCCGGCTGACCAATATTTCGACAAGAACGACCCTACCAGGATGAATGTCCTGCTGGTGGCAAGCAAAAAAGATATCATCAATGATTATGTCGCAGTGTTCAATGAGGTAGGAATCAAACTGGCAATCGTAGATGTCGATTCCTTTGCCGTGCAGAATGCCTACGAGATCAATTACGAGGTAAAAGAAGAGGATGTGGTCGCACTGGTGAATATTGGTGCCAGTATCATGAATCTGAATATTGTAAAGCAGGGCGTATCACTCTTTACCAGGGATGTCCAGATGGGGGGGAACCTCTATACTGAAGAGATCCAGAAGCTATTCGCTGTGAGTACCGAGGAGGCTGAAAGAATCAAAATCACCGGGAACTGTCCAAATCCTGATCTGCTGGAAGATACTATCTCCCGGGTCAATGAGACTCTGGCGTTGGAGATGAGGCGCTCGTTGGACTTTTACAATACCAATACCGGTGAAGGGAAGATTACCACTATTTATCTGAGTGGTGGTGGAGCCAAGGTGGCAAATCTTGTAGAAGCAGTCAGCACAAGACTCGGACTACCGGTAGAACAGTTTAACCCTTTCCTGAAGATAAAGTACAATGAAAAAGATTTTGACCCTGAGTACCTTCACGAAATAGGGCCTCTGGTGGCAGTTGCTATGGGCCTGGCGACAAGGAGGCCTGGGGACAAATGATAAAAATCAATTTATTGCCTCTTAGAGCGGCAAAAAAGAAAGAGAATGCCAAGCAGCAGATAGCTATTGCAATATTAGCTGTGGCGGCGATATTGATTATAGCAATAGTAGTATATACCGTGACCCTGGCCAAAATAAGCGCTACCAAAGGTGAAATAGCACGTGCAGAACAGGAGATCACAAACCTCAAGGCAAAAATCGGCGAAATAGATAATCTCAAAAAGTTACAGGCTGAGGTCAGGAAAAAACTGGAAGTTCTGAGCCAGCTCCGTAAAGACAAGGCCGGCCCATCCAAACGGTTGGCAAAATTGAGTGACGCGACCCCGGATAAGGTCTGGATCACGAAATATATGGAGTCGAGCACTAATGTTTCCATTGCGGGTGTTGCGCAAAATGAGGATATGATTGCTGAATTCATGCGGAAGTTGGTGGAGACCAAAGAATTCTTCAATGTAGAGTTGATGTTATCCGAACAGGCAGAAATGAGTGGTGTGAAAGTGAAGAAGTTTGAACTCAGCTGCAGCCTGATAGAGAAAAAGGATGACGCTTCTAAGCCGGCACAGAAGAAGTGACATGGGTTAATTGATTGATGAGTCATAACTCGACCTAATTGAGGCATGGAATGGACAAAAACATAGAAAAAATTCTCAAGCTGCCGACCAAGCAGAAAGTAATAATTCTTGTCGCAGTATGTATCTTAGAAGGGGCAGGTCTCTTCTATGCCTTGCATCTGCCGAAGATGAAGGAGTATAAGGCGCTGCAGGTCAAACTTACCGGTCTGCGCGGGCAGATTACCGAGAACAAAAGAATTGCCGACAACCTGCCAAAATATAAGAATGATTATGAACAGTTGAAAAAAGATCTTGAGAGTGCGCTTACGGAATTGCCGAATCAGAAAGAGATCCCATCTTTGTTGACCAGTATTACCAGTGCTGGCAAAGCTGCTGGACTTGATTTCCTTACCTTCCGGCCTAAACCAGAAGAGCCAAAGGATTTTTATTCTGTTGTCCCGGTAGATATATCGGTCTCTGGAACATTTTTGGGTGTAGGTAATTTCTTCATAGCTGTTGGTAATCTACCACGCATAGTAAATATTAATAATGTGAATTTTGCAGAGATTAAGAATGTTGGTGGGAAGATGATGGTGAAAGTAAACTGTCTGGCGACTACGTTCCGTTTTCTGGATAAGAAAGAGACTAAGGATGAGAAAAAAGGTAAATAAATCTCATTTATTGCTGATAGGCGCTCTTTTATTGTTCTGCCTGCCGTCGGGGTGCAAGAAGCAGCAGCCGGCTGCGCCACCGCCACCGCCAGCCCAGGCTAAAGTAGCGGCGAGCCCGAAAAGTGCGGTGCAAAAGCAGCAGTCATCGGCAGTAAATGCTGTCAAGACTGAATCTCAGTTGGATTTCAGCACGAAGAAGGACCCTTTCAAGCCATTTATCACCGAGGCACCACCAGTGGCAGCTAAGCAGCAGGGTCCAGCTGCACCATTGGTGAAAACCGGGAAATTAGGGGATATCCTCCCTATTCAGGCATATGATGTTACCAAATTCAAAGTCTCCGGTATTATTACCGGTGCAAAAGAGAACCGGGCTCTGATCATCGATCCGGCTGGAAAAGGTTATGTAGTCAGACAAGGAATGCGTATCGGTAATAATGATGGGCATATCAGCAGAATCAGTGCATCTGCAATAGAAGTTGTAGAGCAGTTCAAGGATGAGAATGGACGGCAGAAGAAAAAGACCATAAAACTTACTATGCCACAAAAAAAGTAAGGAGAATTCCAGATGAAAATGCGTTCGCTGCATAAATATTATACCACCTTGTTGCTGTCCTTTATGCTTACCTTTGCCAGCATAAGCGTGATGGTTGTTGACAGCAGTGCGAAAGATGGGAGCGACGCGGCTGTTATCCAGTCTATCACGGTGAATAGTGATGGTACATCCGTGGCAATAGTTGCTGACAAGCCGGTTACTTATACATACTATAAAGTAGCAGATCAGCTTAAGGCAGTGATTGATCTGTCCCAGGCTGAACCTGGTAATATCGGTACTGTACAGGAGTTAAATGTCGGCAATGTCAAACGGATTGAAGTAACCAAGCACAGTTTTGGGGCAGGTAATCTGACCCGTATTGAAATTGTAATGGCAAAGGATAGTGAATTTACCATCAATGCTGATGAAAACGATAAGAAAAAACTGCTCTTCACTTTCAATCAGTCGTCTCAGGGCGAAAACCAGGCAAAACCTGTAACTGATAATGCGGCGGCTGCACCAGTTCAAGCAGAACCAGTAGCTACAACTCAGCCTGCTGCCGCAGAACCTTTGGCAGTTGCTAAAACTCCTGAACCGGCCCCTGTTGCAGAATCAGCACCGGTAGAAGCGCCTGTTGCTGAAAATAAACCAGTCGCTGAAACTGCAGGTAACAGTGACAAGCCTGTAACCACTGCAGGGGAAAAACCTGTTGAAAGTAAGGCTGTTGAAACTCAGGCCTCAGGCGGTAAAGTATTAACCGGCATCGCAGTCGTTGGGGATGGTGTGGAAATACAGGTAACTGGTGGTGTCGAGAGTTATAATTCATTTACCCTTAATAAGCCTGAACGGTTAGTCATAGATATCGTAAATGCTACCAATAATATACCGGCGAAGTCTGTTCCGATAAATAGTTTCGGCCTGGCAAAGGCCAGGGTAGGGACAAATCAGAACAAGGTTCGAATCGTATTGGATGCAGCAAAGGATAAGCTCCCTGCATATCAGGTTGCTACTTCTGCAAGTGGGCTTAAGGTGACTTTTTCTGATGCTGCAGCTGATAGCGCTGCAGTAGAAAAAACTGCACCAGCCAGAACGGTAGAAACACCAAAGAAAGTCGCGGCAACTCAAACTGCACCAATCGGCAAGCCAAAATCAGGATTACTTGAAGGGATTGAATTCAAAAAGACAGATGGTGAATCCCAGATTGTGATGAAATTAAGTGGTGACTGTTCTTACGCTAAACCGACCAAGAGTGGTGATGGTCTTTTGCTGGTACTGAAAAATTGCCAGGTTCAGAAAAAATACCAGCGAGTACTTGATACCAGTTCGTTCGCAAGTGCGGTGTTGAGTGTCACCCCATATCAGGTAAGAGGAAAACGAGGCGCTGATGCCAGGATATTGGTCAAATTGCAGTCTGAAGCAGAGAACAGACTGCAGCGTGACGGGGATACATTGATCTGGAGTTTTAAAAATCCTGAAACAGCCGAACCAGCCTTGCTATCAGAAGTGAGTAAGGCAGCACCTGCAGCTGTGAAAAAAGAGAATGGTAACAACAATGGTGAAGCAGAAATATCATTTGCCAATCGTGCATCAAGCGCGTCAACTGATTTAGTTGCCAAGAAGAAATATGCTGGTCGAAAAATCAGTCTAGATTTCTCTGATGCAGATGTCAGGCAGATATTCAGACTGCTTGAAGATGTCAGCCAGATGAATTTTCTTATACCTGATGAAGTGAGCGGCAAACTGACCATCAAACTTGTCAATGTCCCCTGGGACCAGGCACTTGACGTCATTCTAGAGACAAAAGGTCTGGATATGCGGCAAGAGGGGAATATCATCCAGATATTGCCTAAGGATAAAAAAGCAAAGCTTGACCAGGATGTTATAGACCAGAAAAAGAGAGCTGAAGATAAACTGGAACTTGTAACTGTAGTTTTTGATGTAAACTATTCAACCCCTGATGATATATCCAAGCAGTTTAATGCTATTAAATCAAATAGCGGAAGAATAACTACAGATACCCGTACCAACAAGATTATAGTTAATGATAATGAGACTCGCATCAAGGATATGAAGGAATTGATGGCTAAACTCGATATTCCTGAGAAACAGGTAATGATCGAGGCGCGTATAGTTGAAGCTTCTTCGTCATTCACCCGTGATCTTGGAGTGCAGTGGGGATTACACTATAATACTCCAGGGGTTACCAACTATTCTGTTGATACCGGTCTTGGCGGTATCGTAACCCCGCCTCCTGCAACTGGTTTCCAGTCATCTGGTAGTGCGGGTGGTTCCATGGGCTTGTCGTTCGGTAAACTTGCACCAGATTTGAAACTTGATCTGCGTCTTTCAGCTGCACAAACAAATGGTCTGATTAAAATTGTATCAACCCCTAAAGTCGTTACTTTGAACAATAAGGCTGCAAAAATTGCTCAGGGCCAATCTATACCTTACCAGACTACCTCTGCAGAGGGGACTAAAACTGAGTTTATTGAAGCTGCCTTGACTCTGGAAGTAACGCCACACATTACCTCTGACGGTAGTGTCAGCATGAAGATCAAGGCGACAAACAATACTGCTGGCACCGGCAGCCCGCCGCCGATTAACAAGAAAGAGGCTACTACGGAATTGCAGGTCAAAAATGGTGAAACTACTGTAATAGGTGGTATTTACGTTGATGGGGATACTGAAGAAAATAAAGGAGTCCCGTTTTTAAGTGATATACCTTTGATCGGCTGGTTATTTAAGTCGAATACGAAATCAAAAACAAAAACAGAACTGCTTATATTTATAACACCAAAAATTCTTGGTTAAGACAATTCGGTTAAATATTAAATTTAAAGCCAGGGTATCCCTGGCTTTTGTTTAACTGTAGGAGTAAATATGCGATATCTGACCGCTGGCGAATCTCATGGCCCAAGGTTGACTGCGATAATTGAGGGTTTGCCGGCTGGATTGCCTATTTGTGCTGAATCCATTAATATCGATCTGGCTCGCAGACAAGGGGGATATGGTCGTGGTGGGCGGATGAAGATCGAACAGGATACGGTAGAGTTGCTATCCGGGGTCCGTTGGGGGGAGACATTAGGATCGCCGGTTACACTTTCTATAACAAATCGTGACTGGGTGAACTGGCATGAGATAATGTCGCCAAATGCATTATGCCGAGACGATTCAATAGCAGTCACTCGTGTTCGTCCAGGCCATGCAGATCTACCCGGAGTAATTAAATATGCTCAACATGATGCGCGGAATATTCTGGAGCGATCCAGTGCCAGAGAAACTGCGATCAGGGTTGCAGTTGGTGCAGTTGCAAAACAACTTCTTAATGAGTTTGAAATTAGTGTAACGGGTTTTGTCCTAGAAATTGGCGGTATCACTGCATCCCGTCCGGTTCTTCCCTTAAAAGATATGCAGCGATTGGCTGAAAAGTCTGAGCTTTATACATTCGATGAAATAGCTGAGCAGAGAATGAAGGATCGTATCGATGCTGCGCGAGCTGATGGTGATAGTCTCGGCGGTCTTATAGAGATTGTAGTAAGCGGCGTACCGATTGGTCTGGGCAGTCATGTACAGTGGGACAGAAAACTTGATGCCCGGTTGGCTATGGCTGTTATGAGCATACAGGCAATTAAAGGGGTAGAGATAGGGAATGGTTTTGATTCTGCAAGAAATCCTGGTTCAGCTGTTCATGATGAAATATTTTTCGATAAAAGACGTCTAGCTGAAGGTGAATCGACAGGTTTTTATCGGCAAACAAATAATGCCGGCGGAATTGAAGGTGGGATTAGTAATGGTGCAGATATTGTGGTGCGCGCAGCTATGAAGCCGATACCGACCCTCTATAAACCACTGCGTTCTGTTGATATTGTCAATAAGGACTCTTTTGATGCCGCAGTTGAAAGGTCTGATGTTTGTGCGGTCCCTGCAGCTGCTGTTGTAGCTGAAGCTGTTGTAGCAGTGGAAATTGCCACGCTGTTTTTGGAAAAGTTCGGTGGAGATTCTATTACAGAGATCAAGCGTAACTTTAGCAGTTATCTTGAATATCTACATGATTATTAATATCAAAAACTCGACTTATTTTTTTCAGTCTGTTACTGCTGATTATGCCCATAATCGAATTGACAGTCGATTGAAAAAGGTGGAATATAATATTTTTTTCGGTTTATATTATCTGACTGTGCAGGAAACAAAACGTGGATAGCATAATAGTTGGTCTTGATGAACGAAGTTATCCGATACTGTTTGGACAGGATATTCTGTCTCAATGCGGGGACTATTTCCAAGACTATAAAGTGCCGATGTCTGTTGCGCTTGTGACTAATCAGACAGTTGGCCGATTTTATGCCGAAAAGATAATTGATGCGCTCAGATCGGTGGGGAGTAATGTAAGTAAGATCATTATCCCCGATGGTGAGTCTTTTAAGTCCAATGCTACTCTGTGCAATATATATGATGGTCTTATAGCAGCAGGGATAGATCGTGGCGGTGCTATTATTGCTCTTGGTGGTGGTGTGGTTGGCGATATTGCCGGATTTGCCGCTGCAACCTATTTGCGCGGCATACCATTTGTCCAGGTCCCTACCACGTTGCTGGCTCAGGTTGACAGCAGTGTTGGAGGCAAGACAGGTATTAATCTCGAACAGGGCAAAAACCTTGTTGGAGCGTTTTATCAGCCAAGTTTAGTGGTTATAGATCTGTCGACGCTTAAAACCCTGCCGGAGCGTGAATATCTGAGCGGTTTGGCCGAGGTGATAAAGTACGGGGTTGTTTTTGACAAGGAGTTGTTTGCAGAGCTGGAAGCAAGTATCAACCAGATTCTTGCCCGTGATACAGAATGTCTGTTGCCGATAATTAAAAGATGCTGTCAACTTAAGGCAGCAGTGGTTGAAGAGGATGAGCGAGAAGTTGGGATCAGGAGAGTACTCAATTTTGGGCACACCTTTGGTCATGTGATCGAAAATCTTGCAGGTTATGGAGCATATTTGCATGGTGAAGCAGTAGCGATCGGGATGGTCATGGCTTCACGTTATTCATGTGCACAAGGTTATTGTTCTGCAACAGAGACAGAACGTATTGTCTCACTCCTGGCTCGGCTCGGTTTACCTGTTAGTTGGCCAGAATTTGCTGGTGAAACAGTAATACGATTACTGCAGCGGGACAAGAAGGTCAGGGATGCAGGGCTCAGTTTTATCTGCAACAGAGGGATTGGTAATTTCCATATTGAACGTATTACCAATCTTGCCGCTTTGCTAGGCAGCTGCGAAATCGGAGGATAGCCATGGGACAGGACAGTACCTCCTTCTGGGTAGAGATTAAAAAATATGAAGAGACTCTGGCTAAGGATCCTGGTTCTTATTGTTTTGCGCCTCTTGCTGAACTCTATCGAAAGTTGAAACTATTTGATGATGCTATAAACGTAGCAAAAAAAGGGTGCGAGGTCCATCCTGAGTATGTTGGCGGATATCTGGCGCTTGGTCGGGCTTATGGTGACAAAGGGATGAAGCAGGAGTGCAAGGAAGCGTTGGAGAAGGTGGTCAAGGTAACTCCAGACAATCTACTGGCACAGAAGATGTTAAGTCAGATATATCTTGATGCAGATGATGCTGTATCAGCGGAGCGTACCCTAAGGACGATACTAACGTTATACCCTGATGAGATGGAAAGCAAGATCATGCTCGACTCTCTTCTGCGTACCAGTAGAGTGGGAGTTTCGGTTATATCTGATGATGTATCGGAGCATGATGGTGATGTTCTATATGCTGAATTGACTCCCCTTGAAGAGTTGACTTCAGAATCAGAGCTAGTTGAAGATGAAATCCTTGATGATCTGGAAATAATTGAAGAGTTGACCGAATTAGAGACACTAGATGAAGAGGTCGAAGAGACAGCTCTGCAAACAGAAACTGTTACAGGTGATTTTGTCAATACGGTTGAATTTGAAGTTATTGCGCAGGATGCCATTGATGAGGATATAGAGAATGCTGATTTAATGCCGGCTGATGAACTTATTTTTGGAGATGAATTGCAGCCCGATGATCTTCCGGTTCCAGTAGTCAAAGCAGAATCGATAGCTGCTGACAATACAAAGATGGAAATAGCTCCGGTTCATCAGCAGGCAGTGGTTGAAGTCGACCCATTTACTTTTGAAGATGTTTCGGAGACAGTACCAATTGTTGCGAAAAAAATATCCGAGTCTGACGGCTCTCAGAGTAAGCAGTCGCCCGAAATGGATTCAGAGTTACCCATGGATAGTGGGGCTTTCCATGTCGTTGGGAAAGACCCTATGGCTACTGTCACAGTAGCTGAACTCTATATCAGGCAAGGTTTTCTCAAGCGGGCATTGAAAATATACCGTGATCTCGTCGAAGCAAGCCCTGATGATGAAGAGCTCAAGCAACGGCTGATTTCACTGAAGCATTCTATCGATACAGATGAATCAATTGCTAGAGATCATGCGCTTGATTCCAACTATCGAGTTGCTGCTACCGACGAAGGTAATGTGGCCAGCATTCATAATTTAGCAGTAGAGTCTTTGGAAAATGAGATAAATAGTGACGGAAGCAATATATTGTCGACACTTGAAGGATGGCTGGCAAATATTAGAAGGAGGCACTGATGTCTTTCAAGGATATTCTTAAAGCTACGGTTGATTCAGTTGGCGGTGGTATGGGTGCAGTGATAATGGGGTACGACGGGATACCGATCGATGAGTTCATAGAGAGCGATGCTGCACTTGATGTGCAACTTATGGCAGTTGAATATGCCACTGTAATGAAAGAAATACACCGGACTATAGAGGTGTTGAAAGCCGGTGCAATGGAAGAGATTGCCATTATTACCGGTTCAGCACTGGTAATAATTCGGTCGATCAATGAAGAGTTTTTTGTTGTTCTAGTGCTTGGCAAAGAGGGTAATTTCGGCAAAGGTCGTTATCTGTTAAAGCGTGACGTACCCAGACTGCGTCAGGCCTTGGCTTAAATTGAATATAATATCGGTGGCGGATTGAGATGCTGATGCAGGAGATTTGCATGAATATACTGGTGGTACATGGTCCAAATCTAAACCTGCTCGGGAGCAGAGAGCCTGAAGTTTATGGTAGCATAACTCTTGCTGCCATTAATGCATCCCTTGCTGAGTTGGCAGGTGAACTTGGCATACAATTGACAATCGTTCAGTCCAATTCAGAAGGGGAGCTGATTGATTCAATTCATGGTGCAATCGGCACCTGTAAAGGGATTATTATCAACCCTGCCGCTTATACTCACACCAGTGTCGCTCTCCGCGATGCCATCAGCGCAGTTGCACTGCCAACTGTAGAAGTACATCTTTCCAATATCCATAGCCGTGAGGCGTTCAGGTGTCATAGCTATGTGGCTCCTGTTGCAGTCGGACAGATTGCCGGCTTTGGTGTCGACAGTTACCTTTTAGGACTTCGGGCAATTTTTAACCATATTAAAAAAGGATTGTCATAAGGCAGCTTATATGCTAAAAGACAGAATCTCTTCGGCCAGAGAATACCTGGGACGAGATGATGTTGAGGCCATAATCTTTGTCAATCTCGCCAATATCAGGTATCTGGCAGGATTTTCCGGGAGTGATGGGATTATAGTCCTTGACGCAACCCAGGGTTGGTTTCTGACAGATTCCAGATATGTTACTCAGGCTTCCGCAGAAGTGTCATCATTTACGGTTATCGAGTATCGTGCCAAGATCGATGGCCTTGTAAATCTTCTGAAGGAGCAGGGTTATCGCAAAATCGGTTTTGAGTCAGAACATGTTACGGTAGCATTTTATCAGGATCTTGCAGATTCCTTGCCGGATGTGAAACTGCACCCAATTGGTAGCGATTTGGAAATGCTCCGGATAATCAAGGATGAACAGGAGATCGAACTTCTCGCAAAAAGTGCAGCACTTGCTTCAAAGGCTCTGCTCGATATAATTGAACTGATAAAACCAGGTACAAGTGAACATGACTTGTCACTTGCGCTGGAAATTGCCATGAAGAGGGGTGGGGCGGAGGACAAATCGTTCGATTTTATCGTCGCTTCCGGTTTTCGCGGTGCCCTTCCGCATGGGCGAGCCAGCGACAAATTAATCGCTGCAGGAGAACTGGTCACCCTAGATTTCGGTGCTCTTTACCAAGGCTATCATTCGGATGAAACAGTAACAGTTGCGGTGGGAAGCCTGTCTGTAAAGCAGCGGGAGATATACCAAATAGTCAAGGATGCCCAGGATCTGGCTCTGCAAGCAATTAGGCCAGGAATTTCGTTCAAGGAACTTGACACGATAGCACGTGGTTATATAGACAAAATGGGTTATGGTCGATATTTTGGCCATGGATTAGGTCATGGAGTTGGTCTGGAGGTTCATGAAAAACCGGTGGTTTCCAGTCGTGGGGATGGGGTTGTCGGAGTTGGAATGGTCTTTACTATAGAACCTGGGATATATATCCCGGATTGGGGTGGTGTTAGGATTGAGGATACTGTAGTCGCAACAGCAGACGGCTGTAGACTCCTGACGCAGGTGCCGAAAAAAATAATGATAATTTAGTTTCGCTAAAAAACTGTAAAATTGGGCAGTAAAGATTGATACAAGACTGCGTAAGTAAAGGAGAGGATAATGGATAGTAAGGATCTCAAGTCATTAATAAAGATGGTAACTGAAACCGACATTGCTGAATTTGAACTGGAGTGCGAAAATACAAAAATCAGGCTGAAGCGTTTTGGTGCCGAAGTCGTTACCTATCAGCCGGCCCCGCAAATGATGCAGACTTTACCGAGCGCTCAGATAACCGCAGTAAATGCACCTACAACTGCTGCAGTACCTGTTGCAGCGGTGTCTGGTGATGCCCCAGAAAAGGGCCAGCCTGTCACCTCGCCGATAGTAGGAACATTCTATCGTGCACCGGCCCCTGATGCAGCACCATACGTAGAAGTCGGCCAGATAGTGGAAAAAGGGCAGGTATTCTGCATTGTCGAGGCAATGAAACTGATGAATGAGATCGAAGCTGAATACCGCTGCAAAATAATCAAGATTTGCAAGGAAAATGCTCAGCCGGTGGAATTCGGCGATACACTGTTCCTGGTGGAGCCAGCTTGATTTTGAAGTTGTTCAGTATTTAAATTCATACCTGTAACATTCAGCTAAAGAGATTAGTGGAGATATCCCGATGTTTCATAAAGTACTTATTGCTAACCGCGGCGAAATTGCCCTGAGAATTATCAGGGCCTGCAAGGAACTTGGCATCAAGACGGTAGCAGTCTATTCAACTGCCGACAGTCATTCGCTTCATGTCAAGCTTGCTGACGAAAGCGTCTGCATCGGTCCGGCTCCAAGTCTGCAGAGTTATCTCAATATCAATGCCATTATCAGCGCCGCAGAGCTCACTGATTCCGAGGCTATTCACCCTGGATATGGTTTCCTGTCAGAGAACTCTGCTTTTGCTGAGATATGTGAAAACTGTGGCATCACTTTCATCGGTCCATCCTCTGAGAGCATGCGCATCATGGGGGACAAGATAAGTGGTCGACAGGCGGTAATCAAAGAAGGGGTGCCGATCCTGCCGGGGACCAAAGAAGGGGTCAATGATGTCAGTGACGCTATCAAGGTCGCCAAGGAGATCGGCTATCCGGTAATCATCAAGGCAACAGCAGGGGGTGGCGGTCGTGGCATGAAGATCGTCCATTCACCGGCAACCCTCCCTAATGCCTGGGCAACAGCCCGTGCCGAGGCTCAGGCCGGCTTTGGCAACCCTGAAGTATACATCGAGAAATACTGCGAACAGCCGCGCCATGTAGAGATACAGATTCTTGCTGACAAACATGGTAATGTCATTCATCTGGGGGAACGGGATTGTTCCATTCAAAGACGCCACCAGAAGATAATCGAGGAGGCACCATCTACAGTCAGCACACCACAGTTACGCAAGGAGATGGGTGAGGCTGCTGTGAGGGCAGCCAAGGCGGTCGGCTACAACAGTGTTGGCACCATGGAATTCCTGGTGGATAAGAACAACAAGTTCTATTTCATGGAGATGAATACCAGGGTACAGGTAGAGCACCCGGTAACGGAAATGGTGACAGGTGTTGATGTCGTCAGAGAGCAGATTCGTTCTGCATACGGGATCAAACTCCGTTACAAGCAGAGTGATATCAAGATCAACGGTCATGCCATTGAGTGTCGGATCAACGCGGAAGACCCGGTAAAATTCACCCCGTCACCAGGGAAGATCGTTGGCTATCATCCCCCCGGTGGTCTTGGAGTGCGGGTCGACTCGTTTGTTTATGACCAGTATACGGTCCTTCCTCACTATGACTCACTCATAGCCAAATTGATCGTTCACGCTGAAACCAGGGAAGATGCCATCAAGCGTATGGCGAGAGCTCTGGACGAATATATCATTGAGGGGATTAAGACGACTATCCCATTCCACAAGCGGATAATGGCCAACAAAGATTTCATCGAAGGGAACATCGATACCAGTTTCCTGGAGAGGATTGTTCTGGAATAGCGGAGTTTAGCAATGGATTTTCCGGATGAGTTAAAGTACAGCAAAGAGCATGTCTGGGTAAGGGTTGAAGGGAAGAAAGCAGTCATAGGTATTACCGATTATGCCCAGCAGGAGTTGGGAATGGTTAGTGCCGTGGAATTGCTTGAGGCAGGTGATGAGCTGGAACAGGATGACTCTTTTGGCTCAATTGAAGCGCGCAAAACAGTGGCGCAACTGTATGCCCCACTGAGCGGTCCGGTTACGGATGTAAATGATGAAGTTGTCGATGCACCGGAGCTTCTCAACGATGACCCTTATGACAGCGGTTGGCTGTTAGTTGTTGAGATCGCCGATTCTGAAGAACTCAATTCCCTTATGAATGCAGACGATTATCTGGAGTACATAAGCATAGACGAATAAACCAACCATATACTTCATGTTAATGAAAAAGCGAGATATTATCTCGCTTTTTTCTTTATCTGCTCTCTGAATAATGCCAGTTTTGCCTTGTATCAAAAGGTTTCTTGGTATAGTCTGAGTTAAATTTCTGCATCTATGCAGGCAGATAATTGTAAATTATATCTTCAGAGGCAACGATTATGCTCAGGGTCGGCAAGATAGACTATGCTAATTGTACACCTATCTTCTCCATGTTAGAGGAGCTTGATGATTGTTGTGATTATAACTATATAGCAGGTGTGCCATCTTATCTTAATCAGCTGCTGTCCCAAGGTCAACTCGATATCTGTCCATCATCGTCCATTGAATATGCAATAAATGCTTCCCGCTACCTCCTCTTGCCTGATCTCTCCATCAGCTCTATTGGAGCAGTGCGCAGCGTCTTGCTTATCTCCAGTCTGCCACTTGAAGAGCTGAACAATAAGACGATTGGTCTTACATCTGAATCTGATACATCGGTTAACCTGTTAAAGATACTGCTGAGCAAGGAGAGAGGATACTCAAACCTGTTCGAACGGACTGATTTACTTTTGCCGGAGTCACTGAGGAATTACCCTGCGGTACTCCTTATAGGGGATAATGCCCTTAAGACGTGGCTCTCGCCGGAGCGATATCATGTTTACGATTTGGGTGAGCTCTGGTACAATTTTACCGGTCTGCCATTTGTCTTTGCGCTCTGGATAGTGACACGACAGGCTGACTGCGAACGGCATGTAGAGCTTGCCAGGCTGGCTCTCGCACTGCGAACTGCAAAGGAGAAAGCTTACAATTCCTATGCAGATATTGCTGCCCTTCACAATAAGCGCACCTGGATAAGCAGACAGGCACTGGCTGACTACTGGCAGACTATCTCATACGATTTGACGCCTCGACATCTTGAAGGGCTCAGGCTTTTTTATCGCTATTCTGCTGAGCTTGGTATTCTAAAGGAGGTCCCGGAACTGGATTTTTTCAATTGCTGATGATTACTCCGATGCCACGCGAAAGGACGCTGAATGCAGGGCGCTGATGGAGAACGGATAACCTGGGTCGATGCATTGACCAGGCGGCTAAATGCTATGCGCTTTGGCCGAAACAGGGAGCAGGAGGATTCGCTTGAGGAATTTGGCCGAATTCATCTAGTTACCCGTGCGCGCTGGATGCTGCTGTTACTTATTGGAATTTACGGTATTTACGCCGGAGGTTTTTTTTCATTCAGCCGTTATGGTTTTTTCCTTAACTGGGCGCAACTACTTTTTCTTGGTATCTCCGTAGCGGCGGTGATCTCCTACAATTATCTCTACAGGCATCACTTTGCCTCATTTCAAAATATCCCTTTTGCTGTACATTGGCAAATTCTCCTCGATATCATCTTTGTATCCATCCTTATCCATTTTAGCGGCGGTGCTGCCAGCTGGTTCTGGCCTGTCTACCTGATAGTCACTATCGAGTCATCTTTTCTTCTAGAACGGAAGGGTGACGTCTGGAGTATTGGCACTATAGGAGCGATACTTTATGGGTCATTACTCGTTTTGGAATATAAAGGTATCCTCGCACCTGTCAAAATGCCATTTGTCGACCAGCAACTCCACAGGGATTTACTCTATCTGGTACTGATCTGGTTCTGGCTGGTTATACTCAATGCAATAACAGCGATTATCGTTACTTTTCTCATGTCGGTGATTCGCCGTGAAACACGTCTCCTCAGAGAGAGTGAAGAACGACTGCTCACTTTTCTTGACTCTGCAAACGATCTGATCCAGAGCAATCTTCCGGATGGCAGATTTCTCTATATAAATCGAGCCTGGCAACAGGTCATGGGATATACTCTGGATGAGCTTGCCGGCAGCACACTTTTTGATCTGCTTCATGAACAGAGCAAGGTACATTGTCTGGCAGAGATCAGTCGAGTCGTTGAAGGGGAAAAGATCAGCACTACGGAAATAACTTATGTAGCAAAGAATGGGGCATTAGTAACTATTGAAGGGAACATAACCTGTAGTTTCAAAGATGGCGAACCGGTAGCAATTTGGGGTATCGGCCGGGACATAACAGAGCGAAAGGAGACACAGGAACAGCTGTATCATATGGCGCATCATGATACCCTGACAGGACTGCCTAATCGTATTCTTTTTGTCGATCGGCTGAAGATAGGTCGTGCTCTGGCCAATCGGCAGAAACTGAGGATGGGGGTTCTTTATCTCGATCTGGACCGATTCAAGAATATCAACGATTCCCTGGGTCATGCAAATGGAGACCTGCTTCTTCTGGCAGTTGCAGAGCGATTAAGCTCCTGTGTCCGAGAAGTTGATACGGTGGCTAGGCTTGGTGGTGATGAGTTTGTTGTCGTGCTGGTAAATATACGTGGGATACCTGATCTGGAAAAAGTTGCCCGAAAAATACTAAAGTCTATTGCCAAACCTTTTGATATAGGGGGGCACGAACTATTTATCACCTCCAGCATCGGTATAAGTATCTATCCAAATGATTGTGACGATATAGAAGGGTTGGTAAAAAAAGCTGACAGTGCGATGTATTATGCCAAGGGACAGGGACGGAACAACTTCCAGTTCTACCATCCTGCCATGGACGAGAATGCGCACAATCGGCTGGTGCTGGAGAACAGGTTGCGCAGGGCCATGGAGAGAGAAGAACTGCTTATCTACTATCAGCCCAAAATCGATATCGAGACAGGCCGCATATCATCTATGGAAGCGCTACTTCGCTGGCAGCATCCGGAGTTGGGTCTGCTTGAACCTGCTGATTTTCTGGCCTTAGCTGAAGAGACAGGCCTTATAGTCACAATCGGTGAATGGGTGCTGCTGAAAGCTTGTCAGCAGAACAAGTCCTGGCAGGACGCCGGCCTGCCAGCCATGCGCATTGCCGTCAACCTCTCGGCAAACCAGTTGCAACAGAAGAATCTGTTCGACAAGATAACCCAGGTTCTTGAAGAGTCCGGTTTAGAATCGCGCTATCTGGAACTGGAGATAACCGAGACGGTCATTATGCAGCATCCTGATTTCATAACTTCCGTACTCACCCAGCTGCAGAACCTTGGCATACATATCTCTATCGATGATTTCGGTACCGGGTACTCTTCGCTTGCCCATCTTAAGCGCTTTACCATCAACACCCTGAAGATAGACAAGACTTTCGTTCGAGACGTAGAGGTCAACACTACTGATGCAGCAATAGCCATGGCAATCATAGCAATGGGGAACAGTCTGAATTTGCGGGTTTCTGCCGAGGGAGTAGAGACAGAAGGGCAATTCTCATTTCTGAAGAATAATCTCTGTGATGAGGTCCAGGGGTATTACTTCAGCCGGCCGCTCCCGCATCAGGAGGTGGAGGAGTTCTTACGCACTACTCAGGGGCAGCTGTTTACCGGGAAGAAAAAATGTGATCCACAGGAAATTGGCTGACTAGGCAATTCCCAGCATTTTTTTATAATCGTTGAGTATCATCCCATGATCAAAGCATAGTTTTTCCGGTAATGATGTTGTCGGGTATATGGCAAGTTGTCTTGCATCATCACCAGCTTTCGGATTGCCATTGCCAGTGGCAACAAATACTGTGGTGATGGTGTGCTGGCGTGGGTCACGGGACGGATCGGAATAGCAGCCCAGCAGGCACAGGTCGGATATCTCCATGCCGGTCTCTTCCAGTGCCTCACGTCTGGCGGCTGCTTCCAATGTCTCGCCATAATCGACAAACCCGCCAGGGAGGGCCCAGCCAAAAGGTTCGTTTCGTCGTTCGATGAGGATTATTCCTTCATTAACTTCAATGATAATATCGACAGTTGGTATTGGATTCAGATATGATTTTACCGCTGCTCCACATGAAGGACATGGTAGGAATGTAAATGGCATCGGACCTCCAGTTGGCATGGTGTAGAGATAATTGCCGGAATAATATTATGCTGATATTAATAAAAAAAGGGAGGACAGTATCCTCCCTTTTTCACAACAAATATGTACACGTGAACTATTTTTTCTTGCCGCCACCGCCTGAAGCTTTCTTGGAAGCCTTGAGCGGGTTGACCTTGGTCTCCTCACTCTTGATCTCCACTTTTACATGGGTGGCAAAATTACAGATTCCCATCTGCCATTTCTTGTCCGGAGATGGGTAGGCGCTGCATACCTTGCCTATGGAACTGTCGACTACCCGATCACACCCTTCACAATTTTCAACGACGACCTGGCATGCTCCGGTGGTAAATACACATCCCTGCTTGCCCCAGAATGTACACTCGGTGCCGGGAAGTACGGTTTGACACTGCATTTTAATCCTCCTCTGCATAACGCAACGATTCGTTTCTTTTATCAACTCTACCAAGTTTGAAAGAAAATTGTCAACAGGAAAAATCCTTTTTGCATGGTTGCCACTTGACTGCCGAATGGCTCTGTATTAACCTGTTAATGGCGGCTTGGCTGTGTACTGTATGCATGAAGTCGCATAAAATGAGAAATAGGGGGGTGTATGAGTCGTATTTCCTTTGGCACATCCGGGTGGCGTGGAATTCTCTGCGAAGATTTCATTATAGACAATATCAGGGTGGTGGTGCAGGCCATTGCTGATCATGTGACTGCCAACGGCGATGCCGGTAAAGGGGTGATCGTAGGATACGATACCCGTTTCCTGGGGGAGCGGTTCGCCACCGAGGCCGCGCGGGTTCTTGCCGGGGCAGGAGTAAAAGCGCTGTTATGCAACCGCGATACTCCAACGCCGGTTATCTCCTTTGAAGTCCTCCGTCGTCAGGCGGCAGGGGCGATAAACTTCACAGCAAGCCATAACCCGCCCGAGTATAACGGCATCAAATTTTCACCAGCCTGGGGTGGACCGGCCTTGCCAGAGACTACCGGCGATATAGAAAGACGTGCCAATGAAATGCTCGGAGAGGTGTGTTTCAAGGAGTTGCAGCTGGAAGATGCCCGCCGGAATGGTTTCCTTGAAGATATCGATCCGAAGGGAGCATATCTGCGTGCGCTTGAAGACAAGGTAGATTTTGCCGCCATAGCCGGACTCGGCACAGTCGCCCTTAACCCTCTTTATGGAACCGGCCGTGGCTATCTGGATGAACCGTTGTTACAGCACAATATACAGATAAAGCAGATCAACAACCATCTTGACCCATATTTCGGTGGCTTCCCACCAGAGCCTGCGGCAAAGAATATCAAAACGTTCATCGAGCTGGTTAAAGCTGATCCGGCAATTAAGCTAGGACTGGCAACTGATGGCGATGCCGACCGGTTTGGCATCATCGATGCCGACGGCACCTATATAGAACCTAACTACATCATCGCACTTCTGCTCGATTACCTGATCCGGGTTCGTGGTATTACCGGTGGTGTGGCACGGAGTGTTGCAACTACACATTTTATCGATGCAGTGGCCCGTTATCATGGGATAGAGGTCTTTGAGACGCCGGTCGGTTTCAAGTATATAGGCGATCTCATCAGTCAAGACAAGATCATTATCGGCGGCGAAGAGAGTGCCGGTCTCTCGATCAAGGGGCATGTGCCTGAAAAGGACGGGATCCTGGCCTGTTTCCTAGTGGCTGAGATGGTGGCGCGGGAAGGATTATCGGTGACAGCCTTGCTGGAAAGGCTTTATAACAAGGTTGGACGTTTTATCACAAAACGTGAGAACATCACCCTTGATCCTGAGCAGGAGGCTGCCTTCCCCGACAAGTTGAAATCGGCGCCTGCCATTATCGCCGGTAGCAGTGTCAAGGATATCGTGACCATCGATGGCTGCAAATTCATTCTGGAGGATGGCAGCTGGATTCTGTTTCGCAAATCAGGCACCGAACCGGTGGTCAGACTTTATGGTGAAGCAGCTACAGAAGGCCGGCTGCAGGAGGTTATCACTGCCGGTCGAAAGCTGATACTCGGCTGAGAGACAGGTAGCTAGACAAAAACTCCGGCGCCAGAGTGGTTATCAGACTTTTCTGGCGCCATATTTACGTCTGGTTTATGAAGATGGTTGAGCTTGAGAGATAAAATAGGTTATACTGTATATTTGCAACCGACTAAGCAAATCTGGAGGCGATATGTGGGATTATACCGATAAAGTTAAAGAGCATTTCTTGAATCCCAGAAATGTTGGCGATATAGCTGATGCCGATGCTGTTGGCGAAGTTGGGAGTCTGGCCTGCGGCGATGCACTGAAGCTCTTCATCAAGCTGGATGAGAAGAAAGAGCGGATCGTTGACGCCAGGTTCCAGACCTTTGGTTGTGGAAGCGCCATTGCATCCTCTTCGGCGCTGACCGAGATGATCAAGGGGAAGACCCTTGATGAGGCGCTGGCGGTGACAAATCAGGAGATTGCCGATTTTCTCGGCGGTCTGCCGGAAGAGAAGATGCACTGTTCTGTCATGGGGCAAGAGGCGCTGGAAGTGGCGATTGCCAAGTATAGAGGTGGTCCGGTGCCGACCCATGGGCATGGTCATGACCACGAGCTGGAGCAGGAGGGGGAGATCGTCTGTAAATGTTTCGGCCTTACTGACGGCTTTCTGAAAAAGGTCATTATCCAGAACAAACTGCAGACTGCTGAACAGGTGACCCATTTCACCAAGGCAGGAGGGGCATGTGGCGGCTGCATCCCGAAGATCAAGGAGCTGATCGCCGAAGTACTCGGTGGCCAGCCGGAGGCTGCACCGAAGAAGCCGGAGAAGTTGACAAATCTGCGCAAAATGCAGTTGATCCAGGATACCCTGGAAAAGGAGATCAGACCGCTGCTCTGGGCTGATGGTGGCGACCTGGAGCTGATCGATATCGACGGCAGCCGGGTGCAGATCGCCTTCCGTAAAGCATGTGCCGGCTGCGCCTCGTCGGGATTCACAGCCAAGTTCGTCGAGCAGAAGCTGCGTGATCTGGTAAGCAGCGATATAACGGTCGAGGAGGTGGAGGGATGAAGGAGATCTATCTCGACAACAATGCCACCACCAAGGTCGATGAAGCTGTCTTTGCCGAGATGCAGCCATATTTCTGTGAACTTTATGGCAACCCTAGCTCCATGCACTTTTTCGGTGGCCAGGTACAGAAAAAGGTCGATGAGGCCCG
Organism: uncultured Geobacteraceae bacterium; assembly: GCA_964649725.1. Lineage (GTDB taxonomy): Bacteria > Desulfobacterota > Desulfuromonadia > Geobacterales > Geobacteraceae > CAZYTM01. The sequence continues at coordinate 52,519 of CAZYTM010000005.1, read as the reverse complement.
CAGCCGTGTTGCCAGTCTGATCGGCGCTTCCCCGGAAGAGATTATCTTCACTGCCTGCGGTACTGAGAGTGACAATGCAGCTATCCGCTCGGCTCTGGAGGTCTTCCCGGAGCGTCGCCATATCATCACTACTCGGGTGGAACACCCTGCTGTCCTGACCATGTGTCGCAATTTGAGCAAGCGCGGCTACCGTGTCACCGAGTTGAATGTTGACTCCGCCGGCCGCCTCGATATGGATGAATTGCGGAGAGCTATTGACGAGGATACGGCAATAGTCTCGGTGATGTATGCCAATAATGAGACCGGGGTGGTTTTTCCTGTTGAAGAAGTAGGGAGGATCGTCAAGGAGAAAGGGGCTCTTTTCCATACCGATGCGGTTCAGGCAGTCGGTAAGATCCCGCTCGACATGGCCAGCTCCACCATCGACATGCTTGCCCTGTCCGGGCACAAGTTACATGCGCCAAAGGGGATTGGAGCACTCTATCTGCGCAAGGGGGTACCATTTCGTCCGTTCATGGTCGGTGGCCATCAGGAGAAGAGCCGCCGGGCCGGAACCGAGAACACCGCCTCCATAATAGCCCTGGGGAAGGCTTGCGAACTTGCCGGTCGGTTTCTGGATGACGAAAACAACAGAGTTAGAAAGATGCGCGATAGACTGGAGAGTGAGTTGCTGGCCATAATCCCGAACGGCCGGATCAATGGAGGTGGTGCTGAACGGCTCCCCAATACAGTTTCCATCGCTTTCGAGTTCGTCGAAGGAGAAGCGATCCTGCTTCTGCTGTCGGAAAAGGGGATCTGTGCTTCATCCGGCAGTGCCTGTACCTCTGGGTCGCTGGAACCATCACATGTGCTGCGCGCCATGGGGGTGCCATTTACCTGCGCCCATGGCTCGATCCGCTTTTCCCTCTCCCGTTTCACAACTGAAGCCGAGATAGAAGCGGTTATCCGCGAATTGCCACCAATCATACGCAGACTCAGGGAGATGTCGCCGTTCGGTCGGGAGTTCCTGCATAAATAGGAGTAGCATTTCTTGCCGAAAGATATATTTATTGACAAGAAAAAGCCCCGTTGGCATTGCCAGCGGGGCTTTTTTACCTGGCGGGAAGGAATTCATTCATCGGCATGCACCATAGTACCAAGTTCGCTCACCAGCCGGTCCGGATCGCAGAGGTTGACCTCCAGCAGTCTCCGCAGATGTATCATCGAATTGATATCGGTAGACCTGAAATGAATGCCATAGTGATCTGCCTCGATATGAGCAACATCAGCCGCAAAGACGAGACGGGTCTCGTTATCATCCAGGGCCAGGATGAACTGGGTTTCATCCCCTTTTTGCAATGGCAGGATGGTGTCGGTATGGATCAGCGCCCCTTTGAGGGAGATGTCGATGAGGCTGACCGGATAAGTGGTCTCGTTATGCTTGATGATACAGACGGTGGAAAACGGTACGCGGCTGAAACGTCTGCGATTGGGCATAGAATTATCCTTTGCAACCTTGATAAGCAATAATTGATATTATAGCATCAGATTCTGGCAAAATGGAATGCAAAGATGATTCGGAAATGAGAGGGCCCCGGCAAAAGTAGGTTGCCGGGGCTCTCTGTTGATCAGCATTACCAGAAGCGGCTCGGGTTAGCCCCTCCTGTGCCGTTGCCATGACAGCCGGCTCCGGTCAGACAGTCGCCCTTGCTGTAACTGCCGGAGTTACGCTTGATGAATTCATAGATATATATCGTGCCGCCACCATTCCCGTCTGGTGCATAACGTGGCACCTTGCCAGCGGTATTGGTATTAATCAGCCGTGCCACTTTGCCGCCGTGGGGGACACGGATATGGCAGCCTACGCACGGGACTCCGGAATGATTACCTGTTGAGTGGACATTATTGACATTCGTGCTTGGATGGCAGTTATAGCAGAAGAGACCATTAGCTGTTCCCAGGCCGGTCGTCCTGTTGGCAAGGGTAAATAGCGTGCCGGCCGCTGCCGATGTCCCATTACTGGCAGCGTTGGTGTATGGCCAGGCCCTGTTGACACCTACCAGCAGCCACTTGGTCGCTGATCCGTGTGGCCCTTGGGCGCCGCTGCCGCTGTTGCCATGGCAATCAGAACAGTACATGACCTGATTGCCGATATTGGCCGGATTGTTCCAGGGGGCGAGCAATTGCGCAGCACTCAGCCCCTTCGGCGCCGCAGAATTACTGTAGTTGATCAGACCAGATGCAACCGGATGGCCGGAGAGATTGGCAGGATTGAATTCCCAACTCTGATCGGTCTTGGCCGTCGCACCTGCACCGGCAGCGAAATTGTGACACCTGAAACATATCTTGTACTCAGCAGTGGCATCAACCAGATTTACAGCATCCACTGTTGCACCGCCCCAGTTGGCAGCACTGAAAGTGACTTGGGCCGCCGGTGCTCCCTGCAGTGCTCCGGAGAGGGTCGCACTGCCGACGGTATGTATACCTGCCTTTGCCATGTGCTGGTCATGACAGTCGAAGCAGCTGGTGTCTGCTGTGACAGTGCCGTGGCCGTAGCTCTGCTGCATCGGTGTCAGCACATTTGGGGCGGTGCCGACTGCCGGATTGCCGTGGCAGTTGTGACAGATATTGCCGGCATCGGAGGAACTTCTTGCAGCGATGGTAGCGTCGTAGGGGAAGCGCATTAACTTGGTCGATGCAGAGCCGTGCCCGTTGAATTTAGGGCTGTTGGTAGAACCGCTGGCGGTGTCGCTCACTCCGGCCGAATTGCCGTGACAGTTGAAACAGGCGTTACCGCTGCTATGGGCCATGTTCCCGACTGTCCAGAAGATGTTCGGCGGTGTGGTTGAATCTCCGGAATCCTTGAATGGCTGCATCGGTACAGGCTGGATCGCTGCTCCGTCGCCATTGTGGCAGGAGACGCAGAAGGGCTCTATGCTGGCGCCAGTGCCGTCATAGGTGATGGTGGCGCCAGTATCCTGATTGGTGAGCAGCACCTTGACACCGTTGGTCGGGTCGACACTGCGGTGGTTCGATTGATCATGGCAGATATCACAGGTAGCCTGATTCACCGGGAAATTCTGGACATGATGGGAGGTGAGAGCGAAGTCGCCTCCGCTGATACCACCAGCACCGATTACGAGCCTTCTCCCGGTCCCTTTGGTAGAGCTGTGGCAGTTGGTACAATCTCCCAGATTCGGATGGCAGAGGGTGTTGTTGAAACATCCGGCACTGCCGGTGGCATTGGGAGAATATTTGGCCACAAAGACGGGGGAGAGGTTTGCCCCGTTGAAATGGCAGGCACTGCAGATGCCAACGTTAAGTTCGCTGGTAGTGACATGGGATAAGGTTGCCGAAAGCCACGGTTTTTTCGGATGTGGTGCAGCTACAGTTGGGCCATGACAGCCGGTAGAGGGGTTGTTGATACAGGAGGTCAGTGCTAAGCCACCGTTGAATGCGGCACCGTGACATTCCTGGCAATAGTTGAACCCAGCCCCTGGTGGTGGCAGTTTGGCCTGTAGACCATGGTTGGCAGGCAGGCTCCAGCCGGACTGATGGCCGACCAGACCATGACAAAGGGTGTTGTTGAAGCAATCGGGTGAAGTGCCTGCCGGAACTGCCTGTGGTGTGGTCAACCGCTGGTTGTTCAGATGGCATCCGGCACAGACCGTGGAGTTGCCATGGTCGGTATTGGTATGTTTACGTGGCGTCGGAACATTCAAGGTGCTGCGCCAGGGTGCAGGCGAATGGGGTGCGGTGGTATGGCAGGAGAAACAGCTCGTAGCAGCACCGCTGCCGCGGAAATCCTGACCATGACAGTTCTTGCAGTAGGCGAGACCGGTCCCGCCACCAGGTGCGGCTTTGGCTGCTACACCATGTTGCCCCGGGTCTCTCCACCCCTGGTTGTGTCCTATCTGCCCATGACAGAGGGTGTTGTTGAAGCAGCCAGGGTTTCCTGAGGCATAGCTGGCTGACTGGAAAACCGCGCTGAGATTTGCTCCGGCTGTATGGCAACCGGCACAGACCCTAACATTGCTGGTATCGGTTGCGGAATGGCTACGGGCTCCGCGCCACGGTTTTTTCGGATGCGGGGAGTTGACCCCGGCACCGTGACAGGCACTGTTGTTCAGGCAGCTCTTGTTGACAATACCACCGGCGAAATTATTGCCATGGCAGACTTGACATTTTTCGAAGCCGTCGTTGCCACCAACCGGTCGCTTGGCTGAAGCACCGTGGGAATCGGGGCTGGCCCAGCCGTCCGGATGGCCGCTCGGACCGTTGGGGTGGCAAGTGATGCCATTGAACGAGGCAGAGAAACAACTTACCCTGCTGATTCCACCTCTCAGGTCAGTACTCCCCTGGGTGCTGTGACATTCGTGACAGGCACTCGGGTTACTCTTGAAGGCGTCTGGATGGGCCTGGACCCAGTTAGCAGGATGATGGCCATTGGCGTCGATTGCAGGGGCGTCGCTGTTGGCACTGCTGCACCCCCAGATGACAGACGCAAAGAGCAACAAAACGGCACTATAAAAAAGCAGACGGTTTCTAGACATGAATATCTCCTACTTGTGGCAGCCCATGCACTGCTCATTATTGGCCCTGCCATGGCAGCGATAGCAACTTGTCGGGTCGATCTTGCCATCAATCTTATGGCGGGTCATATAGTCACCACGGTGCATCATCTCCCGGTCCGGACGATTGCCGAATTTGACCGACGGTTTCATTTCAGTCTCCCGGGCATGGCAGTCGTTGCAGAACGAAGCTGCGTGACAGACACTGCAGAGACGCTGGTCATTGCCGGCATAGAAGCGGTGGTTCTTGATGAACAGGTTCGTGTGGTTGAAGGCGGTGTAAGGGCGGAGGCTCCCTTTGGCCTGGTCTTCGTGGCACTCGCTGCAACTGACTCTCCCTTCTCCGAGCGCTTCAGGATGGGAGCCCGGCAGGGAGGAGTCGCTGGAGAGTATGTGGCTGCAGGCGGTTATGGTCAGAAATCCCGCTAACGAGGCAGTGAGGAAAAAGAGACGCATACTGATCATTTGCTGGCCCCCTTGCGTACCAGACTGTAGTTGTAGATGAGTCGGACAAGACCTTTCAGCTCATCATCGAACTGTGGGTTCCTGCCGTAGCTAAGGTCGCCGGAAAGTGAGAGGTTCGGCATGAAGCGGTAGCCGAGCGAGACGATGGTCTCAAAGGCGTTCTTCTTGTTGTAGATCTTTTCGTCATAAATATGGGCGATAGCGTCGAGGCTGGTGAAATATCTGCTCACGTCGTAGAGGATATAGCCGCGGGTCTCATGATAGGAGGTGTTGCCGGTGGCACCTTTGACGCGAAAGTAGGATGCCCCTGGTCTCAGTTTGTTCTCCAGGAATGCCAGCCGCAGTTCAGCGCCGTAACGGTCGGCATCCCCCCTGATATCGCGGCTGATCCGCTGGAAGGTCGATGTCAACTCCACCGGTTTCGCTATCAGCCAGGTAATGCTGCCGCCATAGAGCTTAACCGTATCAGTGATATCCGGATTGAACAGCGACCTGAAATTGGAGGCGGAAAAATAATCCTTGAGGCGGTTCTCCCGATATTCACCCGACATGGTCAGCTGTTTGAACGGTTTCAGCGCAAGTACCCAATTTTGCTCTGCCAGCCCGCTGGTGACGGTATTATAGGAAACCCTGGCATTCAGTTCGATAAAACTGATCGGGCTCGCCCATAGGTCACCACCTACCAGCTGACGGTAATCCTTGTTGGCAAGTGAGGTGCCGTTTAACAGGCCGTTCTCCCGTAGTGCCGACGCACCGAGCTCGAAACGGCCGGCATAGCGATAGGAGATGCGGCCGCCAAAGATATAGTCACCCTGGTTGCTGTCAGACCGGTCGAGACTGCTCGGCACGCCACCGTATAGTGACAGGCCTAGCCCTTTGGCCAGCGCCACACTAGCGGCGACTCCGTCAATCTGTTCATTGGCGACCCCCTCGAAGATAGAGAAGCGGCCTGCCTTGAGCAGACCGTTCGCTTTGGGGAGACGGTACTGTAGATAGCCATAACCCAGGTCACCATCAGTAGTCCGTTCGGCACCGCTCTTGTCGGCCAGATCGAGACGCCCCCAACCGTAAAGGTGGAGCGAAAGGTTCTCGGCGCCGATATTGTCGGTCTCGATGCCGATGAACTGGGTGGCGGGAATGAGCCGCTGCTTGTCAAAGCCTGGGAGGCTCCGCTCCTCGAATCTAATGATGGTTGTGCCGCTCACCTGCGGTTCAGCGGCCAGGGTCAACGCGGGGATTAGTACCAGAAGGATGAATATTCCTGCCAGACTTTTCATATGCTGAACTCCAAGGATTAATACTGCAGGTTATTGGCAAAAGCAGTTAATTGCTTTGCTTAAAGTGTAACTATGGTAATTGCTCTGTCAATTACTCTCATTAGAATTGTAAGGCAAATCCCTATTTTTATATATATATCGACCGGCATTAATTATTCTTGGGTAAAAAAAAGGGTTGCCGAAATAATTATGATATTTCGGCAACCCGGCTGTCTTGCATGTCAGGACAAGACCCTGTAGGCTTTCCGCCCCATCTTCGCAGATGGTTTAGTATTATCGCTTATCGGACAGATGTTATGTATTTGTTACAAACATTAACTAAAAGTGTAACCGATGTCAAGTCTGAAAATGTTAAAATTATTCAAGTATCAGCGTAAGCAACCGACATAATATGTACAAGCATAAATATCATCATAGTGCAGATTAATATTTGCAATATAGTTCGTAAGCAGTGGAGCAGGAGGTGGTAACAAATGAAAGGCCGGAATCTGCTAATTGTATTATTGCTGGTCTGTTTAGGCTGTGCAGCTCAGGTGCCAATTGCCAAAAACCATCCACTCTCTACCCAGAAGAAAGCAAAGGCTGTGCATCATTGGGATCTGCTGGCCAAGGATGTCGCTAAACAGACCTCGCTGAAGTTCGCTTCAATGTCCTCTTCGTCACGCAAAAAGCCGATCTACGTCTATGCACCGCTTGAAGATACGGTCTTCAGCAAGGCTTTTCGGGAACTGCTCATCACTCATCTGGTAGGTCTCGGGCTGCCTGTGGCAACCCGACTCAATGGCGGCGAGATCGGACTGGTCTGTGAGACCCAGCTGATAACCCATCGAAGTTCCCGTTACGCGCATATTCCTGGTACGATTACGACTCTTACCGCCGGCATTGCTGTGATACGTGATGCGTTCAGTTCGAGTACTGCCATGATCCCTGCTGCAATCGGGCTATCTGCCCTTACCGACTGGGGTCTTGGCCATTATGCCGGGGGAGCGACCAGCACCGAACTGCTCATCACCACGACCCTGACTTCTGACCGGCAATATCTGCTGCGCAAGACAGATCTATATTACATCGAAGATGGCGACCGGAATCTGTTCGCCACTGAATCGACCGAGCTACCGCGAATTATGCCCTTCAAGGTGGTCGGCAAATGAGACAGAAGAGAGCTAGCCATAGCTGCTACGGGGGTATTGAGTTATGAAGCGATTAATCTGGTTGCTGGCAGTTTTCTCCCTGCTGCAGTCGGCAATGGCCTTTGCCGAAGAAGAAGGGGCGCAGGACCGCTACTTCGTGGTCAAGGGGGGAGGATTTTTCCCTAACGGCAAGGGGCCAAGCAATGATGGCAAAGCGAACGGCTTCAAGGACTTCAATGTCGGTTACAGTATCGATACTGCCATCGGTTTCAAACCGGAATCCTATGTCGCCTGTGAACTGGGGACAGGGTTCTACAGTGCCGATGCAGAACGGACCAATGTCAGTGACTATTTCAAATACAGTGTCTTTGTGGTGCCGTTAACCCTGACTGTCAAGGGGCTCTGGAAACTGGGGAAGGCAGAGCTGTTCGCCGGTGGTGGCGTCGGCTACTATTTTGCCTTTCTCGATATAAACCGGGAGAACAATAACGGGTCAACAACGGTGATAATCTCGGAGAATGTCCATGGCGGGGCGTTCGGTTATCATGCCGTGGTCGGCGCGGATATGGCGCTGAAAAAGAATGTCGCGCTCACGACCGAATTCAAATGGGTAGTGGCAAAACCTGATATGGAAGAGACCAATGCCAACGGTAAGGTCGCCTGGGATATGGGTGGGGCGATACTTGGGATAGGTGTAAAGTACTATTTCTGAAGATTATCGACTTTTTACGCTGCCCGATCCAACACTGCCTGACTTTGGCAACTCTTGCCATTGCTGAATGCCCCGATTAGGAGACAGCAGCTGAATGCTTCAATCTCTGTCGCAGCAAAGGGTTTTCAGGGGTAAAATGCCGATATTCTCATATGTGCCATAGCGGCCCGGCACAAGCTCTCCATATTTACCACTGATGCAGATTTTATCCTGTTTCAACCCCACCTGCCGATTACTCTCTACTCTCCACGAATCTGACGGCTAATAAACTAGTCTTTATCCACAGGCGAATTGAAGACCCGGAATATCGAGTTATACTCCCTGGTAAGAACGAAATTTAATTTTGAAGAGGAGCTATTTGCCATGCTAAAGACTCCAGCCTATGCAGCCATGACGGCCAAATCCCAACTGGCACCGCATACTATCGAACGGCGCGAGCCGGGTCCGCACGAGGTGCTGATAGATATCCTCTATTGCGGTATCTGCCATTCCGATATACACCAGGCCCGAGACGAATGGGGGGGCTCTATCTTTCCGATGGTGCCTGGGCATGAGATCGTCGGCAGAGTGGCAAAGAGAGGGGTAGAGGTGAGCAAGTGGCAGGTCGGTGATACGGTCGGGGTCGGCTGCTTCGTCGATTCCTGCCGCAGCTGTGAAGCCTGCAAGGAGGGGGAAGAGCAGTTCTGTGAAAAGGGGATGAGCGTCACCTACAACGGCTACGAACAAGATGGCAAGACACCGACCTATGGCGGCTATTCGACCCGGATCACGGTTAACGAGGATTATCTCTTGCGCATCCCCCCTGGAATGGAGCTGGCACGAGTGGCGCCGCTCCTCTGTGCCGGGATCACCACTTATTCGCCGTTGAAACGCTATGGCGTCAAGGCGGGCGACCAGGTTGCCATAGTGGGGCTCGGCGGTCTGGGGCATATGGGGGTGAAGATAGCCAAGGCTATGGGGGCTAAGGTTACGGTACTCAGCCACTCGGTCGGTAAACGGGACGATGCCCTGGCGCTCGGCGCCGATGATTTCATTGCAACAGGGGAGAAGAGTTCATTCAAGGCTAATGCCCGACGGTTCGATTTCATCCTTGATACAGTCTCGGCCCAGCATGACTATAATGCCTACCTCGGGCTCTTGAAACGGGACCGGACCATGGTGCTGGTGGGGATTCCCGACCCGGTGCCGCTCTCTGCCGCGTCACTGGTGATGCAGCGCCGCAGGCTGGCAGGTTCGCTGATCGGCGGTATTCGCGAGACCCAGGAGATGCTCGATTTCTGCGCCACGCATGGGGTGGTTTCAGATGTGGAGGTGATACCAATCAAGCAGGTCAACGAGGCCTACGAACGGGTGATAAAAAGTGATGTCCGTTACAGGTTCGTCATCGACATGGCTAGCTTGAAATAGTGGTCATGGCAGCTCCACTGTATACCTGACCGCTACCCCCGCTATCTGTACTCCGGCCCCTTCGACTATCTTCAGGTCGGAGACGGTGAAACTGTTGGTGTTCGGTGCAACCCCGGCAGCTACGTCACTCTTTACTATTGCGAATTCGCCGAGACCGAAACCTCCGGCATTGATCAGTGCTATTTTGACATTGTTGGCACTGCTGTCGTACTGGGCGTCGACATAGCTGCCGCTTAACGTCATGCCGCTTGCTGTGACCAGGTTGCTGATGATCTTGCCGCTCGAATCAGATTTCATGGTCACTCCGTTAGGCAGTATTAAAGTCACTTCGATGCCATGCATCAGGATGCCGGATGATAGCAGTCCCTGGGTCTGGAGCTTTACTGTTGCAGTGACACTGCCGAGATAAATCAGGTTGGAGCCGGTCAGATTGCCGATGCCGGTCCGGTTCAGGTTGCCATCGGCAAGAAATGCGGTCAACTTGGCTGTGAGCGTATCGGCCATATCCTTGGACATCCGGTTGCCGGAGATGTCGAGGGTGATTTTTGCCATGGTACTCTGCAATGTCGCCCCTGGCGTCGTGGCAGTCATCTGGCCGATAGCGGTAAGGTCGAGAGTATAGTCACGCTGCGCCTGAGTGGCATCCTGCAGGTCGGTTGCGGCAGGTCTTACCGGCTGGGTATTGATTATGTCTACCTCGAACAGGTCACTGACTAGATTGTTGGCAGCAGATATGTTGGCAACAGTCAGCCCGCCTGAACCGACCTTCTGCACAGCGATCTCCGTCAACGGGGTGACAGCTACACTGACGGTACCGCTCGCCTGACTCACAGCGGCACGCATCGGTGCAGTCTCGGGGAATGTAGTCCTCCCCCCGCTGGCAGGGTCGACATAATCACCGCTCACTTCGATCAGTATTGCCCCCTGGTAACTCCCGAGCGAGGCCAGGTAGCCACCATTAGCATCGATGACAGTCTCCTTGATGAGCGACAGCTTCTGTCCGCTACTCCCCAGGGAATAGATTTTTACCTTTGCCCCGCTGCTGAAACCGCTGGCGACACCGCTGGCAGAGGTGCCTCCAGGGGTGACGGTGGTGCCGGTACGGTCGACACTCACTATGCTGCCACCGCCGCCGCCACAGCCAGAGAATAATAGCCCGGTGCAGATCATGGTCATTATATTCAGCGCCATTCGTTTCATACTCTTCTGCCTCCTCTGTCTGCAATAAACCTTACCAGGTGATCAGACCAACCACCTTTTTCAGGATGATAAGTGCATCAGCAACATCTATCCGGCCATCGGTTGCAGGTTTGCCGCTTCGCAGCGGGGCCACATCCCCCCGCTGAATTTCTGCGGCTGACGGTGTTTTTCGGCCGACAGCTATCATCAATGCCTGCAAGGCATCGGTTATGTCGACAATGCCGTTGCCGTCAACGTCACCATCCGGGTTGGTCAGGAAACTCCAGGAAGTCGTACTCGCCAGGGTATTGCCGGCCAAGTCTTTGATGCCGGTATTGACACTCGCTGTATAGGATTTGTTGTAGGCAAGTGATGTCGAAGGTGTGAAGGTAGCTGTGTAGGTGGTATTATTATAGCTGACCGTGCCGGTAACGCCGTTATTGACGGTAAAGGTGGAATTGTTGATCGAGGCAGGGTCGATCGGCTCACTGAATGTGACGCTTAAAGAGGTGTTGGTGTTGACCAGGGTAGCACTATCGGTCGGAGTGATCGTAACAACAGCCGGCCGCACTGTATCGGTGATCCAGCTTATACTGGGCGGGTTTGGGTCGACATTGCCGGCTGCATCGGTGGCTCGTACTGTTATCGTATGACTTCTGTTGGCAAGGCCGCTGATGGTGTATGGGTTGCTACAGCTTATATAACTTCCGTCATCCAGCCGGCAACTGTAGCTGACGTTCGGCTCACTGGCGCTGAAGCTGAAAGTGGCGCTGGCACTGTTTAAGTAGGGAGTCGGCTGGGAAGTTATACTGGTTACCGGCAATGTATTATCGACGATAACAGTGCTTGATGTAACAGGAGATTGAATATTTCCGGCATTATCTACAGCCCTTACAGTGATTGTGTAGATACCGTCTGCTGGCAGGGTCCAATTGTAGTTCCAACTGCTGGTGCCGGTAACACTGCTCCAGTTGCTGCCGTTGTCCAGGGAGATCTCTACCCGTTGCAGACCAGTGCCGGTGTCTGTTGCCGTACCGCTGATGATTGTGCTGCTGCCACGCAGGTAACTGGTGTCAGCAGGGCTGTTGATTACTGCTACCGGGTTGGTGATGTCGACAGTTACGCTGATGCTTGCCTCCGGAGACTGGACATTATTTACGGCATCAACGGCCCGGACTTTGATGTTGAATGTGCCGTTTGTTGAGAAATTCCAGAAGTAGTTCCAAGAGGTCGTACCTGTTGAGGTGACCCAGGTAGTGCCGCCGTCAATAGAGACCTCGACCCGCTGCACCCCTGAGCCGCTATCGGTAGCGGTCCCGCTTATGTTTACCCCTGCGCCCCTGAGCATCGTCAGGTTGGTTGGCGTGGCAATAATGGCATTAGGGAGAGTATTGTCAATGCTGAATGTAACTTGCGCCGGAGTTGTCTGAACAAGCCCGCCAAAGTCAACGGCCCTGGCATATATGGTATAATTGCCGTCCGCCGGTAATGTCCAGTTGTAGCTCCAGCTTGTTGTCCCTGTAGCAAGGACCCATGTGCTACCGCCATTGAAAGAAAGCTCGACTTTCTGCACTCCTGACCCGCTGCTGGCGGCAGTCCCGGTTATGTTGGTGGTAACTCCCTTGATGGTAGAACTGCTAGCCGGGGCGACAAAAGTTGATGTAGGTGCATTGTTGTTTACTATAAGCGCTACAGTTGAAGGGACTGCCTGAATGTTGTTGGCATTATCGATTGCGCGGACCTTGAGGGTATGATTACCATCTGCGGGGAGGGTCCAGACATAGTTCCAGCTGGTTGTCCCGTTTGCTGTGACCCAAGTGACACCATTGTCAGCGGATACCTCTACCTTGTTGATGCCTGAACCTGTTCCGTCGCTGGCATTACCGATAATTGTGGCAGTGCTGCCGATGAGGATAGTCCCGCCGGGGGGAGCAGTTATTGTCGAGGTCGGGGGGGTATTGTCCACGGTCACGGCTACGCTGGTAGGGACTGACTGGAGATTGCCCGCGGCATCAGTTGTACGGGCAAGGACTACTGCCGGGCCGTCAACCGGAAGGGTCCAGGTGTAGCTCCAATTCGTAGTACCGGTAGGTAGATTCCATGTGGCCCCTCCGTTGGTGGATATCTCCACTTTACTTACCCCTGAGCCGCTATCCGATGCAGTGCCTGTAACAGTGTAGGATGAACCTCTCAGAGCTGCCCCGGCAACTGGAGCAGTAATAGCTGTATTTGGCTCTGTATTGTCAATTCTAACTGAAATATTCAGTGGGGGGTTCTGATAGTTCCCCGCCTTGTCAAGCGAACGGACCAGTATGCTGGTAAGACCGTCTGACGGCAGGGTCCAGGTATAACTCCAGGGGCTCGTTCCGGTTGCAGTCTGCCATGTTGACCCGTTATTGAAGGAAATTTCCACCTGCTGCAAACCTGAGCCGCTATCAGATGCAGCTCCGGTGATTATGGTGTTCACTCCTTTGAGCACGGCATTATTGGCTGGAGCGGTTATTGAGGAGGTCGGAGCGGTCACATCCAGATTGAAGTTCGCAGATGCTATTCTCGCCGAGGTCATCGTAATAATACATGCACCGTTATCGATGGTGTCACAGCCGCTCCACCCGTCAAACTGTGATGTCGAATCTGGTGTGGCGTTGAGTGCGACAGTAGTATCACTGTTGAAATTTTTGTCGCAGTCAACGGTACAGTTTCCACCTGTGGAGTAATTGACTGTGCCGGTTCCATTGCCGATGAAGTCGAGTGAGAGAGTATAGGTGATGAGAACACCGGTTCCGGTAAGCGGAATGTCGGTGGTCAAGGAATCGGGATCATTGGACATGATGGAGAGGGTAGCACTTTTACCCCCGAGTGAAGTCGGAGTGAACGTTACTATCACTGTGCAGTTGCTCCCCGGGATGATCGTGGCAGGAAGGGAGCCGCAGGTGCCTGGAAGTTTGGTAAACATTGGGGAATCTCCACCCCATAATGTTATGCCGCTTATCACCAGGTCAGCAGCACCGTTATTGCTTATGGTGAATGTCTCGGGGAGTGAGGTGCTGTTGATGTTGACATTCTGATAGTCTACCGTAGTCGGTGAAACATTGATGTCTGATGCTACACGTATGATCTGGGCTACGCTGGTAAGGCTGTTGGCGGCAAGGGTAGCAAGATAATAGCCGTTTGGCAGCCCGTAAACGGTTGCCGATGTAAAATCTGTTGCTGTCCAGTTGCTGTTTGTATCTGGTCCGAGTATTGTGGTCTGACCATTATCGATGCGTTGAAGCTGGACGAGAGGAAAGTCGGTATTGGATGTCGCACTGGACCCGCTGGAGGCTTCCGAATCGCCTCTGAAGCCGATCCCTGAGAATTGCAGTCGTTTGGGGAGCGTAGGAGGCATTGTTATGGATGATATTAACGGTCGACGTCCGTCATTTATACCAAGGCCGACATCGAAAAGTTCACTGCTTTTCAGGTCATCGCTACCGTCCCAACCACCGGCAAGATGGACCTTGCCGTTCGGCAGGAGAGTCGCTGTATGAAGGTAACGTTCTGAACCCATTGGCCCGGTAGCGCTGAAAGTCCCCCTGGCCGGGTCATACAACTCCATTGTGGAGACCGCTTCAGTCCCGTTGTAGCCACCTGAGATGAGCACCATGCCACCATGGAGGAGTGTTGCACAATGGAATCGCCGAAATGTGGAGAGGGGGGTTATTATAGTGCAGATGCCTGTATTCGGGTTGAAGAGTTCAGCCGTCCCCCCTTGATTCAAGTCTCCTCCGGCAATCAGTACCTTCCCGTTCGCCAGAAGTGTCGCAGTATGATTGAAACGGATGTAGTTCATGCTCCCTGCAGCAGTAAAGGAATTATTGGCAGGGTTGAAAAGTTCAGTGGAGTCAAGATAGCCGTTGCCGCTGTCCCATCCGCCGGCAATCAAGACCTTACCGTTGGTGAGCAGGGTGGCAGAATGAAAAACACGCTTGGAAGTCATCCGGCCGCTAAGGAGGGTGAATGTGCCGGTTTCCGGGTTATATATTTCGGCAGTATTCCCGGTCAGGCCATTTGATCCACCGGTAATTAATACCTTCCCGTCATGCAGCAGGGTGGCTGTGTGGTAGTATCGTCCCGTTGTCATGCTCCCAGTCGCGGCAAAGGTTTTTGTAGCTGGGTTGTAAATCTCAGCAGTGTTGTATCCTGTAGTTCCATCCCAACCACCGACTATAAGAACTTTGCCATTTGGCAGAAGTGTGGCGGTAAAGTTTTTCCTGGCGGTCCCCATGTTCCCAGTGGTGGCTGTGTATGTCCCTGCAGAAGGGTCGTAAATCTCCGCACTGTTCAAAGTAGTGCCATTATTGACACCACCGGCAACAAGTAGCGTCCCGTTGCTCAGCAGGGTAACTGTGTGGTTACTCCGAACAGTACCCATATCTCCGGCGGCACTACTTGCCCCAGCTGAATAGTCATATATTTCGCCGCTTGCAAGGGAGTTGCTGCCATTCCATCCGCCAACGACAAACACTCTTCCGTCTGGTAGCAATGTTGTGGTGTGGTAAGTCCTCTCATTGAGCATATTGTTGCCGGGAGTAAAGTTGCTACTGGCCGGGTCATAGATCTCACTGCTGTTGAGAGCTGTAGGCCCGTTGTTGCCACCGGTTATCAAAACCTTGCCATTGGGGAGCAGAACCGCTTTGTGACTGCTACGGGATGCGCTCATTGAACCGGTTGTCGCCGTAAAGGTCCCACTGCCAGGCGTGTAGATGACGGCGCTGTTAGTCCCCCCGCCGGCAATAAGGACTTTGCCGTTAGGTAAGAGCGTTGCGGTGGCATTACTGCGGATGGTTGCCATATTTCCTGAAGTTGCAGTGAAATTTCCACTCCCAGGCGAGTATATATCAGCGGTGTTTGTCCCCCCCCCGGCGATAAGGACTGTGCCGTCGGTCAACAGCGAAGCAGTCGCATTGCTTCTGGTAATCCCCATGTTGCCGGATGTCGCAGCGAAAACACCTGTAACGGGATTATATATCTCTGCACTGGAAGTCCCACCGCCAGCTATCAGCACTGTCCCGTCTGTCAGCAGTGTAGCAGTATGGTTGCTGCGCGGTATAACCATATTGCCTGTTGGCGAGAATGTGTTTGTGTTCGGGTCATAAAGTTCAGCCGGGTTGTTTCCCCCTCCGGCGATAAGCACCTTGCCGTTTGGAAGAAGAGTCGCGGAATGATTGCTTCGGGTGGTAGCCATGCTGCCGGTCATGGTGTAAATCCCGTTGGATGGATCGAAAAGCTCGGCGCTTGTTACCCCTCCCCCGGTAAGCAGAATCTTGCCGTTCTGCATTAGTGTGGCAGTATGATACTGGCGGGTAATGTTCATGTTCCCGGCAGTTGAGAAGCCGGCTGCCGCAGTTGGAGTCGCCGATAAAGCCAGGTATATAACAATGACCCCAAGCAGAAATAGCGGAAGAGGATTTGACCAACTGGTCTCGCCCTTTCGTCTAAAATTTCTAGAAAATAGATGCATGAGTCTGCCCCCTGAAACATTCCTGTTACTCTACATATCGGAATGCCTGGGAGCCGACATTAGGGGAAATTAGCTAAATTTGGCAGGAATATCTGTTTAGAGGGGGGAGAGATATGAGAGCCGGTCCGCTTAAACCGGCTCTCCGCTGCGGATAATTATTGGTTGCAGGCCTGCGGATTCTTGCAGATGGCGATCATAGCCTCAAGGATATTGGTGGTGGTAAGGATACCGACCAGACCCCCCTGATTATCAACTACACAAAGGCCGTACAGTTTTTTGTCGTGAATCAGTTGTGCTGCATCGATCAGATCGGTCTGCGGTGTCACGGTGTATGGTTTGGGGTTCATCGCCGCTTTCACCGCGGTCTTGGAGAGGATATAGTGCACCTCCCAGGTGTCGAGACTGGTCGCCTTGCTAGGCGTGTAATCCTTGATCATCCGGTCTGTGACGAGACCGACCAGTTTCCCTTTCTTCATCACCGGCAGGCGGCGTATATCCTTCTCTTTCAGCAAGTGGATCGCCTCGATGATAGTGGCATCCTCTTCGATTGTAATCGGGTTCCTGGTCATCCATTTCTCGACCTTGGTCATCTCTCTCTCCTCCTATGCTCTATCAAACCCCAAGATATGCGGTCTTCACAAGCTCATCATCGAGAAGTGATGCTCCGGTCCCTTCCATGACGAGCTTGCCTGACGCAAGGACATAAGCCTTGTCGGCAATGGCAAGGGTCAGATTGACGTTCTGCTCGACAATAAGAATTGTCATCCCTTCGCTGCGGATCTTTTTTATTACCTCAAAGATATCCCGTACCAGAATAGGGGCCAGTCCCAGAGATGGTTCATCAAACATGATGAGAGAAGGTTTTGACATCAACCCACGACCGATAGCAAGCATCTGCTGCTCTCCGCCGCTCAGTGTCCCGGCCACCTGCCGGCGCCTCTCCAGCAGACGAGGGAAGAGTTCATAAACCATTGCTTTAGTCTCTTCACGCAATTTTTTCGCGTTCCCCTTCAGAGAACCGATGTCGAGATTCTCTTCGACTGACATCTCGACAAAAAGCCTGCGAGCTTCAGGGACATGGGCGAGTCCGGTTTCAATCAACTCATATGGCTCTTTATTATGTATCTCTTTGCCGTCAAAGATGATCTCCCCACGGGCTGGTTTGACTATTCCTGAGATGGATTTGAGAATGGTTGATTTGCCGGCTCCGTTGGCGCCGATCAGGGCGGCTATTTCCCCTTTCTGTACAGAAAAAGAGACATCCCAGATGACCTGGACATCGCCGTAAAACACATCTATGTTCCTTATCTCAAGCACGCTAAGCTTCCCCCAGGTAAGCCTCTATCACGAGAGGATTATTCCTGATCTCTTCCGGACTCCCATCTGCAATCTTCTGGCCGTAGTTCAGCACCATTATCCGGTCCGAGATCGACATGATAACTTTCATGTTGTGTTCGATAATCATGATGGTGATGCCAATTTCTTTTATCTTTCTGATAATTTCGATTGATTCATTCTGTTCCGTCGGGTTCAGCCCGGCAAAAGACTCGTCCAGGAGTAACAGGTCAGGTTTTGTTGCCAGTGCACGGGCTATTTCCAGTCGTTTTCGCTTTCCGAGTGGCAGCCCTTTGGAAATAACATCACGGTCATCATGGAGGCGGGTCAGTTCAAGAACTTCGGCGGCGATCTCTTCTGCCTGCGATTTGCTCTTTGCTCGCAGGAAGGCGGAAGCGATGACATTATCCAGAACAGACATCCTCTGGAGAGGTTTTACAACCTGGAATGTCCTCGCCAGACCCCGCGCGCATACTTTATGCGGTTTGAGCCCTGAGATTCGTTCCCCCTTGAAATAGACCTCTCCCTGCGAAGGAGCGTAGAAACCGTTTACCACGTTGAACAGGGTAGTCTTGCCGGCACCATTCGGGCCGATGAGACCCAGTATCTCATCACCCCTGACTTCGCAGGAGACGTCTGTCAGCGCTGCCAGTCCACCAAAAAAACGCGAAACACCTTTTAGTTCAAGTAGTGGGGTCATGAGCTCTTCCTGATTCCAAACAGCCGTTTTAACTTGGGGATATCACCGATGATGCCGTTCGGCAAAAATATGATTATTACGATCAGCAGCACACCGAAGAAGGTGAGATGCGCTGCACCGAGTTTCGGTATCGACCTTATCAGTTCTGCCAGCAGTACCATAATAACGGAGCCGATTATAGGACCCCAGAAGGTTGCCACACCACCTACCATAACCACCATTATGACAACGATAGAGATGTCATGAAGGGCAAATACCACTTTCGGGTCGATGTATCCCATGTAGTTTGTATAGAATGCACCGGCGATACCTGTAATAACAGCACTCAGGCAGAGTGCAACGGTCTTGTAGTATGTGGTGTTGATGCCGAGAGATTCAGCTGCGTCCTGATCTTCCCTGATAGCAACAAAATAGTAGCCTAGTTTGGATCCGATCACCTTCTTCACCAGGATGAAGACAAGTACGGCCAGTGTGAGTATGATGTAGTAGTACCAGGTCTTGTCAACCCAGGTCCTTTCGCGGATCATGATGCCTAGATTACCTTCGGTGATCCCGGTGAGGTTTTCTGCAGTTACCCGGAGAATCACCCCGACAGCCAAGGTCCCCAGGGCGAAGAATGGACCTCGCAACCGCAGGCAGATATAACCGATGGCAAGGGCGAAGATGGCAACTACCAGAATACTTAACGGCATCCCCCACCAGGCGGAGAGGCCTAGCTTGTTGTAGATTATGCCAGCTGTATAGGCGCCGACCCCGAAGAACGCTGCATGACCGAACGAGACCTGGCCGCAAAACCCGCCGAGCAGGTTCCATGCCATACCGATTACAGACCACATGATGGTGATGATCAGCACGTGGAGAAGATAGGTGTTGAGGCCGAGCAGCGGCAGGATGGCAAGAAGGGCTATTATCAGGTACGGGGCGAATTTTTTCATCTGCCGAACCTCAGTTTTTTCAAAAGAGAGACGATCCCGCCCGGGATGAAGATGAGGGCGGCGATGAATATGATGAACCTCCCCACAGGTGCCCATCCCATGCCGATGTAAGTTGCAGTCAGGGATTCAAATATCCCCAGTATCAGCCCCCCTATGATTGCGCCTATAGTAGACCCGAGCCCGCCAAGGATGGTTATGACAAAAGCGATAAGGGTAAATTGTCCGCCAATATCTGGAAAGAGGTAGTAGATGGGTATGAAGAGACATCCGGCTGCTCCGACCAGGGAGGAGCCGAGTCCGAAAGTAACTACCCGCATCTTCTTGACATTGATACCCATAAGCAGGGCGGCATCGGTGTCCTGTGCAGTTGCCCGTATCGATTTGCCCAGATCGGTTTTGGTGAGGAAAAACCAGAGTAAGGCGGTAATTATCAGGGCGATGAGAAAAGAGACGGACCAGGGGAAGGAGATGGAAAGCTCAAGCGGCGCCCCTTTCCAGAAATCAGAAATATACCAGGCCTTGGTGGCGTAACTGACCGGGGTGGAACGATAGTCGGAAGAAAAAAAGATCGTCGCCAGATTAGCCAGCACCATACCTATCCCTACAGTCAGGATCACCTGATTTTCCGGTAATATCGAATCGACTTTCATAACGGGGTTTATAAGGAATTGCTGGAGCAGGACCCCGAGAATAAATAGAACCGGTGCGGCGATAAAGACGGCAAGATAGGGATCGACCTGAAAAAACGAGAAGAGGGCATAGGCGATGTACATGCCTACCATCATCAATTCACCATGGGCAAGGTTGATGATCTTCATGACCCCCATGATGAGGGTCATGCCGATGGCCAGCAGAGCATAGAGACCGCCGAGGAATATCCCGGAAATAATGGTCTGCAGAAGAACTTCAAGTTGGACTGAAGTCATATCACTAGTCTCCTAAGCCCTTTTCTATTCAAGCAACCAACTATCTTCGCTCTCTCCAGGTTGGGATCGGATAGACATATTTCTTGCTTGCATACTGTGCCGGCCAGATGGTTTCGAATTCACCCTTCTGTACTTGAGTAACCAGGGTATCCATGAAATTCTGGTTCTGGTAACCCTCCTTGTCCTCGAATTTGATCGGGCCGAAAGCTGTCTTGATGTTGGTCGCCTTGAGGGCATCACGGATCTTCTCCGGGGTATAATCCTTTGCCCGCTCAAGAGTATCCTTCAATACATAAATAGCTGAATAGGCTGAAGCTCCGTGATAGGAGGGGAAGTCCTTGTATTTGGCCTTGTATTTTGCCGCATATTCCTTGGCGCCAGGATATTTCAACTGCGGTGTCCAGAGGGTGGCGCTGATGACATAATCGGCAGCCTCCTTGGCATTGTCCGGAAATTCCGGGATAGAAAAGCCTGCAGCACCGCCGGCAAATAGCTTGACGTCGATCCTGAGCTCTTTTATCTGCTTCATGAGCAGTGAGGCATCCATTACATAGGAGACCATGAAAAGGACGTCAGGCTGGGCAGCCTTGACCTTGGAAAGAATCGGCTTGAAGTCGATGGAGCCAGCCTCGTACTTCTCCTTGAGTAGAACCTTGATGCCGAGCTTGGCAGCATCTTTTACCATGGCATCTGCTCCGGAGGTGCCGAATGCGGAGCTTTCATAGAGGATTGCTATGGTCTTCGGTTTCACCACCTGCTTGAAGAAATCTATTAAACCATCGGCATAGTGGGCATTGACGGCATTCTGACGGAAAACGTACTTGTAATTCTGTTTGGTTATTGCGTCATCTGCGCTGGCAATGACCAGATAGGGGGTCTTTCGCTCTTCGGCGACAGCAGCCACTGCCTTGGCACAGGAAGAGGTGTACTCGCCGATGATGATCGGCTGTTTCTTGGAATCGATAAGCTTCTCTACGATCGCCCTTGCGGTTTCGGGTTTAGCACCGGAATCCTCAAAAGATAATACAAGTTTCTGTTTTTTTATCCCACCTTTGGCATTGATCTCTTCAGCTGCCATCTGGTAGGAACGTTTCATCATCTCGCCGAATTTGCCCTGTTGTCCGGTAAGTGGGAGGGGGATGACGATTTCCGGTATTTTTGCTGCAAGAAGCGCGGATGGTAGGAGGTTCAAGAGAAACAGTGTTGCCAAAGCCAGTGAAAACCTTTTCATAGTCACCTCCAAAAGTGATTATTACACACTGCCTGAAAGTATATAAGGTATTGTAATCTTTTCAACAGGGCAGAGCTTTCTGTAATCATAAATAAGTGTTAATTAAACAAGCAAACCGTGTGCCATTTGACCGGATGCATTTAACAGGTTGATAAATAACAGTTTCATTGATATGGCTGTTTGCCGGAGATTTGTTTTAGTAACATAGTGGCTGATATTGGCCATCAAACTGTGGCTAAATTCAGCCAGTGGTAAAGAATAGCAGCTGCGCAACAATAGAGTTGACTTGCGACGGGGTGTGCATTACAAGGGATAAAACCGCTATTGATGGAGATCGGGTATGGGGTATCGTAATCTGCAGGAGTGCGTGGCAGAGTTGGCTGGAAAGCGCGATCTTATCAAGATCGAGCAGCAGATCGATGCTGATCTGGAGGCCGGGGCCATCCAGCGCCGGGTATACCAGGCGGGTGGACCGGCCCTCCTCTTTACCAATGTCAAGGGGTGCAGTTTCCCGCTGCTGGGTAACCTGTTCGGCACCTTGTCACGGACCCGTTATCTCTTCCGCGATACACTGGCCGATATTGAGCGGCTGGTGGCGTTGAAGATCGATCCGATGTCACTGCTCAAGGAACCGCTGTCGCTTCTTCGTGCCCCGCAAGCGGCATTGCATCTGCTGCCGAAAAGAGTCTCTACCGGCCCCATTCTGGGCTGCCGGACCAATATTGCCCAACTGCCGCAGTTGAAGTCGTGGCCTGCTGACGGTGGCCCATTTGTCACCCTGCCACAGGTCTATTCGGAGAGTCTGGCAACTCCGGGACTCCGCCATGCCAATCTCGGCATGTACCGGGTGCAGCTGGCAGGTAACCAGTACCGGTTGAACGAAGAGGTCGGCATCCACTACCAGATTCACCGCGGTATCGGTGTCCACCATGCCGAGGCGCTGGCAAAGGGGGAGCCGCTGCGGGTCAATATCTTTGTCGGTGGCCCACCGGCCATGACGGTTGCTGCGGTGATGCCTCTTCCCGAGGGGTTGCCGGAGATTTCCTTTGCCGGCCTGCTGGCCGGACACCGGATCGAGATGGTCACACCTGCCGGTGCTTTGCCGATTCCGGCCGAAGCTGATTTCTGTATCAGCGGCACTATCGACCCGCACCGACAGCTGCCGGAAGGACCTTTCGGCGATCATTTAGGTTACTACAGCCTTGCCCACGACTTTCCGGTACTCAGGGTGGATAATGTCTGGCACCGTTCCGATGCCATCTGGCTCTTCACCACTGTTGGTCGGCCGCCGCAGGAGGACACCACCTTTGGTGCCTTTATTCATGAGCTGACCGGACCGCTTATACCGACCGTTCTTCCAGGGGTAAAAGCGGTCCATGCGGTCGATGCCGCCGGTGTCCATCCACTGCTGCTGGCCATTGGTTCCGAGCGTTATGTCCCCTATGCAGAGGAGCGGGAACCGCTGGAACTCCTTACCATTGCCAACGCTATCCTCGGCCAGGGGCAGCTGTCGCTGGCCAAATACCTCTTTATCGCCGCCCAGGAGGACAACCCCCCCGATATCCACCATATCGACCGCTTTCTTCAGCACATGCTGGAGCGGGTCGATTGGCGTCGCGACCTCCATTTCCAGACCAGCACCACTATCGATACCCTCGACTATTCAGGGGAGGGGCTCAACAAAGGGTCCAAGGTGGTCATTGCCGCTGTCGGGGCGCAACGGCGACAACTACCTACGGAGCTGCCGGCCGACCTGCGCCTCCCGGACGGCTTCAGTGAACCTCGACTCTGTCTGCCAGGTATCCTGGCTGTACAGGGACCGGTCAACAACGAACCACGCAACCAAGAAGCTGCCGATATTACCGCATTCTGCAGTTATTACAGCGGCCGCAGCGATCTGGCTGCATTCCCGCTGGTAGTGCTGGTGGATGACAGCAGATTCGTGGCAAAGAGCCTGAACAACTTCCTCTGGACCGTCTTCACCCGTTCCAACCCGGCCAGTGATATCCAGGGGATAGGCTCCTTTACCAACTGCAAACATTGGGGGTGCACAGGCGCACTGGTCATCGATGCCCGCGCCAAGGCGCACCATGCACCCCCCCTGCTCGATGACCCTGAGATCGAGCGCCGCGTCGATGCCCTGGGTGCACCGGGTGGACCGCTGCATAAGATTATCTGAAATAGCCACAGTAAATCAATCTCGGGAATACCATGACCATCCACGAAACCTTGAAAACCGTCTTCGGGTACCGCACCTTTCGCCCCTACCAGGAGGAGATCATATCCGGTCTGATAGACGGCCAGGATGCTTTTGTGCTGATGCCGACCGGTGGCGGCAAGTCGCTCTGTTACCAGATACCGGCCCTGCACCGGCAGGGTACGGCGATTGTAGTCTCCCCCCTGATCTCGCTGATGAAGGACCAGGTGGATGCACTGCAGGCCAATGGGGTGGCCGCTGAATACTACAACTCCTCCCTAGGGGAGAAGGAGGCGCGCCGGGTGCTGGCCGATCTCCATGGCGGTCGGCTGCAGCTCCTCTATGTGGCGCCGGAACGACTGCTGACCGACGCTTTCCTGGAGAGGCTACAGGAGATCCCGTTGGCTCTCTTTGCCATTGACGAGGCGCACTGCATCTCCCAGTGGGGGCACGATTTCCGCCCGGAATATGTCCAGCTCGGCCGTTTGCGCCGGCTCTTCCCTACGGTACCGCTTCTTGCCCTGACTGCCACGGCCGACCCGCAGACCAGAAGCGACATCATCGACCGGCTCGGGCTGGGGGGGGCGACCTGTTTCGTGGCTGGGTTCGACCGGCCCAATATCCGCTATACCATGGTGGAGAAGGGGAAGCCGCAGGCGCAGCTGAAGTCGTTCCTGAAAGAGCGTCCTGCCGGGGAAGCCGGTATCATCTATGCGCTCTCCCGGAAAAGGGTCGAGGAGGTTGCAGCTAGGCTCTGCGAGGCAGGTTTTCGGGCCGCCCCATATCATGCCGGCTTGGCAGACAGGGAACGGCAGCGGGTGCAGGATGCCTTTCAACGGGACGACCTGCAGCTGGTGGTCGCCACGGTCGCCTTTGGCATGGGGATAGACAAGCCTAATGTCCGCTTTGTGGTCCATTATGATATCCCCCGTAATGTGGAGAGTTACTACCAGGAGACCGGCCGGGCCGGCCGTGACGGATTGCCGGCCGAAGCGCTGCTGCTGTTCGGTTATGGTGATGTGGCAGTAGCCCGTTCACTCATCGAGGGGGGAAACAACTCGGAACAGGTCAGGATCGAACTGCACAAGCTGAATGCCATGGTCGGTTATGCCGAGTCACAGACATGTCGCCGACGGGTGCTGCTCGGATATTTCGGCGAACGGCTGGCAGATGATTGCGGCAACTGCGATATCTGTATCTCTCCACCGGAGCGGTTCGATGCCACACTGGAGGCGCAGAAGGCGCTCTCCTGTGTCTTTCGGGTCGGGCAGCGGTTCGGCATCGGCCATGTCATCGACGTGCTGCGCGGTTCCCATAATGAGCGGATCCGCCAGCTTGGGCATGACCGGCTCTCCACTTATGGCATCGGCCGGGAGCTCTCCAGCGAAGTCTGGGGTAATCTGATCCGCCAGCTGATCCATCATGGTCTGTTGGAGCAGGATATGGCCAACTATTCGGTGCTTCGCCTCACCCAGGCGGCTCGCCCTTTACTGAAGGGGGAGGAGCGGTTGATCCTGGCAAAACCCCGTCTGCGGCTGGTGACAGCAAAACAGGGGCGGGGGAAAGATGCGGCCGGCCCCCGCGATGAAGGATTGTTCTCTGCATTGCGGCTGTTACGCAAAAAACTGGCTGATGAAGCCGGTCTCCCCCCCTTCGTCGTCTTTGGCGATGCCACCCTTACCGAGATGGCGGCCCGCAAGCCGACCACGCCTGAGGAACTGCTGCTGATAACCGGGGTCGGCAAGCATAAACTGGGGAAGTATGGCGCGGCTTTTCTCGAAGTCATCCTGGAACAGAGAGCGCAAGCGGAGTGACTTTATTTAGAGGTTGAAATCATGGATGTCCTGGAAGCGATCTACAGTCGACGGAGCGTACGGCAGTTCACTGCCGAGCCGGTGACGGCTGCTGAAGTAGAAGAGATTCTGCAGGCAGGGAGCTGGGCGCCGTCAGGTCTGAACAACCAGCCGTGGCGCTTTGTCGTAGTGCGGGAGCAGCAGTTGAAGGGTGAGTTGGCCAAACTGACCAAGTACAGCCATATCGTCAACGGTGCTGCAGTGCTGCTGCCGGTCTTCTGCGATCGGGAGGCGATGTACAGCGATATCAAGGACCACCAGGGGGTCGGTGCCTGCCTGCAGAACATGTTGCTGGCTGCCCACGGGCTGGGCCTCGGCGCTGTCTGGCTGGGGGAGATTCTTAATAATTCAGCCGCGGTCAATAAACTGCTTGAACTCCCGCTCCGTTACGAGTTGATGGCAGTGCTTGCTATCGGCCGACCAGCCAAAGGTGGCGAAAAGTCGACCCGGAAAAAGCTTGGCGAACTGCTGCTCAAGGAGTTATAGGCAAGAGGGCCTGCTGTAGTCGCTCTGCCTGGTCTGTTGCTGGCCAGCTGAAGAAGGGGGGGTGCGGCAATCCCCCCCTAGTTGAATCAAGGGGCAATGGCAGAGATAGTATCCATGTTGTTGTGCCACTTGGTATCGCCATCCTCGTAATTGACCTTGTACTTGGTTTTGTCCCGTTTCGGGTCTTTCGGGTCTGGCAGGGTGATGGTCCCTCTGTACCAGAACTTGGCCTGGTAACCTGAATCATTATAACGGGCCAGAACCTTTTTGGTATAGAACGAGTCCTTTTCCACCTGGTTCAGCCGGGAAAAGGGCTGGAAGACCGAGATGGTCTTGCCGGAGACGGTCAGCCAGCTCTTGTCGCCATCCTCGTACTCGATAAAAACACAGACCACTTTGACTTTTGCCCCAGGTTTTAATTTCCCCCCAGTGAAAATAAGGGCCGGCACCTCTTTAATGACCGGTTCATCGGCGACCACCCCGCGGTAGTAGTACTTGTCTTTGAAGAAGCTGGTCAACCCTTCATCGGCAGCCAGCAGGCTGGCAATACCGGTCAAGGGGGTCGGTTTACTCGGGTACTTTGCCACCACCTGGGTGCCTCTGGCAAAGATCCTTTTGTAGTAGGTGAGATCGTCCTCGCCGGACTTGCGGCCTGCCAGCTCTGCATATGCTGTACCTGCAACAGTGAGCATGACGATGACCAGCATTAGCGTTGTGACCCTGTTCAGCATAATTCTCTCCTCCTTCTCTGTTTCAAACTGTTTATTCTCATCGGCTCGCTGGCAAAAATCTTTACTGCTAGCGATTTGTCGAACTTACCAGAGATTGTCAGCTCCTGGATAGATAAATTTTATCTCTCTACCTGACAATTACTCGATAAAGATTATAATTGTTGCCAGCGGAGTAATCTTAGTCTTCAACAGATGCATCCTGTCAATCAGTGCGCCGATATATTTATCTGCCGGGAACTTTCGCCCTTGAGGAACTGTCATATATCATGAGGAGTGAAGAAGAGTCGATAGCAGCCGAGGATACGGAACTGGTAGCTGCCACGAAAGGTGGCGATCTGGCGGCATTTGAGCAGCTGGTGAAGAAGCATCAGCAGCGACTGCTCAACGTAGCCTTGCGGATTACCGGTGGTTATGAGGATGCTTGTGAGGTGGTACAGGATGCCTTTCTGGCGGCATTCCGCGGCCTGGATGGTTTCCGTGGCGAGGCAAAATTAACTACCTGGCTCACCAGTATCACGGTCAACCTCTCCCGCAACCGGCTGGAGCAGGTGCAATCTAAGAGAAAGATCGAGTCGTTCTCCCTGAACGACCCGCTCCCCGGATCTGCCGGAGAACTCTTTGTCGATCCGCCCGACCCGGGGCCTTCTGCTCTTGACCTGTTGGAAGAAGAGGCAGTTAGGCAACAGCTGGAGCGCTGTATCGGTACTCTGCCGCCAGAGTTCCGCGAGGTGCTGGTGCTGCGCGACATGGAAGAATTTGCTTATGACGACATCGGGAAGATGTTGAAGATCCAGTCAGGTACGGTCAAGTCGAGGTTGTGGCGGGCAAGGGGAGCGGTTAGGGACTGTTTGAAGAGGGTTCTGCAATGGTGACAGGACATCAGGAGATAAAGGGGAAGCTCTCAGCCTACCTGGATAAGGAGTTGCCCCTGGCAGAGGATACGGCGGTCAGAGAACATCTCCTTGACTGTCCTGACTGCGCCAGAGAACTGGCAGAGTTGGTCCGGACCATGGAGCTGCTTAAGGGGTTGCCGAAGGTGGAGCCGCCACCATGGCTTGCTAGTCGCATCATGGCCAGGGTCAGGGAGGCGGCTGAAGAGCAGCCAGGTCTCTGGCAGAGGATGCTGCAGCCACTCCGTGGCAGGCTGGTGCTGGAGGTAGTGGCATTGGTGATGATCTGTGTGACCGGTTGGTACCTGACCCGGACCAATGAGCCGTTGCTGCAGCAGAGCGTCCCGCGTACCGAGCAGGGGGTGGAGGCGCCAGCCAGGGCCCTGCCAGCCAAGCCGGGTATTGATGGTCTGCAGGAAGAGCAGTTTGCTGAGAAAAAGGTTGCTGAAGAGACAAAGGATGCAAGCGGGGTGAATACAGTACGTCGAAAAGAACCGGCTGAACAGACCGGCCGTTTTGCCCATACCCCCCCGGAGCAAGCCCCAGTAGCAGCTCCTGCTCCAGCGCTGCCGGCCAAAACTCTCTCTAGCGGAGGGGTCAGGGATGAGTTCAGCTCTGCTCCACCCCCTCTGGCTGACAGTGCGGCTGCTAAGCGCCAGGATCTTAAGCTGCAACAGGAGGCTAATGGGATGCCTGGCCATGGCAGTTATTCACCTTCAGCCGGGGCTCCGGGAATAATCCATGAAGAGAGCGAAACAGCTCCAGGAGGGGGACAGCTAAGCAAGGAGAAGAGAGCGGCCAGACCGGCGGCCTCTTCGCTCGGTGCGGCGGCCCGGCCTGAATCGGCAAGACTGCAGCTGCAGATGAGTATCAAAGAGCCGCAGAGTGCGGCGGCCGATATCGAAAAGATTATCGCTCCGCTGGGGGGGACCCTGCTCCAGCGTCCTAGCGAAAGCAGACCGGCCAGCCTCACCCTGCGCCTCCCTGTCAACCGAATTGCCGAACTGCTGGAGCAGTTGACCAGGCTCGGCAAGATCATCAGTAGACCTCTCCCGGTCGAGGGTGACAAAGAATCTATTGAGATAGTCATCAGCTGGTAAATGCTCAGTCTGCCCGACACCCCTTTACAACCCCCTGCAAATTATTTTTCATGACCGGGAACTTTCTCTCTTTTCATCTGTCTAACAGATCAAAGGGGATTACTTTCCGGACATTGAAAGGAGCAGGGGATGAAAAATCTGATGATAGCAGCGATGATGATGTTGATTGCAACTTCGGCCTGGGGCGGGAGCGTCGGTGATGCAGTGGAGGTGCTGGTAAGGAGCGACAATGGCAATGAGCTGCCGCTCTATCCTGTCAGCAGGCGGCAGGACAACAAGCGGGTCTATGCCGAGGCGATTAAAGGTGATCACTATACTATTGTGGTCCGTAACCGGCTAAACCGGCGGGTCGGCATAGTGGTGGCAGTAGATGGCCGAAATATCGTATCAGGGCAGAAGTCCTGGCTGAAGAGCAGTGAACGGATGTATGTGCTGGAACCTTATGGAGAGGGAGAATACAGCGGTTGGCGGACCAGCATGGAGCGGATCAACCGGTTCTACTTTACCAATCCTTCTGACTCCTATGCTGCTGCATTTAAGGACGAATCGGCCATGGGGGTGATCGCGGTGGCTGTCTATCCTGAAGTCCGTCCTGTCGAGCCGTTGGTCAGGGAGCAGTTTGGTGGAAATAATTCTTCTTTCAGGGATAGCGCTCCGGCAGCCGGGGCAGGGAGTGCGGCAGCGCCGCAGCCGCAGCAACGTGCCGCCCGGGAGGCGAGGAAATCAGAGAGCGAGAGCGCCGGCACCGGCTTCGGCCGGGATGAGTATGCACCGGCCAGAGAGGTCACCTTCACCCCGGAGCGTCATGCTCAGGAGAAGATCTTCATCAAGTATGAATGGCGTGACACCTTGCGGCGCCTTGGCGTGCTAGCCCCTGACCGGCCGCGACCGGTCCGTAACCGGATGTGGCCCGGAGAGGGTTTTGCCCCGTACCCTCCGGGTCGCGGTTAGAAGTTGAAGATGAAAGGATATGCCATGAGAATAATTTATGTCGTGCTCATGATGCTGATTCTCATCGTTACTGCCGGGACTGCTGCGGCGCGGATGCCGGTGCTGGTAGCGCAGATTAGCGGTGATGACGGCCGGAAGAAGAGTGAGGAGTTGCGGTTGGCCAGAGTCGATACCGAGGTGACCATCCATGGTTGGCTGGCCGAGACCAGGATGACCATGACCTTTGCCAATCCGACCGACCGTATCCTGGCCGGGGACCTCTATTTCCCTCTCCCTGAAGGTTCTACCGTGAGCGGTTACGCTCTGGACATCAACGGGGTGATGGTGGACGGGGTGGTGGTGGAGAAGGACAAGGGTAGGCAGGTCTTTGAGAAGATAGTCCGCCAGGGGACCGACCCGGGTCTGGTAGAGTGGGTGGCAGGGAACAATTTCAAGACCAGGGTCTTTCCGATCCCGGCCAGGGGGAGCCGGACCATCATGGTCCGTTATCTCTCCGGACTGACCGACCTGCAGGGGAGCCCCAGCTACCAGCTGCCGCTCCATTTCACCCGGCCGGTGGCCGATTTCCATCTCCGTCTGGAGGTGGTGAAGGGGGATAAAGAGCCGGTGATCGCCAGCGGTGGCCTGCCAAGACTAGGATTTACCAAGTGGCGGGAGAGTTTTCTGGCCGAGACCACCCTGCGCGACGTAGCCCCTGATGAAAATCTGGTAGTAGCTCTCCCGTATCTGCAGAAGAGTCCGGTGGTGATCGAACAGAGCGATGGCGAGGTATTCTTCACCATCCACGATATGCCACCGGTCCCTTTGCCGTTGGTGCAGAAGCCCCCAAAAAGGGTCGGCATCCTCTGGGACGCCTCCGGCTCGCGAGGCGAGGTCGGCCATGATAAGGAAATAGCCCTGCTACGCGCCTTCTTTGCCAGGTTTCCCGAATCTGCCATAGTAGTCGAGCTGGTACAATTCCGTAATAGTGTCACCAGCCGCCAGCAGGTCAAAGTGGTAAATGGTGATATTGCTGCACTCCTGGCTCTCCTGCAGCAGGTGGATTATGATGGCGGCACCTCGCTGGCAGCCATCGTTCCGGCCAAAGAGGTCGGGCTGCCCGACTTCTTCCTGCTATTTAGTGATGGTCTCTCCAATTTCGGCAGCACTGAACCGGGGAGCCTGTCGCGGCCGCTCTATGCCATCTCCGCCGACCCGCGTGCCAACCACTCCATGCTCCGCTATCTGGCGATGAAGAGCGGCGGCGATTATATAAACCTTAACAATCTTGATCCAGCCAGGGGAGCTGCAGCAATAGGCAATAACAGTTTCTCCTTTTTAGGTGCCAGATATGACAGCCGGTCGTTCGCCAAGGTCACTCCGTCGATACCGCAAGCGGTGCAGGGGCGAGTCCAGGTAAGCGGCAGGCTGCTGGCGGAAAAGGGGAACATCACCCTTGAATACGGGTACGCCGGTCAGGTGACCCACCGGTCTGAATATCAACTGGACCGTTCTGCAGCTCTCCCTGGCAACCTGGCCAGACTTTCCTGGGCCGGTCAGCGACTGGCAGAGCTGCAGGTCCTGGCCAAGGAGAACCGCGCCGAGATAACCGCACTAGGCAAGAGGTATGGTCTGGTCACCCCTGGTACTTCCCTGCTGGTGCTGGAGAATGTCAACCAGTATGTCGAGCACCGGGTCGAGCCGCCTACAACACTTCCGGAGCTGCGTCGGGAGTATGAGAAGATAATTGCCGCCCGCAACGTGGAGCAGGAGCGGAAAAAGGGGGATAAACTGCACTACCTGATCTCCCTCTGGCAGAGACGGGTCGCCTGGTGGGAGAAGGAGTTCAGTTATCCGGCCGGGTTCCGTTATCAGGAGGCAATGCCTGCTAAGTCGTCAATAGCAGATATGCAGGGTGGAGCGCTCAGTAACATGGGGGCGTCGTTTAGCAGACCACAGATGGCTGAATCCCCGGCTCCGGCAGCCGAGCAGCTGGCAGGTCGCAGTGAGCGGAAGATGGCTGCCAAGAAGAACGGTGGCAGCAGCGATGACCGGGATGAAGCTGTGGTCGGGCCGACAATCACCATCAAACCGTGGAATCCAGATACTCCTTATCTGCGTGAGTTACAGAGAACTGCTAAATCCGAGCGATATCGACGTTATCTGCAACTGCGACGGGAATATTCCGCTTCACCCGCATTTTTCCTCGACTGTGCCGACTTATTCCGTCAGGCCGGCGACCAGCAACTGGCCCTGCAAATCCTCTCCAATCTGGCCGAGCTCGAACTGGAGAACCCTGCTCTGCTCCGCATCCTGGCGCACCGTCTGGAGCAGATGGAGCAGTTTGATCTGGCAGTGATTATTTTTGACGAAGTGCTCAACCTCCGTCCGGAAGAGCCGCAGTCACACCGCGATCTCGGCCTGGTGCTGGCGCGGCGGGCAGAGTCGGTAGTAGCGGGGAGGGACAAGACGCAGGTGCTGGCAGATTACCGTCGCTCCATCGAGCTTCTCTATCAGGTGGCGATTGGTGAGTGGGACCGCATTGCCGAGATCGAACTGATCGCCTTGACCGAATTGAACAGGACCATACCACGGGCCATAAAGGCGGGAATCGAGGGGATCCCGGTAGATCCGCGACTGATCAAGCCGCTGGATATGGACATGCGCATTGTCCTGACCTGGGACATGGATATGACCGACCTGGACCTCTGGGTCATCGAACCATCCGGCGAGAAGGCCTATTACGGGCATCAGCAGACCACGATCGGTGGCAGTGTCTCGCGGGACATCACGGTCGGCTACGGTCCTGAGGAGTACGTGCTGAAGAAGGGGATGGCAGGGATATACCGTATCGAGGCTAACTACTTTGGCAGCAATGCTCCGCAACTGGCTGGCACAGCAACTGTACAGGCAACTGTCTTCACCAATTATGGCCGCCCCGATGAAGAGCGCCGGGCCATTACCCTGCGACTGGAGCAGAAAAGGGATACGGTCAGGATAGGTGAAGTGGAATTCCGGGCAAAATAGATACTGGTTAAAAGGGGGGGAGGCAACTGCTTCCCCTTGTTTGTCAGATACTTTTTCTTGACAAGGGGGAGAACAGGCGGTAATTTCACAAAGATTTTTAGAAAAGTGGTGCGTGGGGCCCCTTTTCCGATTTGCCGTAGCAGTTGACAAGAAGTCTGATATGGTATTCTGATGAATTCTGACCAGCTTAACGAACTACAGGCTAACCGTTTGGCTCATCTCCTTGATGTGCCATATTTTTCAACTGAGCTCACTATGCCGCAATTCAGTGACGGTCAGTTCGGTTGCTGGCGCATTACGCGAGCCGGAATGCATCTGGAGCCAGGTTATCACACACCACTCTGGGTAGCCTGCGATATGCCTGTGCTGTTACGTAAGACCGGTAATGAGCCGGAAAACTGGGATACCTGGATATCCCTCTCTCCTCACGAGATTGAAAGCCAGCAACTGGCTTGCAGTTATGCTGCGGGTCACACCATGGTGATCGGTTTAGGTTTCGGTTTTGCCGCCCTCAATATAGCACTGAATCAGGCAGTCAGCAGAATAACCATAGTTGAGCGCGACCCGGAGTTGATTGCTCTGTTTGAACAATCAGGGGCGCTTACGGGGATCTCCGCGACTATTGTGGATAAAATCAAAATTGTCCAGGGTGATCACTTTGCGACATGCCCTGCTGAGCCGGTCGATTTTCTATATGTCGATATCTGGCGGGAGCTGGATGAACCGCATGCGCTGGAGGATGTGCGCCGGATTCAGGCGAACATCAAGGCAAACTCGGTATATTTCAAGGGGCAGGAGTTGTCGATTTACGCTGCATGGAACCATATCCAACGGGGAGAACCGCTGGCCAACGGTAGTCAGCTCACCAGAGCAATTGCAGAAATAGGACTGCCGCTGCTCCACCCGGTCGATATCGACTATCCGGCGATGATCGAAGCTGTTGTCCTGTTCCGGCGCAATCGTGGTCTGATGATGTAATATATGTATTAATCAGCAACTGCTCAGCACTTCATGCACTTCATATTACCTCGTTCTCCCCAACGCTTAACAGCTCTGTTCAGACTTTCGCATCCTTGCAAGACCCGCTTGCCCAAGGCAAAGCTGTAGAGTGGTGCGAGCAGGCCACTGAAATTAGATTGCTGGATGAAGAGCAGTTGCTCATTCCCCAGCTGTTCCAGCCGGAAGCGGTATTCCCAGGCGAACAGGCCCGGTACTGGCAGCTGGTATCGCCAAGCCAGGGATGTCGGTGCGTTAGCCTCGATAATTTTGGCTTTTATGGTAAACTTGCCGATCTCATCAAGTTCGACCTCAAGTTCAAGTGTGGCACCTGCTGCTGTCCCGCCATTACCTTTACAGAAGAGCGGGTTCCAGTGTTGATAGAGACTCATTTCGGTCAGTAGCTGCCAAACTGTTTCAGGCGTAGCTTTAAGGTTTATTTCGAGTTTGAATTCCCGCAAATTTATTCCCTTTGAAATAGAAGCTGAAAAGGCCTGCGCAGGCAGGCCATGGAATGATACATTCTGCTAGTCTCAATCTCTGGAACCGTTCTCTTTCAGTCGCTATCCGTCGATCAACTTGTCAAGACATTCCAGTAGTTTAGCTTTTTTAATCGGTTTCGGGATATGTGAATCGCAGCCTGCCGCCAGACAACGCTCCTTGTCTTCCTTGAAGGCATGGGCGGTTACGGCTATTATTGGAATCCGTCGCCGGCCGGTCGACTCCTCTATCTCCCGAATCTGTCGTGTTGCAGCAAAACCGTCCAGAACTGGCATCTGAATATCCATAAGTATCGCATCATACTCACCGTCAAGGTATTTCTCCACTGCCACCTCGCCATTTTCCGCTTCGTCAAAGGTATATCTTGTGTTGCGCATGGTCAGGGTAAGA
Organism: uncultured Geobacteraceae bacterium; assembly: GCA_964649725.1. Taxonomy (GTDB): domain Bacteria; phylum Desulfobacterota; class Desulfuromonadia; order Geobacterales; family Geobacteraceae; genus CAZYTM01. The sequence goes on along the minus strand of CAZYTM010000005.1, from coordinate 18,068 downwards.
AGGATACGATTGTCACGGTTGTCTTCTGCAAAGAGAACACGTTTCTGCTCAGCCTGACTGGTAACAGATTTAACAGGTACCTCTGATATGGCGACTGGTAGCGAATCAGTGGCTGGCTGAGCGACATCATCCGAACTGAGCATCTCGATCAACGACCTCCGTTTAAAAGGTTTGTAGAGTGTCCTCTTTATACCTGCTTCATCCAATTGCTGCAATATGTTGTCAGAGTTTATGTCGGCATTAAGGAGCATGATAATATTTTCTGCCAGTGGGGCAAGCTGAGGATCGCTTACAATCTGGCGTGCCAGGGCGATACCATCCATATCAGGCATCTGGCTGTCGATCAGCAGAAGTTGGAAAGAGCTGTTGGCTGACAGAGTGCTATGCAATATTTCCAGTGCGGCTTTGCCGTTCCCGGCCGAACAGACCTTGGCACCATTCCTGGTCAATTGAGTCTGCATCGTCTGCAGACAGTTAATATTGTCATCGACAAGAAGGATCTGCATACCCTGCAGAATGGCACTGTTTGATTCACCTGCTGATAGCTTAGCGGGTGCAGCTGGAGCAACTTTGAAGGTGAAAAAGAAAGTGCTGCCAACAGCAGGTCTGCTTTCGACCCAGAGCTGCCCCCCCATCAGTGAAACCAGCCTCTGACTGATGGCAAGGCCAAGACCGGTGCCTCCATAGCGACGAGTGGTAGAGGCATCGGCCTGGGTGAAGAGATCAAAAATCGCCTGCTGTTTGTCTGCGGCGATACCAATCCCTGTGTCCCTGATCGAACAGGTAAATTCGAGCCCACCTGCAACCGGTCTGCTCTGCTCCAGGGTAATTAATACCTCCCCATGTTCGGTAAATTTTATGGCATTGCCGATCAGATTGATGAGTATCTGTCGTAACCGGTTAGGGTCGCCATGCAGGTTGAGATGCTGCGCTTCATTGATTGCCAGGATCAGTTCGAGTTTTTTACTGTGGGCTTGTGTCGCGAACATCTCGCAGGTAGACTCGAGCAGCTCTTCAATATCAAAAAGGATATTTTCCAGGTGCATTTGCCGTGCCTCTATCTTGGAGAGGTCGAGTATATCATTTAGCAGTTGATGGAGTGTTGCACCAGAGCGTTGCAGAATATTGAGAAAATCGCGCTGTTCGTTGGATACGGGGGTTTCAAGCAACATGTCTGTCATGCCGATAATTGAATTCAGCGGGGTCCGGATCTCATGGCTCATATTGGCGAGGAATTCGGATTTGGCAAGGCTGGCGATTTCAGCTGTCTCTTTTGCCTTGATAAGCTCCTTTTCGGTTTGCATCCGGGCGCTGATTTCGAGGTTCAATTCCTCATTGGTCTTGAGTAGAGCCTCGGTTCGCTTTGCCACGGTCATCTCCAGATGCCGGTTCAACTCCTCGAGTTGCAATTGCTGTTCATAAAGCTTGTCCTGCGCCTTTCGCAAAGCACTGATATCCTGAGCAGCAAGGATAATCGCCTGTAGCATCCCATTTTCATCGTACATGCCGGCCATGGAGCAGAGAACCGGTACTGTATGGCCGTTTCTGGTGAGCAGGTAGCGTTCCAGTCCTCCAATAATCCCCTGAGAACCTAACTCGGCTTGCCAGTCGAATTTATTATTGTCGGCAGGGAAGACTATCGCTGCAGGCTGATCGATCAGGTCGTCCTGATTATATCCGAGCAGGCTGCAGAAAGCACGATTGGCGCTACGGATAGTACCGTCGGCCTCGAGTACCAGCAGTGCGTCATTCATGGTGCTGAGCAGTCGGTCGAGATAGTCCTTGGAAACGGTTATGTGCTTCAGGTTTTCAGACATCCGGTTGAATGCAGTAGCCAGTTCACCGATCTCATCGTTGCTCGAGGTGCTGATCCGTTCCGAAAGGTGGCCACTGCCGACCAACTTTACCCCTCTGGTAAGTTGCAGAACCGGTTTGGTGATAGCAGTGCTGAAATAAATGCCAAAGAAAGCGCCGATAACCAGAACGATAAGGATGAACCAGCTGATCAGCCCGATTATGCCGGCAATGCTCTGGTTAATGGAGGCTTTGGAGATACCGACATGAACCACGCCGATATTACCGGTAAGGATCGGGGTGGTTATGTCAAGAATTTCTCCCTGATCAGTACGGATAGTTTTTATGTTGTAAGGTTGTCCCGGCTGGAGGGGATTAATGTCTGCCAGCCCTTGGGGGAAGCCCTTTTGAAAAGTATGAGCGATTACCTTGCCGGTTTTGTCACTGACAAAGATGTAGGCCAGATTCTCTTCATTCTTCAGATAGTCATCGGCAAGTATCTCGACGCTGACAATCGTATCGGTCAGGAAGGGGTTGGCTGAGACCTCGGCAAAGTGTTTGGCAATGGATATGCCACGTTTTTGCAATTCCCGTTCAAGACGACTATGGATGGTCGTCTGGATAAGAATAATAATGGCTATGCCGACAAAGAGGAGCAGCGAGAGTATGCCGACCAAAAACTTGCCACGCAGACCTATATTGCGGAGCAGCTTCATTTTTTCTCCTGTTGCTGGTCAAACCACGACTGAATCTCGCGAACTGAATTATAGGCGCTGTCTGGTTGCATGGTGAAACGGTCGATATTCATCTTATCCAGAATCTTCTTCCCGGCCGGGTCGGTATGCATGGCAAGGAGAGTCTCACGGAGCAGTTTTTTAAGGTGCGGGTCGAGTCTCTTGGTGGCGATGAGCGGAGGGATGCCGTAAGGTGGTGATTTGGCGATGATCCGAGTCTTGGCGGTAAGTTCCGGATGCTTTATAGCCATATTCTCCCAGACAAGACTACTTAAGGCAGCGCCATCGACGAAGTTTTCCGCAACCGCCTTGATTATCTTGTCATGACCATAGGTGTAGACGGTCTTTTTGAAGAATGAGGCAGGTGTCTCATTTATTTTGGCCAGCAAATAGGTTGGGTAAAGCTTGCCGGTTATAGATTTAGGGTCAGAGAAAGCGAAGTTCATGTTGCGTAGCTGCAAGAAATCCCGCACCATGCTTTTCTGTGGCACGATAATGTAAGATTGAAAGGTAGGGGAGCCTTTCACTACCGGGGCTGCAATGATATCCAGACCTAATTTGTCATGACCTTCCGCGTAAGGTCCTGCACCGACGAAAGAAATCTGCAACTCCCCGCTTTTCAATAGTTTGTTCAGCTGTTCGTAGGTATCACGGTCCACAAGTTCAACGGGCCAGCCGATCTTCTGTGCCAGGTACTCCTTGAGCTGATAGTAGTAGTTATAACCCTCTTTGGGGGTGATCATGGCTCCCATGCCGATCTTTAGCGGTTCTGGACCTTTCGCAGAGCTGACCGGCACCATGACTTTACCGCTGGTCAGATTAATCTTGTCATTTTCCTCGCGGGTGCAGCTGATTAAACAGGCGAGGATGACCAGATGAGCCATCAGCAATAAAGTGGGTCTGATGAATAATAGTTTCATTTTGGATCCAACAGTATATTCCATTTATACGTCGGGACAGAAAAAGGATCTGTACCAATAAAAACTGAATCCTCTGTTTGGCCGCATCTTGCTGAGCTAATAGAGTTATTGTACGCTGAACAGTCGCCGTGCCGATTAGACATTTCTGCCGACGAGCATGTCAAGACATTCCAGAAGTTTTACCTTCTGGATCGGTTTGGTGAGATGAATGTCGCAGCCGGCAGCAGCTGTTTTATCCATATCTTCATGGAAAGAATGGCCTGAAATGGCGATTATCGGTGTTGGTTCGCGCCCTGATTCCCTTTCCATCTGGCGTATCTGCCTGGTTGCATCGTAGCCGTCCAGCACAGGCATTTGCATGTCCATCAGGATTGCATCATACTCCCCCTGACGGTACTTCTCCACTGCTGCTGCTCCATGCTCAGCCTCATCAAAGACATAACTTGAATTGCGCATGGTAATACTGATCAGCATACGGTTGTCGGCACAATCATCAACCAGCAGCACGCGATGTTTTTGTTTTGCTGCTGAAGATGAGCTGTTTGACACGTATGATGCCCGGTCGTTAGCTGCAGAACTCGTTTTGTTTTTATCGAAATCACTTGTCAAGTTGCTGCTCCTCGCTGTCAGTTTATCTAAATCGACAGATAAATCAATGCAAGAATTATAAATCTATAGTCCATGCTTGGTCATCTTGTAGCGGAGTGTCCCTCTTGGCACCATAAGAAGCTGGGCTGCCTGGAGGACATTACCGCCGGTCTTTGCTATGGCTGCTTTGATAAGCGACCTTTCATAATGTTCGATAGATTTCTCCAGCCCCAGGTCAAGGTCAATATTCTCAATAGTGGTGCTGTTCTTTGCCTGCTCTTTATAGAGCATCTCGCTGGGGAGATATTCGGCAAGGAGCGCAGGACCGTTATGCATTATACATATTCTTTCAATGGTGTTCTTCAGTTCGCGGATATTGCCTGGCCAGTCGTAGGCGACCAGCAGTTCAAGGGCAGCCGGATCGATCTCCTGAAAATTGCGGGAAAAAGCACGATTATATCTCTCCAGATAGAACTTGGCCAGTAGCGGTATATCTTCACGTCGATCACGCAAAGGCGGGATCTGGATCGGGAAGACATTGAGACGGTAGAAGAGGTCTTCCCGGAACTGTCCGTCACGGATGGCAGTTGACAGGTCACGGTTGGTGGCAGCTATGACCCGGACATCGATATCTATTGGACGGGTCCCGCCGACCCGGCGCAGCTTGCGCTCTTCAAGGACCCGCAACAGTTTGGACTGCATGGCAGGGTCCATTTCGCCGATTTCATCGAGAAAGATGGTCCCTCTGTTGGCTTCTTCGAAAAGCCCTATTTTACGCTCTCTCGCATCGGTAAAGGAGCCTTTTTCATGGCCGAACAGTTCACTCTCCAAAAGATTGACCGGAATTGAGGCGCAGTTGATCTCTATAAAGGGAGCATCGTTGCGGTCTGAAAGATGATGAATTGCCTTTGCCAGAAGCTCCTTTCCGGTCCCTGATGCGCCGGTTATGAGGACTGTTGAGGCGGGGAAGCGGGCAATCTCCCGTACATGGCGTATGATCTCGCGGAATGCATTGCTGGCACCGATCAGGGGGACTTTTTCGAATAGTTCCAGATCTCCTTTGCGGAGGTTACGCACTTCCCGTTTCAAGGTCTGGGTCTGCAGGGCCAACTTGACTATCAGACGCAGGGCGTCGGCTTTGAACGGTTTTTTCATGTAGTGAAAGGCACCCATTTTGAGTGCATCGACAGCCGATTCTACCGAGCCGAAACCGGTAATAACGATAACCAGGAGCTCTGAGTCTATCTCTTTCAACGATTTCAGGACTGCCAGCCCATCTTCGGCGCCAAGGTTCAAATCGAGCAACACCAGGTCGAGGTCCTCGTCGGCAACCAGTTCCAGGGCATTTTCGCCACTCTCTGCAGTCAGGACAGTATAGCCATCTTCGGCAAGTATCCGTTGGACATTCTCGCGGATAAATGACTCGTCGTCGATTATAAGAATTTTTTCCATGATTTCCCGGGTAATCTGTTATAAATTATCTTATCTGCTTTATTATTTCTACCGGTCACTTCTTGATAAATTCAAAACAGGTTAAGCTTTTTGAAAATTTATTCGGGCAGAAGAACCAGGGAATCTGGATTTGATGTTTTTGCTGGTCAAGGTGCGTAAAGATCTTGGTGGAGATCAATATCCATCCGGGCTGCCGGTAAAAGTTCGCGGCCGACCCGGGGCATAAGGGAGATGGTGCCTGATCTTCAGCCAGGTTATATTGGCATAATGATTATCAATTTGCATTGCTGCTGTCAATGGCATTATTTATATACAGAAATAGTATGGAACAGTCAGTAGCTGATCAGTTGCCGGTTTATTTTACATTGGTATTTAGAAAGGAGTTGTAATGGCAGAGAAGAAATTGAATAAAGGATTGGAAAAGAATCAGACAGATGGGGTAAGCCGGCTCGATTTTCTCAAAAGTGTCGGAGTCGGGCTCGGTGCTGCCGGTATCAGTTCGATGATTGGCGGTCAGGCTTTTGCCGAAGGGGAGAAGAAAGGTAAGTATGTCGTAGTTATAAGTTATGGTGGTAACGACCCGAACCGGGCCATTTTCGGGCTCCTGATGGCAGATGTCGCAATCAGCAAAGGGTGGGGGAATGTCCATGTCTGGTTATATCTGGAAGGTGCTGACCTGGCTGTGAAGAGTAAGGCAGAAAGGATAAAGTCGCCGGTCTACGAGAAATTCGGCACTGCAGACGAACTGATCAAGAAGCTGAAAGGGAAGGGGGTGCTCTTTGGCGCCTGCCCGCCATGCATTGATTATTTCACCGGCAGCGACACTTACAACTTTGTCGAGAAGGCAGGTGGCGACTGGTTGATGAAGAACATTCAGGACGCCTGGGTGGTCTGGGGGTAGTTTTATTTCAATCCTTTCAGCTACCTGCTGGCGGTCCAGAGAAGTGAGCGGACATTGGCATCCATCGGGAGAACATAGTCATGGGCAGCGATGATCTGGTTGCTGCCGGTTCCGACTATTTTCAGGGTGATATAGACATTCCCCCGTGCTTCGGCATAGGTGCCGACCAGCACCGCTTGCGCCTTGTGGTTGGCACTGATCTCTTTGATCTCGCGTGAGAGGAGGAATTCCCCTTCAGCCTGCTTGACAAAGATTGTGCCGCGCAACTTTAATTCGGTCACGCTAAAACCGTTGCAGGATAGCCTGGTGCTGATCTGTTCCGACAAGATACGGCCGAGCCTTGAGCTGCGCAGGTCGTCAATATTCACCAAGGTAGCAACTATTATCGGCTGTTCCTTCACCAGTCCGCTCGTCATAGCAGCAACAGCTACCAGTTTGTCAACAGCGGCATAATTGGCCTGCAGAAGTGTATCTGCCGGATTGCTCAGATCCCTGTTCGCCATAGAGGCTGAACCGGTCGCGCAGCCTGCCAACAGCAGTACCATCACCGCCAGTAGAATACCTTTCATGATCCCCTCCCTGCAGTCTTCTGCAGCAACTGCTTTGGAGACTATTCTGCTCCCTGGGATATCTATCGGTAAATCAGGTGATTATCTTTAGCGGTTGGGATTGAATCACCTCACGATTGATCAGTGCTGCCGATCGGCAGGGTAATAATGAAACGGGTACCGTTGCCGCTCTCTACTGTTATACGGCCATTATGCTCAGTGACGATACGCTGGGTGATTGATAGACCAAGACCTGTTCCGGCCCCTTTGCGGGTAAAGAACGGCTCAAAGATTAGGGAGAGATCGGATTCTTCGATACCTGGGCCGTTGTCTGCGACCAATATGTTTGCCATGGTGCTATCCAGGGATGTCTTGACTTCGATGAGCCCTCCTCTGGGCAAGGCTTCCAGGGCATTCTTGACCAGGTTGAGCAGTGCCTGCTTGATCTGCTCTGCATCAAACCGGAACTGTGGCATCTCTTCAGTTGAGCAGCTGAGTTCTACACCCTGTCGTTCGCATTCTCTCCTGACCAGCAGCAGTGTCTCCAAAACTACCCGATTCAGGTCATTTACACGGAAATCCGCTTTCGGCGGAGCAGCAAAGTTGAGCAGGGCGGCGATCAGTCTTTCCACCCGTTCTATCTCTGCCAGCGCTCTGGCCATCAGCTGTTTGCTTTCCGATTCCAGTGACGCCCGGTCATGCAGGTCATCGAGTAATAGCGAGATGCCGGTGAGCGGATTTCTCACCTCGTGAGCAATCCCTGCCGAAAGCTTCCCTAACGAAGCCAGTCTGTCCATTCTGGTCATCTCTTCATGCATCCGCTCTTTTTCGGTCTCGTCCCGCATGGTGACAGTAATCCCTCTGAATGGATCAGTACCAATCGGGAAGAAGCCGACCTCGAAATGAAGTTTTTCATCATCATCCATCACCAGCAAAGGTTCGCGACCATAGCTGCGGTGACCATCCAGGACGGCGCCAATCCTGTCTGCCATATCTCCCCAGCCGGCAAAGATGGTCTTGTAGTGAATTCCGGCAACAGCGCTATCGCCAAGAATCTTTTTCCCGGTGCTGTTGAGTGATGTTAGAAGCCCTGTCGGCGAGATGGTGATGATAGCACTGGAAATACTCTCCAGTACACCTTCTTTGAAGTTACGTTCAGCCATGATCTCCTGCCTTGAAGCGCTCAGCTCTTCAAGAGTGTTGAGGAGATTGTTCTTCCGTTGTTCGAGTTCTTCGGCCATCCTGTTGAAGGTGCCGGCAAGTTCTCCAAGTTCATCACTGCTGTCGATAACTACCCGGTTGCCGGATGTACCTTCTGTCAGTTTACGGGCTCCTTCGGTCAGCAGTCCGAGCGGTCGGGTGATGCCTCGGGAGAGGAGCCATGCCGAGAGTATCGCCAATAGTGAGGTCAGGGTGACGATGAAAATACTGGTGGCGATATGTTCCTTAAGTTGAGTACTTAGTATCGCTACTCCGGTACGGGCCAGTTCGTGAAACTGATCGACCTGGAAACCGATTGTAACAGCGCCGAATATCCTGTATTTGCCATAATCGCTGCTGTAATAGCGGATCGGGGCAAAGGCCATGACCTTTCTGGCACCGCCGACATTGGTTATGTCAACATAACCGCTCTGATCTTCCCTTACCATGCTTGCTACAACCGGATAGTTTGGGTGAATGAATCCGGCATGGTCGAGATTGAAGGGGATTCGCCCGGCAGCAATATCTGACTGTGACGAATTGGCAGTATATGGTGGGACCAGTTTGCCATTGGCATCGACACCGCGGATGTCCCAGAATTTGGGGTGAGTTATGATCCACCCCTCATCGTCAAAGAGAAATGCATAATTGCCGCTCTTATATGAAGGGAAGACGGTTTCGCTGCTTTTGCCAGGGAGTATATGCTGGGTGAACTCCATCAGATGTCGATGATCAAGGGAGAGCACGACAACTCCGGCAAATTTCCCCTGCTCATTGAAAAGTGGTGTGGCAAATCGGATCACTCCGCGGTATTGCTTGCCGGTCAAGGCGTTCTCCGGCTCGTCTGCCCCTGCCAGCTGTTCCTCTTTGGAGATATGGAAACCGGTCAGGTGAGAGACATAGACTTCACCCTTTTTAAGCCGGCTGGTGCGACGGAAATAGTCCTCATGCTTGAATTCTGTGTCGACCGGATCGGCTACATTGCGCAATTCACCAGCTGTAAGTATTCTGCCATTCTTTATGACAAAGCTCTCCTGGCCATCTCTGCCGATAAAGGCGAGAGATTCATAACGGGGGAGCATTCCCCGTACCTCCTGTGGTGCTGAGGCCGGCCCACGCCGGTACCATACTTCCCCTCTGCGACTAGTATAAAAGGAGTGGAGGATGGTGGTAGAGCGTGGTAATGCAGCCAAAAGCCTTAGGTCCCCCTCACACTCTTCGAGAAAGGACGAGATATTTGCTGCCACCTGTTCGGCGCGTAATTTAAGACTTTCTGAAGCCTGCTGGTCAGCGATAGAGGACATACTCTCTGCCAGTTTTCCCCGCACATTGTTGAGGTTGGTAAAGAGGATCAGGGATGAGGCCAGCAGCGGTACCAGGGCCAGGGAGAGCATGGCCAGGAGGATTTTCCTGAAAAGGGTCATTTCCTCCCTCCAGCCATAGAAGCGCTTTCAGGACAGCGGCGCAGCAGGTACATGAAGAGCGGTCCGAGGAGGGCACCACAGCCGGCAGTGGCGAATGCTACCCCCCAGTCGAAATTGTTCAGCGATTGCGGTTGCCAGGCATGGCATAGATCGAGTGCCCAGCCAAAAACGGTTGGTGATATCATCCCGAGGGAATAGCCTATCAGTGACTGCAGACCCATTGCAGTGCCGAGATAGCCTGGCGCCACCAGTTCGGTAAGACCGGTGGAGAAGACCGGTGAATCGGCTACTACCAGATAGCCGTAGATGATTGCTACAATAATGATTGCCAGCGGATTCAGGTTGATAAGCCAGCCAAATGTGAACGAGCAGCAGGCGCTGCATATCATGACGATGGAGATGGTGGCGGTCCGACCGAGCCGGTCGGAGAGAGTACCGGTTATGGCAGTGGCAAAGGCACCGACACCTACTACTGCGGCAGCTGCTGTAGCGGCCCAGCCGGTTGCGTTACCGGCTGAGACACCATGTCCGATAAGCGCGGCAGTGAAAAAAGGTGCCAGCCAGCTTCGCATTCCGTACATCTCCCACATATGTGCACCGTAGCCAAGTATGATAAGAATTGCTGGACGATTGGCAACGATCTCGCGGCGAAAGCTCTGATCAGTCCTGTCATAGCGTGACTGCTGGTAACCACGAAAGACAAATAGCGATAAAATGGCGCCCAGGTACACTCCAGCAGAACAGAGGATAAATGCTATCCGCCACCCTGCAAGGGATGTTATGGCTCCGGTCACCACCAGGGAGAGGGATGCACCGAATACCAGGGAACCGACATAGATTCCGACTGCTTTACCTCGCTGGCCGGGGCTGAATTTTTCGGCAACCAGTTTCAGCCCAGGCATGTAGGTACCCCCCAAGCCGATGCCGGTCAGGGCCCGCAGTATCATGGCGGAGAGGTAGTCATGGGCATAGAGGGCAAAAAGCAGATTGGCCGTGCCTGACCAGATAATGGAAAAGATGAAGATGTTGCGCGTACTGATGCGGTCGGTAAGAGCGGAGAGGATTACCCCCGAAGCGATATAGCCGAGCTGGTAGACAGAGAAGATCGACCCGGCCATGGTGTTGTTCATCCCCCATTCCTGTTTCAGTAAAGGGAGTACGGCGGAGTAATTGATGAATACCAGCATGATGAAGCACTGGGCCAGGCAGAGAAGGAGCAGCCAACGGGTTTTTTCGGCCATGAAACATACCTTCGTGTACCCTGTTACAGAGGTACACGTTTACTCACATTAAACTATTTAATTGATGTCTGAGTAGATATCATTCTCCCAGGTGAGGAGGCCGGTAATATTATCAGGGATACGGCGCACTGCTGCCCCCTTTAGCGGCCAGATAGTGAACTCGGCGGCAAAGACCCGGCATCCTTCCAGGCAGTGGCCGCCAAGCACTTTGCCGGTGCTGTCAGCTATGGCCAGGTGGAGATGGACATAAGGTTTGTCGTCACGTAACGATATGTTGCCGATACCAGAGACAATTTCATAAGGTGAGTCGCAGTCGAGTTCTCGGTAGACGTGCAACTGTTGGTCGTAATAAGATATTCTGGCCCTGGCCAGCGAGCCTATGACTTGGATAGCACCAGCCGCTATCTTGTTTTTTATGGCAATTTTGTTGAGTTCACGCTGCAGATCTGATTTGTGTGGCAACTTGCCAATGAACATTACATCCTCCTCATTGCTGCCAATAGGCAACTAGTAAGTAATGATGCTGTATTTTAGCATAAAATCAGAGTAGTGCAGCGATTATTTCCTAAATGCTAACGACTCTCTGGTGCAGCATTGGATAGGTCGGTAAGTTGCCGGAGAATTTCCGGTAATTCTTCTCCGGCCAGTTTTTCCATCTGGCTGAGCAGCAGGGGTGATAGTGGGGCGTGCAGGATAATTCTTTGACTGGTGAACGGGTGCTGGAAAGAGGTTCTGAAAGAGTGGAGCAGATGGCTGGTGCCATTATCCAGAGACCCACCACCATAACGTCTGTCACCGATAATAGGGTGGCCACTCTGGGCAAGATGCTGGCGGATCTGGTGCATCCGGCCGGTCAAAGGCCAGATAAGGGCTAGAGAGAGTCTGTTGCCAGTAAAAATAGTGGTGAAATCGGTAACTGCTTCCTTGCCGTCTAGGGGGTGATCGATTGTCCCTGAATCAGGGAGAATGCCATGTACCATAGCCAGATAAAGCTTGTCGAGACCTTCTTCCATAACCATACGACCAAGTATCCCGGCAGCTGTTGAGCTTTTGGCCAACAATACGACACCTGATGTGCCCCGGTCGAGACGGTTGACCGGTCTCAATTTGCAGGGACGACCATCGCGGTCATTCAGGAATTGCTCGCCGACAGTGACCAGATTCTGCTCTTCATTCTCGGTAGTGCGGTGCATGGGAAGACCTGGTGGCTTGTTGCAGGCGAAATACCACTGGTCTTCGAAGATGATATCTATCCTGGGTCGCTTTGCTGCCAGGAAAGCTCTGGTTCTGGCGCTCTCCTTGAGATTGACCTGGTCACCCAACTGAAAGAGGGTATTTGCGGCTGCGGTGTTTCCATTCACAGTCAGGTGTCCTGAGGAGATAAGCTTGTGCAGATAGCCGCGGGTAGCCCTGGGGAGCAGGTTGTGGATGAAGTTTTCGGCACTGCGGCAATGATCTGCCATGGTTATCTGAAATTTTAGCATGGGGGGAGTATACCTGGCGGCAGCTTATGGCGCAACCCTCATTATGCAAAGCTGGCAGATGCTGTGATAAGAACTTCCCATTTGGAGTTGACGAGTTATAATTTTAAATTAAGAGTCGACGAAAAGGGGGAGATCCTTATGGGAGTGAAGTTATCTGCACTGGCAGAGCGGCACTGCAAGGCGTGTGAAGGTGGGACAAAACCACTTGGGGAAGTGGAGATTGCCCCTTTGCTGGCTGAATTGAGCGGCTGGAGTCTGGCAGGGCAGAACCTGACCAAGCGATATGAGTTCAAAAACTATTATGCAACCATTGCGTTTGTCAATGCCGTAGCCTGGATAGCCCATACGGAAGACCATCACCCGGACATGGAGGTGACGTATCGTCACTGCCGGGTAAGCTATACTACACATTCCATTGGCGGTCTCTCGGAGAACGATTTCATCTCTGCCGCAAAGGTCGATGCGCTACTTGCGGGCAGCAGCAACTCTATTTGAATAGCAATGGAGAGGGTATGACGATGTCCCATTACAAATATCTTATCGTTGGCGCCGGGATGGCTGCAGATGCAGCTGTGAAGGGGATTAGGGAGCTTGACAAGGAAGGGACTATAGGTGTTGTCGGTGCCGAAGAGTACCCTCCCTATGCGCGGCCACCGCTTTCAAAAAAACTCTGGCAGGGGAAACCATTCGACATCATATGGCGTAAAACTGCAGAGTTGCAGGTGACACTCCACCTTGGCAAGAGCGTGAATATTATCAATCCAGTAGCTAAAACAGTTGCTACCGAGACGGGTGAACTTTACAGCTATGACAAGCTTTTGCTGGCTATCGGCGGGACTCCGCGACGACTTCCGTTCGGAGGTGAGGATATTATCTATTTCCGGACGATTAACGATTATCAGCGGTTAAGAGAGAGGGCTCTGCCGGGGAGCAGATTTGCAGTTATTGGTGGCGGTTTCATAGGTTCAGAGATCGCTGCCGCCCTGGCCATGAACGGCTGCCAGGTAGTGCTCCTGTTTCCTGAGCAGTCGATCGGCAGCAGGGCATATCCGGCTGAACTGGCACATTTTCTCAACGATTATTATAGCAGTAAAGGGGTAGAGGTGCTGCCAGGTACAACGGTGAACAATGTCCAAAAAGCCGGGGAACAGGTGCTGGTGAGAACAGAGGGTGGAGGAGAGTATCTGGTCGATGGCGTTGTTGCTGGCCTCGGTATAGAGCCTAATCAGCAGCTCCCGGCCCGCGCCGGTATCAAGGTGGGTAACGGTGTGCCGGTAAATGAGCTACTGCAGACCGATGTTGCAGATATCTTTGCAGCAGGTGATCTGGCAGAATTTTTCAGCCCATTGCTGGGAAAACGGATCCGTGTCGAGCATGAGGATAATGCGGTTGCCATGGGACGGCAGGCTGGCCTGAACATGGCAGGTGCTAATGAGCCATATAACTATCAGCCATTTTTTTACACTGATATGTTTGATATCGGCTATGAGGCGATAGGAGAACTGGATAGCCGTCTGGAGACGGTTGTCGACTGGCATGAACCGTTCCGGCAGGGGGTGGTCTATTATCTCCGGCAGGGTAGGGTGTGCGGAGTTCTGCTCTGGAATGTATGGGACAAGCTTGAGAAGGCGCGTCAGCTTATGGCAGAGCCGGGGCCATTTAGGTCTGAAGAGCTGAAAGGGTATATTGTCTGATAACTTTAAGTGGTTTTAGTCAGGAGTTGAGCAATGGGAGATGATTGTTCGCCGGCAGATGTCGATCTCAACGGGTTGATGGAGATTCAGGAGCGTAATTTGTCAGAGGCACAACTCCAACGATTTGAAGAGTATATAGCGGAGATATTCACTGCCTTCGGACTTGATCTTTCCACACCGGCGACCCGGGAAACACCACGACGTTACCTGGAAGCGCTCCGTGAAGTGACCAGCGGTTATGGTGGTGATGTCAAGCTTATCAAGGCATTTGATACAGAATGTCGGGGAGGTTCAGATTGTCAATTGAGTCAGGTTATCGAAGGTCCGATCAGCTTTTTTTCCCTTTGCGAACATCATGCCTTACCTTTTTATGGTCAGGCTTATGTCGGCTATATTCCGCATGAGCAAATATTTGGAATTTCAAAGCTGAACCGGCTGGTCCGAATATTTGCCAGACGCTTTGCTGTTCAGGAGAGGATCGGGAGGCAGATTGCCGATACCCTTACGTCAATATTGCAGCCTCATGGTGTTGCCATCTATATCGAGGCGCACCATCTTTGCGTGGAGATGCGCGGTGTAAGGGAAAAATCTCCCACTACCAGGACCACCCACTGGCGGGGCAATTATGAAATAGACCCGGCACTGAGAGAAGAATTTCTTACTTCATGCAGCCTGAGCAGGTAAAATGACATGATGACTACCGGTGGTATTATTGATCCTCTTGCAGGGAAGGTAGCTCTAGTTACCGGAGGAGCTGTCCGTGTCGGCCGGGAGCTGGCGCTGACATTGGCCAGGGCCGGGCTGAAAGTTGCGGTTCATTATGGTAAGTCAAGACAACAGGCTGATGAAACTGTTGCTGAAATCAAATCGCTCGGTGGAGAGGCTGCTCCATTCCAGGCCGGTCTACGAGATGTTCAGTCAATCCCAGGACTGATGGAGCAGGTTTCAAATCGATTCGGCAGAGTCGATATCCTGGTAAACAGTGCTGCCATATTTGTCCCTGGTGACCTCTTTTCCACAAATGAAGAGAGCTGGGACGAACATTTCGCCATTAATCTCAAGGCCCCCTTTTTTCTCGCCAGGGAATTTGTCCGTCAACTTGGGTCTGACCGGGCCGGGCAGATTGTCAATATAGTTGACTGGCGGATCGTTCGGCCAGGTGCAGATTATCTGGTCTATACCTTGACAAAGTCAGCGCTCCTGACCATGACCAAGAGCCTGGCCAAGGCTTTGGCCCCGCAGGTAAGGGTCAATGCAATAGCGCCTGGCGCCATTTTGCCGCCACCAGGAAAAAATCTGGATTATCTGGCTTCTCTTGCAGAACATATCCCGCTTAACCGTAGCGGTTCTCCGGCTGATGTGGCCCATGCGCTGCTCTATCTCCTGACAGCCGATTTTGTCACCGGTCAACTCCTCTTTGTCGATGGTGGCGAACATCTCTAGCTCGATTTTATCAGAAAGGTCTGTCATGACTGACTTGATCCGTATCGAAGGACTGCATCTGCGCACTATTATAGGTATCAACGGAGATGAGAGGCGGGATCGTCAGGATATAATGATCTCGCTGGCGCTGCATGTTGACACAAGCAAAGCTGGCAGAACTGATGATATCGTCGATGCCCCGTTCAACTACCGGACTCTGACCAAACGGATCATCGCCATGGTGGAAGGAACCGAATTCATGCTGCTGGAGCGATTGGCTGAAGTGATTGCCGGGCTTTGCCTGGAAGAGAAAGCTATTGTAAAGGTTAAGGTGGCGGTCGACAAGCCTGGCGCACTCCGCTTTGCGCGTTCGGTAGGGGTTACTATCGAGCGTGAACGCTCCGGCGGCTGAAATGGCAGCTCTGATGCAAAAAAATCAGGCTCTGTTGCTTTTAGGCTCTAATATAGAGCCGGAGCTGAACCTCCCGGCAGCTATCCGGGAGTTGTCCGTTTACGGAGATATTAAATCGGTTTCAGCGGTCTGGGAGAGCCCTCCTTATGGCTTTCTGGAACAGGCGAATTTTCTTAATGCTGCAGTCCGATTGGTTACGGAGCTCTCTTTGGTTGAGTTGAAAGAGATTGCGATTACTGATTGTGAAAATAGACTTGACCGAGTTCGCAGCGCCAACAAAAACGCCCCACGCACCATAGATATAGATATTATTTATTTTAACAGTGACATAGTGCATACAGGGAAGCATCGCATTCCAGACCCTGATGCTCTGCTACGCCCATTCATTGCCATCCCTTTGGCAGAGATTGCTCCTGATTATCTCCACCCTGAAACGGGCGAACCGCTTCGACTGATCGCCAACCGTTTTCTCCCTGAGCTGATAGGGATGGTGAGGCGTGATGATGTGATTCTTACATAGGGTCGCTGATTCTATAGTTCGACACTTTTGAACCCACGGATGCTATTGAGATAGATATTCAGTTATGACCCACTGTTTATCTGTTAATAGAACATATATATGGTCTGCCCCTGCAAATATAGATGAAGCTTGTGTTTAATGGCAAAAACAGAGTATTGTAAAAGACTGGTAGTGGCATTTGCAGTCGCAACAGGAAACGATATTTAACTGTAAGGCAGAGTAAAGGAACAAATTGTCAGCGCTCACAATTCATATCTATATGATTGGAATATGCTCCATTTTCTGTATCAGTTTAACAGCTGTTGCCGATGATTCAGGTGTTATCCCGCGCCGCACTGCAGATAAGCCACCTGCAAAGCGCCAGCAGTTACCCTTTGATGATCCTGCACGGATGGCAGAAATCCTTGAGCAGGCGGTTATAGCCAGTGATGCTGTAGAGGCCGGGAAACCTCAGGAAGGCTTGGAACTGCCGGTTGCCGGTCCGGTATCTTCGACAGTGGGACCTCGGGTTGATCCAATAAACGGTCTGTTAAGAATACACAAAGGTATCGATGTCGCAATACCGGAGGGTACTCCGGTCGTACCGGTGGCGGCGGGAAAGATTGTCTACAGTGGTTCGCAGCCTGGCTACGGCAATATGGTTATAATGCAGCATGATGACGGCATGCTGACCATATATGCACATCATAGCAGAAATCTGGTAAAGGCTGGTGAACGGGTCACCATGAAAACAAAGATCGCTCTCTCTGGTTCTACAGGTCATTCTACCGGGCCTCATCTCCACTTTGAAGCATGGAAAGGCGGGGCTAACGTGACAGAGGCTTTTCTTCCAAACTTTGCCGGCAGGAAGTTCGGTGTAAGCTCGGATATTTCACTCGAAAAAACTAATCTGCGTAAAGTTATTCTCGCCGATGGTACAATTCTCTTCATCGAGGTAGTCACTCCCAAGAAGTAGGAAATCAAACGAATTGCATAAGATAATTAAGTTCTAGCCGGTGAAGATAAATAGCTACGACCTTATCTGCAATCTACACCCTCCATACTGTTTTACAGAAGAAAACATTATTTCCTTGCAGAAAAAATCAAAACATGTTATATAAAATTTAAACGTAATATCGGCATGTTATGATTTCTAACATGTTTTATAATTTAGAATATAAAATTTATATTTATTAACTTTATTTTTTTAAGTCCTGCCAGGCAGTTGTCGGGAGAAGGTAAATTTCTTCTGTTCTAAGTCAGTTGTTTTGGCAAGGATATCACCCCTGTTAGCGGTTTTCCCGCGCGAGTTCTTCATCGTCTCCCCTTGGGCGATCAATTCCAAGACCTCTATGCGTTAAAGTCATTGACAGATTAATAACGCAAATTAGTTCATGCTTACAACCAGTCTCGGCAACTTCCGAATATTGTCAACGCACTGAACAGGCATTTAAGGTGTTTGAAAATAGTTATTTCGATTTTTTGCCAATCGCCCGCGCAAAGTATATGGAGTCTTTACTATTTAGAAAGGAGGGGCAAATAAATTTAGGATAATTTCAGGGGCGGGACGCCGTCTCTCGATAGTTACATTTACCACGAAAGGAGTAACTACCATGGCAGAAAGGCAGTATGACTGGGCGGCGATCGCCCGGAATCCCAAATTCGTCGAACTGCACCGCAAGAAGTCGGTGTTCCTGTTCGGCTGGTGGATCTTTTCCACCGTCTACTATTTCCTCCTCCCTATCGGCGCAGCAT
>CAZYTM010000004.1:0-341694 GCA_964649725.1 uncultured Geobacteraceae bacterium | reverse complement strand
ATATCGGCAGGTTGGCAGGACAGGAGAAGTGTGAACAGACTCCTCTCTGCTGCGCGGGAACATCAACGCGCTACTATGAAAAGCTAAACAGCTATGATATATATTTATATGTTATCCGATTAATTTAGTGAGGAAGAGTATGAAGATCAAAAATAGTATGATTATAGTATTTGCATTAATAATGTTTAATATAATGTCAAGTGTGGCAACTGCTGCAACTGGTTCTGGAGTGACACAGGGTGAGTTTGTTTCCAGGTTAATTGCTGCATTTCGATGGGGGGGAGGGGTAGTTGAACCTGCAGAAATTGACTATCTGAATATACTTAGCGGTAAACGTTACATTAAGTTTGAAGCAGAGAATTATTATAATATTAAAAGCGATAATGTGACGCTTCGAACTTATAATCTTTATGGAAAGTTTTCTGGTACTGGTTGGGTAAGCGGTCTTGGTGTGCCGACAATGGCACATTTTAAAATTAATGTTCCTCTGGAAGGGGAGTATGTATTAATAGTAGCTGCAAAAGGTGACGGCCAAGTATGGGAGATTGGGAATAAGTCATTTATTGTAAACAGTGGTGGCACATTTCGAGAAATCGAGGCAGGTAAAATATACTTAAATGCTGGCAGCCATGAACTATCAGTTCAGATCCCGCAAGAGGGGGGTATTGACTATTTTATCTTTAATGCACCACCATTATTGCCTGTTGAACCACTTAATGGCTGGAAATTTGATGCTCCGCTACGTATGCATGAATTGGCTGAGGTCGTGGCAGTTATTCTTGGGCTAGAAGAGTCTCTACAGTTGGATTCTAAAAATTATATTTCAGTTGCAGAATTATCGCCATACTCGTCGTCTGTCGTGAAAACCTCTGCTGATTATCTAGGTACTTTTTATGGAAAACAATGGCTAAGGGCTGGCAACAAAGGAGCAACAATCGAACTCCCTGTTAATATTTTGGCTTCTGGTTTCTATAAGTTGCGTCTTCGAATTCTAGGAGGTGCCATTAAGGTTGATTTCGCTGATAAATCACAGACATTTTCGGGCAAGCCTTTTTTCGAATGGGTTGATATTGGAGGTTTTAGACTGCGTAAAGGGACTGAAGTTATGCATCTAGAACTCCCTCCTGGAGGTGGAGTAGATGTAATAGAAGTTATAGGTAATGTTGCTACGCCTGCTGCTTATATGGCAATTACAGGTCTAACAGGTGATCCTGAAAAATTGGTAAAGCCTGCTGAACTTGACAGTGTAATCTCTTCGCTTTCATCTAGATTCAAGGGAAGGAGGTAGTCCAAGCAGGCCATGGACCGGCCACTATCAATAATACTTGGTGCAATGGTAGGTGGCCTGATATTTTCCAGTCTGACAGGTTTCACATTTCCTTTAACTTATTTACCGTTTATTCTCATCGTTGCGGCTGTAGTTGCTTTCTTTAAAAGAACAGTGTTCTTAATCTTTGCAGTTGCTCTCCTCTGCTTATATTGGGGAGTGCTGGTCTTCCAACCTTATCTCAATCCATCATTTCCTCCGAATCATATTGCCAGGCAGTGCAACAACGGGATAATCATAGTTGAAGGTCTTGTGTCAAGGCGCCCGTTTAAAACTGAACGTGGGTGCCGAATTATTCTGCAGGTTGAGCGATATGGTCATGGTGCTCAACTAACTACAGCATCGGGCCGACTTATGATATACGTTGGAAATGGTGAATCGAATTATAGAACCGGTGATAGGATTCGATTATTGACGAGGATAAAAGCTCCACGGACTCTTGGCATTCCTGGAGAATTCAATATTGTGAAGTGGTTAGCACTTCAGGAAATTTACGTTACAGCATTTGTGGAAAATTATGACGAACTAATCTTGGCGGGATGTGGAGACAATTACTTATTGCAACGACGAATTGATTTAATTGCATTAAAACTTGGCGAATTTATCAGCAGTCATACTAGCAAGATTGAAAGTTCTGTGCTCAGGGCGTTACTTCTTGGCGACATGGGTTATGTTCCTAAAGAAATTAAGGATGAGTATACCCGCACGGGTATTAATCATATCTTATCAATCTCTGGATTTCATGTCGGTATCATCTCATTGGTGTTATTTCAACTTCTGCTACAGGCAGCACGGTTGTCATTGACTTTGCAACTTTACTATAATGTCCGTAGATTGGCTCTTTTGATAACTCTACCGGTAGTGATATTCTATATGTTGTTAGTTGGCGCCGCCCCTGCAACGGTGCGATCAGTAATAATGTTGACCATATTTATTTTGGCGATGTTTCTGGAGCGGGAAGTTGATCCAATTAACTCTTTAATTGTAGCAGCTATAACAATTATCGCTTTGGCGCCCCAATCACTATTTGATTTATCATTTCAATTATCATTTACTGCGTTATGGGGGATTTTTATTTTAACTCCATTATTTATGACTCCGTTCCCCAAGATAAAAGCAATAGTTCCTAAGTTTATTCTATTAATTGCCATGTCGTCTGCTGCTGCCACAGTAGCTACATTATTGCCAGTGGTCTACTATTTCCATCGTTCGACATTTACAGGTCTAATAGGTAATCTGGTGGCAGTGCCACTGATCGGATATGGGGCTGTTGTATTTGGGTTTATAGCTCTGCCAATAGTATATGTCGTTCCGTTTGTGGCAGAAATATTTCTAAAGATTGCAGCACTTATGGTGACTTTGAATAATCTGATAATTCATTTTCTGGCCAAAATACCTCTTTTGCCACTATTTAACTCAAATCGTTGGCAACTATTTACCTTCTATCTTATATTATTGGCACTTACTTTAATTGTGGGGAATAGATCAAAGCTTATTATCTGCTTGTTTTTGGTAGGAGTTTTCGCTGGTATTGGATGTGCTGATAAAATGCAGCAGAAGGGTGAACTGCAAATCATTTATTTTAGTATTGGTCAGGGAGATGCAACCCTTGTTGTCTTCCCAAGCGGTCGTCGTATGCTAATTGATGGTGGCGGAAATTTCCGTACTGATGGTTCAGATATTGGAGAAAGGGTTCTTGCTCCAGCACTCTGGTCTCTGGGAATTGACAAGATAGACTATCTAGTTCTATCACATCCTCATCCTGACCATCTTCAAGGGCTTAAATATATAGCATCTAATTTCAAAATTAGGGAATTCTGGGAAGGTGAAGTGAGTTCCACTTCATCTGACTATATAGATTTAAAAGCTATCCTGGCGTCTAGAGGTATAATCTGTCGCCGTGGATTAAATGGGATACCAAATGAGAACGGAGTTCGTTTTGATCTTATATCTGCTGGTAATAATCAGCGCCAAAAATCTAACACTTCTGTGATAAGAATTAATGAGACATCATTGGTGTTTAGAATAAAAGTTGGAGAATTTGCTGCTTTATTCACTGGGGATATTGGCAAGCAGACAGAAAAGATTTTGCTTCAACAACCTGAATTGTTAAACTGTACAATATTGAAAGTGCCCCATCACGGCAGCCAATATTCAATGTGTGATGAACTCTTGAGATCCTCTTGGCCATCTGTAGCTGTAATCTCCTCTGGATATAGAAACATCTTTGGGTTGCCATCTCCGGCAAGTTTGTCGCTGTTACATAACAGTGGGATTAATGTCTATCGAACTGATTTAGATGGAACAATAAGAGTAGACTATTATGTTTCTTCAGGGAAGTGGAGTATTAAGCGTCTTGCCCAGCCATTTTCATTGACATCACTCTAAAGTATCTGTTAATTTGCTAAGTTAAGTAAGTGAACGACCTGATACGTTGTCTACTCTGAATCCAGGAGCCCCTTGATGGAGCGCATACTAGTCGTTGAAGATGATAGTTTTTTCCGTGAAGTTTTTTCAGATCTTCTCAGGGAAGAGGGGTACATGGTAGATCTAGCTGTTTCAGGAGAACAGGCTCTACAGATGTTGAAAGAGAATGACTATCATGTTGTGGTTACCGATCTGGTCATGCAAAATATTACCGGTCTTGACATACTATCCAGGGTCAAGCAGAAGGACCCCACCACCGAAGTCGTTATGGTTACGGGACATGGCAATATGGAAACTGCCATATTAGCATTAAAAAATGGTGCCCGCGATTATCTAGTCAAACCTATAAATCATGATGAATTCAAGCATACAGTTGCCCTCTGCATAGAGCAGCGGAGGCTGTTAGATGAAAATCAGGAACTAAAGGAACTGATAAACCTGTTTCAGGTGAGTCAGACTATTGCTAATTGCCTTGATTTGGAAAGGATTCACACTCTTGTTGTGGATGCGGTTAGTAAAGAGGTTAGAGTAAGTAGAGGACTTGGCTACTTTCTTGATAGTAGTAACACTCTACTGCTTAAGGATCTGCGTGGATTCAACGAGACAACTGGTAGTCGGGTCGGTGATATTATTTTGTCTCAATGTAACTGGCAAGATGAGAAAGGGAGCGGTTTTATTAAATTGCAGAACTTTCTTCCGCCTGGGATTGATCAGGAAATTGAAGGTATTGATGATCTAACTGAGGCCATGTTACTTTTTATCAAATCAAAGACAGTTCTTCAAGGTTTGATAATTCTTTTTAATAATTCTGGGACAGTTTTCCCTGAAAATATCAACTACAAGAATCTAAATTTTTTGCTGGATCAATCGTCTCTTGCTTTTGATAATGCAGCCCGTTATACCAGTGCTCGGAATTTGCTCTATATTGATGAATTAACGGGGCTATTTAATTATCGTTACCTAGACATTGCTCTGGAGCGAGAATTGCGTCGTGCTGAACGCTACGGCTCAAGCTTGTCGGTAATTTTTCTTGATCTGGACATGTTCAAGAATGTAAACGATCAATATGGTCATCTTGTTGGGAGCAAAGTTCTTCGAGAAGTTGGGTCACTTCTGAAGAAATCAGTTCGTGAAGTGGATACTGTAATCCGATATGGTGGTGATGAATATACAATGATATTAGTAGAAACCGGTCTCGGTGGTTCTGCAGTTGTTGCCGAACGTATTCGCAAGTCAATTGAGAATCACCATTTTGTTGCCTATGAAGGGCTCGATATTCGACTTACAGCTAGTCTTGGTTATTCCTGCTTCCCAGATGATACTAAATCAAAGGTTGAACTATTGGAATTGGCAGATCGAGCAATGTATCGCGGCAAGTCTAGTGGGAAAAATATGGTCTATTACCTTTCGCCACGTACAAAAGCGAGTGAATAGGAGCATTAGAGAGTGGCGATTACTGGAATTAAAGGGTTCAATGATATTCTTCCGGGTGCGGTAGAGACTTGGCAACATATTGAGGCAACATCAAGACGTATTTTTGAACTTTATGGGTTTTCTGAGATTCGCGTTCCAATCATGGAGAAGACAGAGCTTTTTTGTCGTTCCATAGGAGATGCAACTGATATCGTTGAAAAGGAGATGTATTCTTTTGTCGACAAGGGGGATAATTCAGTAACGTTGCGCCCTGAAGGCACTGCTAGTGTCATGCGGGCTTTTATTGAACATAAGCTTTATGCTATTGATCCAGTTGCTAAGTTTTTTTATATGGGTCCGATGTTTCGCTATGAACGCCCACAGAAGGGTCGTTACCGCCAGTTTCATCAGATTGGTGCCGAAATAACCGGTATTACAAGCCCCCAAATTGATGCACAACTGCTTAACATGATTAGCCATTTTTTTTCTGAACTTGGTCTCAAGGAGCCAGTTCTACAAATTAATTCCCTTGGTTGTCCTGATTGCAGGCCTCGTTATCGTGAGATATTAATAAAATTTCTCCTTAACAAGATATCTATGCTTTGCGATGATTGTAAAAGACGCATAGATACCAACCCTTTACGTGCCCTAGATTGTAAGTTAAATGGCTGCAAAGAAGCAACTGATGGTGCACCGTCAATGCTTGACTACTTATGTGGTGGCTGTAAAGATCATTTTGCTGAGACAAGACAATATTTAGAACTAGTTAAGACAGATTATATAATCAATCCCAGAATGGTTAGAGGTTTAGATTATTACACCCGGACTACCTTTGAGATGGTCTCTGGTCTATTAGGTTCTCAGAGTGCGATAGCTGCAGGTGGACGTTATGATGGTTTGATTGCTAATTTAGGTGGGCCTCAACTAACTGGGATAGGTTTTGCTATGGGGGTTGAGAGAATTGCGCTGCTTTTGGCCGGGCAAAGTTTTAACAGGAGGACAGAACTTTTCATTGTTTCATTAGGCAATTTTGCTCAAAAAGAAGCATTCAAACTCATGGCTGGTTTACAACGCCATGGAGTAGTAGTTGAAATTGATTATGAGGGCAAAAGTTTGAAGAGCCAACTGCGTCGAGCAGATAAAATTAAGAGTCGATATACTTTGATTATTGGTGAAGATGAATTGAATCGCGGGATTGCAGCCCTTAAGGAGATGGATGTTGGCACTCAAATTGAGGTGAAATTAAATATCGAAGATATTGCCAGTCTGGTTAAGAGATAAAATTTTACATGGGGCGTATAATCGCCCCATTTTTATATTGACATGAATACATGATGTGGTGTGCTTAAATATTATGCACCTTGCTAAAAAACCTAGTTCAGCAAGAGGTTATTTAGGTGATTTATCATTTTATCCCCAGTTTTATCCACAAAACTGTGGATTGAAAATGCTTAACAGTCGCAGGTTGACAGCATTATTTTGATTAATAGATTAGTATTATCAACTTTTTTCGTTTTAGTCACAATATTGACGCTTTGTGTCATAGATTTCTCATCTAGTGAATAATGCCAGTAACTATATATAGTTTTGCATGTAGGCAGTAATTCAAGTGCGATTTTTGAAAGAACTTTCGCTCGCATTAAGATATAGGGTCTTTAATGATTAGTTGAAAATATGAAATTGGGATTGAATTTAGTTAAACTTGATTATTTGATTTCTAACTCAAGCCATTGTGAATGCTTAGTGTAGAATCATGCATGTTTATCAGCGGGAGGCGCTTTAGATGGCTGTTATCAATGAATCAACCCAAATTGAAATTGGTTTTCGTAAGTTAAGGCTGCTGCGGCGTATTTTGTTTTGGCTTATTCTTTTGTTATTACCAGTAATGTCTATAATTGCTTTTCTCCCTATCCAGGAGAAGGCAAGTATTTTTATTGGTGTAACATGGGTTTTGTTAGGCATAGTAATAGAGCTTGTAATAGGCTTTAGTCGCTGCCCGGCATGTAGAAAGTACTTCCATGTCGCCAGAGGGACTGGTAATATTTTTGCTCGCTATTGTGTCAATTGTGGTGCTTCGCTCTGGAAGTGATTATTTCATTAGTTATTTAGTATTTAATTCTAGCGTAACGGAACAATATTCTTTATTAAATGTTATGTGAAGTTAGATAATTATCTTTAAGACATCCATATTTATTCTGAGCAATTTTGGATTCTTGATTGCTGGTATTTTTTTTGATTTATAAGGTTTAAATAAATCTTGTTTTGTACTGGTAGCGATTACTTATTGCTGGTTTTACAAGTATGTCCTCAATAAAAATTTCTTTCGATTTCCCCAGTAATTCTGCAATTGACAAAAGTCCTTAATAATTGTATACAGTATGCAAGCTGATAATACTTATGTTTACGATAATTACCTAAATATTCATGGTGATACTGAAAATAGACAAGGAGGATATCGATGATCGAAGCGTATTTGGCACATGAGAAAGAAAGGGCAACCCAAGGAATTCCGGCGTTACCATTAAGTCCTGAACAGACTGCAGATTTGTGTAAGCTTTTGGTCAAACCCCCGAAAGGTAAAGAGAAATTCCTCGTTGATTTGATTAAAAATCGTGTTTCTCCTGGAGTGGACCCTGCTGCAAAGGTAAAGGCTGAATTCCTCTCATCAGTAGTAAGTGGTAAGGTCAAATCGCCACTGATCACCCAAAAAGACGCAATTTTCATGCTTGGCACAATGATTGGCGGATATAATGTCGCCCCGCTGGTTGCTGCCTTAAAAGACAAAATTCTTGCTGATGAGGCTGCTAAAGCCCTTACTCACATCACCTTGGTTTATGATGCCTTCAACGATGTTGTTTCACTTGCCAAAGCTAAAAACGCTGCTGCCATAAAAGTTCTCAAATCATGGGCTGAGGCTGAGTGGTTTACCTCACGAAAAGGTGTCCCTGAGAAGATCAAGCTTAAAGTATTCAAGGTTGATGGCGAGATTAACACAGACGACTTCTCTCCAGCCGGAGACGCATGGAGTCGCCCCGACATTCCGCTACATGCCTTGGCCATGGGTAAGACTCGCTTCAAAGGTGGGCTTGATACCATTGCCAAGTTCAGAAAAGATGGATATCAGGTTGCTTTTGTGGGTGACGTCGTAGGTACCGGTTCATCCAGAAAAAGTGCCTGTAATTCAGTCCTCTGGCATATCGGCGAGGAGATTCCCTGCGTTCCCAACAAGAAGACAGCAGGTGTGATTATTGGAGGTGTTATTGCACCGATTTTCTTTAATACTGCGCAGGACTCCGGTGCGTTACCGTTAAAGGCTGATGTTACAGGTATGAAGACGGGCGATGTGATTGTTATCGATTCAATAAAAGGGGTCATCACAGATGAGGCTGGCAAGAAAATTATCTCCAAGTTCAGTTTTACTCCTAACACACTTTCAGATGAGTTCCGTGCCGGTGGCCGCATTCCTCTAATCATAGGCCGGGCCGTCACCGATAAAGCACGTAAGGAACTGGGGCTTAAGCCTTCCGCAATATTTACTTTGCCTGACAACCCTAAATCAAAGAAAGGGCAGGGATACTCACTTGCACAGAAGATGGTTGGTGCAGCATGCGGCGTCAAAGGTGTTTTGCCAGGTACCGCTTGTGAACCTAAAATGACCACAGTTGGGTCCCAAGACACTACAGGGCCTATGACTGCAGACGAATTGAAAGAACTTGCTTGTCTGAAATTTCAGGCACCGATGTTCATGCAGTCGTTTTGTCATACTGCGGCTTATCCAAAACCTGCAGATGTCAAGATGCACAAGAATCTCCCCCCATTTATGATTGAACGTGGCGGAGTACCACTTCGCCCGGGTGATGGAGTCATCCAC
The DNA here is from genome assembly GCA_964649725.1 of uncultured Geobacteraceae bacterium. Taxonomy (GTDB): domain Bacteria; phylum Desulfobacterota; class Desulfuromonadia; order Geobacterales; family Geobacteraceae; genus CAZYTM01. The sequence continues at coordinate 332,656 of CAZYTM010000004.1, read as the reverse complement.
TCTTGGTTGAACAGGCTACTTCTCCCTGACACCGTTGGAACAGGTGGCGATAGTCATACTCGTTTTCCTATCGGGATTTCCTTCCCTGCCGGCTCTGGGCTGGTAGCCTTTGCTGGTGCCATGGGTTTCATGCCGCTAGACATGCCTGAGTCGGTTCTAGTCCGCTTCAAAGGTAAACTTAATCAGGGGATAACACTACGTGATGTTGTAAATGCTATTCCATACTATGCAATTAAAAATAAGATGTTAACCGTGCCGAAAAAGAATAAAATAAATATCTTTAATGGCCGAATTCTTGAAATGGAAGGACTTCCTGACCTGACTGTGGAACAAGCGTTTGAGCTTACTGATGCTGCGGCAGAACGTTCTGCAGCGGCAGGGTGTATTCAGCTTTCCGAAAAGTCTGTTGCTACTTACCTGCGCTCCAACGTAGCACTGATGAAAAAAATGATAAAGGAAGGTTACGAGGATAAGAAGACCATTTTGAATCGCATCAAGGCTGTTGAAGCATGGCTGAAAAAGCCGATGCTCCTCAAAGCTGATAAAAATGCCGAATATGCTGCAGTGCTTGAAATCAACCTTGCAGATATCAAAGAGCCTATACTTGCTTGTCCTAACGATCCTGATGATGTTAAACTTCTTTCAGAAGTAGCAGGTACCAAGATCAATGATGTTTTCCTTGGGTCCTGTATGGTAAATATCGGGCACTTCCGCGCTGCCGCAGAGGTTTGGAAGGGGCAGAAGTTTAATCCAAATGTTCGTACTTGGATATGTCCACCGACTAGGATGGACCAAGCCAAACTAAAGGATGAGGCTCTATTCGCTGTTTATAGCGCAGTTGGTGCCCGTATTGAAATTGCAGGCTGTTCGCTCTGCATGGGTAACCAAGCCCGCGTGCCTGACAAGGTCAATGTTTTCTCAACATCGACCCGTAATTTTGATGATAGAATAGGTGATGGTGCGCAAGTATTCCTCGGTTCGGCCGAACTGGGCGCGGTTACTGCCACATTTGGTAAGCTTCCAACGCCTAAAGAATATTTGCAGGTGTACAAGGAGAAAATTGAACCAAGTAAAGAAAAAATATATAAATATTTGCAGTTTGATGAAATGCAAGAGTATAAATAAGTTTGTTTGATCAAATAAACATCAGTTTAAGACATTATTGCTATTTCTATGTGGGATTGGTTGTTATTTTCGCAACCAATCCCTTTATTTTGACAAATGTTATGACAGATTATTGATTCTATAGCCTGAATGAAATGGAGAGTGATATGCCTGGTTCTTATCCTGACCCTCGGATATATGCAAATACCGCACTGCAAGCATTGGAAATAGCATATGACAAAAGTACTGATCCTCAGACAAGTTCGCTGATTTATACCGCTATTGATGCAATTAAGAAGCTCAAACTGGAGATATCCGGTTTTAATCAAAGTGGTTGTAGTAGTTTTGACCCTCACGAATGGAATGAATCAAATACTGCTATATAATTTCCCTTTATATTATTGAATTAATATTGATTTGTATCAGTTTATTATAAGTCGGTCTATTCATATTACTTTTTGCGTAGCTTTGTCCAATTACGATCCAAAATTTTTAATTCTATGCTGCACCGCAATTTACTTCTTTATAAGCTTATTGCTTAGAGGGTCAAAAATAATTTCTGGAAGTGTTTGTTTTTGCAGAGTTTAATAAATAATGCATTGAATTCCCTGCATTGACATCAGATTGTATCTTAGATTAATATATCAAAGAAAAGCAGTAATATTTTTTAGGGTATGGCTTTCCCCACCTAAATATCATAGATTCCCAACTTGTTTAATACTAATTGAAAGTGCTTTAGAAGAATAGCAAATTGAAGAACAATAATATTTGGTTTTGTAAAGATTTATAATATCATTAGCGATGACTCTGTTTTGTTAGGAGAAAAACTTGAGATTAAACAATAGCCCTAAAATATTAACCAAGGTGTTTGTGATACTAATTATGTCTATAATAACAGCATGTTCGGGGGATAATTCAACCAAATCTGCTGCAGATACTGTAAATAAAAATGTATCTGTACCAGTTACTACTCTTACTACAGTTAAACCGTTGATGTCTGGATCCCAAGCATTTTATAATGTCACCAGTAATAGGCCGAAGATCAAATATCTTGCAGGCGAGGACCCTGAATTCGCTAGGAAGTGCGGGTGGCCTGTGCAGTGCCCCCCACTGCAACATGGATCTATTCTGCCACAGAAAAGGGTTGTCGCTTTTTATGGCAATCCACTTTCAAAAAAAATGGGTGCTTTAGGGCAATACCCGAAAGAGGAGATGTTACAGCGTTTAAAAGGAGAGGTTGCGAAGTGGGAAAAGGCAGATCCGTCTTTGCCGGTGCAACAAGCTCTACATTTGATTGCTGTGGTAGCGCAAGGTGAACCTGGTAAATCTGGGAAGTATAGAATGGTGATGCCTGACAATATTGTAAATCAGGTATACAGCTGGGCCAAGGAATCGAATTCTATTATGTTTATTGATATACAGACTGGTCATGAAAATCTACGTGATTTACTACCACGTTTTGAGTGGATATTGAAGAACCCAGATGTTCATCTTGGCATTGACCCGGAATTTAATCTAATTGGGAGCAAGAAGAAACCTGGTACAAAGATTGGGACTTATGATGCGGCAGATATCAACTATGCCGCTGGTTATCTTCAGGAGTTAGTTAATAAGTACAAATTGCCTCCCAAGATATTTACTATTCATCGATTTACTCGTAATGGTGTTACAAATGCAGATAAAATTGTTTTGCGTCCTGAAGTCCAGATAGTTATGCATATGGATGGTTGGGGGGCGCCATGGCTAAAACGTGATTCATATAAGGATTATATTGTTAAAGAGCCTGTTCAGTATACTGGTTTCAAGTTGTTTTATCATAATGATACCAAGAAGGGGGACCCACTTATGACCCCCCAGGATTTGCTCAAATTAAATCCGAAGCCTGTCTATATTCAGTATCAATAATCATTCGTGACTACAAGTAGTTATCAGGTATTAATCATATTAGGTGTTAAGTTGTTGAAGTTCATTTTTTAAATGATAATATTTAGTCACTTTTGTTATGGCTTAATTATGAATCCCGTTTATAGGAGTCAGGCTTATGAGAAATCTGATTGTTAGAGTATATGTAATAATTCTATTCTTATTTCTCCTCTCAGGTTGTGTCTATACAAATATCCAAAGACCTTTAGGCACTGAGTTCAATGAAACAGAACTTGGTGAAAAAACAGGTAATTCAAAAACCTATTCACTTCTATGGCTTTTTGCTTGGGGAGATGGTGGGACCAAGGCTGCTGCAACAAATGGTAAGATAAAAGTAATTAGACATGCGGATACTAAAGTATTATCAATTTTGTTTGGCCTTTATTCAGAGGTTTCAACAGTTGTATATGGTGACTAGGACATTACTTTCAATAGCCTGTATACTCTTATTAAGTGGGTGTGTACGTGACGGGATCATTTACACTCATAAAATTGAGCCGTATTCAAAGAAATTTAATGCTACTCCTGTTGGGAGCAAACAGATCATTATCAATACACACCAAATTAAAGAACCTGCCTCTGGATACAATCTTTATGCGGAATGGACTACTCAGTTTATATTCAATGAATCAAGACGAGCTGGAATTAATGAGATATATTATATGGATAAACAGACTTTGAGTGTTCTCTTTGGAATTTACAAGCGTGAATCTATAGTAGTATATGGTGATTAGTAGGAGCCAAAAAACAAACGGCTGGTAAAGTCACCAACCGTTTGTTTGTAATAAATGTAATTAATTTAATTGGGTCGCTGTACATCCGCTATGGATTGCTCTGGCTACATTCCCATTTGCTGTATGAAATGTTTCCAAGTATGCACCACATGCAAAATCGATACGTTCAAATCTAAACTGTCGGCCTTCTCTTTCTTCTTTTTTGCCGACACTTCCACAACCGCATTCAATACAGTTAATTCCTAGCTTATTCAATTTTTCCTCCGCAGTTTGTTTTTTCAAACAATGATCATTTATTAAGAATAGTTGACACAAAAAAACGCCCATTAATTACAGGGCGAGAGATTGTTACTTATATTCTTATAAATATCATTAACACAACTAGTTGTGTGTGGTCAATAAAATTTAAATATATATACTTGATAATATTTGAACCATGGGCATTAAAAACTTATCAAGCAGAGACCTTTTCAAATTTTTTCCGATAAAGTGCATTTTCTAGAACCAATTCTGCGTATCTTGCTATAACTTCAAGTAAATAATTATCAACAATATGAATATAATTATTCCCGAAATCAGCATATATAAGTGCAATTGTTTTACCTTGGCTCTTAACAGGAAGGAGGAGAGCAGTCGGGTTTATTGGCGCATTAATAGTTTTATAGAGATTTGATTTAATTGTCTCATCTTGCATGAGGCCAAAATATAACTGTCCATTTTCTATTATACGGTGCAAAAATGATTTCTCCCCAAAAGGGATTTTAACTCCTAATGCAGGAGTTACATCGTGGCCTTTGGTTGTTTTGATTCCGATCGATTTCTCTGCAATAAGTTCATGTTCACGGACTATTAGAGTGATACATCTATCATATATTTTGGAAGTAAAATGTAATATTGATAGTACTATATCAGGTACTTCTTTTAAGCTGTGTAAAGCAGTTATGCTGCTAACAAGTTTTTCAGATAGATTGGGCAATTTGTAACTAATATATTTTTTGATGATTGACGATATTATATTTAAAAAATTATATAGTTCATGCAGATAATTAGCTGCATGCGTCAACTTAAATGGCCTAGGAATAACCGCAGCAACATTGTCAAAGTAATTCATCAAAGAGATTGGCTCCTCAGATGTATTGGCAAGTTGAATCATTATTACTTCCGGGAAACAAGTAAATATAATTTGTCTCATGGTGTTGACTTTATCAGCAGAAAATTGTTGATTGTTATTGTCGGGTGCATCAATTACAAGAATTGGAGCAACATTTTTACCTAATGATTGGGTAATAATCGGTTCAATATTTTGCAGTTCATTAGTTGTGAATACAAACATACCGAAATGTTTGCAGACAGTAGCAAATGAATGCATAAGTAAATCATCAGTACTGATGAAAATTACAGGTTGTTTTCCGCTGCTTGAATCATTAGGCGAGGTAGAATATTTGCAGAGAAAATGGATAAGTTCTTCTTGCTGAGATTCTGAAAGATTTGAATTAATTTCCTTAAGTTTTTCTCGGTGGACTGTACTTGGGTCAATATCTTTTAGTCCTTTAAATACTTTTGGAATCTTACGTTCAATTTGGTCGAGTTCATCCAGTCCAAGGTCTTCTACAGAAAGTGTGGTATCTGATTTAGCAGAACTACTTATAATTTCTTCGACATCTTCTTCACTTTCTCCATCAACAACAATTTCACCATCTCGCACTTTTTCGTCAAATATCCTCAAAGCATCCATAAGGATACTTTGAGTATCTACATTAATTTCCTGATTCAGTTTCCCCGGATAATAGCGATATTCATCAGAAATATTTTCGGAAAGTACATCAAGATGGAATGTCCCTTTCTTCCAAGTCAATATTTCAACTATAGTCATTTCAATTAGGTGCTCTAATCCTTTATATGCATCGTGCTCGTTTACTAAACCCATTTCAAGCAGAGTTACAATTAAAGGTTTACGATCTTTGCCGGCAATATTCTGATTATTCAGAGCTTGTTCAATTGCTTCAGGTGCAACCATATTCATATTAACGAGAATTGTGCCTATCCTAATGCTGTTGTTCAGATGACTGGCACTTACAATATATCCGTCTTTGAATACAAGGTTGCTTTCACCTTTACGACATTTTACCCAAAGGATTCCTGACTTTCGAGTAGAATAGAGAAGCTGAATCACGTCAACAATCGGTAGATGTTCAAGGTCTCCTGTGAATGACATGAGGGGGCTCCTGATCAGAAACTATACATAAATTAATTATAATATAGAGTAACGCATTAGACTGTTAATTATTAATATTAAGAATAAGTCCAGCCAAATAAATATTTCCTTATTGATGGGATACTATATTTTATCTTTCGCAATATATATTGATATTCACCTTGAAATGTAAAGACTTCACCTGATGATTTTTGAAAAATGGGCTTGATTTACATTTCATTAATTGTCGTACATAAGCTTACGCTCTAGATCCATAGAGTGGGAAATACGTTTGGCATCCTCGATAGTAATAATATCTTGTTTATAAAGTTGTAATAGATGTTGATCCAGAGTCTGCATCTGATAGAGATTTTGGCCATTTTCTATATGTTTTTCTATCTCATCTAGCCGTCCTTCGCGAATGCATGATTGAATTGTGGTGGTAGTTCGCATGACTTCAACTACAGGAAAGATATTTTCGCCAGTTTTGTCTTTCACTAGACGGAGTGAAACAGTTGCTACAAGGATATCGGCAAGTCGTTGACGGACAATTTCTTGAGCTTCAGGTGGGAAATGGCCAATAATCCGGTTGATTGTTGAGACAGCACCTTGAGTGTGTAGTGTAGAGAAAACTAAGTGGCCGGTTTCTGCCACCTTGATACAGGCATCAATAGTTTCTTTATCTCGCATTTCTCCAACCATTATAACATCTGGGTCCATACGCAAGGCAGCTTTGAGAGCAGCATTGAAACTTTCAGTATCAAGTCCAACTTCACGTTGAATAATGCAGCTCTTTTGAGAAGTAAAGAGAAACTCTATAGGGTCTTCTATTGTAATAATATTGTAACTAAAATTCTCATTTATATAGCGAATCATGGATGCCAATGATGTTGATTTACCATTGCCTGTCGGTCCGGTAACTAGTATTAATCCATTGGGAGCGGTAACAATGTCACCAAGAACTGATGGAAGATGTAATTCATCAAAAGTCCCAATGTGAGGAGGAATTACACGCATAACAATTCCATAATGACCCTTCTGACGAAAAATGCTTACCCTGAATCTTCCTCCAGATGGTAGTGAAAAAGAGGCATCAAGTTCTTTAAGTTCACTGCTTAGTTGTCGACCATTATGTTCTAGAATCTGGGATGCAATAAATTCTGTGTCATAACCGGTTAAATTAGGAAGTTTGGAGCGAATAATTTGACCTCTTCCCCTGAAAAGAGGAGGGTTATCCACTTCAAAATGAATGTCAGAAACTTTTTTTTGGAAGGCAATTTCCAGTATTTGATTTAGAGTTTTTGCATCCATGTAGCACCTCTGTGTTTGAAATGACTATGACATTCTAATGGCATTAAATATGTTTTTCAACTTTATTTGCTAGGTAATAATTAACATCTTATTATTGTCGTGATTTGTGATTGTATATTAAATAGATTAGTATACTCATTTGGATATATGAATAGTTTGTTATTGTAGTAAATTACGCTTATTTATTAATATGATTAATCATGGATTAATGCCAAAGTTAATGATAGGTAGCGTTACACAATCGAACGTTTTGTCGGATATAGTTTAAAAATTATCATATATTACGAACATAGAATGTTGTTAATTAAAAATTGCTTTGACCCAAGGAATATAGTAATAGAAAATATAATGATTCAATTGCGTAAATATGTATTCTTGAAATATAGGGCTTAAACCGATATTAAGAGGGAATTATGTCGTAATTAATTGCTAATATTCAATTGATATTTTTCTTATGGTATACAATAACTTAATAATCTTGTCGTTTTTCACCTTTTCAGATATAATATACTGATTTAATCATTATCCCTGATGGAGGATATCATAGTGATAGATTTTTTAGGTGACTGGAAACGTTCTGACTTGTGTGGGAGCTTAACTGCTGCTGATATTGGTCGAGAGGTAACTCTAATGGGTTGGGCTTTACGTCGTCGTGACCATGGCGGATTAATTTTTGTAGATATACGTGATCGTGAAGGGATTGCTCAAATAGTATTTGATCCGGATATATCTTCTAATGCACACAAAAAGGCTGAAGCTATCAGAAATGAATATGTAGTTGCTATAAGAGGGAAAGTTATCCATAGACCAGAAGGGACGGTTAATCCAAATCTGAAGACAGGAGAAATTGAGGTTCTTGTCAATGAATGCCGTATGTTGAATCGATCAAAACCACTCCCATTTACGCTTGATGATTATGTGGATGTAGCTGAAAATATTAGATTGAAATATCGCTATCTTGATTTACGGCGACCTATACTACAGAATAATCTTATACTTCGTTCTAAGGTGGCACAGGTAACACGCAAATATCTAACTGACAATGGTTTCCTTGAATTGGAAACTCCATTTCTTACGAAATCAACACCTGAGGGCGCTCGTGATTTTCTAGTTCCGTCTCGAATTAATCAAGGTAATTTTTATGCATTACCTCAATCGCCACAGTTATTCAAACAGATATTAATGATTTCTGGTTTTGATCGTTATTTTCAGATTGTCCGTTGTTTCAGAGATGAAGACTTGCGGGCAGATCGACAGCCTGAATTCACACAGATAGATTGTGAAATGTCTTTTATAGACAGGGAAGACATAATTAAAGTAATGGAAGGTTTAATTGCTAAAATATTCAGTGCTGCAGTCGGTGCAGAAATAACATTACCAATCCCGCGAATGACATATGCTGAGGCAATTAGGCGGTTTGGTGTTGATAATCCAGATCTTCGTTTTGGTCTTGAACTGGTCGAATTGTCTGAAATAGTTAGAAATGCCGGATTTAAAGTATTTGCTGATGTTGTTGCTGGTGGCGGGATTGTAAAAGGTCTAAATGCTAAAGGGTGTGGGGGGATGTCCCGCAAAGAGATTGACGAACTTACTGAGTTTGCCAAGATCTATGGTGCTAAAGGTCTTGCATATGTTAAGGTTACTGACGATGGTTGGCAGTCTCCAATAACAAAGTTTTTCTCCGCTGAAGAAATAGAATCTATGACAAAGTTTTTTGCCGCTGAAGAGGGGGATTTGCTTCTGTTTGTGGCGGATAAACCTAAGATAGTCAATGACTCACTTGGAAAACTTCGTAATCATCTGGCCGGTCTTCTAGGCTTACTTGATAAAAATGATTATAATTTTGTTTGGATAACAGATTTCCCATTGCTTGAGTGGGACGAAGAAGATAATCGCTGGGCTGCAGTTCACCACCCATTTACAGCCCCTATGGATGATGATCTTGAATATGTTGAATCTGATCCTGGTCGATGTCGCGCCAAAGCGTATGATTTAGTACTTAATGGCAATGAAATTGGAGGTGGAAGTATCAGAATTCATCAGGAACAAGTCCAATCACTTATGTTCAAGATGCTTGGTCTTACTGAAGAAGATGCTAGGGTTAAGTTCGGCTTTTTGCTCGATGCGCTAGAGTTTGGTACTCCTCCTCATGGTGGTATCGCATTCGGTATGGATCGATTAATTATGCTTTTGACTGGAAGTGATTCAATTAGGGATGTAATAGCTTTCCCAAAAACGCAAAAAGGTGCATGTCTTATGTCTGAGGCGCCATCGTTAGTTGATGCAAAACAATTAAATGAGCTAGGTCTGAGGACTGTAACTAAATAATTTACTTTTTTGGGGCTGATGTTTAATCGAAATATCACATATATTGTAATCGCAGCTTTCTTTTTGACTGGCTGTACTTCGACAATTCCTCGCTGGCGGCAGGAAGCACGCCTTGTATTTGATAAGGTTAGACTTGATGGTGGTGTTTATTTGTGTGCTGAAGAGTATCGTAGTGTTGAAGAAGTAATTCTTAAGGGAGAACTATATTTAGCAAATGATGAATTGGAAAAAGCAGAAGAGTATTTTCATCTTGCAAGAGTAAAAGGGGAAATGCTGGAGCATAATATAGAGATTGAGAAGCATAAGCGCAAAGAAGCTGAACGCTTGCGAATTGAAGCAGAAAGACAGGAGATAGAAAGACAGCAAGCAGTTTTAGAAGAAAAGCAACGTTTAGAAAAAGAAAAAGCTGAAATTGAAGCACAGGCACGTATCGATGCCGAAAAAAAGAAAATTCTAGCAGAAAAGCAAAAGAGTTTTAGAGAAAAGCATTTATTGTCTTTCTATACAGTAAAACGCGGTGAGTCATTGCCGATGATAGCCGCTCAGCAAGATGTATATAACGACCTGAACCTATGGCCGCTATTATACAGGGCAAATCGTGACCAAATTAGTGACCCAAGGCATATCTGGCCCGGTCAGGTGTTGCGTATACCCCGTAATCTTTCTAGAGAAGATTATAATGAAGCCCGCCGCTACGCTCAGGAAAAATCCCTTCATTAATATTTAAGCCAAGGTTAAACTTTTTACCTTAACGAAAATTTATTTTTTTACATTTATGACTTGACAGCAATTTTTGATTTGTATACTGTATACAAACTCGCTTGGGCACCTCTCTATCTGAATACTTCCCATTAGTTAGCAAGGACAGCCAGCGATAGATAAGATACTGATTTGGACCAGCGTCGAAGTGATTCTTCGCGCTAGCTACTTTACAGTAATTCAAATAAGGAGAGTTAAAAGCTATGACAACACAAAAGATTATTTGGTCAAAAATCGATGAAGCACCAGCACTGGCAACCTACTCATTGCTCCCTATCGTCAATGCCTTCACCAAGGCAGCGGGCGTTGTCGTAGAGACAAGGGATATATCAGTTGCCGGAAGAATTATTGCTAATTTCCCTGAATATCTGACTGAGAGTCAGAGAATGCCTGATTATCTGGCCGAACTGGGCGAACTTACCCAAAAACTTGAAGCAAACATCATCAAACTGCCTAATGTCAGCGCTTCAATCCCACAGTTGAAAGCAGCTATCAAGGAGTTGCAGGAACAGGGTTATAAGCTTCCTGACTATCCCGAGGAGCCGAAAACCGATGCGGAAAAAGCGCTGCACGCCAAGTATGCCAAGTGTCTTGGCAGCGCCGTAAACCCTGTTCTGCGAGAAGGAAACTCCGACAGAAGATCAGCAAAAGCTGTTAAAGAATATGCAAAAAAACACCCCGTTAAGATGGGTGCGTGGGCTCCTGACTCAAAGACACATGTATCTCATATGACTTCAGGCGATTTTTTCCATAGTGAAAAGTCTGTAACCATGAAAAAGGCCGGCAATGTAAGGATCGAGTTTGTTGATCAGTCTGGCAATGTCAAGGTGATGAAGGATAAATTGTCTCTTCTGGAAGGCGAAGTTCTTGATGGCGCTTTCATGAGCGCCAAGGCTTTGCGCAAATTCATCGCCGAGCAGATCGATGATGCAAAAGCAAAAGGAGTGCTGTTCTCCGCACACCTCAAAGCTACCATGATGAAGATCTCCGATCCCATTATGTTCGGTCATTTTGTTTCTGAGTTTTATAAAGACGTTTTTGAAAAACATGCTGCTCTCTTTAAAGAGCTGGGGGTTAATCCGGATCTTGGCATTGGTGACCTTACTATAAAAATCCAGAGCTTGCCGGAAGCTAAACGTGCAGAGATTGAAGCTGATATCCAGGAAGTTTACAAGAAAAGACCCGAGTTAGCTATGGTGGATTCGGACAAAGGGATCACCAACTTCCATACGAGCAGCGATATTATTATTGATGCATCCATGCCTGTTGTTATTCGTGACTCCGGCGGGATGTGGGGTCCGGATGGAAAACTTCATGATGTAAAGTGCGTCATACCTGATACCTGCTATTCAGAGTGGTACCAGGTCTGTATAGACTTCTGCAAGAAAAACGGCCAGTTTGATCCTACCACTATGGGTTGTGTATCCAACGTCGGCCTTATGGCGCAGAAAGCTGAGGAGTATGGTTCACACGACAAGACCTTCAAGGTTCCTGCAAATGGTACCATGCGTATTGTTGACGAGTCCGGAGAAGTACTGATCCAGCATACTGTTGAGGAAGGTGATATTTGGCGTGGATGCCAGACAAAAGATATCCCGATTCAGGATTGGGTCAAGCTGGCTGTAAGAAGGGCTCGCGCAACCGGTGCACCGGCAGTTTTCTGGTTGAACAAAGACAGGGGTCATGATGCGCAGATGATCGAGAAGGTGAACAAGTATCTTAAGAATCATGATACCAGTGGTCTTGATATTAAGATTATGGCTCCTGTAGATGCGATGCTTTATACGCTTGAAAGAGCTAAAGCCGGTAAAGATACGATTACAGTAACAGGCAACGTGTTGAGGGATTACCTCACCGACCTGTTCCCAATTCTTGAACTGGGCACCAGCGCAAAAATGCTTTCCATCGTTCCACTTCTGGCTGGCGGCGGGCTGTTCGAGACCGGTGCAGGCGGTTCGGCCCCCAAGCATGTGCAGCAGTTTGTCAAGGAAGGGTACTTGAGATGGGATTCACTCGGTGAGTTCCTGGCGCTTGCAGTATCACTGGAGCATCTGGCAGCTACCTTCAAGAATGAAAAAGCTCAGCTCTTGGCAGATACCCTTGATCAGGCCAACACCAAGTTCCTTGACCAGAACAAAAACCCTGCTCGTAAAGTCGGTCAGATCGACAACCGCGGCAGCCATTTCTATCTCGCCATGTACTGGGCAGAGGCATTGGCTGCGCAAACCAAGGACAAAGACCTTGCGGCGCGTTTCGCCAAGGTAGCCAAGCAGCTTCAGGACAACGAGGCTAAGATTAATGAAGAGCTGATTGGCGCCCAAGGCAAGCCACAGGATATCGGTGGTTATTTTAACCCGGATCCGGTAAAGACGGAAAAAGCCATGCGGCCTAGCGCAACTTTAAATGCAATAGTGGACGCTATCGCATAAAGCTGTAGTAATAATACCAATACAATTGAGGAGGAAATTATGGCAAGAAAGAAAATTTCGTTGATTGGTGGTGGACAGATTGGTGGTGTATTGGCTCAGCTTTGTGCGCTGCGCGAACTTGGCGATGTAGTCCTCTTTGATATCGTTGAAGGGATGCCTCAAGGCAAAATGCTTGACATCGCCGAGGCTGCACCGGTTGATGGTTTTGACGTAAACCTCAAAGGTACAAACAGCTACGAAGATATCAAGGGGTCAGATGTTGTTATTGTAACAGCTGGTCTACCTCGTAAACCTGGTATGAGTCGGGATGACTTGATTGCCACAAACGCCAAGATTATGCAGAGTGTTGCAGAAGGGATCAAACAGTTCGCTCCGAACGCTTTTGTCATAGTTATCTCGAACCCGCTTGACGCCATGGTCACCCTCTGTCAGCGTATCACAGGTTTCCCCCATAATCGCGTTGTCGGCCAGGCAGGCGTACTTGATTCGGCTCGTTTTGCCGCTTTCATAGCTTGGGAATTGGGAGTATCCGTTAAAGACGTAACTGCTGTAACCCTCGGTGGTCATGGTGATGACATGGTGCCGCTTGTTCGTTACACAAGTGTGTGCGGCGTTCCTGTTATGGAACTGCTAGAGCAGAAATATGGTAGTGCTGCAAAGGCTGCTGAAGTTATGGAAGCTATGGTTAAACGGACTCGTGGTGCAGGTGGGGAAGTTGTTGCCCTTCTTAAGACCGGTAGTGCCTTCTACTCTCCAGCATCCAGTGCTATTGCAATGGCAGAGTCTTTCCTTAAAGATCAGAAGCGCGTGTTACCAACCTGCGCATACCTGAAAGGCGAGTTTGGGGTTAAAGATCTCTATGTTGGCGTACCGTGCATTATCGGTGCAGGTGGCATTGAAAAGATTCTTGAGTTGAAACTAAATGCAGAAGAGCAGGCAATGATGGATAAATCTGTTGCCGCTGTTAAGGAACTTGTAGGCAGCATGAAATAAGATTATTGAGATTTAAGTTGGTTGTCTGTTATTGCAAAAGAAGGGCAACAGCCCTTCTTTTGTTTTTAATCTAAATCGAGAGTTTACCTGAATTTAATATGAAATAATCTTTATCTTGTATTAAATTATAGACTATGCTACAAAAAAGCGTTTTTGAGCCGATTTGGCTTTATTCCAGTAAAGGAGCGTATTTAGATGGAAAAGAAGCTTCATACAATCGAGATCATCGAGAAGTACTGTAAAGGCTGCTACATCTGTGTTGAATTCTGCCCCAAGCAAGTGCTTGAACTGCCGCCGGGTGAATTCGTTGTTGCAGTCAAAAACCTGGAAGCCTGTATCGCATGCATGCAGTGTGAACTCAGGTGTCCTGATTTTGCTATCAAGGTAACAGCTTAATACTTTAACAGGAGGTAGTGAAAGTGGCAAAGAAAGTTGCATTTTTGCAGGGTAACGAAGCCGCAGCCCACGGTGCACTCTATGCAGGCTGCAAGTTTTTCGCCGGCTACCCGATCACCCCGTCTACCGAGGTGGCTGAGGTTATGTCGGAAGAACTTCCCAAAGTAGGTGGAAAATTTATTCAGATGGAAGATGAGATTGGTGCCATGTCTGCCGTAATCGGGGGTGCCTTGACTGGGGCCAAAGCCCTAACAGCGACATCAGGCCCCGGTCTTTCACTAAAGCAGGAAATCATCAGTTATGCTTGTATTACTGAAGTCCCATGCGTAATAGTCAATGTTATGCGTGGAGGGCCTTCTACTGGTATGCCGACCGGGCCTTCCCAGTCTGATGTTATGTGCGCAAAATGGGGTAGTCATGGCGACCATGCCAGTATTACATTGGTTCCTGCATCAGTACAGGAATTATTTGAAGAGACTGTAAGGGCGTTTAATCTGGCAGAAAAATATCGTATGCCAGTTCTTGTAATGCCTGATGAAATTGTTGGTCATATGAGAGAACGTATTGTATTCCCTGAACCTGGTGAACTGGAAGTGATTGATAGGGCGCCTGTTACTGTGCCACCTGATCAGTATAAACCATATGATATACAATTTGGCGACATTCCTCCGTTAGCATCCTTTGGGTCCAATTATAAGTTTCATGTTACCGGTCTTAACAAGATGCAGGATGGGTTCCCAACAACTAAGGCTTCCATAGTACAAGCGGAAGAAGAGCGGCAGATTCGCAAGGTTGAAGCTAATAAAAAAGATATCATGAAGTGGGAAGAGTATAAAGTGGATGACGCTGAAGTTGTTGTCGTGGCGTTTGGTTCTACTTCTCGCTCTGCTCGTTATGCTGTTGACCAACTTCGAAGTGAAGGGATTAAGGCTGGACTCTTCCGCCTAATCACATTCTGGCCATTTCCTGAAGAGCGTCTGCTTGAGATATCTAAGAAAGTTAAAGCATTTATCACCCCCGAGATGAACCTCGGCATGTGTACCGGAGTTGTCAAGGGATGCATCGAGGGTAATGCCCCGGTTCACGGCATCTTCCATGTAGACGGCGAGCCGGTAAATCCCGGCGAGATTATTGCCAAAATCAAGGAGGTCAAGTAACCATGGCATTTGATTATGAAAAATATATACGCCCCGGCAAATTGCCGCACATCTGGTGTCCTGGCTGCGGTCATGGGATTGTCATGAAGGGTCTTATCCGTGCAATTGATACCCTTCAGCTTAAGAAGGAAAATACCGCAATTGTCTCAGGAATCGGTTGCGCATCGCGTCTCCCTGGTTACATGGACTGCTGTACGCTGCATACTGCCCATGGCCGTGCAGCTGCATTTGCGACAGGCGTAAAGATGGCCAAGCCGGAAATGGATGTTTTTTGTGTAGGTGGCGATGGAGATGGATGTGCAATCGGCGGTAATCACTTCATTCATGCATGTCGACGTAATATCAACATGACCTATATCATCTTGAATAACAAGATATACGGCATGACAGGTGGACAGTTTTCTTCCAGTACTCCTACTGGCGCCAAGGCATCTACGACCCCTTATGGCAACCCAGACCCAGCCTTTGATATTGCCAAGCTTGCTATTGGTGCTGGTGCAACTTTTGTTGCCCGTGGCACAGCATATCATGCGACACAGATTGACAAGCTGATTGTCGAAGCAGTGCAGCACAAAGGGATGTCGGTTGTTGAAATACTCGATGATTGCCCTACCTGTTATGGGCGTAGGAATAAGTATAAATCGGTTATCGAGATGATGAACCAGTTAAAAGAGATAGCTGTTCCAATTAAGGCAGCTGAAAAGATGAATCCTGAGCAGCTTAAAGGAAAAGTACTTACCGGCGTTCTTTATAAAGAGGACAAACCTGAGTACTGTGAAGAATACCAGAAGGTAATTGAGCGCGCCAAGGGGCAGGCTAAGTAACAAACCTAAATAAAGGAGAACGATAACGATGTCCAGGTATGAAATTAGATTTTCCGGAGCAGGCGGACAGGGTCTCATTCTCGCCGGGATTATCATGGCCGAGGCCGCCTCCATATATCAGGGGATTCAGGCTGTTCAGTCCCAAAGCTATGGCCCTGAAGCCCGCGGTGGTGCTTCCAAGTCTGAGGTAATCATTTCTGATGGTCCGATCGACTATCCGAAAGTTACAAAGTGTGATGCTCTGCTAGCCCTCACCCAAGAGGCATGCAACAAGTATTCTGATGACCTGAAGGAAGGTGGAGTGCTCTTGTATGACAACGATCTCATCAAGAAACTTCCACAAGGTAATTACAAGGCGATTGGTTTCAATATTACCAATACAGCCAAACTTGAAGTTGGTCGCGAGATAGTTACCAACATAGTTGCCCTTGGTGCCATGGTTGCTTTGACTGGTGTTGTTACCAAGGAAAATGCCGAGAAAGCGGTATTGGCAAGGGTCCCTTCAGCTTTTGTAGAGTTGAATAAGAAGGCTTTCCATCTTGGTTATGATAAGGCTGTAGCAGCAAACAAATAGAAATATTGATTGAAGTTAATGGGCCCGGTGAAAATCTCATCGGGCCTTTTTTTGTTGTACGATATAACAAGTAGCGTTATTGTTATTTATGTGGATTATTGAATTTATAATGTTTTGAATTTTTTCTATAGCTTTTGCTGGGAATATCTCATTATTTGTACGGAGGTCTCTTGCAGGAGTTTCTCAGGGGATATCTTGAAGTACATGGTTATTGGGTGCTTTTTCTCTGGACATTCCTTGAGGGTGAAGCTGGGCTAATACTGGCAGGTTTTCTTGCTTTTCAAGGATATCTTAATATTTATGGTGTTATGGTAACATCTTTTTGCGGGGCTGTACTTGGTGATCAGTTCTATTTTTATCTTGGCCGTTATAAAGGGAAGTTCCTCCTTGCTCACTCCCATGCATTAGTGCGCAAATTGCGAAAAGGACTTCGACTTATTGAACGTTATGGGAATTTTGTAGCCTTTATATCTCGCTATACATATGGTTTCCGTATAGTTTTACCAATAATTTTGGGGATGACACCGTTCCCAGGCAGAAGGTTTTTCTGGCTAAATGTTGTCAGTGCAATCATCTGGTCGATTGTCTTTGCTCTAGTAGGTTTTATGTTCGGGACTGTTGCTTCATTGGTTGTTGACGATGTAAGCCATTATGAGCATCACCTGATGGGAATTCTTGTCAGTCTCATAATATTGATGTGGCTTGCACATTTCGTGCATGACTGGTGGCGAAGAAGGCCTGCTAGAGCACGATTGAAAAGAATGAAAGAGGATAGATTGTCTGAACGGAAATTTTCTGATGAATGATTCAATATCTATTGTATTGGTAGAGCCTCAGAACCCTGGAAATATAGGTATGGTCTGTCGGGCCATGAAAAATATGGGGCTGAATAAGTTACGTTTAGTAAATCCATGTCAGGTAGATCATCCTGAGGCATATAAGTTTGCAGTGTCTGCAAAGGATGTATTGTTGGATGCAAAAATTTACAATTCACTCGAAGTTGCATTGGCTGACATCGAGCTTTCAGTAGCAACCACTCGTCGTCATGGCAAATACAGACAGGAAATTTTTAACCCTGAAGAAATCAGTAATCTTATCAAATCAAATATTATCAATAATAAAGCTGCAATTGTTTTTGGAAGGGAGGATAGCGGCCTCACTACAGATGAAGTAGCGCTTTGTCGTTGGCATGCAACTATTCAAACTAGTAAAGCTTATGGATCAATGAATCTAGCTCAATCTGTTCTTATTTTCTGTTACGAATTTTCTAAATGTTCTTCTAATACACAGATTTGTCAAGAACGGAAACTTGCTGATACCTTACAGCATGAAGAATTGTTTAGACACATGGAGATGACTCTACTCTCAATAGGGTTTCTAAATCCTGGCAACCCTGAACATTTAATGCGCTCACTGCGAAGGGTTTTTGCACGTGCGAATCTTGATGAGCGAGAAGTTGCAATTTTTCGTGGCATTATGTCGCAAATAGACTGGGCAGCTGCACAATTCAAGGGTAAGAAGAGATCATGTCGATAAAGTATTTAGGGCTAATGGCAGGGTTTCTTACAAGTATTGCAATTATTCCTCAAGTAATAAAGGCATGGAGGTCTAAAAGTGTACGTGATATATCAATTTGGCAGCCGATCCTGCTTGAAATTGGTATGGTGCTTTGGCTTATTTATGGTATTATTATTAGCGATTTACCTTTAGTAGCTGCTAATTCGTTTTCAATAATATGTAATACGCTTCTCATTTTTATGAAACTTCGTTTTCAGAGCGCTGAAAGAAAACTGCCTGCAGCTTCTATTGAAAAAAATATTTGATATGGGAGGAATTATGAAACTGGTGAAGAATTTTAGTTTACTTTCTATGGTCATGTTACTATTTACGGGTTGTGGCTATAATGTCATGCAGGCAAATGAAGAAGCAGTAGTTGCCGCTTGGGGGGATGTTGAGGCTTCATATCAGCGTCGAGCCGATCTGATTCCAAATCTAGTTGAGGTGGTAAAAGGTTATGCCAAGCATGAATCAGAAACCCTTAAAGCAGTAACTGAAGCAAGGGCAAAGGTTGGTTCAATGCAGGTTTCGAAACAAATGATGAATGATCCTCAGTCATTTGGAAAGTTTCAACAGGCACAAGGTGAGCTTTCAGGTGCTTTGTCTAGATTAATGGTGGTTGTAGAGCGTTATCCTGACCTTAAGGCAAATCAAAATTTTCGTGATCTTCAAAATCAGATGGAAGGGACTGAGAATCGTATCAATGTAGCGCGAGTTCGATATAACAAAGCAGTTCAAGAATTTAACACTAGTATAAGGACTTTCCCTAATTCATTGACTAATTCTATCTTGCTCCATCTGACAAGAAAAGAGCCGTTCAAAGCGGACGAAGGCGCTAAAACAGCTCCTAAAGTAAAATTCTAGTTGTAGAGTGCGAATATCAGTGCTCATTTGTTTGAGAGGCAAGTCATGATCAGATATCTACTCTTTCTTTTCATTCTTTTTTGCACAACCGATGCGTTTAGCATAGATGTGCCATTGCTCAAAGGGAGAGTAAATGATTATGCAGGAATGCTGACTGTTCATGCAGCAGAGATGATTGAACGGCAACTTGCTGATTTTGAGCGTACTGATTCCACTCAATTTGTTGTTCTTATAGTTCCTTCTATAGAGAATGAATCTATTGAAGAGTATGCAATTAAAATCGGAGAATCTTGGAAAATTGGCCAAAAAGGTAAAGACAATGGTGCAATCTTATTGATTGCACAAAAGGAACGTAGGATTAAGATTGAAGTGGGGAGGGGCCTTGAGGGTAAATTAACCGATTTGGTGTCTGGTCGTATTGTTCGAGATATAATTGCGCCGAGTTTTAAAGCTAATGATTTTGACAAAGGCGTAATAGAAGGTGTAGCAGCGATGATAGCAGTTGTGCGGGGTGAATATAAAGCATCTGCAAGTGATGTAGGTCATAGTAAAAGAAAAAGTAGCCCCCCAATCCTGACTTTCTTAATATTTTTGGCTGTTGGAAGTGTGTTCCTCGGCACTTTAAACCGTTTTTTAGGTGGAATTGTCAGTGCAATCGGATTGCCTATAATTGCGTACTTTTCCTATCCTGGCTTGGCAATTTTGATGTTAGCTGGACTGGGCCTACTTGGATTCATTGCAGGCCTGTTACTAACAATAATTTTCAATAATAGTGGAAGCGGCTACCATGGTGGAGGATTCTGGTGGGGGGGCGGTTATGGAAGCTCTTCTGGAGGCAGTAGTGGAAGTGATACATTCTCAGGTGGTGGAGGAGATTTTGGAGGTGGTGGTGCTTCAGGAGATTGGTAGGAGATATAAACATGGGTAATTCCGTAAACGTTTTATTTTCAATATCTGAGCAAGAGTTGATCCGTCAAGCAATTGAGTCTGCTGAATCTAATACATCTGGGGAAATAGTTCCAATGGTGGTAGAAGAAAGTGATCATTATCGCGAAGCAGAAGTTGCTGGCGCTTTAGTAATCGCAAGCTTTTTGGCTTTTTTTGCGACTTTACTTTCAGGACATGACACGATTTGGTTTTATTTGCCGTTGTATAGTTTATTCTTATATCCATGTGGGCTCATTGTCAGAAAACTTCCCACACTTAAAACAATTTTTATAAGTCGCAAACATATCCAGCACAAGGTTCGTGAACGCGCAGTTAGGGCTTTCTATGAAAAGGGGTTATATCGGACAAAGGGAGAAACAGGTATTTTGATATTTATTTCTCTTTTGGAAAAAAAAGTATGGATACTTGGGGACCGTGGGATTCACTCCAAGCTTCCTCATGAATCTTGGCTAGAATTGGCAAGAGAGCTTTCTTCTGGTATTAAAACTGGCTGTACTGTTGAAGCTCTTTGCTCTGTAATTGAAAAATGTGGTAGAATGTTATCACTGCATTTTCCTCAAGATGTTAATGATACAAATGAATTGCCCAACGAAATTTTGACCTGAGTAGCAATATTTCGCTAAGCTAGACTAAAAATAAGGGCAGTTATTTAGAAGTACATATTAAATGAAATTATAAATTGGCAATATAAGTATATTGAAAACATTTAAATAATGCAGCAACTAGATTATCCAGTTTATACTTTTATTGTCTAATAGTTCATAATAATCCAAGGGGCATGAATGCTGTTTATGGCATATTTTCAGGCAAGAAAGTCAAGTCGTAAAATAATACAGACTCAATCATCATATCCAGATAGTTTTTGCTTATAGTTAGTTTGACTAAATTCAGAAATATAAGCAATTTGACGATATTCCTCTTTATGTAACACAGGTGTCTGGTTAAGGTTTGGTCGGCAATCAAACTTATAAAGTCTTTTGTAAATTTCTGAAACAGCTAAAACCTTTTTCACATATTCACGTGTTTCATCAAAAGGTATGTTTTCGATAAATTCATCTGGTTTGCGATTGCCAAACATTCTTCTCCACCGATTTACATTAGTTGTCCCGGCATTGTATGCAGCAATAGATGAAATCATATCTCCATCATATATTTTTAGTAAATCTCTAAAATGATGAACGCCAAGCCTGATGTTCTGTTCAGGATTTGTCAAAATAGGAGCTACAGATTTGCTATTATATCCTTTAATTACAGTTGCAGCAGTTGCTGGCATAAGTTGCATAAGCCCAATCGCACCAGCAGGAGAGAGAGCGTTTTTTGAAAAATTACTTTCAGCTCTGATTAAAGAGAAAATAAGTTCTTCATTTATTGAGTTCAATGCAGCATATTTACAAATTAGCTCTTTATACGGAAGCGGATAGCTGACAGCCCATATTGTGGCATTATCCTTATCAAATTTACGGGGCATTTCAGATTTTATATGTAATATTGCTGCTGCATAATCGTCCATTTCAAGATAAAGTCTAGCTATGCTAATATAATTTTTCTGCTTAGCGGGGGAGTGCTTTTTCGAATAGTTCAATTCAATTTTTGCTTCATCGATAAGACCGAAAGCAATTAATGCCTTAACTCTTTCAAAACCGTATGGTAATGGAAGTGTTGAAATTTTAGTGGGAAAAGAAGTAGGAGGAGATATAACATTTTCCTCATGGAGTAAATTTTTTCTTGCCATGATTGCATAATAGCTATACGGATAGTTTGTAAGTAGAGAAGAAATGCTTGTATGAGACCCTTTTAAATCACCTTTGGATGCCAATGATTTAGCATGCCAATATAGTGCTTTTTCTCGGTATAGATCATTATCTGTCAACATTTTAAAGCAATCAACTGCGGCAGTATAATCACCAGTAAGATAACTGGCCCAGCCAAGTTCCCATGTTGTTTGTTGTTTGAGATATGATCTCGCATAACTTTGAAGAAGTCTTTTGAGAACTGGCAGCATCTCGACAGGTTTACCCTGGAATTTCCTTATTTTGGCAGCTTCAAGCAGTGCATTGTCTGCAAGTATTGAATCTGGAGAAATATCAGCAAGTTTTAAATATGTTGTATATGCATCATCATCTTTATCAAGTTTATCCTGGACTTTTGCCAACCAAAATAGAGCTTCATCACTGATTTCGCGGCTAACCTTGCGTGCCAATAGACGGTTAAATAACTGCTCTGATTCTTTGTAGCGCTTGGCTTTAGATAAGGCCTGACCGGTTTTGAGAAGAAGTCGGCCGATAAACTGTTCAGATTGACCATTCTGTGGGACATTCAAAAATGTCTTAATCGATTGGTTGTAGCGTCTTAAATCATATAATATTACCCCTCGCCGATATAATTCATCAGCGGTGAGTAGGTCAGTGGGAGAGTTTGTCCCGGCCAGCTTTTGAATTTCTCTTTCGGCTTTTTTTGCATAATCTGATGTCGGATAGTTCACCCATATTTTTTTTAGATCTGTTGTTGCCTGATTGCGATTACCAAGCTGACTCCGACATAGAGCTGAGAAATATGCTGCTCTAATCGAGTCATTGCCTGCAGGGTAGCGCTCAATATATTGTTGATATGCGTCTAGGGCTGATTGGAATTCACGAGTTTCAAAATATGAGTCGGCAAGAAGCAGGTTCGCTTGACGCAAAATAGGGCTATCTGGATAATATTTTTGAATTTTCTTTAGTGGTATCAGGGCAACTTTGTATTTGTTAAGTTTAATCAATGCTTCTGCTTGGTATAACAGGGCATAATCTGCAAGAAGTTGGAACGAATCGGCTGCAATTGAAAGTTGAGTCTCTGCCGCATGCCAGTTAGATTGTCTGCTTAATATCACCCCGAGCAAAAATATCTGCTCTGAACAGGGATTTGCTTTCAATGCTTGGTTGTAAGCTGATTTGAAATCTTTACTGCGGAGCGCTTCTGCGGCTTTACCTAGGAGAGGATCAGGGAAGCGATATAGTTCTTCTGCATAAACAGATATTGGGATGAAAATTAATAATGTTAGCAGAACTACACTACGACTGATCATGGATGCTCCTTGGATAATTTCTACTTCAACCATTAATTATCGAATTCACCAGAAAAAGGCAAAACAATAATTATTAAGTTTTGCATAAATGGCATCAATCAGACTGTTCCGTAAAGATTTTATTGTGTGCTAAGGTAATTAAAGAGGTTGCTATGAAATTGAATAAAATGTCTATTCTCAAGATGTTGACCAAGCATAAAGGTGGGATTGAACAAAATAATCTTTTAAAAAAGCTTGCAGTTAGTAAAGGGAGACGAAAGCAATTTACTGATATACTTGTTGAACTGATTTCGTCTGGTGAAGTTATTAAGGGTGACGGCAACAGATTAATGATTGCAGATTCTACTCCGTATAAATCTGGCAAATTATTCATACATCGCGAAGGGTATGGTTTCGTAACATTAGATGATGGTGGAGATGATTTATTTATCCCTGCTCGCGAACTTCAAGAGAATCTCCACGGCGACCGCGTAAGAGTAGTGATTGAACATTCTGTAAGAGATGGCAGGAAGTCTGGTCGAATTATTTCAACTCTTGAAAGAGGATATGTCAAAATAATTGGTCGATTTGAGATTCAAAATGGGAGTGGGATTGTTGTCCCAGTAGACACTCACATAACCGCTCGTTTCTTTGTGCCAAACAATGCCTCAGGTGGGGCGATAAGTGGGCAAGTAGTTGTGGCTACTATAATTAAATATCCTTCACGGCATAGCCAAGCAACTGCTCAAGTGGTAGAAATTCTAGGAATGTCTGAAGAGTTTGAAACAGATATACTTACGGTTATTCGATCATATGATTTGCCAGATCAATTTTCAGTTGCTGCCTTGATTGAGGCACGTTCAATCAAGACTGAAGTAGTAACTGATGATATTGAGGGGCGAATTGATCTCAGAGGACTTACTACATTTACAATTGATGGTGAAACAGCTAAAGATTTCGATGATGCAGTTGCAGTTAGTGAAGAATTGGATGGGCAGACCCGACTTTGGGTTTCAATTGCTGATGTGACCCATTATGTAATATCGGGTTCAGCGATTGACAAAGAAGCCTATTTGCGCGGCACGTCAATATATTTTCCTGACCGATGTTTGCCTATGCTCCCAGAAGAACTTTCAAATGGTATTTGCTCACTTAAGCCAAATGTTGACCGTCTCACAATGACGGCTGAGTTAATTTTCAATAGATCTGGCATTATGCAATCGGCAAAGATTTATCCAAGCATAATTCGCAGTCGCGCAAGATTAACATACTCTCAAGTCAGAAATATGCTTATGCCTGAAGAAAAATATCATGTACGAGAATATGAGGAATTAATACCTGATATTACAATAATGGCCAAATTAGCAGCTCTTTTGTCAGAGCGACGTATAAACAGAGGTAGTATAAATTTTGATCTTCCAGAGGCGGAAATTATTGTTGGTATAAATGGTCAGACAGAGGCAATCATTCGGGCTGAACGTAATATTGCCCATCATTTGATTGAAGAATTTATGTTGGCAGCCAATGAAGCTGTAGCTTCATATTTATCTGGCTATAAAAATCCTGCAATTTATCGAGTACATGAGCCTCCTGATCCTGTAAAATTTAATGACTTTCGCACGCTTGCCTCAAGTTTTGGATATGTTTTGGGAAATGATGAAGGAGTAACCTCTAAGGACATACAAAACATGCTCGCTCAGATTGTAGGTAAGCCGGAAGAACGAATGCTCAATGAATTGTTACTGCGTCACATGAGGCAAGCTCGTTATTCGGTTGATAACCTAGGCCATTTTGGTCTTGCCTCACCGTGTTACACCCATTTTACTTCTCCAATTCGACGTTATCCTGATTTACAGGTACACAGGCTTTTGAAAGCTATAATTTCTAATCGCAGCAAGACAATTGATATTGAAAAGCTTACTGTGCAACTGCGAGAAATTGCTTCTTATACTAGTAGCCGTGAAAGAATTGCCATGGAAGCTGAACGGGAAATAGTCCAATTAAGAAAACTTCAATTCATGAGTTCTAGAGAGGGTGATGAGTTTGATGGAATTGTTATAAGTGTAACTCCTTACGGTCTCTATGTCGAGTTGGTAGATATATTTGTGGAGGGTTTGCTAGCAATAACTGATTTACCATCTGATAATTATCGCTATCTGGAGAAACAGCATTTCTTGTTGGGAGAAAGGACAAGGACAATATATAGAATTGGAGACCAAGTGAGAATAAGGCTTGCAAGAGTCGATATGGTGCGTAAACAGATAGATTTAATCATGCTAAGCCATACAGCTATTATGGGAAATGATGTCGTTTTATTGCAACAAGAATATCCTAGATTGCCTGTTAAAGGAAAGCGACCTGAAATTACTGGTAAACAAGGCACAAAAATATCAAAACTTAAAAGTAGTAGTAGCTCTCGTAATGGTACTGCACCGCGTAGGAAGCGGTAAAAGCAGTTGCGTAGCACTGGCTTGCTATGTTATAAAAAATATTTAAATCTTAAGCTTATTTGGAAAGTTTCATGACTGAAAACACCGACAATATTAGATCACCGGTTCAACCTTTTATCGAACATCTCATCGAGTTACGCAAGCGATTAATTATCTGTGTTGTGGCTGTAATTATAGGTATGGGGGTGGCGTGGAATTTTTCGAATACTATTTTGAACTTCATTGAAAAACCACTTACAGGTCTCACTTATCTGACTTCTTTGAAAAAAAGGGTCTACAATGAAGTTAAAACTAGATACCCTAGTATTTATAATCGATATCAACTTGACAAAGAGATCACTAACTCGGTAAAGGAGCGGCAGCTCAATTATAGTGCACCTTTGGAGCCATTTTTCATTCAGTGTAAGATTTCAGTCATAGCAGGCTTTATTCTCGTGTTACCGGTAGTTTTTCATCAGATATGGCTTTTTGTCGCTCCGGGGTTGACTCGAAAAGAAAAAAAACTTGTATTGCCGTTTGTTACCGCAAGTACCTGTAGTTTTTGCATAGGAGCATTATTTTTTCTTATTGTCATTTGGCCAGTGATTATCAATTTTTCTCTATCGTATGAAACAGAAGGTCTTCGAAGTTGGTTCAATATAAGTGCTTATGTCAATTTCTGCTTAAGGCTAATACTTATTTTTGGGCTGATTTTTGAACTGCCTGTTCTCGCACTTATTTTGTCACGATTTGGATTTGTTAATTACGGCATGCTAGCTCGAAATCGGAAATATGCTCTACTTGCAAGTTCAATCATTGCGGCATTCCATGCTGATCTTATAACTATGTTTGTGGTCATGGTGCCGCTTTATCTTATGTACGAAGTAAGTGTTTGGGTAGCGCTAATTTTTGGAAAGAAGAAATATTCTGAACAAACTGTTGATGTGTCTTAATGTTAATTGTCATCTCCCATTTTCTCCTTGAAGGTCTGTGTAAATGATAATCTGCCGCAGTTTGCATGAGATACCACCTAATCTTTCCCGAACGGTTGTGACACTTGGCAATTTTGACGGTGTTCATCTGGGGCATCGTTTGATTTTTTCTAGGCTGAAGGAGTCTGCAGCAGAAATTGGTGGCGTCTCAGTTGTTGTTACTTTTATTCCTCACCCCCTCAAGGTAGTTCCTTCAAACAAATCATTGAAGCTCATAACAACTTATGAAGAAAAAGAAGCATTAATAGCTGCATCAGGGGTAGACTTATTGATTGTAATCCCTTTTACAGCTGAATTTGCCAACATGTCTGCTAATGATTTTGTTAGGGATGTTTTGGTCGGCATTTTAAATATCAAGCGTCTTATTATAGGCTATGATTATACTTTTGGCCATAACAGGGAAGGGAACCCAGAACTCCTGAGATTTCTTGGAGGGGATTATTCTTTTGCAGTTGAAGTTCTTGAACCAATTGGTGATGGTAGGATTGTTTATAGTAGTAGCAACATTCGTAAAATGATTGAAGATGGAAATGTGAAAGGTGTAGTTGCAATATTAGGTCGCCACTTTTCTTTAAGTGGTGTTGTAATCCATGGACATCATCGCGGAAAGTTGCTTGGGTTCCCAACAGCAAATCTAAATACTGATAAAGAGCTTGTACCGCTTCAAGGAGTTTATGCTGTTAAGGTAAAGGTAAATAATAAACTTTATAATGGCGCTTGTAATATTGGCAATAATCCAACATTTCATGACAGCCAAATGGTAATAGAGGTATTCATCTTCGATTTTGATGGTGACTTATATGGCTGCCAGATTAGACTTTTTTTTATTGAAAGATTGCGCGAAGAAAAAACTTTCTCATCCGCCGAGGAACTTCAGGAGGCTATCAATAAAGACGTGATCCGTTGTAAAGAAATACTTGATGAAACTGATTTAATTGAATGTTATGACGTTCAAGAGAAGGTCTGATATGAGAAGTCATTCTAGGGATAAACGATTTTGGATAGGTATTTGTATCAGCCTTTTTTTTATAATTATGCTATTTCAAAAGATAGATTTTGCCAAGTTGATTGAAGCATTAAGGGGTATGAATTACACTATGCTAATCCCCGCTGTGATATTAACTTTTCTCAGTCTATATTTTCGAGCAGTTCGCTGGCGAATTCTCTTGTTACCACTTAAAAAAACTGAAATGGGTAATCTTTTCTCTGCCACCATAATCGGGTATATGGCAAATAATCTATTGCCGGCTCGACTTGGAGAGATTATTCGCGCATATGTTTTGGCTGAGAAAGAAAATTTACATACTAGTGCTACATTTGCATCATTGGTTTTGGATCGTCTCTGTGATGGCTTTACGGTTTTAATTATTTTAGTGCTTACCCTGTTTACTGTCAAATTACCATCCGGGATGGAATCGATTCAACAGAATATGGTAATGGGTGGTTATATCACACTAGGTTTGTATCTTATAGTAATAGTATTTCTAATTGTATTAAAGAAGCGGACTACATCTACTTTGTTGGCAGTAGCAACAGCTTTAAGGCCTTTTCCTACGAGGTTCTCAGAAAAAGCAGTTTCACTTCTAGATGCATTCATCAAAGGAGTCCAGATGCCAAGTTGTAGTCGTGACGTTATTGGCATAGTGATATCTTCTATAGTAATATGGTTTTTTGCTGCATGGCCGATTGATATACTTCTGCGAGCTTTTGATATTAATTTGCCTTTTACAGCATCACTTTTTATTTTAGTTTTTTTAGTCTTTGCCGTTATGGTGCCGGCAGCGCCAGGATATATAGGCACTTACCATATTGCATGTGTTTATGGTTTGAGAGCATTTGCTATCCCCCCAGAAAAGTCCCTTAGTGTCGCACTTATTGTTCATGGAGTCGGGTTCTTTCCAATTACACTTGCTGGGTTTTATTACCTTTGGCGCGGTAAAATCAGTTTAAAAAAACTAGAAGAGAAAACTACAAGTAATAATAATTGATA
The DNA here is from genome assembly GCA_964649725.1 of uncultured Geobacteraceae bacterium. GTDB lineage: Bacteria > Desulfobacterota > Desulfuromonadia > Geobacterales > Geobacteraceae > CAZYTM01. The sequence goes on along the minus strand of CAZYTM010000004.1, from coordinate 304,107 downwards.
TTGATATACCTGTAATTTATTTAGATTGAGTTTGATTGGTATTGTAGAAAAAGTTGTAGTACGTAATTGTGTACTATCTCTTAGTGGGAGTGACATCATACTCACCATGACAGGAGTATTGATGCAAGCAATTAAACGTATTGACTGTTATTCGATTGCATCGTTTATAATTCCGCTTTCGGTTTATATGATGACTTTGGCGCCATCAGTAACTTTTTTCGATAGCGGTGAGTTCATGACGGCTATTTACTCTCTAGGCTCTGCTCACTCTCCCGGGTATCCATTATTTATAAATTATGCCAATCCATTTACCTATATACCTTTTGGAAGCATCGCGTTCAGGGTTAATATTGCAACTGCTGTATCAGCTTCTGCAGCCTGCTATGCGGTCTACTTACTGGTTGTCCAAATTACAGAAAGTGAAAAAGTAACTTTAGATATTTCAATTTCTGTAAATATTCATAAACTTGTTGCTCTTGCGTCTGCGTGCTGCTTTGCATTTTCAGACCGTCTTTGGCTCCAGTCAAATCATGATAAACCGTATCCACTTGTTTCATTTTTTGCCGCAATAATTCTCGTTCTTATTCTGAAGTGGCGTAAATTTTATCAACGTGGTGAGGAGCGTTTTGATTTAATATATTTAGGTGCATTCCTATGTGGGTTAGCGTTTTGTACTCATCAGACAATTGTTCTGCTTATACCTGCGTTTATCTTCTTAGTTTTAAGTTTAAATTGGCGTTTGATCCTCAGAATAAAAGAATTGATTATTGCGTTATCTTTTATGTTATTTGGTTTATCTGTTCATCTACATCTCCCTTTAAGGGCAACTCGAAATCCTTTACTTAACTGGGGGGATGCTAAGACATTTGAGCAATTTCTATGGCATTTTTTCCGTAAAGGTTATCCGGTTGACAAACCTGATCGAGAAATATCCCTTCTCTGGGCCCAACTCAAGGCATTTAATATAATAAATGAATTTACTTGGGGTGGTTGTTTATTGTTGTCAATTGGTGTGATGGCACTTTTCCGGTTTAGGAAAGCAGAAGTTGTAGCCTATCTCATCAGTATTGTAACGTTTCTATTGGTTATAGTCGGATATTTTAACACTCCAGCAGATTTAATTTTTCTAACAGAAGAATTTTTTACTCCTATTTACTTATTAACAGCAGTATTTATAGGTGTTGGTTTTTTTACTTTAATACAGATTGTTTTTAGTAAAATTGATAGCATGGCATCTAATAAAATAATTATTTCGTCACTTATAATCTTGATCCTGGCCATTTTACCATCGACCATAGGAGCAATTAATTATCGTGAAAATGATCAACATGAAAATTATATAGCTTTTGATTATGCAAGCAATACTCTGCGTTCTCTTCCTCCAAAAGCTGTGCTTTATACCTGGGGAGATAGTGGGGCTTTCCCTCTCTGGTATCTTCAAGGTGTAGAAAAAATGCGAGAGGATCTCGATATCCTTCACACCCCTCATCTAGTGTTTATCTGGTATTTAGATGCATTCCCAGAATTGTTTCAAAACAGCATACTTCGAAATATTTCGCTGTACAGTCAACAACCAGACAATATCTTGAAACTTTCAATAGCAGAGCAAATCAAACGACGACCAGTTTATATAGATTTTTCAACAAGATACTCAATAAGTTTCGATGAATATACTCTGCAGCAGCAAGGAATTTGTTATCAGGTTGAAGAAAAAACCGGGGCTCTAATAAGACAACCTGATATCAGAGTTTGGGATCGCTATGTAATGCGAGGATTATCTGATGGGGAAATGTTTTTTCGTGATTTAGATACTAGTAAGGCGATTTTAATTTATGCAAATTCACATCTTGAATCTGGTGATATTTATATGCGACTTGGCAGGTTTTATGAAGGTGAGCGAGAACTGCGAGCTGCTCAGAGAATTTCACCGGAGTTGGCAGTTCAGATTAGGCAGATTCTTGGTAGATATAGTATGAAATGATTTTATATTGAATTTACCGTATTTTTTAGATTTATGATGATGTTTATTAACCAGTTGCTCGATACCATTAATGCTTGACTTGACGTTAATTGTAATCCAAAATATCATATTAAGTATTTTGTGACAATCAATCTGAGGTTTTTATGCAGGCAAGTAGACTCGGCGAGCTCTTGGTTAGAAATAATTTAATATCCAAAGAGCAACTCGCCAAGGCTCTAGAAGAACAAAAAGAATCAGGTGGGCAGTTGCGCCTTGGTTCAATTCTTATCAAGAATGGACTTATAAATGAGCCAGATTTAACTTCATTTCTTTCCAGGCAATATGGCGTGCCATCTATAAATCTCTCTGAATTTGAAGTTGACGCTGCAGTGATTAAGACCATCCCAGTTGAAATTGCTCAGAAATATCAGATAGTGCCTGTAAATCGTGCGGGCTCTACCTTGATCATTGCAATGAGTGATCCATCGAATATTTTTGCGATTGATGATATTAAATTTATGACAGGCTACAACGTTGAAGTTGTTGTTGCTTCGGAAACTGCAATAAAATTAGCAATTGATAAATATTATGATCAGTCAGCATCGCTTGCGGATGTAATGAGTGATCTTGAAATGGAGGATGTAGAGGTAGTTGGTGACGAAGAAGAAGTAGATATAGGTTCTCTTGAACGTGCTACTGAAGATGCACCTGTAGTAAAGCTGGTTAACTTAATTCTAACAGATGCCATAAAGAAAAAAGCAAGTGATATTCATATCGAACCATACGAAAGAACATTTAGAGTTCGTTATCGAATCGACGGAATTTTGTATGAAGTAATGAAGCCCCCATTAAAACTTAAAAATGCAATTACATCACGTGTAAAGATTATGTCGGAACTTGATATTGCCGAGAGACGTCTTCCCCAAGACGGAAGGATTAAAATTAAGCTTGGTGGTGGAAAAGACATGGATTTCCGTGTCTCGGTGTTACCTACGCTTTTTGGGGAAAAAATAGTATTACGTCTACTTGATAAATCCAATCTGCAGCTTGATATGACTAAGTTAGGATATGAACCGGAAGCTCTTGAACATTTTAAAAGAGAAATCCATAAACCATATGGAATGGTTTTGGTTACTGGACCAACTGGGAGTGGCAAAACGGTTTCACTCTATTCCGCATTATCAGAATTGAATAAAGTATCTGAAAATATATCAACTGCGGAAGATCCTGTAGAGTTTAACTTTGCAGGTATAAACCAGGTGCAGATGCATGAAGATATAGGGCTCAATTTCGCTGCTGCATTACGTGCATTTTTACGTCAGGACCCTGATATAATTATGATTGGTGAAATCCGAGATTTTGAGACTGCAGAAATCGGTGTCAAGGCAGCATTGACTGGCCATCTGGTTCTTTCAACGCTTCATACCAATGATGCTCCTTCAACAATCAACCGTTTGCTTAATATGGGTATAGAGCCTTTTCTTGTTGCATCAGCTGTTAATCTAATTACAGCTCAACGACTTGCACGTAGGGTATGCAGTGAATGTAAAGTTGTAGAAGAGATACCGGTACAGGCTCTTATTGATGCAGGCGTGCCAGCAGAAGATGCAAAAGAATACGTTTGTTTCAAGGGTTCTGGATGTTCTAAATGTAATGGAACCGGGTATAAAGGGCGGGTAGGTTTTTATCAGGTTATGCCAATGCTAGAAGAGATTCGCGAGCTTATTCTAAATGGGGCTAATACTGCTGAAATAAAACGTGAATCTATGCGATTAGGTGTCAAGTCTATGAGACAATCTGGCTTGACTAAATTAAAGGAAGGGGTAACTTCATTTGAAGAAGTATTGCGGGTTACCATTGCTGATGACTAGGAGATAATTGAATTATGGCAAACTTGCACCAACTTCTTAAAGAACTTGTCGAAAAGGGCGGGTCAGATCTTCATATTACTACTAATACTCCACCTCAGATCAGACTAGATGGAAAACTTATTCCACTAAATGAGCCACCACTCACCTCAGTTGAGACTAAACAGCTTTGTTATAGTGTTCTTACTGAAGCGCAGAAACATAAATTTGAAGAAGAGAATGAACTGGATCTTTCCTTTGGAGTTAAGGGTTTGTCTCGATTCAGAGGAAATATATTTGTTCAACGAGGTGCTGTCGCCGGAGTATTCCGAGTTATCCCATATAAGATTTTAACTTTTGAGGAACTAGGTTTACCTCCAATTGTCACAGAACTTTCTGAAAAACCCAGGGGTCTAATTCTAGTAACTGGGCCAACAGGAAGCGGTAAATCAACTACATTGGCATCTATAATTGATAAAATAAACACTGATCGTCATGACCATATTGTTACAATAGAAGACCCTATAGAATATCTTCACCCACATAAAGGATGTCTTGTCAATCAACGTGAAGTTGGAGCAGACACAAAAAGTTTTAAGCATGCGCTTAAATATGTTCTTAGGCAGGATCCTGATGTTGTACTGGTTGGTGAATTGCGAGACCTAGAAACAATTGAGGCTGCATTGACGCTAGCAGAAACCGGTCATCTTTGTTTTGCTACATTGCATACCAATTCATGTGCGCAAACAATGAATCGTATTATTGATGTCTTCCCTCCATACCAACAGACACAGGTTCGTACTCAGCTATCTTTTGTCTTAGAAGGGGTACTTTCGCAAACATTGATACCCAAGGTAGGAGGAGGTAGGGCTCTTGCTTTAGAAGTAATGGTGCCTAATGCGGCAATTCGAAATCTGATTCGGGAAGATAAAGTACATCAAATATATTCACAAATGCAGGTTGGGCAGGAAAGATTCGGTATGCAAACTATGAATCAGTCACTCTACAATCTTTTCATGAAACGGCTGATATCTTTGGATGATGCATTAGGTAGATCACAGGAACCTGATGAATTGAAGCAAATGATATCTGCGGGCGGTATATATAATCAACCCCGCCGACCAACTAGATAAGCATCCGTAATCAGGAGGAATCATGCCGAAGTATAATTGGGAGGCGAGAAGTAAAACTGGTTCTGTTCAGAAGGGTGTTATGGAGGCGGCTAATGCGGCATTGGTTGAAGGCCAACTAAAGCGTTATGGTTTCACTGGCGTAGTAGTAAAAGAAGAAGGTAAATTTAGTTTTAAGCTCAACATGGGCGCAAAAAAAATAGAGACCAAGGATCTTGTTGTCTTCACTCGTCAATTTGCTACCATGATTGATTCTGGTTTACCGTTAGTTCAATGCCTAGATATTCTTTCAAGCCAGCAGGAAAACAAAACTTTTAAAGAGATTCTACTTAAAGTCAAGGAGAGTGTAGAAAGTGGTTCAACATTTGCTGATGCTCTTTCAAAGCATCCTAAGGCATTTGATCAGCTTTATGTAAACCTTGTTGCAGCAGGAGAGGTAGGGGGGATTCTTGATACAATATTAAATCGTTTGGCAGCTTACATTGAAAAGGCTATGAAGCTTGCTAAACAGGTGAAAGGTGCAATGGTTTACCCAATAACAATTCTTTCGATTGCTGTTGTTGTTGTTGGGGTTATTCTTGTATTTGTTATTCCTACTTTTGCCAAGATGTTTGCAGATTTTGGAGGTGAACTACCGGGCCCAACTAAATTTGTTATAGTCCTGAGTAATTTTTTCAAAAAGTATATTATTGTTATGATAATTGCATTTTTTGTTATCAAATATACTCTTTCGAAATATTATGCCACACCTAAAGGGAAGAAGGTAATTGATGCGCTAGCTTTAAAGGCTCCTATAGCTGGGCCATTGATTAGGAAAGTTTCAGTAGCTAAGTTCACTAGGACTTTAGGCACAATGATAAGTAGTGGTGTGCCTATTATGGATGGCTTAGAAATAGTTGCAAAGACAGCAGGTAATAAAATTGTCGAAGAGGCGATTTATAAAGTGCGACAGGCTATCTCAGAAGGGAAAACTATGGCTGAACCATTAGCTGATAGTGGTGTGTTTCCACCTATGGTGGTACAGATGATAGCAGTAGGTGAAGCGACAGGCGCAATGGATGCTATGCTAAGTAAAATAGCTGATTTCTATGATGACGAGGTCGATGATGCAGTGGGAGCTCTAACATCTATGATGGAGCCATTGCTGATGGTTGTTTTGGGGACAACTGTAGGTGGACTTGTTGTTGCCATGTATCTGCCCATCTTCAAACTTGCAGGGGCTGTTGGCAACTAATCTATGGAAGATACAAAAAGGCTTACTTGGTTCATCCTGATACGAATTTTGGTTGTAACTTTTTTTCTGGTATCAACTATAATATTAATATCAAAGGAACCTAGTGCTTTTGGTAATAAGGCGCTGGCAAATATTACCCAGTTAATTATTGCAACCTATCTCTTTTCCCTAGGCTCATTAGTAGCACTCAAGCTTACAACTAATTATAATAGATCACTCACCTATTTGCAGATAGTTTGGGACCTATTGTTTGTAACCCTCTTGCTTTTAATAACAGGAGGGATTAATTCACCATTCTCTTTCCTCTATTCACTCTCTATTATAAATGCTAGTTTTCTGCTTGCTCGTCGAGATGCAATATATACTGCTTCTCTTTGCGGTATTCTTTATGGTGCTATTTTAGATCTGCAATATTATGGGAAACTGTCTGTTTTTGGACTTAGCCAAGTACTTGCCCAGCAGTATGGTGCTAATTACATTTTCTATAATATTTTCGTTAATATTCTAGCATTTTACCTGACTGCATTTCTTACTGGCTATCTTGCTGAAAGAGCAAAGTTAAGTGAATTTGCACTTCAGGAAAAAGAGATAGATTATCAAGAACTGGAACAGCTAAACAGTTCAATTGTCTCTAATCTTGAAAGTGGGTTGTTGACAATTAATTGTTTGGGACGAATCAGAGTATTTAATCGTTATGCAGCTGAGTTGACAGGCATTACCCAAGAAGAAGCGTATGACAAAAGTATTGGAGAAATACTTCCAGCATTCAAAAAGTTAAATTTACCTTGTACAACTTTGCAACGTGGTGAAATTGAATATATAACTCACGCTGGGGCCAATAAAGTCCTTGGATATAAACTTGTTCCGTTTAGCGCACAAAATGGAGAGCACCTTGGAGTTATTATTGACTTTCAGGATTTAACTGAAATTAAACGAATGGAGATGGAGTTAAAGAAATCTGACCGTCTCGTAGCATTAGGTGAGTTGTCGGCGCGCATCGCACACGAAATAAGAAACCCACTGGCTTCTATAAGTGGGTCTGTTCAATTAATAGCCCAAGGTAAAAGCATTATTGAAAAGGATAAACGATTGCTTGATATTGTTTTACGTGAAACCGATCGTTTGAATGAATTGATAAAAGATTTCTTAGCATATGCTCGCCCAATTCAGCCTACAAGTGAACCTATTAATGTTAAAATGCTTTTAACCGATATTTTAACTTTAGTAAGTTCTGACAAACGATTTAATGACATTGTTTTCATAAATGAATGTAATGAAAATTTAACAATATATGCTGACAGCAATCAAATTGAACAAGTTTTTTGGAATTTATTTGTTAATGCAGCTGACGCTATGCCTGATGGTGGTGAAATCCGCATAGATGGGTATGAATTAAAATCATTCAATAAAGTATGTATTAATATATCTGATAACGGCACAGGAATGAAATCCGAAGAAATTAATATGGTTTTTGAGCCTTTTTTTACAACAAAAATAAATGGTACTGGACTTGGGCTTGCTACTGTTTATCGTATTATTGAAGCACACGGTGGCAAAATTACCTTGAATAGTCAAATTAATTCCGGATCAACATTTAGTATCTTTCTTCCAGCTAATTAATTATGTTTATACTAAATTTAGCTAATATGTCGATTTTGTTTACTTTACAATAATATTTTCGAAATCGAAAAGATTTATGCCATTTAAAACAGTCATTAGTGGTTTAATAAATTTGCACTTAAATGTTGTTTTTGTCTCTAATATCAAATGTTTACAGATATTTTTGTAAGGCACAACAAAAATATACATGATAAGTATATATTTTTGACTTGAAGTCATGTAGTTAACATGCAAAAGTTGTTATTATTGTTATTATATTTTGTTGAAATTTGACTTAATTTATAATTTACCCAAATTGATTTTGACACGGCCACGGAAATCGTTTAATTATTATCAAAATCAGATAAGGAGATAAGGATGTTCCTGCTGCCTAAGGGGAATCCACTGTATGAAAATATTGCTGCCGCTAAGGTAAACCTCCCTGAATTATTAATTAAACTCAAGGGAGGCGGATTTACGGGATATCTTAATTTTTCCTTTCCATCTGCGGTAGGTGTGCTCTTTTTCGAGTCAGGAAAACTCATCAGTGCGATGCTCGAGAGAAAAACCAGTAAATACACAGGATTTGAAGCTATGGCTGGCCTTTGTGAACAGATTATGGCAGGCGCAGGTAGTCTTAATGTCTATCGACTTTCCAAGGATCTCACTATGTGCTTACATGCGCTTTTTCATGGAGAGATGCTTTATAAGGGCCAAGAACTAAAACTTATTGATATTAAAGGGTTGTTAGAGAAAATGAAAGTTCAGCAACTAAACGGGTGTTTAAGGATTTATACAGAAGAAAAATCTGCGCTTATTTTTTATAAAGAAGGCTCACCGCTTGGTTTTTTTCATGATGGTTCTCAGGATATAGAGACATCTGCCAGTGAATCACAAAAAATTGCCGGTTTGCCTGGAGCTAAAATTGATGTTCTCTCAACTAAAAGCGTTGATGAACTGATGCATTATGATTTGGCGGAGATGGTCAATATATCTAAACTTTGGGATTCTTCTGCAGGCAAACAGGCTGCAGTACGTGATCAATTAAGAAAAGAAGCAATTGAGCGTGACAATAAGTATCTAGAAGAAAAAATTAAAGAACTTGAAGAAGATCTCAAAGAAGTTGTCAGTGCATATCTAGGTAAAATTGGTCGTACACTTGTGGAAAAGGAGATAATGGAACTTGGTGGACGTCTTTGTTTAACTAAGAATGATGAAGTAGCAAAATTTATAAATAGAATTGAAAAAGGAGCTAAATTGTTAACTAGCAGTTCAAAAATAAAGGAAATGACAGTAACAATACAGAATGAAATTGCTGCACGTATTAAGGGATAATACTTACTGGTAAATAGTGGGGGGGATATGGAAGATATAAAAACTATTGAATTAATACAGGTGATCATATGGTTTCTTGCTGGTGTAATAAGTTTCTCTTTCAGTATAGGTAATGCAAGGGTTTGGACCAGTATCTCTATAGGTTTTTTCCTTATTTTTATTAGCCAAGCATACTTGTTAGCTCCATGGGCTGATTATACTGGGCTAACAGCAATTCATTATATAGTTGGGACTGTTGCAATTATGGTAATGACTCATGGGTTTCAAGAATATTATGTATTTAGTAGAACATTAGAAATAGGAGGTAGTAAGTTAGCGGTTTTTGTCGGGACCCTCTTGATTATTGTATTTTCTTCGGCGTTTATTTTTATTAATCCAGATCCGACATATGCAATTCTTCGTCAAATTAAAATGATAGAAAACGCAACCTGGGTTTTTTTGTCAATAATAAATATTGATATGATAAGAAAGATATATATACAGATAAAAGATTCAGTTATTTCAAAAGGATTTTTTGCATTTGGTATAGTTTTTCTTTTTCTATTTCTTTGGAAAGGTTCTGAATTATATCTTCAAGTATTTTGTTGGGACGAAGATTGGCACATATTTGCGACAAATAACCTGATTGCAGAAACTACGGATTTATTTAAAAACAGAATTGCCTTCTCGCTTATGGTTAATCAGATATCTGGGCTATTAGCTGGAATTTCTGTTGGCGGAACATTTGTATATCTCTATAGACTGCTTCGATAAATTATTACTATAGCTTATATTACTAAGGGATTAATCTTCTTTATTTATTCTTATAACTTGAAGTACTCCCAACATTTTTTCAACCTGATCAATATCAATTGATTCTGTATCACCAATAACACCAATGATTATTCTGTTGGCACCAGTTGACTGATGAATATCAAAATTATGTGAAATTAAAAACTCTTTTACTTGATCAAGCGCAGAGTCATCAACGCTTTTTTTCATTATTATCAACATAACCTCACTCCATTTACTCTATTGTAATACTGTCTTTATTTGTCATTATACGTTCTAAACGTCTAGATTCATCAATTACCCTTTCAAATAATCTGACAATTGCCTGATCATCTAAGGGACCAAGATTTTCGTTTAACATTCGAGTAAATATAAACTTTTCGCGACTAGGGTCATAAATCGGCAGATTTAACCCTTTTTTTATCGTTCCAATTTGTAAAGCTAATGTTGCTCGCCTGTTAAATATTTTCAACAATTCACTATCTATTCTATCAATTTCTTGACGTAAATCATCTATAGTCATATATGCCTCAGAAATGTTTTTTTAAATAGGTATCTTTTCCCCAGTGGATTTCATCACGTTCAGGATAATCAATAGTGTAATGCAACCCTCTAGATTCTTTACGTTGTTGCGCGCAACGGATAATCAACTCTGCTACTGTGGCAATATTACGAAGTTCGATAAGATCTGAGGTAATATGAAAATCCCAATAATAATCGTCTATTTCTTCTTGAATTAAGCGAATACGATTCATAGCGCGCTCAAGTCTATTGTCAGAGCGAACAATTCCAACATAATTCCACATACAACGACGAATTTCATCCCAGTTCTGAGATACTACAACCATTTCATCACTATTAGTAGCCGTACCCGAATCCCATTCGGGAATCTCTGGTGAAGTAAATTCCATGGTGATAATCTGATTTACGGCATGACGATATGCTCTGCCAGCATATACCGCTGCTTCTAGTAGAGAGTTGCTAGCCAAGCGGTTAGCACCATGCAAACCTGTAAAGGCAACTTCGCCGATCGCATATAGATGTTGAATGTCTGTCTCGGCATTCATGTTGACAGCGACACCACCGCAAAGGTAATGAGCTGCAGGCACGACAGGAATAATTTCTTTAGTCATGTCAAGTCCATATTCAAGGCAAGTTTGATAAATATTGGGGAAACGATTCACAATATACTCAGGTTCCCTATGAGTTATGTCGAGATAAACGCAATCATCACCATACTTTTTCATTTCATTGTCAATTGCTCTAGCAACAATATCTCGAGGGGCAAGATCTTTGAGATAGTGATATTTTTCCATAAAAGCAGTGCCGTCTCGGCGCCGTAACACAGCACCCTCTCCCCTTACAGCTTCGGATATAAGAAAGGATTTCGCATGAGGGTGAAATAGAGTTGTTGGATGGAATTGCATGAATTCCATATTTGCAACTGTAGCCCCAGCCCGATAGGCCATCGCAACACCATCCCCAGTAGCAACATCTGGGTTGCAGGTATAGAGATATACCTTCCCGGCTCCACCACTAGCAAGAAGAGTTATTTTTGCAGCAAAAGTTTTTACTAAACCTTGGTCAATATCAAGAACGTGAGCTCCAAGACATCTATTGGGCTTGACTTTGCGACGAAGTACTTTTGCTTCAGTAATTAAATCTATAGCAATATGGTATTCAAAAACGTTTATATTGGAATTTGAAAGAGCTTCCTCCACAAGTGCTCGTTCGATTTCACGACCTGTGACATCGTCGGCATGAAGAATACGTCTTTGACTATGACCACCTTCACGGGTAAGATCATATGAATCACCACTTGTAGTAAATTTAACCCCCCAATCAATTAGATTGTTAATAATTTTTGGCCCTTCTTCAACAACCATTCTAACAACATCTTCATTGCAAATACCAGCACCCGCAACAATGGTATCTTCAACGTGGGCATCGAAAGTATCTTCGTTAGAAAAAACAGAGGCAATCCCTCCTTGGGCGTAATTAGTTGCAGATTCTGTTATCTCACGCTTAGTTACAAGCGCGACTGTGCCATGTTTAGCAGCTTGTAAAGCAAAAGAAAGACCAGCAATCCCACTGCCAATTACTAAAAAATCACTCACAATTTTCATGATCTCTCCGTAAATCACTGATATTTAAGTCTGAAGCTTAATAAGACTTAAATTATTTACCCTATATACCAATTTGTCAAGGTATTTTGATGGTTTATCTTGTGGATAAGAAGATTAGTACTTGAATTGACATGTTGTTTGGGATATACATTAAACATGAGAAACTTATATATATTTAACGCATTGATTTTTGTAATATATTTTTTTGGCGGAAATAGTTTGTTAAAATTGATTCCAGCTTATGCTGATATTTATCGATATGAAGATGAGAGTGGAATCGTACATTTTACTGACGTTCCAACAGATAAAAGGTTTAAAATATTTATTCGAGATATTAAGAAAGACAAAAAACTCCGGACAACATTTAAGCTGAAGGGTTATGTGACTGACCCTGCTGAATTCGACCCAATAATTAATTCATGCGCATTAGAATTTGGTGTTGACAAGTCACTTGTAAAAGCTGTAATCCACGCTGAATCAGGTTATAATCCACATGCTGTTTCAAGAAAAGGTGCACAAGGGCTTATGCAATTGATGCCAAAAACTGCTCAAGGTTTAAAAGTAAATAATTCATTTGATCCGGCAGATAACATAAGGGGTGGAGTTCGTTATCTGAAGTTTCTTCTTGATACGTTCAGGGGGGATGTGTCGCTTGCACTGGCTGCCTATAATGCGGGGCTTTCCAGGGTTGCACAATATGGAGGGATACCTCCATATGGAGAAACTAGAAATTATGTGGCTAAAGTTCTTACCTATAGAAAATCATATCAAAACGATTAATCGCTATGTCAAATTCTTATAAACAAAGCATATGGAATCTTCCTAATATTCTGACATTGTTGCGAATTGCTGTGGTACCACTTCTTATTTTACTTCTAAGCCCACCAGTTAACCATAGCTCCCATCAGACAGCACAATCATTATGGGCTGGTTTTTGGGCTGCGGCATTGTTTGCAATTGCATCAATAACAGATTGGCTTGATGGATATCTTGCTCGTCGAATGGGAATCGTTACTATTTTCGGTAAATTTCTTGATCCTATTGCTGATAAATTACTTGTTATGGCCGCACTGATCATGCTTTTACCGTACGGTAATATCCCATCTTGGATGGTATTAATAATTCTTAGTAGAGAAATAATTATTACTGGGCTTCGAGGTGTAGCTTCAACTGAAGGTATTGTTATTCCCGCAAGTGAGTTGGGTAAGTTCAAAACTATATTTCAAATCGTTGCTATTTTAGGGTTACTCCTACATTATGATTATTACTGGTTCTTTTCAGTTAAACATCCCTACTTATTTGTCAATATGTTCAATGTTGGCATGTTTTACTTATGGATTGCTACCGTAATTACATTATGGTCTGGTATAGACTATATTGTTAAATTCATGCGAATTATTGCGCGCTGATTCGATAAATATTCATTGACATAACAATTTGGAAGCGATATAAATTTTTATTCTGATACAGATAGTAAGTGCATTACTTATTTAAATTAATAAATGGCGGCGTAGCCAAGTGGTAAGGCAGAGGTCTGCAAAACCTTTATTCAGCGGTTCAAATCCGCTCGCCGCCTCCAGTAAAATAAGGGGTTAGCCAAATTTAGGGCTAACCCCTTATTTATATAATAAACAGATTTATATTTACATGTATTAGAGTTTAGTCAATAGCTGTTATTCTGGTTTTTATTTTACAATAATAGCTCATTTTGTTAGGATTGATGTCCGAATGACTAATGATCAAGGGGTTTTATGTCTGATATAACACCTATGATGAGACAGTATCTGGATATGAAAAGCCAGCATCCAGATGCTATTCTTTTTTTTCGACTTGGTGATTTTTATGAGATGTTTAATGATGATGCGGTAAAGGCATCAAAAATATTAGATATTGCATTAACAACTCGGAATAAAAATACTAACGGTAATAGTGTGCCACTTTGTGGGATTCCTTTTCATTCATCAGGACCATATATAGCTAAACTTGTCGAAGCAGGAGAAAAAGTTGCAATTTGTGAGCAGGTTGAAGATCCAAAAATCGCTAAGGGGATTGTAAGGCGTGAGGTTGTTAAGATAATAACGCCGGGTATGGTTTTAGCTCAAGAATGTCTTTCACCTAATGATAATAATTACTTGTTAGCACTATATCGAGGTAAATATGAATGTTGGGGATTTGCCTATTTAGACTTGTCAACAGGTGAATTTAAAGTTACTGAAATAGATGGGCTTGTATCTGTCAAATCTGAGACTTCTGCAATTAATCCACGTGAAATTATAGTACCTGCTAGCTATCGTAATAATAAAGATTTGTTAGATATAACTGATAATGCTTCAAATTATCATGTTACATTCATAGATGATTGGGTTTACGATCTAGATTATTCTTGTCGCAAGATTTCAGATCAGTTCAATGGTGCAACACCTGAAGCACTAGGTTGCCAAAGGTTGAACAGTGCGATTTTGGCTGTTGGTGCTGTACTACATTATCTTCATGATACGCAAAAAGATAATGCGACACATATTAATAAACTAACCCCATATGCAGTTTCTGACTTTCTAGTACTCGATGAGACTACACGTCGTAATCTAGAATTAACTTCTAGTTTGTCTGACGGAAAACGTAAAGGTTCACTATTATCTGTACTTGACCGAACTGTTACAGCAATGGGCTCACGTATGCTCAGGCAGTGGCTCAATTTCCCATTGACCGATTCTAGTACTATTATTCTTAGGCAGGATGCGATTGCAGAATTGATGAATAAACCTGATTTTTGTGCTGATGTGGTAAAAGCATTAAAAGGGGTAAATGATCTAGAGCGTCTAAATGGTAGAATAAGCATGGCAACTGCAAATGCACGTGATTTGGTGTCACTGCTTGAATCAATGCAACAAGTAGCAAAAGTGCAAGAATTGTTAAGTAAGGTTGACTCGCCTTTATTGAAGCATCTCAATGACAATCTAGATTCCCTACCAGAACTGATGGAACTAATTAGTAGGGCACTGATATGCAACCCTCCATTAACCTTGAGAGAAGGTGGGTTTATTGCTGATGGATATGATGAACTGCTTGATGATCTGAGATCAATCAGCAGAGAAGGCAAGGGGTTCATATCTCGTTTAGAGGCAAAGGAGCGTCAGCGTACGGGAATAAGTTCGCTAAAGATTCGATACAACAAAGTGTTTGGCTATTCTATTGAGGTAACGAAAGCCAATCTTGCTAATATCCCCATAGACTATTGTCGCCGTCAGACATTAACTAATGCAGAGCGTTATATAACCCCAGAACTTAAGGAATACGAAGATAAAGTTATCGGTGCTGAAGAAAGAATTATTGACAGAGAGTATGAACTTTTTCTAAAGATTAGACTAAACGCAGTTGCGCAAGGCAAAGCGATAGCATTAACAGCTGAAAAGTTAGCAGCGCTTGATATCCTTTTATGTTTTGCAGATATTGCTCATAATCGTGGTTATTGTAGGCCTCAGGTAGATTGTTCCGATATGATTTCAATAACTGATGGTCGACATCCTGTTGTTGAGGCCATGGATTTTGGTGAACGGTTTGTCCCTAATGACGTCCTTCTTGATAACCAAGAGAATCAACTATTAATTATTACTGGCCCTAATATGGCTGGTAAATCTACATTCCTCCGCCAAGTTGCTCTTATTACTCTTATGGCGCAGATTGGATGTTATGTCCCTGCTGCCGAGGCTAAAATTGGGATTGTTGATAGGATATTTACTAGAGTTGGAGCATCTGACAATCTAGCAAGGGGTCAGTCAACATTTATGGTGGAGATGACTGAAACAGCAACAATTCTGCGACAATCAACCCCAGGAAGTCTGATTATTCTTGATGAAATCGGGAGGGGGACATCAACTTTTGATGGTATCTCTATTGCTTGGGCAGTTGCAGAATATTTACACGATTCAAATGAACACAGAGCAAAGACACTATTTGCAACACATTATCACGAACTTACTGAACTAGCTGTAACGAAACCAAGAGTAAAAAATTTCAATGTTGCTGTCAGGGAGTGGCAGGATCAGATAATTTTCTTGCGCAAAATTGTTTCAGGTTGGGCATCTCATTCATATGGCATCCAGGTTGGTCGATTGGCAGGCCTTCCACAAGAGGTAGTAGAGCGAGCCAAGGAAATTCTTGTGAACCTTGAAAACGGTGAATTTACAGATAGCGGACAGCCACGTATAGCAAGAGGGAGAAAAGGGAGCACAATCATTTTGGATGATCAATTGTCATTGTTCGAAGATAAAGGTAATGCTCTGCGACTACGTCTGAGTGAAATTGACATCTCAAATATTACCCCATTGCAAGCTTTGATGCTTTTAGATGAGTTGAAAAGGATGATTTGAAATATGCAAATATATCTTCATATGACTTGTATTGCCTTTGTTGCGGTACTTATGCTGCCGCAAAATGTAATACCAGAATCAATTACCAATACAAATAAAAAGCAGTCATTAAAGAGCCGCAATAAAAATAAGATTTCTACGAATAAAGTGAGCAAGTTAAAGAAAAAAAAATATACTTCGAACGATATCAGACTAAATGAAAAAAATATACCTACTAGCCCAGCTGTTCTTAAAGAAATGCGTTATTGGTCAAACCCTGATTATACGCGCATAGCTGTTTCTATGGATCGTGAAGTAAAATTTGAATACCATCAGTTGCCTTCAAATAAGGATAATGGAACTCCACCACGGGTATATATAGATATAAATGGTGCACGAATAGGTTCAAATGTAAAAGATATTCCAATTGGCGATGGTCTATTAAAAACTGCTCGAGTTGGACAATATCGTCCTGATACGGTTAGGGTAGTACTAGACATGGAAAGCATAAAGGATTTTAAAGTATTTACTTTTTCAGACCCGTTTAGAATAATTATTGATTTAAGGGGTGAGCGCCGTGAAGTTCTAACATCAGCACGTCCACTCTCTTTACAGGCAGCACCAATTTCGCAATTACCTGTACGTAACAATGATGCTGAAATCAAAACAAAGGCTAACTCTCATCAAATCCCAGGTAAGATTAGGCGCATAGTAGTTGATGTGGGACATGGTGGACATGACCCTGGTGCAATTGGTCATGGAGGTACTCGTGAAAAGGATGTAGTCTTGCAAATTGGGCTAAGATTAGCTGAAATTCTCAATGAAGAACTCGGTCTAGATGTTGTACTAACTCGCAAGACCGATAAATTTCTGGAACTTCCCGAGCGTACAGCCATAGCTAATCAAGTTGGTGCAGATCTTTTTATATCAATTCATGCTAACGCAGCACCGAGTAAACATGCTAATGGCATTGAAACCTATTATCTGAATTTAGCAAAAACTGAAAAAGCGGCTCAACTTGCGGCTATAGAAAACGGTACATCACTAGAAAAAGTAAGTCTTTTACAGGCTGTTCTATTTGACTTAATGGCAAATTACAAGATCAATGACTCTGCCCATCTGGCTGAAGAAGTTCAGAAGTCGCTTTACCGTCGATTAAACAAAAAATTTAACTCAGTGAAAAATTTAGGTGTAAAACAAGGCCCTTTTTATGTACTTGTTGGTGCTAATATGCCAAGTATACTTGTCGAAACAGCCTTTCTGAGTAATGAACGTGAAGAGTCTCGTCTTCGTGACCCAGATTATCAGGAGACGGTTGCTGAGGGCATTCTTGAAGGCATTAGAAGTTACATCACATCAATTAAATGATTTCTTCTGAATAGCATGAGGTTTTGATGGATTTTGACATAGACAGATATTTCCCTGATGAGTCATATAACGAAGGAGATGCTGGTAGAGCATCTTTTGAAGAGAAACGCCCGCTTTATTTGGCTTCTTGTAAGCATTACCTTAATCACTACCGAAATATGATAAAAGAATTACATTCATCTGATGCGACTGGTTCAGATGTTGTAATTGCGATAACAGCAATGACTGATTTACTCATAAAAAAGCTGTTTAAATGTATAACTAGAGACCTTGCTGCAGGTTATCGTCGTGTTCGTGAACAGTTGACATTGGTATCAATTGGAGGTTATGGCCGAGGTGAATTAAACCCGTATTCAGATATTGACCTCATGTTTTTACATAGTGGAAAGGAACCAAAAAGAATAGAAGATATAGCCCAAAAGTTACTTTATTTTCTTTGGGATATGCGGCTTGACGTAGGGTATTCAGTGCGAACAATCAATGATTGCGTGGATATGGCTCGAGAAGATCTTACAGTTAAAACAGCACTTCTTGACTCTCGATTTATAATTGGGAGTAGAATTTTATTTAAAGAATTTAATAAAACTATGCTTGCACAAATTCTTGCTAAAGGAAGCGATAATTTTATTAAAGCGAAAATCGAAGAGTTAAAAAAAAGACGAGAAAAATATGGTTCAACAGTTTATACCTTGGAACCAAATGTTAAGGAAGGTAAAGGAGCTCTTAGAGATCTTCATACCGCACTATGGGTTGCTAAAATTAAGTACAAGGTAAATCATCCTAGAGAATTGATAATTAAAGGAATATTGTCAGAAGATGAACTTAATGAATATTATAATTCTCTCTCATATCTGTGGCGAATCAGAAATGAACTTCACTACCAAGCGGGCAGAAAGAATGATCAACTTACTTTTGAATCCCAGATTAAATTAGCAGAGTTTTTAAAGTATTGCGACAATGGGAAGATTCTTGCTGTTGAAGAGTTCATGCGTGACTATTATTTACATGCGACAAAGGTAGAGCATTTTTCATCACAGCTTATATCAAAATGTGTCTGGCGTGAAGAAGGCGCATTGAAAATTCTTGGGTATTTTATTCGCAGGCCAATAGGTGAGGGTTTTTATATACTAAAAAATGAATTGGTAATTCCAGACGAATTGATGGTCGAAAAAGAGCCTGTTCGTCTAATGCGAATATTTGAATATGCTCAGAAACATGGTGTGTCATTAAATATTAAAGTGAAAGGATTGATAAGGCGTAGTCTTGATTTAGTGAATGATAAATTCCGCCGAAATCGTGATGTAAATAATTCATTCCTAACTATACTGCGTGCAGAAAAAGGCGTAGCTGAAACACTTAAATTGATGCATCATTTAGAATTTCTCAATAGATTTATTCCTGAGTTAGAGCGGATATATTGTAAAGTGCAGCATGACCTTTATCATATTTACACGGTAGACATTCATTCATTATTTGCGGTGGAAGAAACTGAAAAACTTTGGCTTGGTGAACAAGCAGTACAATTACCGTTATTGACTCAATTAGCTCGTGAAGTTGACAAGCGTGAACTTCTAGTCTTATCTGTACTATTGCACGATATTGGTAAAGGGGAGGGAGGAGGACATGCCGATAGAGGAGCTGATATGGTGCCAACTATAGCCCGTCGACTTTTCTTGTCTCGTGAAGACGCCGATTCTCTTGAATTTTTGGTTAGACATCATGTAGTAATGGCTCATATAGCTCAAAGAAGAGACCTGCATGATGAAAAAATGATTATACAATTTGCAAAACAGTTAGGTAAGAGTGAAAATCTCAAAATGTTGTATATGTTGACTTATGCTGATATTAAAGCGGTCGGGCCTGAAGTCTGGACGGAATGGAAGGCTTCACTTCTTCAGGAATTATATGAAAAAGCCTATCAGGTGCTTGAACGAGGAGATTTCAAACTTGAAGCTAGTAGTGAACGTGTTAATAGGGTAAAAAGAAAAGTAATAGAACTACTAGGGGATGACTATTCTCCTCATGTAATCAAAGAAGAATTTAAAGCACTATCTACACGTCATATACTCTCAAACTCTCCCCAAGTATTATCGGAGCATGTGAAGATACTTTTGTCTTTACTTGATAATAAAACTTTAATTGTCAAGATCAACCATGATTTAGATGTTGGTTATTCAAATTATACTATATGTACTTATGACATACCTGGCCTATTTTCTATGATTACTGGGGTAATGGCTGCGAATGGTATCAATATACTTGGTGCTCAGATCCATACTAGTAATAACGGCAAAGTATTAGATATTTTGCAAGTTAATTCTCCACAGGGGTTCATAATAACAGATGATAAACGTTGGGAACGCGTGAAGGAGGATTTGCAACTCGTTCTTACAGGTAAAATCCAAGTAAATAAACTTGTGCAACGTCGCCAACGGGCTAATATACTTATGGACCGACCAAAGCCAAGATTTCCATCAAGAGTAGATATTGATAATATTGTCTCTGAAGATTATTCTGTGATTGACGTATATACTCACGATAAAATAGGATTGCTTTATAAAATTACCAGCACTTTGACCGAATTGGGTTTATATATTGGTGTTTCAAAGATATCGACTAAAGTTGACCAGGTTGCTGATGTGTTTTACGTTAAAGATATATTTGGCCATAAAATAGCAAGTGATGAAAAATTGGCAGAAATCAAGAACAGATTATTGAATGCTATAGATGATGGATTATTGTATAAATAACTATCTTGACCTTTTTCTGAATTATTTGGCAGTAGAAAAGGGACTGTCAAATAATACAATAAAAGCTTATGGGAATGATATTATTTCATATCTAGATTTTATTGAGCAGAAAAATTATATTAACATTTCATCAATAAGGCCTCTAGATGTAGCAGCATTCGTAACAAGCTTAAAAGATTCAGGCTTGTCGCCTCGCAGTAGATCTCGATCTTTATCGGCAGTTAGAATGTTCCATCGTTTTCTTATGCTAGAAAACTATAGTTCAACTAATCCAACTGCAGTAATAGAATCACCAAAATCGATTAACAAACTTCCGATAGTCCTAAGTGGTCGTGAAGTTGAGCGCCTTTTGTATGCAGCCGTGGGGAGTTCAACGAATGATAATCGTGATCGGGCAATGCTGGAACTATTATATGCTACAGGTTTAAGAGTATCAGAACTTGTAGCGGTTAAAAATCGAGATGTTAATCTGGAAGCTGGTTATCTAATTACTATTGGAAAGGGGAATAAAGAGAGACTGATCCCAATAGGCGAATCTGCACGGCTAGTATTATCATCCTATATTTCGGATACAAGATTCAGGCTCGACCGTGGTCAAAATAGTGAATATTTATTTCTAACCAGACTTGGGTGTCGAATGTCTCGTCAGGCTTTTTGGAATATAATTAAGAAGCGTGCAAAACAAGCAGGTATTTCAAAGAATATCTCTCCACATACTCTAAGACATTCGTTTGCTACACATCTATTGGAAAATGGTGCTGATCTAAGGAGTGTACAGATTATGCTTGGGCATTCAGATCTTACGTCTACACAGATATATACACATATTACCAGAGAGCGACTTAAACAACTTCATGAACAATACCATCCTCGAGGATGATACTTAAATGGCTTTTAGCTTTATTGAAAGGGATTGTTGACGTATGAAATACATAGTTCTTCTAGGTGATGGTATGTCTGATGAAAAAATTGATCAACTCGGCCAGAGAACACCTTTGCAATCAGCGTTCACTCCCAACATGGATTTTATGGCAAGGCGAGGGAGACTAGGGCTCGCTAAAACTGTGCCAGAAGGACTCCCTGCGGGTAGTGATGTGGCAAACCTATCTGTATTCGGATATGATCCGCGAACTTGCTATACTGGCCGTTCACCTCTTGAAGCTGCTAGTATGGGGGTCGCTTTAAGTAAAAATGATGTTGCGTTCAGGGTGAACTTAGTAACTCTTCAAGCCCGCGGCGGTACACTTAGTATGCAGGATTATTCTGCAGGGCATATTTCTAGTGAAGAAAGTAGAATACTTATCAATGATTTACAGCGTGATTTTGGCAGTGATGAGTTCCAGTTTTTCCCAGGTGTGGGGTATAGACATTTGATGGTTTGGCGAAATGGTAATGATCGATTAAAAACAACACCACCACACGACATAACAGGTAAGGGAGTTGTAGATTACTTCCCAGAGGGAGAATCTTCGGACCAACTACTATATTTAATTAATGCTTCCCAAATGCTATTTCATGATCATCCAGTTAATCGCCAGCGGCTTATAGATGGTAATTTGCCTGCCAGTTCCATCTGGCTCTGGGGTCAGGGGAAATCGCCCCGAATTAATTCATATAAGGAAAAATTTGGCCTGAGTGGTGCTGTAATATCTGCTGTTGATCTAATAAAAGGGATTGGCATCTATGCGGGCCTTGATATCATAAATGTGCCTGGTGTAACGGGATATATCGATACTAATTACAGTGGCAAGGTAGATGCTGCATTAGCAGCACTTGAGAGTAGGGATTTTGTTTATCTGCATATAGAAGCGCCTGACGAAGCGTCACATTCTGGTAATATGGCACATAAGATTCAGGCAATCGAAGATTTTGATGCATATGTCGTAGGTCCTGTTTTAGAGGGCATTAAGCGATACGCAAATTATTCAATCCTATGCACACCTGATCATCCGACACCACTTAATATTATGACTCATACTTCTGATCCGGTACCATTTATTATTTTTTGTGGAGAAGAACAGGTCAATGATAGTGTAAATGGGTATGATGAAGATTCAGCACAAGCAACTGGGCTATATATCGATGAAGGATTTCGACTCATGGAAATGCTGATTGAAAATACGTCGCGATAGAATATTTGAGATGTGACAGGTGTAGTCCCACCTGTCACATAATTAATTGTCAGCGTGGAGGTTACGGTGCAGTTGGTCTAAGCATATAGATTTTAGAACCATAGCCGGAATAGTAGGGGTCATAATATGGAGTTGGTGGAGGGTAGGGGTAGCCATTTTCTTCTTCAGCGGATTTCCATACATGCATCTCTTTAATTCTAATAACAGGGTATAGGTATTTGATTTCGTCCAGAGTCGATATTTTTTTCCCTTTAATCTCTCCTACAAGAGTGACTAAACGTCCAGGCTTATAAATCATATTATCTAGAAAGTTGGGAGAGGTAGCCACAAATCTTCCATCTGAACTAAAAGCATCTTCTGGAATACCATTATCATCAAGTTTTAATTGCACAACTTCCAATTGTCCTCCTTCGTTTGTGTTCTTCACATTTGCAATCAATCCACCAAGCATAATGTATTTTCCAATCCAGATGTCTGGATTTTCTCGAACATTGCTGAATGTAAGGGTAGAATCGACTAGTTTTCTTGAATCATCACTTATAGCACAGACACACCCGGTATTAAGTAATAGTGGAAGTAGCGTAAATAGAAGATATCGAGCCATTATCAACCTCCGTGAATGAGTTATTATATTTATAATTCAATGTAGGCTTCACTTATATTATCGGAATATTCTGTTTAAATTTTAAACATGTAAAAAATCACGGTAATTATGTTCATGGCAAAGCTTGAGAACTATTAATTCGCATACAAATATTATAAAAAGAATTTTGGTAAAATTATTTCTCGATAGTGGTAGCGCTTTAATGAAATATAATAATTGAAGTATAAGTATAACTATCAAAAATGTGATGAATTCCCTTCCAAAATTGAATTTTTAATACATCATTTTGGATGTTAATTCTATTTGCTATTTACAATCATAAGTATATAAAGTTGAAGCCACTAGTTGAAGTGTTTGGCGTAAAGTTGAAGAGACTTGTCTAATGGATCAGATTGGACATATGTCTTGAATCGGCAAGCAGTCAAACTCATGATGTTTTTGAAGGGGATGAATAAATAATAAAAAATCTGATGCAAATCATAACTACTATGAATTGCGAAGATTTTATCTTAGAAAGTTGCTAGCATGTGATAATTTCATTCATGCTATTGGGAGAAATGATAATCTGAAATGAAATTGAAAAAGTTATTAAAAAATGTATTGTTATTAACGATAGTGGGTAGTCATAGACATCCCAAATATATTGGTGGGCGATGCTGGGATCGAACCAGCGACTTCTACCGTGTGAAGGTAGCACTCTCCCGCTGAGTTAATCGCCCTAATATGAATAGTTGAATATCAGAAGCAGTTACTTCTGTCAAGTTCAATTGCATGATGAATTATCTCTGAAATACTATAAGTTATGGTAAATTGTAACAAATTACCAGAAATGGCCTTGACAGTATAATGATGTAGTTGTTATATTTAGCCGCGCTATTTTAACTATTACTAAAATTTACTAAGTATTTTAGTGGTCACTGAAATGTTAATAGACTTAATTGTATCGCCATTGACTACTTAACCTATACATAAACATAGAAGTAACACTCTTATGCGATTAATTCAGGGGCAAGTTCAAGTATATACTGGCAATTGTAAGGGAAAGACTACTGCTGCACTTGGTCTTGCGCTACGTGCCATTGGCCACGAGCTAATGGTATGTATGATACAGTTCATGAAAGGTGGCGGTCCTTATGGTGAACATCTTGTTTCTCCCAAGTTATCCCCATATTTAACAATTATCCAGACAGGAAGAGATGGGTGGATAAATAAAGACAACCCAGATCCTGAAGACCGTCGTCTTGCAATTGAGGCGCTTGATATGGCTAGACAAGCACTAAAATGTGGGGACTATGACATAGTTATTCTAGATGAAATAAATGGAGCAGTTTCTTTCGGATTGATTAGTGCAGAAGAGGTTTTAAAACTAATTGATGAGAGGCCGGCGAATGTAGAGTTAGTTTTGACTGGCCGCGATGCGGATGAAAAAATTATTGCTGCAGCAGATCTAGTTACAGAAATGCGGGAAATTAAACATTACTTTAAGAAGGGCGTGCCTGCACGTATTGGGATAGAGAAATAATCATATATTGGGAGGCTCATATGGCAGGGAGAAAATTACGAGTGCTTGTTGGAAAACCAGGTTTGGACGGCCACGATCGTGGCGCAAAAATTATCGCCCGTGCATTTCGCGACGCAGGTTTTGAAGTCATCTACACAGGTTTACATCAGACCCCTGAACAGATAGTTGCAGCTGCAATTCAAGAAGATGTGGATTGTGTCGGGTTGTCAATACTTTCTGGTGCTCATAATACTCTGCTGCCGAGGATTTGTGAGCTGTTAAGAGAAAAAAAAGCTGAGGATATAATTGTTTTTGGTGGAGGAGTTATACCGGATGATGATATACCGACATTGAAATCTTCTGGTATTGTGGAAGTATTTACCCCTGGTACTTCAACAGAAGATATCGTTTTATGGGTAAAAAATAATGTTAGACCACGTTCTTGAATTATACTAGGGATTAATTTAGTTATATATTGCTATTGTTTTTTGTATTTTTCACAGCCATCCTGCTCAGAAAGATAATTCATGAATCAAAAAGATCTAATTATTAATGGTGATATAAGAGCTGTGGCAAAGCTTATGAGAGATATCGATGATGGTTTCATTAGTGCCATAGATGAATTGAAAAACTTATTTCCTTATACTGGTAATGCTTACATAGTTGGTATTACTGGCCCGCCAGGGGCTGGGAAATCTACTTTGGTCGACCAAATGATTTCGGTTTATAGGAAAAGAAGTATGAAGGTCGGTGTAGTGGCAATTGATCCCACGAGTCCCTTTACAGGTGGCGCTATTCTTGGAGATAGAATAAGGATGAATCGCCATGCTGATGATCCGGAAGTATTCATACGAAGTCTGGCCACCAGAGGTTATTTAGGCGGCCTTTCACGCTCAACAGCTGATGTAGTAAGTGTTTTAGATGCAATGGGCAAAGATGTTATAATTATTGAAACAGTAGGTGTAGGCCAGGATGAAATTGATATCGTTAGAATGGCTCATACTACGGTAGTAGTTATGGTGCCAGGTATGGGAGATGATATCCAGGCGATCAAGGCTGGAATATTGGAGATTGGTGACGTTTTTGTTGTAAACAAAGCTGATCGGGATGACGCAGATCGTACTGCACGTGATTTAACAACTATGCTAGAAATGAACCCTAATAAAGTTGATGATGATTGGCAACCGCTCGTTCTCAAGACTGAAGCAAATCGTAATATTGGCATCAATGATTTAGTCGATGAGCTTGATAGACATCGTGAATATATTTTTAGTTCTGGAGCGATAGCAGATTATATTGAAGATAAATTGTCCAAACAGTTTTTAGAAATTCTGAGAGATAGATTGTTTACGGATGTATATCGGCATATTGAGACTAATGGTAATTATCGTCAATTAGTTGGAGAGATTATAGCTAAAACCACAGATCCTTATAGTGCGGTAGAAAAAGTTTTAAGTGAATACTATATTAGACAGTGAAATTGATATTATTGATCTACAGTAATTAAATAATGTATTATTTAAGATTTAATATTAAAGCTATAATTAACAATAAATATTATTTATATTATAGGAATTCTTTGAAGATTATATTAGTAGCAATTATATCAGCAATTATCATTAGCCCCATAGTAATTGGTGAACCAGCAGCAAATCCTCTGGACCCTGCCAAAGAAGATCTATCGCGAATTTATTATCCAAGCCAAGCAAATATAGCATGGTCGAAGCACTTTATAAAACCGGAGGATAGTATTGAAGTAATATTCGGTAGTAGTTGGCCAATAGTTGCAAGATTTAATAGGATAGATCGTCGTCATTTATATCCAGGGATGACAATAAAAGTTCCAATAAATCTTGATAACGCAAAATATTACAGCCCTGTACCTAAAATATATGAGCCAGCAAAACGTCACTATAAATATGTTCTCATCAGCCTAAACGAACAGTGGTTGGGCGCATATGAATATGGCTATTTAAAATTTTCTGTGCCGGCTGCTACAGGGACAGATGAAAATCAAACACCAACTGGTATTTTTCGAGTTTCTGCACGACATCGTCACCACACATCATCACTATATCAGACAGAGGATAAGGCTGCTCAATATCCAATGGATAATGCGATTAGATTTCATGTAGGCGCTGATAACATTTCTTATTGGATTCATTCACGCGATTTACCTGGTAGGCCAGCCTCGCATGGATGCGTTGGTTTATACGATGAGAAGATGCAAAGCAGGGTTTACGGTATACCTGATGAGCCAGTATTGCTTGATTCTCAGAAACTATATTCATGGGCAGTAGGTGAACCAGACTATGAGGAAGACAGTGGAGAATTTGAAGAGATTGAAGACGGGCCTATAGTAGAAATAATAGGTAAAAATCCTATATATAAGCAAGATTTTTCATTTTCAAAAATTATAAGACGATGATTAATTATGTTGCCAATTGTTGCCATAACTTACCACCTGATGTGGTTACATGCATGTGCAACACGAAGCCATCTACCAACTAATAATCTTTTTTTAGTTTAGAAGTCTTTGCTTGAATATCTGAGAGGGCTGAATCCACTTTATCCTTGGTATACCTCCATTTGGTAGTAAACTATCAAATCTTCCTCCAAAAATAATGTTTATCATCTATACTTTATAGGACTATAAGAGACAATAAACAACAAAAAAGCTCTGAGTCCTCAGAGCTTTTTTGCCATCCCCGGCTATGCCGATTTTCAACTGGTGCGGTGGAATGGACTCGAACCATCACAGGATTGCTCCCGCCAGCCCCTCAAGCTGGTGCGTCTACCAATTCCGCCACCACCGCATTTCTTGTTTGTCCAAGTCTAAAAAACTAAAATAGCAAAAATAATTAACATGTACTTTGAATTTTGTCAACATCAAACTATTTAAAATTATTTGTTGATTGGCTGAGGTGGTTTTGATGGTTGCGTCTGAGGTGCTGCCAAAGGAGAACTGGCAGGTTTGCTTTGTTGTTGATTTTGAGGAATAGGTGCATTTGGGGCACTTTTTGACGACATAATTGAAGAACTGCCGGTATGACCAGATAAATATGCTAGAGTAAGAGAAGTAAGCATAAAGATTATTGCGGCGCCAGTTGTAAGTTTGCTCATAAAGGTGTTACCACCGCCAGCTCCAAAAACTGATTGGCTCCCACCTGCCCCAAATGATGCCCCCATCTCTGCACCTTTCCCTGATTGAAGAAGGACAATGGCAATTAGAGCAACACTTACAATTATATGTAGAATGGTTAAAAATATGGTCATATTAGTAAAAGACCTCCAGTAAAATAGATAGTTTTTTAAAATATCACATATTCTATGTAATTTAAATAATTATTTTGAATTGTAATTAACTATTGCTGCAAAAGTATCAGTTTTCAGGCTTGCCCCTCCGACTAGTGCACCATCAATATCAGGTTGTTCCATAAGCCTGCTAATATTCTCAGGCTTCACACTCCCCCCATATATAATGCGTATCTCTGCAGCTGAATTGTTGCCAAAAAGCTTAGCAACAATTTTGCGAATATATTCATGAGCAGTTTGTGCTTCTTTGTCAGTAGCTGTTTTGCCTGTACCGATTGCCCAAACCGGTTCGTATGCAATAATAATATTTGCTTGTTTATTATAAGGCAGATCAGATAACCCACCCTCAATCTGATTTTTTAGAACAGATAAAGTTTTTTCTTGCTCTCGTTCAGATAGAGTTTCTCCGATGCAGAAAATTACAGTTAGTCCTGCTTTAAGTGCAGATTTGATTTTATTGTTTACCGATAAGTCAGTTTCTCCGAAATATTGACGTCGCTCGGAATGCCCTATAATTACATGGCTGCAGCCAACATCAATAAGCATTTTTGGTGATACCGCGCCGGTAAACGCACCTTCTTCTTCCCAGAAGCAATCCTGTGATGCAAGTTTTACATTTGAACCTTTAAGAGCCTTTTGCACAATTGATAGTGTTGTGAAAACCGGTGCTATTGCGATTTCAACATTTATTGTATCTTTTATGAGTGGCAATAGATTAGTTATGAATTCAACAGCTTCTTTGCTCGTCTTATAAAGTTTCCAATTCCCGGCAATGAAAGGTGTTCTCATAATATTATTCTCCAATTATTTGTGACCATTTGCCTCAAGAACTTTGATGCCAGGTAACTGTTTCCCTTCTAATAATTCAAGAAAAGCACCACCACCAGTTGAAATATAACTAATCTTTGCATATTCACCTGCTCGGTGGACTGCTGAATCAGTATCACCACCTCCTACAATTGTAAGTGCATAAGAGTTTGCGACAGCAGTTACCATCGCAAAAGTTCCACGAGAGAATGCATCCATTTCGAAAACTCCCATGGGGCCATTCCAGATTATTGTTTTTGCGTTTTGTAAGGCAGAAGTAAAAAGTGTTACAGTGGCTGGCCCAATATCAAGCCCCATCCATCCCTCAGGAATTTCTTGTACTGGTGTTACCTTGGTTTCAGCTTCAGGTTTAAATTGGTCTGCGGCAACACAGTCAACAGGAAGATAAAACTTGATGTTTTTCTGTTTGGCAAGATTAAGAATACGAGCTGCCGTTTCGAGGAGTTCCTCTTCAACTAGAGATTTCCCGACATTATAACCTAGTGTTTTGAGAAATGTGAAGGCCATGCCGCCACCAATAATTATTTTATCTACTTTACCAAGGAGATTCTCTAACACTTCAAGTTTGCCAGATACCTTTGCTCCACCAAGAATTGCTACAAGTGGACGAATAGGATTAGTCATAGCTTTCTCAAAGTAATTAATTTCATTTTTCATTAAAAAACCAGCTGCAACAATTGGTATATATTTAGTTATAGCCTCAACAGAAGCATGAGCGCGATGAGAAACTGCAAATGCGTCATTTACATAGATATCGCAGCCATTCGCTAGTTCTTTCGCAAAATTATCATCATTCTTCTCTTCGCCCTCATAAAAACGGACATTTTCCAGCATGAGAATGTCGCCTGGTTGCAGAGATCCAATTAAATTAATAACTTCATCACCAATGCAATCAGGTGCCAATTTAACATTTTTGTCAAGTAGACGAGAAAGACGCTTAGCAGCAGGCGCCATAGAATATTTTTGTTTTCGTTCTCCATTGGGACGGCCAAGGTGTGAGGCGAGAATTACTTTGGCATTAGCATCAAGAGCATAGTTTATTGACGGAAGTACAGCACGAATACGCGAGTCTTCAGTTATGTTTTGATTGTCATCAAGTGGGACATTAAAATCAACCCTGATAAAGACTTTTTTACCATTCAGGTTATCAATCTCATCAATATAACGAATCGACATTTCCCCTCCAGTAAATATTTGTAAGGTAAGTAATTAATAAAAAAGGGGAGATATGCTCTCCCCATTTTCATAAAATATCAATTATTTTGCTATTAATTTGAATAAATCAATTACCCTTTGTGAAAAACCACACTCATTATCATACCAAGATAGGACTTTAACCATAGTACCATCTATTGTTTTTGTGCTGCTTGCGTCTACTATAGATGAGAGGACATTTCCGTTGAAATCGATAGAAACCAGAGGGCTTTCTTCAAAACCAAGAATTCCTTTCAATGAGCCTCGGGAAGCTTTTTTAAGAGCTGCATTTACCTTATCTGCATCAGTCTTCTTTTTAAGTGATGCAACAAGATCTACAACAGAAACATTAGGGGTAGGAACACGTATAGCCATCCCGTCCAATTTCCCTTTCAGTTCAGGAAGAACTAAGGATACAGCTTTAGCTGCACCTGTTGATGTAGGAATCATTGATACAGCTGCAGCTCTAGCCCGTCTTAGGTCTTTATGGGGTAGGTCAAGAATGCGTTGATCATTAGTATATGAGTGGACTGTTGTCACCAGCCCTCTTTCTATCCCGAATGAATCATGTAATACCTTGACTACTGGTGCAAGACAATTTGTTGTACAAGAAGCATTAGAAATAATATTATGTTTTTTTGAATCATAAAGATGATGATTGACACCCATAACGATGGTTATATCTTCTCCAGTCGCAGGTGCTGATATAACTACTTTGCTTGCACCGGCTTTCAGGTGTAATTCTGCTTTTTCTCTGGCTGTAAAAAGGCCTGTTGATTCAAGGACAACATCTACCTTCATTTTCTTCCAAGGCAATTCTTCTGGGTTCTTGACAGCAAGTATTTTTATTGTTTTGCCATTAACAACTAAGTCATCACCTTTAGCCTCTACTTTTGCCGCAAAAATACCATGAACTGAATCGTATTTAAGTAGATGTGCTAATGTATTAGCATCTGTAAGATCATTAATCGCTACTATTTCAATATCTTTTTCCTTTAAAACTGATCGGAAAACCATTCGACCAATCCGACCGAATCCGTTGATTGCCACTTTCAATGCCATTTTCGCCTCCTTATATAAGTTTTTAAATACATTTTAGATATTTGAATCAAAAAAATATAACCGAATGGTCATGCCGCGTCAACTTAATATTTCGTATTTTATTTCGTGGATGTTTATGTACTATTATGTAAAATATCCACAAGGTGATTCTAATTTATAAAATAAATTGTTAATATTTAAATTGTGATAATATTGCTTTGCCCACAACGAAACTAATATCAGATCTTGGATTATGATGAAAACATTAGAAAAACGTATTGTTCTATTTTCATTTCTGATTTTATTCCTAACTATTTTAGCCAATACAGGAATGGATGTAGCCGCATATCGTCGAGACTATATACAAGCGCTTATATTTACTTCACAAAGTCTTAGCGCCAATTTGAAGGCAAGTCTTGAAAAAGTTATAGGTCTAGGATTAGATATTCATGATATACCAGGTATAAATCAGAAGTGCCAAGAAATTATTGAGGCAAATCCACCAGTTGGAGACTATTGTATTATAACTGACGTCGAAGGTAAGCCAATATTTTATAATGATGAGAAATATGCTGGTTACCGTTTTGATAATGTAATAAAAACATTGTCAAAAAAGAATACTGAACAAGTTGTAACTCTTATAGCCCATGGTAGTACAACAAATTATGACATATCCACAGCACTAACTTCATCTGATGGTAGGCGATTAGCAATAATTCACATAGGTTTCCCTGAAACAGAAGTTGCAAACAGAGTAGCTTCAATGATTTTGAGATCACTCTTGCTTCTGGTAATCTTCTTTATTCTATCGTTTACACTAGTTGTTTTCTTTATTAAAAAAAACATAATGAAACCAATTTCTTCTTTGCTCGTTGGAGTAAAAAAAATCACTGACGGTGCATTAGATACTAGGATCCCTGAAGTAGAGATATATGAATTCAATGAACTTGCAAAAAATATCAACTATATGTCTTCCACATTGAAAAACAGGGAGGAAGAAATTCAAAAAAGTTATAAAGAAATGGAAGATACTCACAATAAATTACATTCTTCTTACATGAAGCTAGAAAGTCTTAGTCTTGAATTAGAACGTTCTGAAGAATTATATAAGTCATTACTAGAAGATGCTAGTGATGCTATTATTGTTGTAGATAATGAAGAGCAAATAAAAATTGCAAATAAGATGGCTGAAGAACTATTCGGGTATTCTGCAAAAGAAATTGTTGGGCTACCTTTAACTAAGTTTTTGTTATTGTTAAATATTCAAAACATCCCTCGTATTAATAAAATTTTTAAAGATGCTCTAACTGGCATGCATATCGCTGAGGAAATGCGTTTTATGAAAAAAGAGGGGCAACAGGTGCTAGGCAGGATACATGCTAGTTGTATTAAAAGCGGTGGGGAACAACTTGTTCAAGCTATTTTTCGTGACGTTACTAAGGAACGTGAAATTGTTCAAAATCTCGAAAAAAGCGCTGCAGACCTTGCCCGCCTAAACAGAATGAAGGATTCTTTTTTAGGGCTTGCATCCCATGAACTAAAAACTCCGTTAACGGTAATTATGGGTTACTCTGAGCTTATCATGACTGATATGGTTGATAGAATTGATCCTACTGTACTTGAAATGGTTGAAAACATTTCAAATGCTGCCTCCAGATTAGATAATATAATTAAGGATATGGTTGATGTGTCCATGATAGACGAAAAAAGGCTCCAGCTTAAACTTGAGGATGTTGATATAAACCACCTACTCAGAATTTCTGTTAATGAATTGCGGTTTTTTTTCTCAATGCGTAAGCAGGAGTTGGTCTTGAATTTTGATGAAACTATACCTAAGATAAAGGGTGATGGTCTCAGAATTATGCAGTTATTATCGAATATCCTTGGCAATGCGATCAAGTTTACTCCAGACGGCGGGAAAATTAATGTAATTACAAGTGCTAAATACCTTTTGTGGAGTAATCAGACTTCAAGAGATACTCAACCTTTGGTATCTATTGGTAAAGAGCACCATCTTTATGTCGAAATAGCTGTAAGCGATACTGGTATCGGTATTGATCGAGAAGACCAGATAAGAATATTTGATAAATTCTATGAAGCTGGCAACATTGAAGAGCATAGTACCGGAAAAGTTGCCTTTAAGGCAAAGGGTGCTGGCCTTGGTTTGGCTATTGCGAAAGGGATTGTTGAGATGCACGGTGGTGAAATATGGGTTGAGTCTCCTGGATTTAATCCTGAATCCTATCCTGGTTCGACATTTCACATCCTTCTCCCATTAAATCCTATTGTAGGTGATTCAACTCTTGACTATATGAACCTTCTAAGTTAAACAGCCAATCAAGTTTGTCTTGAATCTATCGCAACTTTACGGTATAAAAACCTGTGACGTTTTATCCTGCACAGTAGTAACCGCTTTGCTGAATCAGAAGTGATACGTATCAATTCCCCTAAGTTAATTGTTGTTTCGGAGGTAAAGTGAAAGTCTGCCTGCTGGCTAGCGGGAGTAAAGGTAATGCCTTGTATATTGAGGCTGGCTCCAGCAGGATACTTGTTGATGCAGGCATGTCTGCCCGCGAACTTCAATTTCGTCTAGCAAGCATCGGGATTGACGCGTCAGACCTTAATGCAATACTTATCAGCCACGAACATAACGACCATATTCGTGGTGCTGCAACGCTATCAAGGCGTTTCAATATCCCTTTATATGCAAATCGTTCAACTTTCAATGGAGCTAAGATATTCAATAAATGTAATTTTGTTGAATTTGAAGCTGGGACACCATTTTATTTCAGGGATTTATACATTGACCCTTTTCAAATAACACATGATGCGAGTGATCCAGTCGGTTTTCGTATCGAATCAGACAAAAGTAGTATCGGGATTGCTACTGATCTTGGAGTTGTAACTCGACTGGTTCAAGATAAATTGAGTTGTTGTAGAGTATTAGTTGTTGAATTCAACCACGATGATGATTTATTAGCAAATGGCCCTTATCCTTGGCATCTTAAACAAAGAATCAAATCTCGTCATGGACACTTATCTAATTCTGAATCAGCTGCGCTTCTTGATGAGTTAGCACATTCGAATCTAACAGCTGTTTTTTTAGCGCATATTTCAGAAGTGAACAATGCACCAGAACTGGTGATGAGAAAGACTATAGATTTTTTACAAAGGCAAAATATTTGTTCGCCACACTTTATATTAGGGGATCAAAATCTAGTAAGTCAATTTCTATCGGTTTGATAGATGTTACATATTATTTTTTACTTTAATTTCTTGTATAAGGAGTAAATACCAGTGATAGAACGATATAGCCGTCCTGAGATGACTCGCATATGGGAGGCACAAAACCGTTACCAGAAATGGTTGGATGTTGAAATATATGCATGTGAGGCACACGCCGAATTAGGCAATATTCCATTTGATGCATTAGAGAGAATAATTAACAAAGCAAGTTTTGATGTAACACGTATTGACGAAATAGAAAAAACTGTAAAACATGATGTAATAGCTTTCCTAACTTCTGTTGCTGATTATATAGGTGATGATTCCAGATTTGTACATTTGGGACTGACTTCATCAGATGTGCTAGACACTTCTTTCGCAATGCTTTTGCAAGAGGCGAGTGACTTAATACTTGATGGCATTCGTCGTCTGATGGATGCAATTAGGCGCCGGGCTTATGAATACAAAAATACGCCAATGATTGGTCGTTCACATGGTATTCATGCAGAACCAGTAACATTCGGTCTAAAAATGGCTCTCTGGTATGATGAAATGCGACGTAATCTCAATAGAATGGAAGCAGCTCGCGCTACAATTTCGTATGGGAAGATTTCCGGAGCTGTGGGCACTTTTGCTAATATCGATCCACGTGTTGAGGAATATGTCTGTGCAAAAGCCGGGCTGAAACCTGCTCCATGCTCTACTCAGATTATTCAGCGTGATCGCCATGCTGAATTTTTTACTACATTAGCAATTATTGCGTCATCAATTGAAAAATTTGCTGTTGAGATTCGCCACCTTCAACGTACTGAAGTGCTTGAAGTAGAGGAATTTTTTAGTAAAGGGCAAAAGGGTTCGTCTGCAATGCCTCACAAACGAAATCCTGTTCTTTCGGAAAATCTTACCGGTTTAGCGCGCCTTCTTCGAGGTTATGCTGTGTCAGCTATGGAAAATGTCCCGCTTTGGCACGAAAGAGATATATCTCATTCTTCAGTTGAGCGAGTTATAGGTCCAGATGCCACTATACTATTAGATTTCATGCTTAATAGGGCAGTTGGATTGATTGGTAATCTAGTTGTGTATCCAGAAAATATGAAGAAGAATCTTGATCAAATGGGGGGGTTGTTCAACTCTCAAAGAGTGCTGCTGAAACTTGCAACAGCTGGAGCATCGCGAGAACGAGCATATGAACTTGTACAAAGAAATGCAATGAGAGTATGGGAGCAGAATAAGGATCTTCAGGAAGAGTTGCTTAATGACCCTGATGTTCTATCATATCTTACAGCTGATGATATTTGTGACACATTTGATCTTAGCTATCACCTTAAACATATAGATACTATATTTGCGAGGGTTTTTGGTGACTAAATTTTTGGAGTTTTATCGTCTCAATGAAAGTGATGGGCTCTTTCTCTTCTGGTTTAAAGAGATTCTTGTCGCGTTGCTAATATTTGCACTCTTTTATCTATTATCGCAATTTCTTAAATATATTCTGCTTAATTGGGTCCCATGTTTAACAGCAGTAACCCGGACTGAGCTTGATGATCGAATCTTAGCTCGAATTACACCCCCTGCAGCACTTCTCGTTATATTTGCTGGTCTTTATTATTCAGTACATTATTTGCCATTACCTCCAAAGATACAACTTGTATCTTCTGGAGCGATCTTTATCATTAATGTTATAATAATATCCAATATAGCCTATCGCTGCATTGATGAGCTAATTAAATGTTATGCAAATTTCCTGACCGTGCATGGTAAGGATGGACTTGACCGCCAAGTAATCCCATTGCTCGAAAAAATTGTAATCATCATTCTAATAGGCACATCTTTAATTATTACACTCAAGCACTTTAATTACGATATTTTATCTTTGATTACTGCTTTTGGTATTGGCTCCCTAGCTATAGGCATGGCAGCCAAGGATACTTTGGCACATATGATTTCTGGTTTTACCTTGATGATTGACAGACCGTTTCGGATAGGTGACAGAATCCAACTGAACAACGGACAGATTGGTGATGTCTTAGATATTGGCTTGCGCAGTACTAGGATAAAAACTCTCGATAATATACTTCTAATAATACCTAACTCTGATTTGTGTAACACTATGGTTACTAACCAAGCATTCCCCGACCATAGCGTGCGGGGTAAAATTAATATTGGTGTTTCATATAATAGTGATGTTGGGCATGTAAAGAATCTACTTGTTCTTATTGCACTTGATATTAAAGAAGTCCTACGCAATCCAGCACCTGAGGCTTTTTTTGTTTCTTTTGGCGATTATGCTCTTAATTTTGTTCTCTATTTTTGGGTGGAGGAATACAATGATCTCCTCTCAGTAACAGATAATATTAATTGCCAGATTATAAGTCGATTTAGTGAAAGTGAAGTAGAAATACCATTTCCAATCAGAACGATCTATATGGAAAAGGATAAATAATGGCTCGTAGAATTGAAGTTGCACTTAAAGAGAATATGCGTGATGCTCGAGGTGAACGTATATATCGTGAAATCACTAATTTCCTTCGTATACCTGTTGAGAGTGTACATACTATAGATGTCTATACAATAGATGCACAGTTAACTGAATCTGAATTACAAATAATAGCTGCAGAACCTTTCAGTGACCCCATTATTCAGACATGGAATCTTGATAAGCCGTTGGCAGCTAATTTTGATTTTATAGTTGAGGTTGGATTTAGGCCTGGCGTGACAGATAATGTTGGGAGAACTGCACGAGAGGCCATAGAATTTATAACAGGTAGATCGTTTCAACCCATGGAAGCAGTGTATACATCAATACAGTATTTACTTAAAGGTGACATATCATATGCGGATGTGGAACATATTACCACTGGACTCCTCTGCAACACTCTTATTCAAAGATACACAATTTTAGATGCAGACACATTTCAGTCACTTGGTGGTATTCAGGCAACTTTGCCTAAAGTAATTGTAGAGAAAGCGGTTGAAGTTAGAGATGTTGATTTGCAAGTGACTGACGACGAGTTACTTAGAATAAGTAGAGAAGGTGTACTTGCATTATCTCTTGAAGAGATGAAGTCCATCCAAACATTTTTCTGTAATCCTGACTTTATTGAAGAACGACGCAAAAATGGACTTACTGATCAACCGACTGATGTTGAGTTAGAAGCTCTTGCACAAACATGGTCGGAACATTGTAAACACAAAATATTCGCTGGCACTATTAATTATATTGATGAGTTTGGCAGACATAAAGAGATAAAGTCCCTTTACAAATCATTTATTCAAAAAGCAACAAGAGATGTTCGTGAAAAATTGGGGATTAATGACTTTTGCCTGTCAGTGTTCAAGGACAATGCTGGTGTTATAAGATTCAACAACGATTGGTCGCTGGTATATAAAGTTGAGACACATAATTCACCCTCAGCATTAGATCCATATGGTGGTGCTTTAACTGGTATAGTTGGTGTCAATCGTGACCCATTCGGCACAGGAAAGGGAGCCAAATTAATATTTAATACGGATGTATTTTGTTTTGCTGACCCATTTTATAATAAATCGTTACCAAAGAGGCTACTCCATCCCAGACGTATTTTTGAAGGAGTTGTGGAAGGGGTGGAGCATGGTGGTAACAAAAGTGGTATTCCAACAGTAAACGGTTCTCTTGTATTTGATGAAAGATTTGCTGGTAAACCCCTGGTTTTCTGTGGTACTGCTGGGATAATGCCTTCAATAATCAATGGCGAACCGTCTCATGTTAAACATATTAATCCAGGTGATCTAATTGTTATGGTGGGTGGCAGGATAGGTAAAGATGGCATTCATGGGGCAACATTCTCGTCAGAAGAATTGAATGAGAATTCTCCAGTTACTGCAGTACAGATAGGCGACCCTATTACTCAGAAAAGGATGTTCGATTTTTTGATAAGAGCTAGAGACAAAGGTTTATATAACTATATAACTGACAATGGTGCTGGTGGGCTTTCGTCTTCTGTAGGTGAAATGTCTGTTGAATCTGGTGGTTGCAGAATGGATCTTGTCAATGCGCCATTAAAATATTTTGGTCTCAACCCTTGGGAGATTCTTATTTCAGAGGCGCAAGAGCGCATGAGTCTTGCTGTATCACCAGATAAAATTGATGAATTTACTAAAATGGCAATTAATTTCGGAGTGGAAACGTCAATTCTTGGTGAGTTTACCGATACGGGGTGGTTCCATATTCTTTACGATAATCGTACCGTAGCGTATTTACCGATTAAATTTATGCATGATGGTCTGCCAACTTTGCAACTGCAAGCAAAATGGGAAGTAAAAACACATCTTGAGCCAGTATTGTCACCAAAAACTGATTATAACGATGACTTGCTTGAGTTGCTTAGTGCTTTGAATATCTGCTCTAAGGAGAATGTAGTACGTAGGTATGATCACGAAGTGCAAGGTGGAAGTATTATCAAACCATTTACAGGTGTTGAAAATGATGGGCCGTCTGATGCTGCTATTGTAAGACCTATCCTAGATTCATGGGAAGGGGTGGTGGTCGCTCATGGGATTTGCCCTCGTTATAGTGATATTGATACTTATCATATGACAACAAATGCAATAGATGAAGGATTGCGAAATTACGTTGCTGTTGGGGGTTCTTTAGATTTAGTAGCCGGGCTAGATAATTTTTGCTGGTGCGACCCGGTTTTGTCTGAGAAGACGCCTGATGGCCCATTCAAAATGGCACAGTTGGTAAGGTCCAATCAAGCTTTATATGATATTTGTCTAGCTTATAACATCCCACTTATATCCGGTAAAGATTCGATGAAAAATGATTTTTACGATGGTTCTACAAAAATATCGATCCCTCCGACGCTTCTCTTTTCAGTCATTGGAAAGATAGAAGATATTCGTAATGCTATTACCATGGATGTCAAGCGCCCAGGTGATATCGTGTTCCTACTTGGCAACACTGACAATGAATTGGGAGGTTCTGAATATTTTGCGATTAAAGGATTTATAGGCAATAGAGTACCCATTGTTAACGCAGGAGACGCCTTTAGATGTTATAAGGCATTTAATCAAGCGGTAAAGGCAGGGATAGTAGCATCATGCCATGATCTATCCGATGGTGGTTTGGCTGTTGCTGCTGCAGAATCGGCTTTTGCCGGAGGTTATGGTATGTCGATTGATTTGTCTGTTGTCCCTTGGGGGGGCTTGCCTGATGATAAAAACGATTTACCACTTTTATTTGCTGAATCTGCTTCCAGATTTATAGTGACTATACCTCCTGAAAAGCGTGATCATTTTGAGGATATCATGAGTGGAACCTGTTACGCCGCAATTGGAGAAGTAACCGTTAAACCAGTTTTGACTATTAAAGGCCTTGATGGCACACCAATAATATGTTCTGACATTGTAATGCTCAAAGAAAAGTGGCAGAACACTTTGAAGGATCTCTAAAATGTCCCAAACACTCCGCGCTATAGTAATTACAGGTAATGGTACAAATTGTGAGATTGAAGCTGCTTATGCTTGCCGATTGGGTGGGTTTACTGATACGGTTATTGCCCATATTTCAGATATATTGACTGGTGTAATAAGTCTCGACGATTTTAACTTCCTTAATTTGACTGGTGGTTTTCTTGATGGTGATGACTTGGGAAGTGCTAAAGCACAAGCTAATCGGCTAAAATATGCAAAAGTAGGAAATCAAGAAGAGCATATCGTGGATCAATTACTTCGCTTCATACATGCCGGTAAACCTATCCTTGGAGTATGTAACGGGTTCCAGTTGATGGTAAAGATGGGGTTGCTTCCTGCGTTAGGCAATAAATATCTAGAACAACAAGCAACTCTTACCTTCAATGACTCAGGTCGTTTTCAAGATCGATGGGTTTACTTAAAGAATAATCCTTTTTCACCATCAATATTTACCAAAGGGATAAAGCGTGGCATTTATCTTCCTGTTCGGCATGGGGAAGGAAAGTTTGTGACTGCTTCGCCTGATATTATCAATCAGATAGAGCAGAGGAATTTGGCTGTGCTAAAATACTCAGACTCAGAGTATTTGAATCCAACTATGGAATTCCCACTAAATCCTAATGGGTCTGAACATGCAATTGCAGCAATATGTGATGAAAGTGGTCTTCTTATGGGTCTTATGCCTCACCCTGAAGCTTTTTTGCATAGGACTAACCACCCGCGATGGACAAGGGAAAATCTTCCTGAAGATGGGGATGGTCTTATTCTGTTTAGAAATGCTGCAGAATATGTTAAACAACATCTTCTCTAAATTATATCATTTGGTTGTCTCGATTGACCGGGAGTAATATGATATGTGGCTTCACCGTCCAGTAGAAGAATGCGGTATTTTCGGGATATTCAATCATCCGGAGGCGTCAAATCTTACATATCTTGGTCTTTATGCACTACAGCATCGAGGGCAGGAAAGTTGCGGTATCGTTTCTTCTGATGGGGCAGATCTCCATGCACACAAAAGTATGGGGCTTGTGGCCGACGTTTTCGGTAATCAAGAAATTTTTAAAAGCTTGCCAGGAAAATCTGCTATTGGACATGTAAGGTACTCTACTACTGGGTCATCCGTTATTAAAAATGTGCAACCAATTATGGTTGAC
The DNA here is from genome assembly GCA_964649725.1 of uncultured Geobacteraceae bacterium. Taxonomy (GTDB): domain Bacteria; phylum Desulfobacterota; class Desulfuromonadia; order Geobacterales; family Geobacteraceae; genus CAZYTM01. Next base: position 263,190 of record CAZYTM010000004.1, on the reverse strand, counting down.
TATTCTAGAGGCTCTATTGCGGTTGCTCATAATGGCAACATAGTCAATGCCCAATTAATTAAAGATGAACTAGAAGCTTGGGGTTCAATATTTCAGACTACAATGGATACGGAGATAATAGTCCATCTTCTGGCTACATCAAAAGAAAATTCGCTAGTTGAACGTCTTACTGAAGCTCTTTTAAGGGTAAAAGGTGCTTATTGCCTTCTGTTTCTTACAGAAACCAGAATGGTTGCTGTAAGAGACCCTCACGGTTATCGCCCTTTATGTCTTGGGCGTCTAGGTGACTCATATGTAGTTGCTTCTGAAAGTTGTGCACTTGATTTGATAGAAGCTGATTTTATAAGGGAGATTGAACCTGGAGAAATTGTTGTAATTGATAAACAGGGGATGACATCGCACAGTCCATTTAAAAAGGTTGAGCCTGCTCCTTGTATATTTGAATTTGTTTATTTTGCAAGGCCAGACTCACTTGTATTCGGGAAAAACGTTTATCAAGTTCGCAAGGAGCTTGGTCGGCAATTAGCTCGAGAACATAGTGTAGAAGCAGATGTGGTAATACCAGTGCCAGATTCAGGTGTCCCCGCAGCAATGGGATATGCAGAAGAATCGGGTATCCGATTTGAGTTAGGGCTAATCAGAAATCACTATGTGGGGCGAACTTTCATTGAACCACAACAATCAATTAGACATTTTGGAGTGAAAATTAAACTTAACCCTGTTCGGGAAGTACTTAAAGGGAAAAGGGTTGTCATTATTGATGATTCAATTGTAAGAGGTACTACATCACGAAAAATTGTTAAAATGGTTAGGCAAGCTGGTGCAACAGAAGTGCATGTTCTTATATCTTCGCCACCAACGAGCTATCCTTGTTATTACGGTATTGATACTCCGACACGCAAGGAATTAATTTCATCATCACATACCATAGAAGAAATAACCAGATATATAACTGCTGATTCATTAGGTTATCTTTCCCGTGACGGTTTATTACTTGCTGTGGGCACTGGAAATAACAGTTATTGTCGTGCTTGTTTTACTGGTGAATATCCAATAAAATTTCCGAAGCTCGGACCGGAACCGCAACTCGATCTATTTGAAAAGGAGTACAGTATATGACAGAACGGGAACGTCTAAAACAAATTATTATTGAATTGTCTTATGAAAAACGCAAGGTAACATTAGCTTCTGGTAGAGAAAGTGATTTCTATTTCGATGGGAAACAGACTACATTGCATGCAGAGGGGGGATTACTTGTTGGCAAGCTCTTCTATAATGCGATTAAACATATTAAGGAAGTGCAAGCAATTGGCGGCATTACATTAGGTGCAGATCCTATTGCTACTGCCACATCAATCGCAGCATATCTAGATAATAATCCCCTGCACGCTTTTATTATAAGGAAGGAGCCTAAAGGTCATGGGACAGGTCAGTGGCTGGAAGGCCGTAAAAATCTACCTCCTGGGACAAATGTTATAATAGTTGAGGATGTTGTCACCACTGGAGACTCATCTATGAAAGCAGTGAGGCGGGCAGAAGAAGAGGGGCTTAATGTCTTGGGAATAGTAACTCTTGTGGATAGGGAAGAGGGTGGCAGAGAGAACATAGAAAAAGAAGGTTATTGGTTAAAATCAATCTTTACCAAAAACGAATTAATTTTATAGTGGCTCATTCTAGTTGATGCGATATGAAACTTTATTAAATTTTAAGGCGGCAATAATTGCCGCCTTTTCATTTAGGCGTAAAAAATGTTATCAGAGATATTGAATTGTTACGGGCAATTATTTGAAAAAGTAGATGAATGGTTTACTGGTTGCCAGATTTGCTATGCTGCCGATATTCAATGCCGCAGTGGTTGCAATGGCTGTTGTCGAGGATTATTTGATATTACACTATTAGATGCATGTTATCTCCAGTATGGATTTAGTAAACTCCCTTTGTCTATTAGAAAGGGAGTTCTTAGTAAGGCCGAATTAATCTTATTTAAATTGAATACTTCAAGATTACGGCTGGCGCCTCCATTTTTTATAAATAATTATTGTGAAGACATATTACATGAATTAATGCCAGACAATGATATGACCCCATGCCTGCTTCTTGATCCTAGTGGGCAATGTCTTCTGTACGACTATCGCCCAATGACATGTAGACTTCATGGTATACCACTAATTGATATTTCAGGTGAGACTTTTCATGACTCAGTCTGTACGATGAATTTTATTAACTCTAATCAACAATATCCAAATGGTATTTACTGGGATTTTAGGCAGCTTTTTACAGATGAAAAGTTGTTATTTCATCAATTGACTACCAAACTGATTGGCAAGAAGTATGATGAATTGGACACATTAATTCCGCTAGCACTGCTAATTGATTATATTAGTTATGATTGGAGCGAATTGGTTCAAAAGTTGACAGCACCCTCAATTGAATGAACTAGATGTCATACATTAGATGGTGGGGGAGAGAATGGCGAAGTTATAGATACTTGACGGCCACTAATATGTAGACGACCAGAGGAAAACAGCTCTATGGCAAGCGGAAATATCCGATGTTCTTCAATTTGAATACGTGCAGATAAAGATTCTTCATTGTCTCCTGGTAAAACTGGTACTGCAGCTTGAATAATAATCGGACCGGTATCAACACCTGCATCAACGAAATGGACTGTGCAGCCGCTTATTTTCACGCCATAATCAATAGCCTGTTGTTGAGCATTAAGACCTGGGAAAGAGGGTAGAAGAGCAGGATGAATATTCATAACTGCATGAGGGAATGCATTGAGTAGTATAGGTGTGACAATCCGCATATATCCAGCAAGAACAACTAATTTTACGTTATAATGTTGAAGTGTATTGACTAATTTTAAATCATATTCTTCCCGACTTGAAAACTGACGATGATCAATGTGAATTGCTGGGATATTATGCCGACGTGCTCGTTCTAAGGCAAATGCTCCAGATTTGTTACTTATAACACATGAGATATTTACATCTAAAGTTGCTGTTTCTATTTGATCAATAATTGCCTGAAGATTTGAACCGTTGCCGGATGCAAGTACGCCTACTTGTAGAGCACTATTCATATAATCCCTCTATCAGATCAAATCAACACATTCTCGACCTGGGTCGCATTTAATTACTTCTCCAATTATAAAGGCCTTCTCGTTGAGGCCAGAAAGACGAATAAGTATCTCTTCAGCCTCATCAGATTTAACAGCCAGTACCATCCCTATACCGCAGTTAAAGGTACGAAATAGTTCTTCTTCAACAATATTCCCATGATCTTGAATAAATCTGAAAATTGCAGGTATCTGCCAACTTGCAGTTTCGATTACAGCCTTACAGCCATGGGGAAGAATACGCGGGACATTTTCTGAAAGACCGCCACCAGTAATGTGAGCAATTCCATTTAGCTGGAAATCACGAAGCAAATTAAGAATACTCTTTACATAAATTTTAGTCGGGGTCAACAACACATCTGCAACAGTATTGCCTAATCCAGGGAGTTGATCATGAATTCCAAGCTGCAACTTTTCCAAGATCACCTTGCGTGCTAGTGAATAACCGTTACTATGAAGTCCACTTGATGCGATTCCTATCAGTTTGTTACCTACGGTAATAGAAGAGCCGTCAATTATCTTGTCACGCTCCACTACACCAACCGTAAATCCAGCTATATCATATTCACCAGTGTTATAAAAACCTGGCATTTCTGCAGTTTCCCCCCCTATGAGGGCGCAACCGGCTTGGATACAACCTTCAGCAATCCCTTTAACTACTTCAGCTGCCTTTTCTGGTTCAAGTTTACCAGTTGCTAAATAATCAAGGAAAAAAAGTGGTTCTGCTCCCTGGACTATAATATCATTAACGCACATAGCTACTAAATCAATACCTACAGTATCGTGTCGATCGGCCATAAAAGCTAATTTTAGTTTTGTGCCTACCCCATCCGTTCCAGATACAAGAACAGGATTTTTGTATTTACTTGCGTTAAGTGAGAATAGACCGCCAAAACCGCCTATGTCAGCTATTACTTCTGGTCGGCTGGTAGCCTTTACTATGGGTTTAATCATTTTTACAAAGATATTGCCGGCGTCTATATCTACCCCGGCGTCTTTATATGTAATTTTTGAAGTACTCAATGGATTCCCTCCGAAATTATGAATTTAAATTCTTAACCGAACAGCAAAGAAATGTCAAACCGATTCGTCAGGAAAAAATGAGTTTACAAAGTAATGAAGCATTGCGTATTATGCGAAAAAATGAGCGATATGTTGAAAGACATCACTATATGCCCAATGCAGGAGAAAGACCTTGATCAAGTTATTCAAATTGAGAATGCCTCATATCCTTGCCCGTGGGCAAGGATACATTTTCTTGACGAATTAAATGCTAAATACAATTTCCCCCTTGTTGCCTTGGACATTTCTGGCAGATTAGTTGGATATATTTGCCCTATGCTGCTTTTGGATGAGGGGCACATTTTCAATGTTGCAGTCCATCCATTATTTCGAGGCAAAGGTATAGGGAAAATACTTGTAAATCGAGTAATTGAGGAATGTCGAATCAGTGGGGCTGAATTTATAACTTTGGAAGTTCGAATTTCCAATCAGAGCGCTCTGAGTCTTTATAGGAGCATAGGATTTACAGAATGTGGGCATCGTATTCGATATTATGAAAATGGGGAAGATGCCCTTTTAATGGAATATAGGATTACTGAACAAGAGGGTAACCATGAATTTTAAAACTACAGTTATATCCAATCATGAGGTATCGCCGGGCTATTTCCGGTTACGCCTTACTGCACCATCTGAATTTATAAATGATGCTTCATCTGGGCAGTTTGTTATGGTCAGGGTGAGCCCAACAATAGATCCTTTATTACGCCGGCCATTTGGAATATTTGATTTAGGGATAATGGCAACTGAATACCCAGATATTAACCAACCATTTTTAGAAATCCTCTATCGAGTTGTAGGAAAGGGCACAACAATTTTGTCTAGCTTTAGTCATGGTGACCGACTAGAAGTTCTTGGGCCATTAGGTAAAGGTTTTCATACTGGTGATGATTCAGATGATAAACTGTTGGTAGGCGGCGGAGTTGGTCTTGCCCCCCTATATTTTTTGGCAAAAGAGTTGGTCAGGTCATCTAGGGTACATCTTTTTGCCGGCGGAAAAAGTAAGGAAGATGTCCTCTGTACTACTGAATTTGAACGACTTGGTGTTGAAACCTATGTTTCTACAGATGATGGTACCCTTGGTGAGCAAGGTCTTGTTACCGAGGTGCTGGAACGATATATTAATAACATAAATAATGTTAAAACAATATTTGCCTGTGGTCCATTCCCAATGCTTCGTGCCGTGGCCGGAATCGCTTTGCGAAATGGAATCTCTTGCCAGGTATCTCTTGAAGCCTATATGGCTTGTGGAGTTGGTGCTTGTTTAGGTTGTGTAGTAAAGGGATGTAACCATAGTGACACATCACCAGATTACCGTTGTGTATGCAAGGATGGCCCTGTTTTTAATACAGCTGAACTGCTATGGGAACAGCCCCTGTAATTTTGTTAATCGTTTAAGGAGTGAAGATGAAAAAACCTGAACTTTCTGTTGAAATAGCAGGGATTACATTACGCAACCCTATTATGACTGCTTCAGGCACATTTGGGTACGGCGCCGAATTTGCTCCTTATATGGATCTGGAAAGTATTGGTGCAATAGTTACCAAAGGTCTTTCAATACGACCTAAGGCGGGGAATCCAACACCACGCATTATAGAAACTCCAGGGGGGATGCTTAATGCAATTGGACTTCAGAATGTAGGTATTGATTCATTTATTAGCGAAAAGGTCCCGTTTCTTCGCACTATATCCACTCCTGTAATCGCAAATATTTATGGTAATACATTAGATGAGTATGGAGAACTAGCTGAACGTATTGATAAAATCCCAGAAGTTGCCGGTCTTGAAGTAAATATCTCTTGTCCCAATGTTAAACAAGGCGGGATTATATTTGGCACTGACCCTGCTGCAGCTTATGAAGTTGTGAAAATTGTTCGTAACGCAACGATAAAACCGGTCATAGTAAAACTTTCACCTAATGTAACTGATATAGTAGTAATAGCACGTTCCTGTGCTGATGCCGGAGCAGATGCACTGTCACTAATTAATACTTTAACTGGTTTGGCAATTGATCTACAAAGACAAAAACCAATATTAGCCAATATAACTGGCGGCTTGTCTGGCCCTGCCATCAAACCAATTGCGCTAAGGATGGTCTGGCAAGTCGCAAAAGCAGTGCAATTACCTATAATCGGCATTGGTGGGATTATGACAGCTATTGACGCACTTGAATTCATACTTGCAGGAGCTACAGCCGTACAAATAGGAACTGCTAATTTTCTAGATCCAACTGCAGCTCAGACTATTGCAAGGGATATGGAGCAATATTTAATAAATAATGGTATTTTAAATATCAAGGAACTTGTCGGAGCACTTAAGGCATAAATGTAATGGATGCTTGGAAAACAGAACTGAAAAGTGCAATTACCCGAGTTGAAGAAATTGGCAATAAATTCAATATCGATGTAAAGCAACTGAATCTTGTCGCAGAACGTTACCCGCTTCGTATTACACCATACTATTTTTCACTTATTGAGCGCCCAGGTGATCCTATCTGGCAGCAATGTGTACCAAACATTAAGGAACTTGTTGACCAGCAGGAACCTGACCCCTTAAATGAAGTATTATTAAGTCCAGTCCCAGGATTGATACACCGATATCCAGATCGAGCAGTCCTATTAGTTTCCAATGCATGTGCTAGTTATTGTCGTTTTTGCATGCGTAAACGGCAAGTTGGTTGTAAAGAATTCACAATAGATATTGATGCGGCTATCGATTATATTGCTTCGACTACAACTATCCGTGATCTTATTATTTCTGGTGGGGATCCTTTACTGCTTGATGACTGTCAATTAGAAGAGATACTGCTCAAGCTTCGGGAAATCAGTCATCTTGAGATTATCCGCATTGGCAGTCGTGCCCCTGTTACTATTCCTAGCCGAATTACCAAAAGATTATGTCGCCTCCTTAGGAGGTTTCAACCAGTTTATCTCAATACTCATTTCAATCATCCTCGTGAAATTACATGTGAAGCATCAGATGCTTGCAACCTTTTAACAGACGCTGGAATACCGTTAGGGAACCAAACGGTTTTGCTCCACAATGTCAATGATAATATAGCAACTATGCGTGAATTAATGATTGGTCTTTTGAAAATACGAATTAAACCATATTATCTTCATCAAATGGATTTAGTGAGGGGGACAGCACACTTTCGTACTTCTGTATCAAAAGGGCTAGAGATTATGAATGCATTAAGAGGTCATATGTCAGGTTTAGGAATACCGCATTATGTTATTGACCTTCCAGGTGGGAAAGGAAAAGCACCTCTATTGCCTGACAATATTCGTCGTGAAGGAGATTTGCTCCAAATCAAGTCATATCAAGGTGATGTGGTGGTTTATCATGACTAATCTAGTTAATTAAATAATATAATATCAAGCAGATTGAAAATATTCATTGTTATTAAAGCTGTTCAAATGTGAATGGTACGACTTGGTCTATTTCAGTATAGTTTAGAATAGTCATAATTAATCGATCAACCCCTAATGCGATTCCTGCAGATGGTGGCATCATGTTGAGTTCGCAGAGGAAATGTTCAGGGAGGGGATAAGTCATCTGATTTTGTTTTTGTCGCTGATTATTTTCATTTATAAATCGATTGCGCTGTTCTAGCTGATCCGTCAATTCTGAAAAACCGTTCGCTATTTCTATGCCTCCGATATATAGCTCAAATCTTTCAGCAACAGATGTATCACTAGGTTTCAGGCGAGCAAGAGCACTACGGCAGGCAGGATAGTCGATTATGAAAGTTGGGACATCCCATCCGAGAAAAGGTTCTATTTTCTCTACCATGACCTCATCGAATATGTCTGCTAATAAAGCATCTTCTACTGATATTTTACCGTATCTTTGAAATGCTTCTTTAACGGAGATTCGTTCCCAACCGCAATCTATTTCTATCTTATGGCCTTGATAAAATAATACTCTGTCCCCTGAGAATTGTTCAACGAGATATCGGAGTAAATCTTCACAATCATCCATAAGACGGTAATAATTATTATTTGTTCTATACCATTCAAGCATGGTGAATTCAGGTAGGTGTAACTTCCCACGTTCTCCCGCTCTCCAGCAATGACAAATCTGAAAGAGTTGTTCATAGCCGGCTGCGAGAAGTCGTTTCATGCATATTTCTGGTGAAGTATGCAGAAACCAGCCATCTGCTGGTATGGCATTAATATGAGTTTCTGGAGCAGGTGCAGGGATGAGAAGAGGTGTATCTATCTCAAGGAATCCTGATGTTATAAAAAAAGTTCTTATTGTTTGAATTATCTGTGCTCTGGCAATTAATACAGATTTTTTTTTTGCCAATGCATGGCTAAAGGTCATTGTTATCCCTTGACTCTAGTCGAGTATTCCCCTGTTCTTGTGTCAATGACTATGAGTTCTCCTTCCTCTATGAAAGGAGGTACACGTAGTACATAACCAGTTTCTACAGTAGCTGGCTTAGAATCGCTTCCAGAGGTGTCACCCTTTACCCAAGGGTCGGTGTTGGTAACTCTAAGATTGACAAAATTAGGCACATCAACACCGATGGCCTTGTCCTTGAACAAGAGTATTGTTACTGGCAGATTGTCAATGAGATAATTTATAGCATCTCCTAATGCATCAGCACTTACATGAACTTGTTCGTATGTTTGGTTATCCATAAAACAATAATGGTCGTCTTCAGGATATAAATACTGCATTTTTCTCTCTTCCAAGTGCGCTGGTTCAAATGTTTCACCAGAGCGATAAGTACGATCAAGAATTGCTCCTGTAATCATATTGCGTAGTTTTGTGCGGTAAAGCGCTTGACCTTTGCCAGGCTTAGTGAAATCAAATGCAATTACAAGGTAAGGGTCACCGTCAAGTGCTACCTTTAACCCTTTGCGTAAATCAGCAACAGTGTACATAAACTGATTATCCTTTACTATTAGATATATAAAAAATTAATTTAGCTCAATTCAGATTAATTGTTAAGTAAAAAATATATAATTAATTACATATTATCTCAAATTATACTTGTGAATGGGAAAATGTTACGTAACTACAAGGACTTCTTGGAAATTGTAATTGACTTTAACCAATAAAATACCTATAAATGCTTACTAACAGTATTTTAGTAGTCATCGAGGTTAGACATGGAACGTATTTTGGTAATAGATGATAGTAAAATTACCCAGATGCTAGTTGCCGAGATATTAGCTGGTAAATATCAACTAGATTTTCGTGATGATGGTATGTCAGGAATTGCATTGGCAAAACAGAACCCACCTGATCTTATTTTATTGGATATTCGTTTGCCTAATATGGATGGATTTGAAGTTTGTAGAGTATTGAAAGCTGAAGAGATAACATCGCATATACCTATTATATTCATTACCTCCATGGAATCAGAAACTGAGAGGGTTAAGGGTTTTGAAGCTGGAGCCGAAGATTATGTTGTCAAACCATTTTATTTAGAGGAATTATTGGCGCGTATTAAAGTACAACTTGCTCTTCAAAGCGCAAAAACACAAGCAGTAGAATTAGAACGCTTGAAAGTATTCAAGGAGTTGGCAGTTGCGCTTAGTCATGAGATTAACAATCCATTGACAACTGCATACGCATATTTACATGTTCTTCGCAGGGAGATGTCAGGGGCAGATAACGCAATAAATGAAAGTATAGTTGGTATTCAACGTGAAATGGAAAGAATCCGTGAAATAACAGGGCGACTTGCAAATGCATCAAAAGTTACCACAACAAGTTATACAAATTCAATTTCAATGATAGATATTAAGAATATATAGCATTTTAAATTAGTCTAAATTTAGGAGTACGCTTGCTTTCCCCCCCTCATAACAATCGCCAACCTGTTTTTAGAACTAGCAACGAATTGTCTGCAACAAAACTCTTCATCTCTACTCTCTTAGTAATAATAATAGTTGAAGTTATTATTATGACAGTTTTCAATAAATTATTTCACATATTATTGGTCCCAGTCGAAGCGTTTATTAATGGTTTCCTTCTTCTGTTAATTCTTTTCCCATTACTATATAAACTAGTTTTTACGCCACTTGTTCAAAGAATTCGTGAATGTCAAGATGCTGAAATAGCACTTCGAGAAAGTGAGGAAAAATATCGCCATGTTGTTGATAATTCAAAAGAGGTTATTTTCCAAGCCGACGTGTCGGGGGCTTGGAGTTTTCTCAATAAAGCTTGGGAAGATATTACAGGATTCTCTATTGAAGAGAGTATTGGCAAGAATTTGTTAGGGTATGTGTGTGAGGAAGATAAAAATCAATTCATTTCAACTTTTCGTATGTTTATCAATAATAGTCAAGATGCATGGCATCAACAGGTACGTTTTCGCAATAAAACTGGTGATTACCGTTGGGTAGAAATTAATGCTCGCCAAGTTAATAATTCAAATGGTGAGATAAGTATTAATGGGGTCATACATGATATAACTGAATCAAAACTAGTTATGGATTCTCTAAAGAGGCGCGATGATATCTTGCATACAATTAGTTTTAGTGCTGAGCTCTTCATGCGGCTACAGAATTTAGACGTGAGTATAATACGAGTCCTTGAGAGAATTGGTTTAATTGGTGGCTTTAAGTCGGTATTTGTTTCTGAATGTCAACATAATTCTGCAGGCTCAATAGTGTTGGTATCAACTCATAAATGGAGAAATGTAAGTGCAGCATCCGAAGAATTTGAATCAAATTATATCTGTTTGAACTTGGAGGAATATAATCTTGGCAGATGGCTTCAGTTACTTAAGGAAAGTAATACAGTCTGTACTAATGTAAAATCTTCTAGGGACTTCGAGGTTGATTTTCTTCGGGATAACAATATTTTATGGATTGCTTTAGTGCCTATATTTGTTGGATCTGAGTTTTGGGGAGTGATTGGTTTTGATAAAGATGACATTGGCACCGAGCTTACTGAAGTTGAAAATGATGCATTAAAACTGCTGGCAAACCTGATTGGATCAACTATAGAGAGAAGAAGATATGAAGATGTAATAAGAAACATGGCAGAAGGAGTATCTGCAGAAACAGATGGAGCCTATTTTGCTGCACTATGTTCGTATTTAGCTGAAACATTAAAGGTTGAATTGGTTTACATAGGTGAAATATTGCATGATAACTTCAATAATGTTCAAACAGTTCAATTGTTATTGGATGAACCTGAAGTAAAAGAGATTCAAATCGAAATAAATACATCACTTGTTAATCGTGTTATAGATCATAAGGGGGCGCTTTTCATCGATGCATTCAATGAATTATATCCTGAAGATCCGATAGTTAAACAATTTCATATTAAGTCTTTTATAGGTACTGCATTATTTGACTCAAATGGTATGGCAATAGGTTTAATAGTAATGATGAGTCTAAAACCGTTTATCAATGTTTCATTGGTTGTTACATTAATCAAAGTATTTGCATCTAGGTCGGCCAATGAGCTTGAACGAAGAAGAGCAAATCGACAAATATCTCATACAAACCAACAATTAGAAGAACGAAAAAACTTTATTGAATCTGTTATCGCAAACATTCAAAGTGGTATTATAGTCACTGACCCAGATTTTAGCGTAAACTTAGTAAATCCATATGCAAGAAATGTTATGTTTTCTAACTTTCCTAAACCGGAGGGGAGATCGCTTTCATTAGTTTGCCCTGAAATTTATTCATCACTATCCAAGGGGTTTGAAAGTGATGAGTTGTCAATAGCTTATGATACCCATATAGGCTATAAATGCTTTGATATTAGATTGTCTGATGGGTCATTGAGGGGATATATAATAACATTTATTGATCTTACAGAAATTATAAAAACTCGTCATGAAATGCGTACGAAAGAAAGACTTGCTACTATGGGTGAGGTGGTAGCTAGAGTTGCACATGAAATGCGAAATCCATTGTTTGGAATAACGGCAGCTGCTCAAATCCTCTCAATGGAAATTAGACTGACCCCCCCCCAAAAAGAATTAATGAATTCATTGTTTCATGAGGCAAAAAGGATGAATAAGTTGGTAGAAGATCTTCTTGATTGTTCTAAAGAGGTTAAGCTTAATATCAAGCAGGTTGATCTTGTCAAATTAATAAATGAATCAATCGGGTTTAACGAAGTGTTCTTACTTGAAAAACGACTTACCGTAGAAAGGTCTTTGCCAAATCACGAAGTCCTGTATGATGCTGATCCTGAGAGATTAAAACAAGTTGTACTAAATTTATTTAAAAATTCGATTGATGCAAGTCATGTTGGTGGGAAAATTAATGTCTCACTCGATTTAACAGATTCAATCATATCGATAGCAGTACGTGATTCAGGTGATGGAGTCTCTACTGAGATAATGGATAAAATATTTGATGTATTTTTTACTACCAAGAAAAATGGTACTGGCTTAGGTCTATATATCTGTAGAAAAGTTATAGATGCTCATGGTGGCATTTTAAGCATGTCGAATAACAATGACTGCGGCGTAACATTTACAGTAACTCTACCTTTAGCTAGAGGCAATATATGAAAGTTCTGATAATTGATTCAGATATAGCTACTAGAACATTTATCACAGATTTTTTAGTCTCGCGATCTCATGAGGTCAATATAGCTAATAATGCTAGCGAGGGGCTTCAGATTGTAAAGAATTGCCAACCGGATTTAGTATTCCTGGCAAATGAATTGCCTGAAGCAAAAGGGTCTAATCTTCTACAAATATTTCATACTTCTTTAGTAGGGGCATCGTTAATAGTCATCGCCACTGAAATGCCATTAGATCAAGCTGTGCTTGCCATGAAAAATGGTGCTGACTACGTCATGCAAAAGCCCCTTGATGTTAATCTGTTAACAGAGATTTTGACCCGTCTTGAAGATAGATTCCTTGCAGCATCGTTAGCTATGTTTCATGGCATGTCAGATTTTAACAACGAAAATATTATTGGCAAATCACCACTAATTATTAAATTGCACCGTTTAATTGAGTTGTTGGCACGAAATATTTCCACTCCAGTACTGATATACGGAGAGTCTGGAAGTGGAAAACAATTAGTTGCTAAAGCAATTCATAAGAAAAGTGGCGTAAGCGGTCCTCTGGTAGAAATCAACTGTGCTTCACTGTCAGAGAATCTTCTTGAATCAGAACTCTTTGGACATGAGAGGGGTGCATTTACTGATGCTAAAGAGGTAAAGAAGGGATTGTTTGAAATTGCACAAAATGGCACGATATTTTTTGATGAACTAGCTGAAATGCCAATCTCAATTCAGGCAAAACTTCTGAAAGTTCTTGATTCAGGATGTTCCAGGCGTGTGGGTGGTGTAACTGATCAACACAGCAACGCTCGTTTTATGGCAGCAACCAATAAAGATCTTGCCTTGATGGTTAAAAAAGGACTTTTTCGAGAAGATCTGTATTATCGGGTCAATGTTCTACCTGTAATTGTTCCACCACTCCGTGCACGAGGAGAAGACATTATTATTCTAGCGGAATATTTCATGCGAAATATTGGAGCAAGTATGGGGAAACGACGCGTCAGTATTACACCATTGGCTGTCGATATGCTAACAAAATACATCTGGCCAGGGAACGTTAGAGAACTTAAGAATGTAATTGAACGTTCTTTGATTTTATCAGAAAAAGACTATTTACAAATTGAGCACTTTCCTCCTGAAATCAACAAAATAAGTCGAGAAGAAAAAACAGGTGGAGGAATTATAAATTTTAACAAAACCCTGCGCCAGGTTGAAGAAGAATATATTGTTGATGTGCTCAATAAAACGAATAATAATCATTCGCGTACTGCAAATATTCTTGGTATAAGTCGTTCAACCCTCCTTGCTCGTCTCAAAAAAATCCACTTACCTACTGACTAAAAACCGTACATGTAGTGAAATAAGACATCGGGTAAAATCATTTCTATCTTTTCGATATTGTTCACAACAATATGTTTTAATTGTCAATAATGATATTGTTACCAAATGGCACTGTCCTGATTTAGGTCAGCTTGGTATATTGATATAATTTAAATATATCGTAATATTAGGCGGTTGGGGGTGTGGCATGCATGCTGCTAATATGGAATAAATAAAATCTAATTATTACGAAAGGAGGCAAAATGAATCTTGACGCCGTAAAAAGAATACTTGTAGCTGATGATGAGCAGTCGATCCTGCTAAGCCTTTCATATGCTCTTAAGATGGCAGGAGTTGAAGTCATAACCTGTAATGAAATAGAACAGGCTGAAGAGGCATTAAATAATGTCCATTTTGATTTGGTTATAGCCGATATCAGAATGTCTGGCGTAAATGGGATTGAGGGCTTAGAGCTACTTAGCTATATTAAAAATCGATTTGCTACTGATGTCATAATAATGACCGGGTACGGCACTGAGGATATTGAGGCAGAAGCTTATCGAAGAGGCGCTCTTCATTTTTTCAATAAACCAGTGGACATCCCTGAGCTTTTGCAATTGGTAGCATCACGAGGTATCCCTATAAAATCTGATTTAAGACAATGAATTGGATATAACTAAGAGAACTAATTCAGCGAGGTAAATATGCTTAAGAAAATATTGGTTGTAGATGATTCAGCGCTAATACATCAGATGTACCGTCTGGTATTGGGCCGTTATCAATGTGATATCGTAGATGCCATGAATGGTCAGGAAGCACTTGATATGTTAGCGAGCCAGTCAGATATTCAATTGGTCCTGCTAGATATTAACATGCCTATCATGAATGGGGTACAATTCTTGGAAAAAGCATCTGCGCTTGGCTTGACAAAGCGATTTCCAGTCATTGTTATAAGTACTGAAGGTAAAGAGGACGATACAATAAGGGGGCTTAAACTTGGGGCTAAAGGTTATTTGAAAAAGCCCTTCAACCCGGCCGACCTTCACGACCTTATAGAAAAAATTCTGCCAGCCAATGTAAATTCACTTAATAAAAATGGGGTAAGTCTTGGTCTCAAATAATGACATGACTGTTTTGCTTGAGGAGTTTCTGGAAGATGCTAACGGCCATTTAGAGGCTGCAGAGACTTCACTGCTAGAACTTGAGAGAAGGTCGTCTACAGGGGTCGACAACACTATTTTGGCTCTTTTGCTTGGCAACCTGCATACCTTGAAAGGGAATGCAGGGATGATGGGATTTTCTACACTGCAGCAATTTGTTCATAAGATTGAAAGTACTGTGAAAAAACTAGAAGACGAAAAACTTCTTCTGACAGGATCATTATTTGAAGCACTATATGCCTCAATAAACAGTATACGCGAGGCGTTACAACAATTGCAGCTCAACCCAGCCATATCTCCTGACTTCAGTGATGCCCATATGCTACTCGACTATATTATGAGCAGTAATGTAGGGCAAGTTACTGTAGAAAAAAACTCTCTTACTTATGCAAATAAAGAGGAGTATGGCTATATTACCCAAAAATCAACCAGCCTGAAGGTGAATTTCTCAAAGTTGGATGAATTGCTTAACCTTGTAGGTGAATTGGTTATTCATAGAACTACACTTACTGCACTGGATGGGCGAATGAAAGATGCCATCAGTGATCGTTCCTTGTTAGATGATTTTACCGAATCGAGCCAACTTATCGGCAAGACCGCCGCAGACCTTCGTGAAGCTATAATGAAAGTCCGGATGTTGCCAGTTAAAGTAGTTTTCCACCGGTTCAACAGATTAGTCAGAGACCTTTCCCGATTACATAACAAAAACATTCTACTTTCCTTCAGCGGTGAAGATACCGAATTGGACAAGACTGTTATCGACGAGATTGGCGAGCCTTTGCTGCATTTGATTCGCAATGCGATTGATCATGGTATAGAAAGCCCTGTTGATAGAAAACGTCTCGGCAAATCTGAGACCGGTACTATCTGTTTAAGTGCCTGGCACGAAAGCAATCACATCGTCATTTCTGTGCAAGACGATGGTCGTGGTATGTCCGCCGATTCTATAAAAGCATCTGCAATAATAAAAGGATTGATAAATACTGAGACGGCAGAACATCTATCCAGCCAGGAGGCTTTGCAGCTAGTTTTTTTGCCTGGCTTTTCAACAAGCGACGAAGTTACTGAGACATCAGGACGCGGGATAGGTCTTGATGTCGTGAAAAAGACGGTGACCTCGTTTAACGGTATTATTGAGATTAATAGCCGCCCAGGGTATGGGACAACCTTTATCATAAAGCTACCCCTTACTCTTGCAATAATATCAGCTCTGATGGTTGATGTTGCTGGGCAGACTTATGCCATACCGCTATCAGGTGTTTTGGAAAGTATCCGGATCGAGGAGCATGAGATCCATCAGGTCGCCGAAGGTGAAATTATCAAACTGCGTGATCGATTATTGCCAATATTCAGGCTTGATAAGTTCTTTGGTATACAAAATGGCAGCAATCCTGACTCCTATTATGTAGTGATAGTCGGATCAGGTGAAAAGCAGGGAGGTCTGGTAGTTGGCCGACTTGTTGGCCAACAGGAGATTGTCATCAAAGCCCTCGATGACTACCTTGGAGACATCCCGGGCATTTCGGGCGGCACAGTTCTTGGTGATGGCAAAATATCCCTGATAATAGACATTGCCTCATTTTTCCGTCAGTCGCACCAATAGTTTCTGGTTAATATAAAGTATCAATAATATAACTCTGAACAGGAGAATATGATGGACGAAAATAAAGGTTTTCAACTCCCAGATTCAGGACTCGCTGAGGATATCCTGGCAAAGTATATTGACCAGGCCCAGAGCGAAATTGACACATCTAATACGAACCTGAAACAGGTCCAAGGTGAAATACTCTATCACCTTGTTACTTTCAAATTGCAGAACGAGGAGTATGGAATTGATATCAGCAGTGTCCAGGAGATAATCCGCGCCACTGATATCACACCGGTCCCAGGTGCACCTGTCCATGTCAAAGGGGTAATAAACCTGCGGGGGAAAATTATTCCGGTTGTCAACCTACGCAAAAGATTCAACATGCCCGAGAGTGATATTACAGAAGAACAGCGAATAGTTGTTGTTGAATTAGGTGAAAAGCGACTTGGCATGCTTGTCGACAGCGTTTCTCAGGTGATAAAACTATCATCGAATGTAATTGAGGACATTCCAGAAGAGGCGGTTACTTTTGATGAGAACTATATAAAAGGGGTAGGGAAACTTGATCAAAGACTAATCATAATACTTGACCTGAAAAAGTCGCTCTTACAAATATGAATATCTAAAAAATATATTAACAAGAGAAGGAGTTAACAATGATCAAGAATATGCGGATTGGGATGCGACTGACATTCGGTTTTGGTTTGGTACTTATCATGATGTTTATTGTCGGTGGGTCTGGACTATGGGGGGTAAAGAAAAGCACTGATACAACTTTGCAGATGTTAAAGGGGGACGCAATTGTCTCGTCAGATGCATCAAGGATAAGGGCAAATATTGTCGGGCTGCGCCGCTATGAAAAGGATGTCTTTTTAAATATTACAGATAAAGCAAAAGTCGATGATTATATTAAAAAATGGAAAGAACAGCTTGAGCATTTAGATGCGCGCCTGGTTAATATGGAGAAAGTTGCCGCTGTTGCCAAGGACAAAGAAGCTATTAATGCCATGAAGACAGAACTCACTAGCTATATCAATGGATTTAATAAAGTTTTAGGTGATATTGCTTCAGGAAAATTGTTGACCCCTGAAGATGGGAACAGGGCAATATCGCAATACAAAGATGAAATTCATAAGATGGAGACTGCTGCCAAGGATCTGGCCACAATCAGTCTGGAAAGGATGGAGAAGAAGGACAAGTTTATGGAAGAACTTGCGCAAAAGGTTAATACTACAATTATCAGCTGCTTCATAATAGCAATTATCCTGAGCATGCTAATTGGTATGCTCATAACCCGGAGTATCACAACTCCACTTGCGAGTGCGGTTGAGGCTGCCAACCGGCTTGCCGAAGGTGACCTGAAAGTAGATATTTCAGTGGAGTCCAGAGACGAAGTCGGGCAATTGCAGGGAGCAATGCAAAAAATGGTGGTCAGCCTGCGAACCATGATCGGCAAGATAAGAGAAACCTCTGAACAGGTTGCTTCTGCAGCTGGGCAGATCTCCAGCAGCAGCGTACAGTTGACCAAAGCGACCCACAGTCAATCCTCAGCCGCCGAAGAGACCTCCAGCACCATGGTGCAGATGGCAGCATCGATTCAGACTGTAGCCACAAATGCCGATTCACTTGCTGCGAATGCTGAAGAAGCCTCATCGTCGATTCAGGAGCTTGGAGCCTCTAGTGAACAGGTGGCAAAAAGTGCAGATGTTATGGCATCCTCGGTAGCAGAGACTTCAGCCACCATTGAACAGATGACAGTTTCCATTGAAAAGGTTGCACAGAATGCAGACGAACTTGCCTCTTCTGTTTCTGAAACCTCATCGACCGTAGAACAGATGACCGTCTCTATTGATCAGGTCTCTGACAATGCCCAAGGGTTGCAGAAAATCGTGCTGGAAACTGCATCTGTTGTTGAGAACATGGCGATATCACTCTCCATGGCTGCAAATAGTGTTGCCGAGGCTGATCAGGTTGCCAAAGCGGCTGCAAAAGAGGGTTATGCCGGCAAAGAGGCAGTGAATCAGGCTTTGACATCTATGGGGAGAGTTGCCGAGGTAATTGAAAAGACATCTGCGGCGGTGGATAATCTCGGTAAACGTTCCGAGGAGATAGGTAGCATTGTCAAGGTTATTAATGATATTGCTGACCAGACCAATCTATTAGCCTTGAATGCGGCCATAGAAGCGGCAAGGGCTGGTGATGCCGGACGTGGATTTGCAGTTGTTGCAGAAGAAGTGAGAAAACTTGCTGAGCGAAGCGTCAATGCTACCAAGGAGATTGCCCAGGTTATCAAACAGGTCCAGACTGACACCATAGCAACAGTCAAATACAGTGAACAGGCATCCCATGAAGCCCGTTCATCTATGGATCTCTCTGGAGTGGCAGGAAATGCTCTTGTCAATATCGTTAAGAGTATTGAACAGACCAGTTCGCTCATGACAGAGATATCTAATATGACCTCTGAGCAGGCTAAAGCCTCTGATCAGGTAATCAGTTCAGTTATGAAGATGAACGAATCAGCCACAATGGTAGCTAGTGCTGCCAAGGAACAGGCCTTGGGCGGGAAGCAGATCCGGATTGCAGTTGAACGGATGAATGCCATTACCCAAGACGTCGCTTCGGCCACCAAGGAACAGGCAATAGGCAGCAAACAGATCAGGATTGCTGTGAATAATATGAACTCGGTCACGAGTCAGGTAACAATTGCGACAAAAGAACAAGCTCTGTCTGCACGACAGATAGTAGAAGCGGTCAATAGTATGAACTATATGACTCAACAGGTTGCAAACGCGACAGCAGAACAGAAAAAAGGTGGTGATATGGTAGTTGTTGCCATGGAAAACATCAATGATATCACCAGAGAAAATCTATCATCTGTGGAACAGCTGTCGAAGTCAGCCCAAAGCTTATCACAGCAGGCGATTGATCTATCAGGATTGGTTGCTGAGTTTAAGGTTTAAAAAATCCTTTGATATAGAATCAGCCGTCAAATCATAATATTAACCAATCAACATAGGTTATCGTAATTAATGCAAGATGAAATAATTGACAAGATTAATAACTATATCCAACAGAGAAGTCTGCTCTATTTCCCAGAACGTAAACGAAACTTTTTTAAATTAAGGGTATTAGAGAGGATGTCTAAAATACAGATAACTAATTTATCTGAATATTTTCATGAGTTAACAAATTCACCAACTGAAACTCTGAAATTAATCGATTTTCTAACAGTAAACGAAACATTTTTTTTGAGAAATAATGCGCAGTTTAATTATCTGAGAAATAATATTATTCCTGAACTTGAGGTAATAAAAGGTTCTGAAATGATTCAATCATGGAATAATGTTATACCAATTTCGCCTAAATCAATTATGCGTTTAAGAGTTCTATGTGCAGGTTGTTCAACAGGAGAAGAACCATATTCAATAGCTATGACATTGCTTGAGACACTTAGTTATCCAAAGGCTTGGAATATAGAAATAATTGCTGGTGATATAAGTGAAAATTGCCTTAATTATGCATCAAGAGGATATTATGAATCAGAAAAACTACGTAAAGTCCCAAGACATTTAATTGACAAATATTTTGAACCTTCAACAGATGGTTATTTTGTAAACACGACAGTAAAAAGTTTGATCCGATTTGTGTCGCTGAATCTCCATGATGTATTAAATAGCGATAAATCTAGCGATAGTGAATTTACCGAAAATTCATTTGATATTATATTTTGCAGAAATGTAATGATTTATTTTTGCTCTGAAGTGCAACAAAAACTAGTAAACAAATTGTACACGCTTTTAGTTAACGGTGGCTATTTATTTACAGGCGATGCTGAACCGCTTCATCTTTTTGAACACAGCTTTAAATTAGTAGATGATGACACAAGTTTAATTTACCAAAAGGTGCTTTCAGGAGCTCATATAAATGCAGTGTAATGATAAAATATACGAAAGTGCTTTTGAAACTAAAAAAATTGAAGAACTATTGTTATTGATAGGTGATGCAGATAAAGGCGCTAAATCAAAAGCTATAGAACATATTATGGGGATAGGGATAGATTTATGTTTTCCTATACTTGATGCTGCAATTCGTAACAATGAAAATGCAGATTTACGTAATGGCGCGATGGAGGCTATGGTAAGCTTTTCAAAAAAAGCTATTCCATATTTAACCAGGCTCTTACGTGATCGAGATGAAGAAGTTCGTAATTTCAGTGCTGTTATGCTTGGTAATATTGCCAATCGAGAAGCAGTAAGTGCACTTATACTTTCACTAAGGGACATTGATGCTAATGTTCGCCATAGTGCGGCAGAAGCTCTCGGAAGAATTGGTGACCGCTCTGCATTGTTCCCAATACTTGAATTATTAAATCAAGATTTCTGGGTACAATATCCAGCTATTGTTGCGCTTGGAGAGATGCGTGATGCTCGAGCTGTACCATATCTTATCAATCTCCTTAACGATGAGATGCTTTCATTGCCATCAATTAAGGCACTTGGTAAAATTGGAGATCCTCGAGCCCTCTTAACGCTTGGTGAAATTGTTACACATGATTCAATTGCTCTTTCAGGTGCTGCTGTCGAAGCAATTGTTGCAATTGAAATGAATAGGCGTGAACTTGCTAAATATAAACATAGTATTGTAATTTATGCCCAATCTGAACGATCTTTAAATGAAATACTCCCACAACAAACTAATATTTACTTGCATCGTTTAATTCAAACATCGACTTCATCTGAAGTTATAACTGCAGCGATAACAATACTTGGTTGGCTCAAAGATAAATCTTCTATAGATATATTGGTAAAACTTTTAAATATAAACGAAGCTTATTCAAATATTATTATTGAATCATTGAGCATGATGGGTAAACCAGCAATTCCTATACTAGAAATGTATATTGAATGTTGTGGTTTAAGCACTAAAATCTCAATACTACGAGCACTTCGATTACTTGAATGGGAGCCCGATATTAACCTAGTAATTAATTTACTAGAATCTGATTCTTCTTTGTTAATCGGTGAAATTCTGGAAACACTTAAGAGTCGTAGCTATCCTGAATTATTTCCATACTTGAATTTACTTTTAACCAAACACTCTGATTCTATACAAAAT
Organism: uncultured Geobacteraceae bacterium; assembly: GCA_964649725.1. Taxonomy (GTDB): domain Bacteria; phylum Desulfobacterota; class Desulfuromonadia; order Geobacterales; family Geobacteraceae; genus CAZYTM01. The sequence goes on along the minus strand of CAZYTM010000004.1, from coordinate 241,325 downwards.
CTCGTCCTTGATTTGATAAGTGGATATGATTATGAATTAATTACTAATTCAATAGAAAAACTAAGTGTTTCACATAACTCATCCGATCGCATTGTTTGTGCTAAATTAGTTGCTCGCGTACCTAATGAAAAATTTAAAGACTGTCTGCATAAATTAATAGAAGATGATAATATTTCAGTCCAACGAGAAGCTATTAAAGCTGCGGGGAGCGCTAAATTTGTTTCGTCAATAGATTTATTATTAAAGTTATTGACTTCTAGCACAGAAGAAACTAGTGAGTGCATAGTTAATTCTTTGGCAGAGTACGGTTGTATTGAACATTTATCTGTATTTTTTCAGCATTTAGGTACAGGAGGCAGTAAACTTGATTATGCAATAATAAATGCAGCGGGTAAGATTGGCTCAGAAATAGCTGCAAATCATCTACTCTGTTTTCTAGAGCAAAATGATTTACCTCAGCCTATGATTATTGCAGCTCTTGAAAAGTTGGGAGTTATTGCTTGTGGAAGAGGAATTGAGTACAAAATTGTATTGAATTTCATTAACCATACAGATAATGACATCAGAATTAAAGCATTGACTACTTATGCTAAGATTGCAGGGGCTCGTGCATGGCCCACTATCCGTTCTTTATGTGCAGATCCTCATTCGGGTGTACGTATAGCAGCTCTCAAAGCGGCTGGAACTATAGGTGGTGACAAAGCTGTGGAACCACTATTAGAAGCAGTTTCTGATCCTGAACTCATAGTTAGAAAAAATGCAGTTTTTGTAATGGGTGATTTACAAAATATTCGGACGATCCTGCCACTTGTATATCAATTACTTGATAATGATATTGGTCGATATGCATTTGAAGCTTTATATAGATTTGGTAGAAACTGTTTGCCATGGTTACATCGTATCATTAAAGGTGACTATCCTGTTGAACTACGCGAAAAGGTCATTGATTTACTTGGGATTATTGGGGATAGGAAGAGTGTTGGACCTCTTCTTGAGACGTTGGAAGATTATAGTACGACAATTAGACTAGCAGCTATAGATTCACTAGTATTCTGTTATGATAGCGCACCAATTAAAAAATTAACGCAAGTAAAAAAGTTTGATGCTAATGATGAAATCAAAAAAAAGGCAGAATTAGCATTGCAGCTACTAACTTCAGATAGATATTTATAATCTATATTTTGCTTAATTAGTATATTATTCTAATGAAAGTGGTAGTTGGTATATATCAATACATGGTTGATAATATCTCAAAAATTAAACTTCTAGTAGTAGATGATTCCGCATTTGTAAGACGTGCAATCATAAGGATGTTCGAATCTGATCCTTTAATAACAATTATTGATGTCGCTGATAATGGTGAACTTGCATTAAATCTAATCAAAACAACTCGTCCTGATGTCGTTACTCTGGACATAAAAATGCCAGTTATGGATGGGCTAACCGCGCTTGCGAAAATTATGAATGAATGCCCAGTACCTGTCATAATGCTTAGCTCGCTTACTGAGAAAGGGGGTGAAAATACTTTAAAGGCACTAGAATTGGGTGCCGTTGATTTTGTGGATAAGTCATCTGCTGGTGGGCCCATGGATTTTTCAGTGCTGCATGGAGAATTACGTTCAAAAATACTTGTTGCTGCAAAAATTGACTTACAAAAATTGACAGCATATGAAAATAAAACATTCCAACATAATAATGGCACACTATCTCGACTTAATTCAAATATAGAAATAGTTCTTATTGGGACTTCAACTGGTGGCCCACCGGCTTTACAGCATGTTTTAAGCAAATTGCCAACAAATTTCCCGCTCCCAGTAGTAGTTGTTCAGCATATGCCTTTAGGCTTTACTCAATCACTAGCAGCGAGGTTAGACAGGATATGCCACATTCCAGCTTCAGAAGCAATAAATGGTGAACAGTTGATTGGTGGGAAAATTTACATCGCCCCATCAGGAGTACATTTAAAAATCAAACGTCATGAAAATAGAATTGTTGCGCACCTAGATATGTCACCCGCCGAAGCGATACATAAGCCATCTGTAGATGCATTATTAATATCTGCTGCCGAGGTTTGCGGTAACAAAACACTGGCATTGATTTTAACAGGTATGGGTAGAGATGGAAGTATCGGTGCTCAGGCAATAAAGAAAGCTGGCGGTAAATTGCTAGTGGAATCGGAAGAATCCGCCATAGTTTTTGGTATGCCAAAAGCAGTAATTGAAACTGTGGCAGTTGACGGTGTTTACCCTCTTTGCCAACTTGCTGATAATATAATGTCAATCATTGTAAATAATGGAATTAATGTTAAAAAATAGTTGGCTTTATTTGACATGTCAGCAGATAAGGTTGAAGGGAGGAGGGAAGAGATTACTTAACTCGATATGTTATACGCCCTCTAGATAAATCATATGGAGATAATTCTACTGTAACTTTGTCTCCAGGAAGTATTTTTATAAAATATTTACGCATTTTACCTGAAATATGTGCCAATACGATATGGTCATTATCGAGTTTAACCCTAAACATTGCATTTGGTAATGGTTCAACTACTGTTCCTTCAACCTCAATTGCTTCTTCCTTGCTCATAATTGCTCCTCTAACCCACTTATTATTGAATTATTTCGTTTAATTATGTTATATTACATTTAATGGTATATTAATGCAAGCCAGTTTTGCGTCTATAATTAATTTGTTGATAATTATTTCTAAATAGAAGCATAAAAAGTCATGCACGAATTGACAATTGAGAAAATGGCATATGGAGGATTTGGTTTCGGCTATTTAAATAGGAAATCATGTTTTGTTCCATTTACAACGATAGGAGACAAAGCTTACATTGAGATAACAGATGAAAAACGATCATATCTTAATGGTAAATTATGTAAAATTATTGAAGCAGGACCAGCAAGGATAAATCCTCTTTGTCCAGTATTTGGGAAATGTGGTGGATGTAACTGGCAACATATCGAATATGACAACCAGCTATTATTTAAACAGAATATTTTCAATGAATTACTCTGGCGAATTGGGGGAGTTAAGCCTGAGTTGATTCTGCCAATAGTGGCATCGCCTAGGTCATTTGGATATAGATCAAGAGCGCAATTTAAAGTGCGCGCAATAAATAATTTACTTAATATTGGTTTTTATCAGGCTGGAACACATAAGATCATCCCTTTGCCTGATACATGTGCAATATTAACGCCATCTATTAATAGTAGTCTACCTGAGATTCGACATATATTATCAAAAATACCTGATTCAAATAAAATCCCACAGATAGATGTTATGGCAGGGATCGATGATGAAGTAATCGTTGTTTTTCATTATATTGGCAATAAATTAAGTAGGTTAACAGACATTATTTTACATAAAATCACTACTTCATCAAAAGTTAAAGGTATATATATTCAGCAGGGGAGAAAAAATACATTAGTCAATATATTTGGTTCTAAAGAGATCCATTACCCTGTTGTTGGATGCGTACATTCAAAATTAAAAAGTAGTGCTGGCGGTTTTACTCAAATCAATTACAATCAAAACATTAATATAATTAATTCTGTTTGTGAATGGGCTGAATTGGACGGTACAAAATCCATTCTCGACCTTTACTGTGGAAATGGGAACTTTTCAATCCCTTTGTCATTTGGCTCAGCCCGTTTAATCGGTATCGAAGAATATTCTCCATCAATCATTGATGCTATTAATAATTCTGAAAATCAAGGTATAAAGAATATACAATTTCATGTTTCAAAAGTTGTTGAGGCATTATGTAAATTAGTAACTGAAAATGATAAATTTGATCTAGTTGTTTTAGACCCACCTCGTATTGGGGCTGCAGATTCTATTGAAAAAATTGCACGTTTAAACCCGGAAAATATAATTTATGTTTCTTGTGACCCATCAACTTTGGCTAGAGATATAAAAATATTTTGCAAATATGGATATACTGTCATAAAAACAAGACCTTACGACATGTTTCCTCAAACGTATCATCTTGAGAGTATTACCCATTTAAAGAAGTTATCATAATTATAACTAATTTGAATAATTTCAGATATTTCGGCAGATGACGTAATGGCTAGGGAAAAGGCTAGTACATAATAATATAAAAAATATCGACAAGTTGATGTATTTAACCAATAATGACTACTATTAATATTTTTAAATAGGCCTAACTAATTAATTTACTGCTAAATTCTCGCATCAAGATAGTCTTCATGAATTTGCTGCTAAAATAGTTCATAGCCTGCAAATTGAATTTAAATAAATGGGAAAGATATTTGCATAATTGATTATAATTTTCAGAGTGGGAAGTTAATTTAATTAATTGCATCATATCAGTTTATTGGGGGCAAATTCTATGAACAAATCTGAATTGATTGAATCTCTTGCAACAAAAAAAGGGATCTCATTTAAAAAAGCAGAGGAAATAATTAACACCATTTTTGAGTCTTTGGCTCAATCATTGATTGAAGGACATAGGATTGAAATTCGTGGTTTTGGCAGTTTTGTTGTTAAGGAATATACTGCTTATACAGGGAGAAATCCAAAGACTGGTGAGTCAATCGCAGTGAAACCAAAAAAATTACCATTTTTTAAGGTTGGGAAAGAGTTGAAGGAAAGAGTTGCCAGTTAATTTATAATTAAAATATTTGTGACAAGTTGATATTATAAATTGTAAATTATTAGTTAGTTTCTCAATATAAATCGTAAATACAAATATAATGCAAACCTATATGAAATTATTTCTAATATGTATTTGGGGAGTAATTGTGATTTTATTGTCGCATATCCCCTCACATGCTAATCCATCACAAACTGGGGCCACAGGTCTTATTTATGTGCCAACCGCAGATACTCTCGATTCTGGCAATTTATGTGTAGGGATTTGGAATGATATTAGTTCATTTAATGATAAACATTCAATTTTATTACCAGCATCTTTGACTATCGGAATCGGATCATTTTGGGAGATATATGGTAGTTATCCTAATATTCTTTTCAATGGGCAGGAAGATAGCACTACAAAAAATTATGCGGGGTTGGGGACTAAATTACGGGTTTTGGGTAAACGAAATTCTAATTTTAAATTAGCTGCAGATATTAATGTTAATAGATATATTTCAGAGAATTCAAATCAAGATGGTATTACCGATATAGGTGGCAAATTAATAGCTTCTCTTAAAACTGATAGACTTGGTTTCCATGTATTCGGTGGATATCTTAGCAAAGGAGATCCGGCAGGAAATTCACTTAATGATGAATTACTATTTGGTGGTGGTTTAGAATTTGCTCCACAGCCAAGAATAAAATTTACTGCTGAAATATTTGGGAATAAAGCATCTAATTTTAATAAGACAAATGCACCTGATTATCCGCTTGAAGGTCTTATAGGCCTACAATATTATATATCTCCTCATTTAACTTTTAATGCAGCAGGAGGTATCGGTTTAAATGATGTGAGTCCAGATTGGAGATTTATTGTTGGATTTTCTACTTGTCAGGGAGTAGGTACATATATTAGACCTGTACCAACTGTTGCGTTAGGATATGATGATCAGTCAGGTATGCGTAAAGAAGTCATTAAACCACTTAAAGTTATACCTGTATCGCCTTTACTTTTGAATACTGCTGCAGTCTCGTCACCTTCAAATAAACTTGAAATCCCTATAAACCCGAATCGTGAAGAAATTATCATAAAGCCTTACGGCCAGATAATTATTCCACCACAACCGGTAGCGCCAATTCAATTACCTGCTCAACCTTTTAACTCTAGACCTGCTCAAGTATTACCTGTGCTTGCACAGGGGTTACCTGTAAATACTCAAGAAGTTATCCAGATGGCACATAAAGGGGGGACAAATGATGCAGGTGAAATCGAAACTCCACTTTATGGTGTAGATGTTAAAGGTGAAAAACTAGAAATTAGCTCAACCGCACTAGCTCAAATCCCTTTAACAATGTCTGTATATCGAAAATTTAGATTTCCAGATATAATGTTTGATTTTGGGCAAGTTGATCTTACTCCTCAAGTTAAACAGTCTCTCACTGAGTTGGCGGAGCAAATCCGTCATGATAAAAAATGGGCTTATCTTAGGATTGACGCACATACCGATAGTATCGGTTCTGCAAAATATAATTTAGATTTGTCGTTAAAGAGATCTATTGCAGTAGCATCTCATCTTATTGTTAAAGAAGGTATTGATCCTGACAAAATATTTATTAAAGGTATGGGTAAATCGAAGATAATAGCAGACAATAATACGACAGAAGGGCGACGGATTAATCGCCGTTTTGAAATTCTATTCCTCGTGCCCAAGGAATAATCATGAGTTATAAATTGCTAATATTGTGTAATTTAATAATTTTATTATTATTAAGTTCAACTGCCACGTTATATTCAGCTGAAGGCACATTAACAAATATTAAAAATGATAGTCAAACATTGGGAATAATTCTTACAAGCGGTAAAGATTATAAATTGGACAGCCATGCTAAGCATGAAATTGATAAACTTGTACCTATTATTAACAAAATCCCTACTTCAAAGATGATAAAAATTGAAGGATTCTATAATATTGCTAATAATAAAGAAAATAAGACAAACATGTCACTTTATCTCGCAAAAGAAGCGGTAAAATATCTGAGAGAAAAACATAAATTTAACAGGGAACTTTACATTGCTGCAATGAATGATAATATCACGACAAAGGGGAACAAAGTTTTAAGAATATCTTTTTTTACCACAGAATATGGTGAAGAAAAAATTGAAATTACTCGGAAATTAACCGATACTGAAAAGTAGTTCTTGTCTATAATATTAACATTTCTCCTAGTAATTATTATGAGGTGCTCTGGATGAGAATCATTTTCCTGCCAATAATTATCTTTGTAGCGACAGTATTTTCTGGTTGCACACTTAAAGTTATTCCAGAACAAGTTAACGGTGGTGTAATTAATGAAAAGGAAAGAGCACTATCAATTACTAAAGATAGTATTACAATTTCTGTAAAAGGTGATGACTCAGAGCTCTATTCTTATAATCTTGATGGTAATATCTATTCATTTTCGATAGTTATAGACAACCAGAGCGATAAAGAATTTGTTGTGTCTAATGATTCATTTCTTCTTGTTGATAACGATGGGAGACAATATTCTCCTTTAACGCCTGACAAGGTTAAAGAAATTATAACAAAAGATTCTTATTATCTAATACCTTATCCATATGTTGGTTTTTATTACTTAGAAGACTATCAAAAATCATCTTTTTACAATACATTTTCTTCCCAATTACCATATTATTATGAAATGTATCCTCAAGACATATATACAAAAGCTCTTACAAATGGTAACATAATCCCAAAGGCAAAAGTTATAGGTCTTCTTTATTTCAGAATCGATTTAAATGGGAAAAAAGGTGTAAAACTACTTTGTTATAAAATATCAACTCCAAAATCGTCACCCGCTGATTTTCTCTTTCCTTTTAAAATTGTAAACTAATTTCAATCAATGCCTCTTTCATTTTTGTTGGATGTTCTTGGTGGTCTAGGACTATTTATCCTTGGCATGAAAGCCATGTCAGAAGGATTAAACAAGTTTGCAGGCGATAACCTCAGGCATTTATTAGAAAGACTTACTGGCAACCGACTCTCAGCTGCTCTGCTAGGGAGTTGCCTAGCTTCTTTTTTACAATCAAGTAGTGCGGCATCAATTATTATTATTGGTTTTGTTAATGCGGGACTAATTTCACTTTACCAGGCTTTGTGTGTTCTTTTAGGAACAGGCCTTGGCTCAACACTCGTCATTCAGTTAATTGCATTTAAAATCTCTTCCTTAGCTCTTCCATCAATATTTTTAGGTGTGGTCTTAAAATTATTCTGTAAGCGTCGTCGCTTGGTTGATTTAGGAGAAATCCTAAGCGGTATTGGGTTGGTATTTTATGGTTTATATTTAATGGAAACTGGTTTTTCTCCTATAAGTAGTCAGGCAATATTTAGTGGTGTTCATACAAATTTTCTAACTTCAAAACTATCAGCTGTTATTTTAGGAGCAATTCTTACGTTATTAATTCAATCAAGTAGTACAACAACAGGCATAGTAATAGCGCTTGCAAGTAGTGGCTTAATTAGTTTTGGAACTGGTGTAGCAATGATTATAGGTGAAGCACTTGGCACTTCATGTATTACTGGAATTGCTACAATAAACGGCACAATAGCTGCTAAAAGAACGGCATTGTTATATTTTGTTATAAATTTTGCAGCTATCAGTCTAACGTTAATATTTTTTCCGATTGTATTAAGTTGTGTACAATATATTTCACCTGGAGATGCTGAATATACATTGATTGCTGCAGGTAATTTATTGCGACCTAATATCGCTCGTCATCTTGCCAATGCACATACACTTTTTAATATTGCTATTATATTAATTTTTCTCCCACTACTTGGTTTTTTTGTCAGATCCGCAACATTTATCTATACAAAAAAAGGTAAATCAATAGATCTAGAGCCTAGGACTATTTATATTGATCTTAGAATAATAAATACTCCTACAATAGCTATGTTGCAAGTTAAAAGCGAAGTCCAACGAATGGCAGAAATATCAAGATTAATGTACAAAGATATTGTGGAGCAATTGTATCGTTTTGATGTAAGAAGAGCAAAAAAAATATCTGATAAAGAAGTTGTCTTAGATGTTCTGCACAAAGACATTTCAAGATATTTAATCGTTTTATCACGGCAGCCTTTGTCAGCTGAAATATCCATGGAAATTCCAATTATGTTGCAAGTTATCGATAACCTAGAGCATATTGGTGATCAATGTGAATTAATTCTAGGTTTATTAAGAAAGAAAAAAGAAAATAAAATCTACTTCTCAAGTGCAGCAATTGCAGAATTGAAATATTTGGCTGTTAAAGTTAGGGAAATTGTTGAGCTTTCAACTGAATTTGTAACCAATAATTCGCAAAAATCTTTTATAGATACACGAACTCTGAAAGATGAAATAATTGATTTGAAACAGACAATATTTACTAGTCATATGAATCGTCTTACAGTTGGAAAATGTAACATACTTGCTGGATTAGTATTTAATGATATTACAGCATCATTTAATAAAATATCTGATTATTCATTTTCAAATATTGAAACAGAACAGAGTTTAATCAATGCATAATCTATTTGCAGTGATTGATTTTGGTACAAATACAGCTAGGCTTCTTATCGGTTATATTGCACCTGAAGGTGACATAGTACCTCTCTCTATAAAGCGACACATTACAAGGCTGGGAGGAGGTTTTACTGATGAAAGAGGTATTTCTAGTGAAGCCCTTGACCGTTCGATAATTGCTTTAAAGGATTTCGGTGCTGAAATTAGTAGCTATAAAGTTAATAATATAAAAGCAGTTGCTACCAGCGCTGTTCGTGACGCGGCAAACAAACATTTATTCTGTGAGGAGATATATAATTCTACTGGCATATACATTGATGTCATAGATGGTTTAGAAGAAGGTTATCTTACATTAAGAGGCGTTTTGTCAGGACTATCTAAATTATCAAAATACATTTTTGTATTTGATATAGGCGGGGGTAGCACAGAGTATATTTTTGCTATTGATGGTGTCTTGGCGTTTTCAAAGAGTCTACCTCTTGGTGTTGTTCGCTTAACTGAAGGCAAGATATCATCGTCTGCTATTGCAGATAAAATATGTCGTGAATTATATCAGCTACAATTAGAAATTGACGATTCTGGCTTTTCATCTATGATATCTGAAGCAATGCTTGTAGCGACTGCAGGTACAGCAACAACTCTTGCAGCAATAAATTTCAAAATGATTAACTATAATTATAATCGAATAAATGGTTCCCAGCTTGATTTACGCGTAATTGAGAATATTCAAAAACAATTAGATATATTAACATTAAAGGAACGTCTTCAAATCCCTGGCATGGAGGCAGGCAGAGAAGATCTAATTATGGCAGGGATTCAACTGACTGTAGCTACCATGAAGTTATTTAATAAAAACATGATGACAGTAAGTACAAATGGTTTATTAGAAGGATTATTCCTCTCTATCGCAGAATCAAATAATTCCATCTCATAATTCTCCGTTTTATTTAAAAATTGTTTAATTGTTTATATTATATTAAGCAGTTGACATAACTGCCTATAATCTTGTATATTTTCCAAGCCTTCTCAGCGGGGAACCCCTTTATTTTTAATAGGAATTGACTTTTATGCGTGAAATAATGTCTGGGAATGAAGCAATTGCACGTGGAGCTTTTGAAGCTGGAGTAACTGTAGCAACCGCATATCCTGGGACTCCATCCACTGAAATTCTAGAAAACATAATAAGATATAAAGAAATAGATTCTTCTTGGGCGCCAAATGAAAAAGTAGCCCTTGAGGTAGCCATTGGCTCATCATTTGGAGGTGCAAGATCAATTGCTACCATGAAACATGTCGGTTTGAATGTTGCGGCTGATCCGCTATTCACTGTTTCGTATACTGGTGTGAATGGTGGTTTGGTTATAGTTGTAGCAGATGACCCTGAAATGCATTCTTCACAAAACGAACAGGACAGTCGCAATTACGCTAAATTTTCCAAAATTCCGATGTTGGAACCAGCTGACTCACAGGAATGTAAGGAATTCACAACTATTGCGTTTGATATTTCAGAGAAATTTGACACTCCGGTATTGATTCGCAGTGTTACGCGAATATCTCACGGAAAATCTATCGTTACGTTGGGTAGTCGTAAAACTGATCTCCTAGAGCCAAAGCTGCTCAGAAATCCAGCCAAACTAGTCATGCTCCCAGGTAATGCACGCATTCGTCATCCTCTGGTTGAAGAGCGTATTCTCAATCTTTCCTCGTTAGCAGAACATAGCCCATTAAACCGTTTGGAGATGCGCGATAAATCCATCGGGGTAATAACTTCCGGCGTCTGCTTCCAGTATGTACGTGAAGTAATGCCGCATGCATCAACCCTCAAATTAGGAATGATCTATCCTTTACCTAAAGACCTTATACGCGATTTTGCAGCATCAGTAACTACTCTCTATGTTATTGAAGAATTAGATCCGTTCATAGGTGATCAGGTCAAAGCAATGGGAATCCCAATTATAGGAAAAGAGATTATCCCCCTCTGTGGAGAGCTCACTCCTGGGAGGCTCAAAACAGCATTTGGATTTAATTCTGTCGAATCAATAGCTGTTGAAAATCTTCCAGGTAGACCACCAAATATGTGTCCTGGATGCCCTCACCGAGGTGTTTTTTATATATTAAATCAGCTTAAGGCCTATGTAACCGGAGATATAGGTTGTTATACTCTGGGGTTTATGCCACCTCTTTCAGCGATGGATACATGTGTCTGTATGGGGGCGAGTATTGGGAATGCAACCGGAGTTGCAAAAGTAGTTTCTGCAGAAGAGCGTAATAAGATTGTGGCAGTAATTGGTGATTCTACATTTCTCCATACTGGTATCAATGGCCTTATGGATATGGTGTATAACAAATCAACAGCTACGGTTATTATTCTAGATAACCGAATTACAGCTATGACTGGCCGCCAGGATAATCCTGCTTCTGGTTATACACTTATGGACAATCCTACGCATAAAATTAATATGGAACTCCTCTGCCGATCTCTTGGTGTCAATAACGTTCGCTTAATTGATCCATTTAATCTGCATGATACTCGTACTGTCTTACTTGAAGAGATGAACCGACCTGAGCCATCGGTTATAATAACAAACCGTCCGTGCGTATTGGTGAAGAGAGAAGGGGTATATCTAAAAGGGAAAACATTTAAGGTAAGTGAAGAGAGTTGTTCCGGGTGTAGAGCATGCTTACGATTAGGTTGCCCAGCAATTGAATGGCAACCATCTGAATTAAGCAAAGGTAAGGCATATATTGATCCTCTCTTATGTAATGGATGCGATGTCTGCCGCCAATTGTGTAAATTCGATGCAATAAGAGGTGCACAATGACGGCACAAATTACCAATATTCTACTGGTTGGTGTTGGTGGGCAAGGGATTCTACTTGCATCTGAAATTCTTTCTGAGACTTTCATGCTAGCAGGTTTTGATGTGAAAAAAAGTGAAATCCATGGGATGTCGCAGCGGGGTGGGAGTGTCGTCTCACATGTAAGATATGGTAAAGAAGTATTCTCCCCAATTGTACCGGAATGTGAGGGGGATATACTATTAGGCTTCGAGCTTCTTGAAACTTACCGCTACCTTTCATTGCTAAAGAAAGATGGGGAAATAGTTGCCAATGATTTACGAATTCCACCACCTTCAATACTATCCGGTCAGGATATTTATCCACAGAATATTATAGAAAATATACGCAATTTATTTTCTAATTTTATACTTGTCGATGGGCAGAAAATTGCTATTGATTCTGGCAACCCTAAAACAGCAAATACAGTACTTTTAGGTGCAGTATCTAAACGTCTTGCAGTCTCTGAAGAGTACTGGCTCAAAGCTCTTGAAAAGATGGTGCCAAAGAAAGCCGTAGATGTGAATATAAAAGCCTTCTTAATAGGTAGATCTCTCTGATTTGGAGGGTTAATTGTCATTACTTGATACAGTTCTTGAAGCAAACCGGCATTTTGTCAAACCTGAAGCATTTCCACCATTACAGAAATCACCAAAGAAACAACTTGCAATTTTTACCTGCATGGACACACGACTGGTTGATTTTCTTGAACCTGCAATGGGAATAAAGCGTGGTGAAGCAAAGGTGATAAAGAATGCTGGTAATACTATAGTTGATCCTAAGGGTGGTGCTGTAATTCGTAGTCTTGTCGCGGGTATTTTCCTGCTGGGAGTTGAAGAGATATTTGTTATAGGCCATAAAGATTGTGGTATGGCGGATGTAGACGATTCAGTAATTAAACAGAAGATGGTCCATCGTGGAATTCCAGCTGAACTAATTGACCAGAATTTTCCGGATCTCAAACAGTGGCTGGGTGCATTTTCTAATCCTATAGTTAATATCGAACGTGTGGTGAATGTGATAAGAAACAATTCTCTTATCCCACAAGATGTTCCGGTTCATGGCATGCTCTTTTGCCCTAATGACGGGCATCTTGATGTAGTGGTAAATGGCTACACTCGCGAAAGTTTTCTCTACTCTCTGATGTAACTTTTTATACGAGGTAAGACTCATGTACTATAACGAAGAATTTGAAACCTTGCCACGTCAGGCTCTGGAGGCCCTGCAACTAAAAAGGTTGAAAAATGTTTTAGCACATGTTGTAGATAATGTACCTTTCTACAATAATTCATTTGCCCGCAATGGAATAAACCTTCGGGATATCAAATCTTTAGATGACATCCAACTATTACCCTTTACAACGAAACAGGATATGCGTGACAGTTATCCTTACGGTTTATTTGCAACTCCATTGGAAGATATTGTCCGAATTCATGCATCATCTGGCACTACAGGGAAACCTACTGTAGTTGGTTACACGTTGAAAGATATCGAAATGTGGACAGATCTGATGGCCCGCTCGTTTGTTGCAGCCGGTGTCCATAAAGGAGACATCATTCATAACGCATATGGTTATGGCCTTTTTACAGGTGGGCTTGGTGCTCATTACGGTGCAGAAAGGCTTGGCGCATCAGTTATACCAATTTCAGGTGGCAACACAAAACGACAAATCATGATAATGCATGACTTTGGTTCGACGGTTTTAACTTGCACGCCGTCTTATTCGCTCTTTATGGCTGAAGAAGCAATATTGGAAGGGGTCGATTTTAAAAACCTTAAACTAAGAGTCGGGATATTCGGTGCTGAACCATGGTCAGAATCGATGCGTAATGAAATCGAAAACAAGCTCAATCTGTCTGCTATAGACATATATGGCCTTTCAGAAATAATGGGACCAGGTGTGGCAATCGAATGTATTGAAGGCAAAAACGGGCTGCATATATGGGAAGATCATTTCATTCCTGAAATTATTAACCCAGAAAGTGGTCAAAGACTGCCAAATGGCGAAATGGGAGAATTAGTTATCACCACCATAAGTAAACAGGGGATACCTTTAATTCGTTATCGGACACGAGATATAACCAGCATCAATCATGAAATATGCAAATGTGGTCGGACGCACGCTAGAATTGCCAGGATGAGTGGAAGAAGTGATGATATGCTAATAATCCGTGGTGTTAATGTATTCCCTTCGCAGATAGAATCGATACTAGTAGGTATTGAAGGAGTTGAACCGCACTATCTTCTTATTGTCGACCGTAAAGAAAATCTTGACACACTTGAGGTGCAAGTTGAAGTTAACGAGCATCTTTTTTCTGATGAAATAAAGGTACTACAAGCACTTTCCAAAAGAATTGAGAAAGAGATCAAAGACATTTTGGGGGTAACTTGCTCAGCCAGACTGGTTGAACCAAAAACTATCCAAAGAAGTGAAGGGAAAGCAATACGCGTTATTGACAACAGGAAGTTATAGGAGGTGTTATGAAAGTTGATCAAATTTCAATATTTATTGAAAATAAATCTGGCCGTTTGGCTGAAATAAGCAGGGTACTTGGAGATGGGGGGATAAATATACGGGCACTTTCTTTGGCGGACACAACTGATTTTGGAATACTTCGTCTTATTGTAAACGACGTAGAAAAAGCTAAGACCATGCTAAAAGAGAAAGGTTTCACTGTAAGCAAGACCGAAGTCGTAGCAGTTGAAGTACCTGACAGGCCGGGTGGGCTTGCTCAAATACTCCAAGCTCTAGATAACAAAGCTATAAACGTTGAATATATGTATGCTTTTGTGGAAAGATGTGGTGAAAATGCAGTAATAATATTTCGATTTGATGAAGTAGATAAGGCAATTGGAGTCCTAATGGAAAATAACTTCAACATTCTTGAGGGTAAAAGACTATACTGCATGTAATTTTTCATAATAGGGGAGGGAGGCAAAATGAGACGAAATTTAATTTTTAGTTTAGTAGTGTCTCTGTTGATTTTGACATTTGGTGCTCTGCATGCTGAAGCATCAGGGACAATCAGAATTGGAGGACTGTTCTCTGTAACGGGCCCAGCCTCTTTCCTTGGTGAACCAGAGAAAAAGACCCTTGAGATGTTGGTTGCAGACATAAATGCCAAAGGTGGAATTAACGGTTTAAAGCTGGAAGCAATTATCTATGATACAGGCGGTGATGCAACGAAAGCTGTCCAACTAGCTACCAAGCTAATAAAAAACGATAAAGTGTTAGCTATTATCGGTCCTAGTACAACTGGCGAGTCAATGGCTGTGATACCAGTTGTTGAGAAAGAGCAAATACCCTTAATTTCATGTGCGGCTGGAATAAAAATCACAGACCCTGTCAAAAAGTGGGTTTTCAAAACTCCTGCAAACGACCATGTGGCAGCCGAAAAAATACTTATTCATGCAGCAAAGTCTAAAATAAGAAATATTGCTTTATTGACGGTTACAGACGGTTTCGGCTCTTCGGGACGAGAACAATTAAAATCTCTAGCTACACAAAAAGGCTTCAAAATTGTAGCAGATGAGGTATATGGCCCTAAAGATACCGACATGACAGCACAATTGACCAAAATACGTGGAATTAAGCCAGATGCTATTATCTGTTGGGGGACTAATCCTGGGCCCGCAGTAATATCCAAGAATATTAAACAACTTGGCATCAAAATACCTTTATATATGAGTCATGGTGTGGCATCAAAAAAATATATTGAGCTTGCCGGCACAGATGCTACTGAAGGAGTTATGTTGCCTGCTGGTAAACTGTCGATATATGAGGTTTTGTCAAAATCAGATCTCCAGTATAAATTACTTAAAGAATATGACCAATCATATAAAAAGGCCTATGGGACAGAGGCATCCACATTTGGTGGTTATGCATATGATGCTTTACTACTTATTACAGGTGCAATTAAGAAATCAGGTAGTACCCCAATCCAAATTCGAAATGGTATTGAGTCAACCCATAAAATGGTGGGAGTTTCTGGTATTTTTTCTATGTCGCAAAAAGATCATAACGGGCTCGATCTCTCAGCTTTTGAAATGGTCAAAATTGTCAAGGGTGACTGGAGTTTGATTAAGTAGTTATTCGAATATTCAATAAATTTTAGGAGGGACACCATGAACTCACGAATCATATATTTAGCATTTTATGTATTTAGTTTTTTCGCTATAAGTTCTAATTCCTATGCAGCTTCAACAATCAAGATTGGGGCACTCTTTGCTGTTACTGGACCAGCTTCATTTCTTGGAGAACCTGAACGTAATACAGCTCAAATGGTTGTAAGTGAAATTAATAAGGCTGGTGGTGTTAAAGGGCAAAAAATTGAATTGATATCATATGACACTGCTGGGGACGCAACTAAGGCTGTACAGCTGGCTAACAAGTTAATTAAGAACGACAAGGTGTCAGCTATTATTGGGCCAAGCACAACAGGAGAGTCAATGGCAGTTATCCCTGTTGTAGAAAAAGAACAAATTCCGTTGATTTCTTGTGCAGCAGGCATCAAAATTACAGACCCACCCAAAAAATGGGTCTTTAAAACTGCCCAGAATGATTCTCTTGCTGTAGCAAAAATATTCGAATATCTACAAAAACATAAAATAAATAAAATTGCGATTATCACCGTTTCAGATGGTTTCGGTTCATCAGGTCGTGAACAACTAAAATCCCAGGCATCCAAATATGGTATCCAAATACTAATTGATGATACCTTTGGCCCTAAAGATACAGACATGACTTCTCAGTTAACAAAAATTCGCGGATCGCAGGCACAGGCAATTATTTGCTGGGGGACTAATCCTGGTCCAGCAATCGTGGCAAAGAATGCCAAGCAACTTGGTATAAAGACCCCTATCTATATGAGCCATGGAGTTTCTTCCAAAAAGTTTATTGAGCTTGCAGGGGATGCTTCAGAAGGTATAAGACTCCCATCAGGTAAGGTTATAGTCTCAGATCTTTTGCTTGGAACAGATGCACAAAAGAGATCTCTGATAGCATTTGTAAAGGATTATCAAAATCATTACAAGGTTGAAGGTGATCATTTTGGTGGTCACGCTTGGGATGCTATCATGTTAATCAAAAATGCAATTGAGCGAGGAGGAGACTCACCCACCGCCATTAGGGAACAGCTTGAAAGAACTAAAAACTTTGCTGGCATCGGGGGGATATTTAACTATTCTGCCCATGACCATGCAGGCTTAACTAAAGATGCCTTTGTGCTTGTTGAAGTTAAAAACAAAGACTGGGTAATAGTCAAATAACAATTAATAGGTATTTAGTTATTTCACGCAGAGACACGATTTTTGTGTCTCTGCTTTTTTCTGATGAGGTTACATGCAGTTTGATCAAATTGCGCAATATATACTTTCAGGTTTAGCTACTGGTTCAATATATGCCCTGATTGGTATTGGTTTCTCAATTATTTATAATTCTACCGGTATAATAAATTTTGCTCAAGGCGAATTTGTAATGCTTGGTGGCCTTGCCACACTTTTTTTTCTGAGTGTTACTAAGCAGACAATTTGGCTGGCAATCCCATTAGCAATTATTGTCACAATAATGGTAGGTATTATATTTGAACGACTTGCCATAAGACCTTTAAAGCAATCATCACCTATTAATCTAGTGATAATAACAATCGGCGGGAGTATTCTTTTGCGCGGTTTCGCTATGCTTATTTGGGGTAAGGACACTCACGCAATCCCACCCTTTTCAGGGGAAGAACCTATAATTATTGGCGGTGCAACTATACTTCCACAACACCTTTGGATATTTGCATTAACAATATTAATAATTTCAATCAACAAATTGTATTTCTATCACACAATAAGCGGGAAAGCCATGCGAGCATGTTCATATAATAAACTTGCAGCTGGGCTAGTAGGTATTGATGTGCGGCGTATGGTTCTTTTTTCGTTTGCTATAAGCTCGGCAATGGGGTCTTTAGCTGGCATAATAGTATCACCATTAACCATGACAGCATATGATGTAGGAATTATGCTTGGCCTGAAAGGGTTTTGTGCGGCCATAATTGGAGGGATGTCAAGTGGGATTGCCACAGTAATTGGAGGTTTACTACTAGGTGTACTGGAATCTCTTGGAGCTGGTCTAATCTCTTCAGGCTATAAAGATGCAATTGCTTTCATTATACTGCTTATTATTCTTTTTATTAGACCTCAAGGCCTTTTTAGCAAAAAAGAAACAGAAAGAGTTTAAATGAAGAGTGAAACTTTAAAGTTTGTAATATTTGCAATACTTGTATTGGCTGCTCCGATATATTTCAAGGGTGGCTATCTGCTAAACGTACTTGTATTTGTAGGAATCCATACGATGCTTGCAGTAGCATTGAATTTGTTGCTTGGCTATGCTGGCCAAATATCTCTTGGGCATGCAGGTTTTTTTGGATTGGGTGCTTATTTATCTGGAGTTCTTACCGCTTCCTATGGTTGGAATCCATGGTTAGTAATGATTTTAGCATCAATTATTGTTGCTTTATTGGCGTATTTAATAGGATTCCCAATCCTGAAACTTAAAGGACATTACCTTGCTATGGCAACATTAGGATTAGGAATAATTATATTTATAGTGTTTAACGAAACAGTTGATGTGACTGGTGGGCCATCTGGGCTATCTGGGATTCCTAATTTGAAAATTGGATCAATAATTTTTGATACTGATTTCAAAAACTATTATCTTATTTGGTCTTTTACTCTTCTATTTATCTATTTAGCGGTAAACTTGACAAATTCAAGGATCGGAAGAGCTTTGCGTGCTATTCATGACTCAGAAATTGCTGCTAGGGTTATGGGAGTAAATGCTCAACTATTAAAAGTTCAGATATTTACACTGTCTGCATTTATCTCATCAATAGCGGGAAGCCTTTATGCTCATACTATGACATTTATCTCGCCGGTATCTTTCGGTTTTAATTTTTCGGTTGAACTACTCACTATGGTTGTTATTGGTGGATTAGGTAGTGTGTATGGATCTTTTCTGGGGGCTGCTTTATTAACGCTGTTGCCTGAGTTTCTACGATTTATGCATGATTACGACATAATAATTTATGGCCTGTTGTTGATAATAATGATTATGTTCATGCCTGGTGGACTTGTTCGAGGTATTCCATTAATAATACGAAATTTTGCAATTAAATCATCTTCTGAAAGATAGCCAATGCTTGACATATGCAATATTACACAAACTTTTGGCGGAGTCACTGCCCTTGACAATGTTTCTTTATCAATTTCAAAAGGTGATATAACTGGAATCATTGGCCCAAATGGAGCAGGAAAAACAACACTTTTCAATATAATATCTGGGATTTATCAACAAACATCAGGACGAGTTTATCTTAATGGTCTTGATATAACAGATCATCAAACCGATCAACTTGCTTCTCTTGGGATGGTGCGAACATTCCAAAACATAGAATTGTTCGGGCAAATGTCTGTTCTAGAGAATGTAATGGTTGGTCTTCATACACGAAGCAAGAGTGGACTAATTAAGTGTGCCCTAAAATTGCCTTGGTGCAAAAAAGAAGAGGAATATATTAAGAATGAAGCTATGAAATTGCTTGAATTTGTCAATATTGCAGATGTGTCTGATATAGAAGCTTCAAGTCTACCTTTTGGGAAAGGTCGACTACTAGAAATTGCTCGAGCAATGGCTACTGAACCTCAAATAATCCTTATGGATGAACCAGCAGCAGGTCTTAATAGCCAGGAAACCATCACGCTTGCAAAATTAATCTGTGACATTAGAAATATGGGTATTTCAGTAGTGTTAGTTGAGCACGACATGGAATTGGTTATGGACATTTGTGATAAAATTATTGTTTTAAACCTTGGGAAAAAACTAGCTGAAGGAAGCCCTAAAGAAATTCAAGATAACCATGAGGTTGTAGTTGCTTATTTGGGAGATGATAACTGAAATGCTTCGGCTAAAGAATATTAATACATATTACGGTAAAGTTCATGCTCTCAAAAACGTATCATTACATCTTAGTGAAGGAGAGATTGTTACTCTTATCGGTGCAAATGGAGCAGGTAAAACAACGGTACTTAATTCGATATCAGGAATATTGCCTTCGGTTATTGGAGAAATCTCTTACAGAAAAATTTCTATCAATGGACTTGCGGCTGATAGGATTGTGAAACTTGGTATTTCACAAGTCCCAGAAGGTAGACAGGTTTTTAAGCCATTAAATGTTGACGATAATCTTGAGTTAGGCGCTTATATGCGCTATAGGTGCAATGAGAATAAAAGTGAAATTCGTAAGGATAAAGACGAGATATTTAATATATTCCCTAGATTAGAAGAGCGTCGAAAGCAGATAGCAGGTACACTCTCCGGTGGGGAACAACAGATGCTTGCAATTGGTAGGGCATTAATGGCAAAACCAAGATTATTACTACTTGATGAACCATCTATGGGATTAGCACCTCTTGTTGTGCAAGAAATTTTCTCTATCATTAAGTCCTTACGTGAAAATAGAGGTACCACAATACTACTAGTTGAACAAAATGCAAAAGCTGCTTTGAAAGTTGCTGACCGAGGGTACGTTTTTGAAACAGGCAAAGTAATACTTGAAGGTAATGCTTTAAACTTATTAGAAAATAAAGAGGTTCAACGCGCATATCTCGGAAAAGAAAAAAAAGATATGTGGGAACGTTAATATCTTAAAGGGGATGTTATGGAAATATGGGATAAGACATATGAGTGCATGCCAAGAGAAGATATAGAACAGCTACAAATTGAACGACTTCAAGCTACCATAAATAGGGCGTATAAAAATGTAAAGTGCTATAATACTAAATTCAATAAACTTGGTATTGTCCCTGAAGACATTCAATCTTTAGATGATCTCAGTAAACTCCCCTTTACATTAAAAGATGATTTGCGAACAAACTATCCATATGGAATGTTCGCTGTCCCATTAAGGGAGGTTGTCAGAATTCATTCGTCATCAGGTACAACAGGTAAGCCAACAGTAGTTGGTTATACACGTAATGATCTCAAAGTATGGTCAAATTTAGTAGCCCGATTCATGACAGCTGCAGGGGTGTCACATGATGATGTAGTTCAAATAGCATTTGGATATGGTCTATTTACAGGAGCATTTGGACTACACTATGGTGCCGAAGCCCTGGGTGCATCTGTTATCCCAATGAGTTCAGGAAATACTGAAAAACAGATTATGATTATGCAGGACTATAAGACGACAGTTCTTGTATGTACGCCTAGTTATGCAATTACTATTGCTGATAGGATTGATCGAATGGGCATAGATCCCAAAAGTTTTTCCCTAAAAGTTGGGTTATTTGGTGCGGAACCCTGGTCTGAATCCATTAGGAGCGAGATTGAAAATAGATTATTAATTAGTGCTATAGACAATTACGGTTTATCTGAAATAATCGGACCTGGCGTTGCTGGAGAATGTCAATATAAAAACGGAATGCATATTTTTGAAGATGCATTTATCCCAGAAATAATAGACCCTGAAACCGGAGAAACATTACCCCCAGGGAGTATCGGAGAACTTGTACTCACTACTTTGAACAAGGAAGCTTTCCCGATGATTCGTTATCGTACTCGAGATATCACTAGCCTCGACTATACCGAATGTGGTTGTGGCAGGACTATAGTACGCATGAAAAAAACATTGGGACGCTCAGATGACATGCTAATTATTAAGGGGGTAAATGTATTCCCATCACAAATAGAAGAAGTACTGGTTGCAATAGAAGGATGCGAACCGCATTATCAATTGGTACTAAGAAAAAAAGGTGCTCAAGATGTTTTAGAAATTCATATTGAAGTTACAGAAAATATATTTTTTGATGAAATGAAGCGTCAAAGGGCTTTTTTGGAGATGGTAGAAAAAAGAATTATCTCTGTATTGGGAGTTGGAGTTACTATTAAACTTGTTGAACCAAACAGTATTCCTAGGCACGAAGGAAAAGCATCAAGAGTGCTAGACAATCGTAATGTATAATTGCTACTTGATGTAATACCATTTACGTCCCATAAGATATATTATGTCAAGTTGATGTTGTGCATCTTCGACTAACATGCATATATCTCGTCAATTAAAATTACGATGTACATTTCTTATCAGACCATTGCTAACCAAAGTATATCCTATAAAGCTATATTCTATTATTAAGAGCCAAATATAAGAGAATAATCTATTAGAACATCGTTTATATATTAATTGAAACGATAAAAAATACGTTTTTAAACTATTTCCCTAAGTAAAAGGATTTAAAGGTTTGTAATTTATATTGTGCATTTGACGTACTGTTCAGATTATTTTGTTGATAGGAAATAAAATTTTATGATATTTTAATTTAAAATTATCAACGTTGTTTATAACTACTATTTATTTATGGTTTAATCGATGTTACATAAAAATATGCAATGGCGTTTAAGCCCTCTTAATATTGCCCTTCTATATACTTTAATTGGAGGATTATGGATTTTATTGCCTGGACAGTTGTTAGCTAAAATATTTGGTGAGCCAACTACTTTTAGACGCCTTGAAGCTTTAAATCATGGCATATTCATTATTATTACTGCGTGGATACTGTATTTTTTGATTCATCACAGTGAGGCTGCTGTAAAAAGAAGACAAAACTGGTTAAGACGTTCAAATAGAGCCCTAAAGGCTTTAAGTGAATGTAACCACAACCTTATAAGGGCTACCGATGAACTTGAATTAATGCGTGATATATGTCGTACGTTTGTAGAGGTCGGCGGTTATAGACTTGCTTGGGTAGGAATTGCCGAGCACAATAATGCAAAAAATATTCGACCAG
The DNA here is from genome assembly GCA_964649725.1 of uncultured Geobacteraceae bacterium. Taxonomy (GTDB): domain Bacteria; phylum Desulfobacterota; class Desulfuromonadia; order Geobacterales; family Geobacteraceae; genus CAZYTM01. Next base: position 218,496 of record CAZYTM010000004.1, on the reverse strand, counting down.
TTGCTCAGTGGGGTGATACGACAGGGTATTTGAATAATCTAAAAGTTTCATGGTCTGAAAATGACATTACTGGTATGGGGCCAACAGGTACGGCTATACGAACATGCTTACCGGTTGTAGTACAAAACATCGAAACCGACCCCAAATGGGATATGTGGAGAAAAGAAGCTCTTAAGCAAGGTTTTTTATCTTCTATTTCTCTTCCATTATTAAACGTAGGGCACGCATTTGGCGCCCTAGTAATTTTTGCAAGTGAAAGAGGTTCCTTTGATAGCGAAGAAGTTAAATTACTTGAAGACTTAGCAAACAATCTTTCTTATGGCATTGCAACATTACAAATGAATGCAGATAGAAAGAAAACAGAAAAAGAGCTTCATCTTCTTGCATCAGTAATAGATCAAGCAAATGAAGGAATTATTCTTCTGGACTCAAAAGGTTTTATTCAATATGTAAATCCATCAGTTCAAGCTATTACAAGTTATTCGCCATCCGAGATGATTGGAAAGACAATTAAACATTATGAAAAGGATGTACAGAATAAAGATTTTTATGAGTCAATAGGCGCTGCTCTTTCACGTAACGCATCTCAAACATTTCATTATCTTTATACGGGAATAGATGGTTCTCTTTTTGAAATTGATACAACATCATGGCCTGTTTCTGATCATACTCAAGCATTAAGTAGTTATGCGGTTTTGATTAGAGACACAACTCGCGAAGTTCATTTAGAAAGACAATTGCGTCTTGCACAAAAAATGGAAGCTATAGCTACACTTGCTGGAGGTATAGCACATGATTTCAACAATAATCTTGCTTCAATTATTACATGTACTGAAATGGCACGAGATGATGTTAGTGAAGGTACTCCAACAAGGGAACTACTAGATGTAGTTCTTAAGGCTGGATATCGCGGAAGAAACTTAGTTAAGCAAATTCTCACCATAAGCTGCCAAGGAGAACAAGAACGTCAACCTGTTCATGCTGAATTAATAGTTGATGAATGCTTAAAACTTCTCCGAGCATCATTCCCAAAATCTATCGAAATCAAACTTAATGTTGAAGAAAATATCGGGCTAGTGATGGCAGATCCCACACAAATACATCAAATTATAGTTAATCTTTGCACAAATGCTTCATATGCCATGCGAGAAAAAGGTGGAATTTTAGATATCAATCTTGCCAATATTGATCTAAGTGCTGCAGCAGCAGCTGAATTTCAAAATTTAAATGAAGGTAGATATCTACGAATAACTGTTAAAGATACTGGGCATGGTATGGATAATGAAACAATGGAAAGGATATTTGATCCATTCTTTACTACAAAGGGTCATGTTGAAGGCACAGGATTAGGGTTATCAGTCATTCATGGCATAGTCAAAAATCATAAAGGAGCAATATCAGTTAGTAGCAAACCCGGGCATGGAGCTACATTTAATGTTTTATTGCCAAGAATTGATACTAATAATTATTCTATTATTACTTCGACTCCACATTTAGTGCCTACTGGTACTGAAAGAATATTGTTAGTTGATGATGAGCAAGACCTAGTTCTAGCAGAGCAAAGGATGATGCAACGACTTGGGTACGAAGTTATAGTCCAAACAAATGGACAAAAGGCTTATGAACTTTTTTGTGAACAACCCGAAAGATTTGACTTAGTCATTACAGACCAAACTATGCCTATCATGACAGGAACAGAGCTTGCTCAAAAAATACATGCTTATAGGCCTGATTTACCAATAATTCTTATTACTGGGCTAGGCAATACAAATGTTGGGATCTCAACAAATTCAGACGATCAAAGTAGTTTAGGTATACTTGAACTAATACACAAACCAATTGGTCAAGCTGAACTAGCTAGAATTGTACGTCGAATACTCGACAAGAGGTCTTTAAATTCGGAGAATATAAATGGCTAAGATACTCATTATTGATGATGATGAATCAATTTGTACATCATTATCTCACATGGTAAAAAGAATGGGACACAATGTAATATGCTCTAATACTCTTCTGAATGGGCTTGCATTACTTGCAGTGGATACGTTTGATGTAGTATTTTTAGATGTTAGAATGCCTGATGGAAATGGGCTAGAGGCGTTACCTAAAATTGAAGAGGCCCCTTCCTCTCCAGAAATAATTATTATGACCGGATATGGCGATCCAGATGGTGCTGAGTTGGCAATTAAGAGTGGCGCATGGGACTACATTGAAAAAGGTGCTTCTACGAAAGAAATAACCCTCCCTTTAGTTAGAGCACTTCAATACAGAGAACACAAATTGTCCTGTATGACTGCAAAAAATATTGTTGTATTGAAGCGTGAATATATTATTGGAAATAGTAGCAAACTAAATGCATGTCTTGATATTGTTGCTCAGGCTGCTGGCAGTAATGCTAGTGTACTTATAACTGGAGAAACTGGTTCAGGTAAAGAACTGTTTGCGCGTGCAGTTCATGAAAATAGTCACAGAGCAAAAGGTAATTTTGTAGTAGTTGATTGTGCTGCTCTACCAGAGACACTTGTGGAAAGTCTTCTTTTTGGCCATGAAAAAGGTGCTTTTACAGGTGCTGACCAAGCTAGAGATGGATTAATTCGACAGGCGAATAGTGGCACTCTATTTCTCGATGAAATTGGTGAATTACCTCTACTTATGCAGAAAGCATTTCTTAGAGTACTTCAGGAACATAATTTTCGTCCAGTAGGAGGACAGCGGGAAGTTGCTAGTGATTTTAGATTAGTTGCTGCAACAAATAGAGATATTGATGGCATGGTGAAAAATGGGGGTTTTCGCGAGGACTTGTGGTATCGACTTAAGTCATTTGTTATAACCATACCACCTCTTAGAGAACGATCTGAAGATATTAAAGAACTTATCAGATATCATCTTGATAGATTTTGCGATCAATATGATTTCTCGCCCAAGGCATTTTCGCCAGAGTATTTAGACATTTTAACACAATATAATTGGCCGGGAAATGTTCGAGAACTTGTTAATACAATTGAGCGCTCAATAATAGCGGCAAGATTTGAACCAACCCTTTTTCCTAAACATCTTCCCCATGAAATTAGAATTAAAGTCGCTCAAGCTACTGTATCTCATGCTTCTCCTAGTAATATAAATTCAAAACCCATTGGAACAAAATATAAAACTCTTCCTCCAATGCATGAATATCGAGAATCAATATTTTCACAAGCCGAAAAACAATATTTAAATGAATTAATGGAGTTGGCTGAAAACAAACTTGACTCAGCGAGCTCTATATCGGGGCTTTCTCAGTCGCGTCTCTATGCTCTTTTGAAGAAATATAACATCCCAACTAAATAATTAACTAAATTTATTATTGTCGAGCAGTAATTTATTGTAGCGCAATAATATATTTAACATGAAATTTGGCTTTTTATGATATCTTAGGCCACCTTCAGTTTAAACTCTCCCCTGCTGTAAAAACACCTCATTTTAACATCATATAAACATTAGATAGTTAGCCACATTAAATATTTTTTTAAGTTAACGCTAATATTATGGCATTGGGGTTGCTTAACCATTAATACGTTCTAAAAATAATAACTGTAGATAGTTTGTTGTTAATAATGAGGCTGCAATGAATTTAAATATATTTACAACAAAACAAACAAGAATATCTACGACATTAATAATTGCGTTAATCATTTTAACAAATGCATGGATTATAAATTTGCTAGGGATAATATCTGATGAAAGCTTGATTACAAAACTATTCCTTATATTTATTGGTGTAATACTTGCCGTACAAGTACTTCCAGGCCTAATCCTTATATGTGCACTAATTAAAGGATTAAATTTAATGTCACACAAGAGAATATATACCAAGGAAAGCAACCGCTAATAGACGTTACAATAAAAAGTGAGATTACTATGACTGAACGCGGAATACTCATAGCTGATAAAGACACTGAGGCACGCAAACAATTTGCTGAGTACTTTGCTGAAGCTGGGTACCAAGTAGAAACAACAGATTCCGCAGTACATGTTTTATGTAATATTTTAGAAAAACAAACACCAGTTGTTTTACTCGGTACTGATTTTGACAAAAAAGTTGCTTCAGCGGATCTTATCCAATTACTAAAAAAATGTAATAAGCAGCTTACTATTATTCTTATTTCAGATGAAGTGTCGCTCCCAGTAGTACGCAAAATCAGACAAGAAGGGATTTTCTATCATGCATTAAAACCACATAATTCTGAAGATAATGATGAAATTAGGCAAGCTGTTAAATGTGCTTTTAATAATTCACGCAAAAACATCTAAAAAGGAGATTGCGCCATGGTGAAATTTTATAAGTTGCTATTTATTCAGTTCTTATTTGTCACAACTAGTTATATTAATGCTTATTGTGCATCAGGCCCACCACGTGAAGATAATAGTAGTATTGTTGTATGGGTATTTCTAGCATTTTGCGCATTAATTGTCATAAGCCAAATATTTCCACTATTAAGAAATCTTTGGTCTTCTCGTAAAATCATCAGTGAGCCAGAAAAACAAAAGGTAAATCGTTAAATTATATCTAATATATCTAAAAGTTCACATGCGGAGGAAAATTGTGAAAGCCAATATGTTAATAAATTTAAATTATAGTTTCATTAAATCATTGCTAGTATTAATTATAATTAGCAATACAAATATAGTAATGGCATCAACCAATGAAGAATGCCTACGCTGCCATAGCAATAAAAAGATAGTTGGAGATCAGCATTTAATTGAAGCTGGGAAATATGCAAATACATCCCATGCAAATATTGCCGGTTCAAATTTTGGGTGCCGAACTTGTCATGACACAATAAGCTCTAAACATCCAAATGATGGCCCCGTTACGTTTTCTACCAAATGCGTAGATTGCCATAATGACATCCAAGATGAATATAATAAAAGCGATCATGCAAAAAACGCCTCTTGTGGAGATTGTCACAATCCACATATTGTTCAAGGTGCAACAGAAATATCTGGAACTGATATGAACAGAATGTGTTCTAGATGCCATAAATTAGACAAAATGGTTTCATTACATTCTGAATGGTTACCTCAGGCAGCGCTACATATTGAAGCAATCCCATGCGTTACATGTCATACGGGTTCAAAAAATTATGTGATTACTATGTACATTATTAAACGTCAGGATGAAAGTAGATATAGTGATTTTAAACTCGCAAGTCATGAAGAATTAAAAAAACTATCTGCAAATAAAGACATTAGAACTCTCATTGATATAAATAATGACAATTATATATCAATATCAGAATTAAAATTATTCAACACAAACCCAGCCCATAACTACTTACGTCTTCAAGGGACCATGACTCCGGAAGTTGTAACGCATAATTTTCAAGTACTCGCTAATCGTTGGGATTGTACATTCTGCCATGCATCTGGTCCAGAAGCTAGGCAAACAAGTTTTATCGCTTTGCCTCAAGAAAATGGCACTTACCAGAGGGTTGCAGTAGAACAAGGTGCGACATTAGATGCACTATATGGTACTCCTGATTTTTACATGATGGGCTCAACAAGAAATGCAATGATGGATAAGATAGGATTAGTTATTATTATTGGTGGTTTACTGTTACCTGTAGGCCACGGCAGTATAAGATTTTTAACAAGAAAAAATAGAAGTGGAAAGGGGCATTGATATGAATTCGAACGGGAAGAAAATGATTTATTTACAACCTATTCCGGTACGTATATGGCATTGGCTTAATGCTTTGGGGATAGTTACATTATGTATTACAGGCGCACAAATTCGTTTCCCTGAATATATTAAGATATTTAGTTATAAATCAGCAATTATGCTACACAATACTGCCGGGATTGTTGTTGCGCTATCATTCTCACTCTGGTTTTTTTATTACACAATGATTGCTGGCACTATAGCACAATTATATTTCCCAAAAAAAGAGGACCTTCAGAGTGGGATATTTCGGCAAATGATATTTTATTTTTTTAATTATTTTAGGGGGAAACCGAATCCACATCATGCGACACCTGACAATAAATTCAATCCAATGCAGAAGTCTGCTTATCTTGCTATTATGTTTGTATTAGTACCCCTTGTTAGCCTTACGGGTATATTTTTAATGAATATTGCACCTCTAAGAGATTTGTTGATTATGATTGGTGGTCTAAAGATATTGGTTGGATCTCATTTCCTTTTAGCCTGCTCTCTCTGTGCGTTTTTGTTTACACATATATATTTAGCAACACTAGGTCACACTCCGTTAGCATATTTCAAACCGATGATTAATGGTTGGGAAGAAGTTGAAGATGACCATGAACATCTTCCTGAAATGGGTAAACAAATTAATCATTCTTGATTACATGTCAAGTAATGATCTGCTTGGCTGCGTGAGGACACGGTCATGATTGACAATATATATTCATTGTTACATATAAGGTCAAGGCATGAGTCTATTAATTCACAACAGATAGTTGATTCAATATTTATAAGGGATAAAATTCACAAAAATATAAATAGCTTAAATAAAAAGTTAAGATGGGATCTTTGGGGGGTACTATTTTTTGCATTGATTAGTATATTTGCGTTACTCTTTAGTAAATGCAAACCGCTTGAAGGATTACCAGATATTGTTCTAACAATTTTAGGGGTTCCCCCCTCCCCTTTCATGGTTCTAATTGTTCTAGCTATATCAATTATTTCTTCTTTGATAATTATTCTTGGGCATCTTATAAACGGGGATAAGCCAGGTGGGATTTGGTCACAAGTAATATTTATTTCCATCTTTTATAGCCTATTTTTTCTATCTGAATCACTAGATAATTACTTCAGGACAGTTTTTATTCTTAGTGCTTTAATTGTTGGGTTAAAGTATCTATCGGTTTGGCGATATTATACAACCGCCATTACAATAGAAAATAATTTGTTAAGAAAATTATCTTTGTGGCCACTTTGTACTTTTGATGCAAATCTTCTCACTACATTATAACATTCTATTATTGTTACAAAAGTAGTTACATGACACCTAAGAACTTATGAACTTGAGGAATAATCCTAACTTCACGCAATACATCTGAAGCATATTTATGCAATAGAAATAAGTGGTTAGAAGATATGCCTAATTTACCATCTGCTAGATGTCTGGGTTGAAGAATTAAAGGGATTTTATTGTTGACTTTGGCAATAATATAACAAACTGTTTCTATTTCATTTTTCGTAGTTTCTTCATCAATTATACATTTAACAAAAACGTTTTTTTGCGTTGATATCTTTAAAAATCTTTCGTGATCTTGCCATAAATTAGTAATTCCAGATGTCGAAGGTAATTTAATATCCATACTTATGTAGTCAATATAACCTAAGACATCATGAAGGTTATCATACAATATCCCATTAGTTTCTAAATAAATGGGTAAAGTCTCCCCAAGTTCTTTAAGCCAACCAGTAAGAGTTCTAACATATAAAAGTGGTTCACCTCCTGTAAAGCAAAGTGAGTGATGCAGATTAGGCCATGTTGATTGCCAATTTTTGACTAAGCTAACTAAATAATCATAAGTTATCGGGTTATCTACAGGTGTAAAGTCTCGATAACCAGGAGTGTTTTCTACATTACAATGTTGTGCATAATCATGATTAGTATCACAATAATTGCATTTAACATTACAACCAGAAAATCTTATAAAAATCTGCCTATATCCGACAAAAAGACCTTCACCTTGGATTGAAGAAAATATTTCAATAAGATTAGCATCATTCATAATAACTCGCATTAGCATTATCAGATTCCCATACAGTAACCTTATTTATACTAATGTTGTTATTGTTAAGAACTTTTGAAAGTTCAATAAATATAAATTTTGCAATGTTTTCAGATGAAGGAGAAATAGTATCAAATGGTATTATTTCATTTAAATATTTGTGGTCCAAAGTATTTAAAATTTCATTTGTCTTGCTTTTAATTATTTTAAAATCTACTCCCAAGCCTGCGTTATCCAATTCAATTGCAGTAACAGAAACTTCTACCTTCCAATTATGACCATGTAAGTTTTCACAATCGCCATGGTAATGTGTAAGACAATGTGCTGCCGCAAATGATGTAATGATTTTTAAGTTGAACATAATCAGCCTCAAATAGTTTAATTAAAAAGGATTTACGCTAATTGCGTAAATCCTTAACAACGTGGCGTCCCCGAGAGGAATCGAACCTCCGGCACACGGATTAGGAATCCGTTGCTCTATCCTACTGAGCTACGGGGACAATTATAAATTAAATAAATTCATAAAGTAATTTATCAGAATTTGAGAAGAGAAAATACCTTATTCTCTGGGAGTTTATTACGTCCGCCTAAAAATACCAATTCTGCCATAAAACAACATTCAACGATTGATCCACCCATTTCTAATACCATATCAACAACAGCACCCATGGTTCCGCCTGTTGCCAATAAATCATCTGCTATAAGAATATTTTCTCCTGATTTTATAGAATCTTTATGAATTTCAAGAGTATCTGTACCATATTCTAAATCATAAGTCTTTTTAAATGTTTCTGCAGGTAATTTTCCAGGTTTTCTTACTAAGACAATACCGGCTCCAAGTTTATAAGCAAGTGCAGCTCCTATAATAAACCCTCGAGCTTCAACACCAACAACCTTATCTATTTTCTCGCCTATATATCTATGAGCAAGCAAATCAACCATTTTTTGAAAGGATTTTGCATCAGCAAGTAAAGTTGTAATATCTTTAAAAATTATACCTTTCTTTGGGAAATCAGGAATATCTCTAATAATATTTTTTAGTTCATCCATTATAAATCACCCCAATCATTTATTTACAATATCATATCTATTGGCTGTAGTATTTTCAACAATTTTACGTAGTTTTTCTAGTGATTTTGCTTCAATTTGACGAATACGTTCTCGAGTAACTCCAAAGCTTTTCCCTATAGTGTCAAGAGTTTGTGGCTCTTTATCGTCAAGTCCAAATCTTAAAGTTAATATTCGTTTTTCACTGTCTGATAAAGTGTCAAACCATAAAGACACTATTTCATATTTATTTATATCTTCCAGTAGTTCAGCTGGAGACACTGAGGATGTATCTTCAATCGTGTCAATTAGATAATAATCATTATTTTCACCCATTGGTCTTTCAATAGAATATGTCTTCTTTAATAGGACCATCAATCTACGTACATAAGCAGAATTTGATTGCATCCCCGTTGCTACTTCTTTTACTGTTGGCTCGCGATTTAATTTTTGTAATAACTCGCGAGTAATTCTTAGCATTTTGTTAATATCATCTGACACATGAACAGGCAATCTGATTGTTCGTGATTGGTTTACTAAAGCTCGTTCAATCGACTGACGAATCCACCATGTTGCATAAGTTGAAAAACGGCACTCTTTGGATAGTTTAAATCGTTCTACGGCTTTAATTAGTCCCATATTTCCTTCTTCAATCAAATCGAGAAAAGGTAACCCACGGTTAATATAGCGTTTAGCAATTTTTACTACTAAACGTAGATTAGATTCTATCATATGGTCACGAGCAGACTTTTCTCCATTTGCAATTCGATTTGCTAATTCCTTTTCTTCTTCTGCACTCAGTAATTTTGTTTTTTGAATTTCACGTAAATATAGTTTAATTGCATCGTCAAAATGCTCTGCTTCAGGGACTTTTATCTCTTCTTCAGGCTCATCTTCATAATCAATTAATTCTGCCGGTTCTGGCTCAATAAATTCATCATTCTGATCCAGATGATCTTCTTGTATTACACTAGACAGTTCTTCATCCATATTTACTCCTACATTATAAATAAATGTTTCACATGAGAATACTTATTCTTCCAACCAACCGTATTTACCAATTAGTTTAACAAAACGACATCCAACTGATTCTTCTCGAGATAATGTACCATCTATATTCTTAGTAATTATAATTAATTGTTGCTCAAATATACTTCCTGTTGGGATAACTAGTCTACCCCCGAATGCTAGTTGATCAATAAATTGTCTTGGGATATCAGGTGAACCCGCAGTAACTATAATTGCATCAAATGGGGCCTCATCCAGCCAGCCAGCACTTCCGTCAGCGATACGAAGATTTACATTCAAATACCCTAAACTGTCGAGGACTCTTCGAGCTTTCAATGCGAGTGCTCTAACTTTTTCAATTGTATATATCCGATCTGCAAGCTCAGCCAATATTGCAGTTTGATAACCAGAACCAGTACCAATTTCTAAAACTTTTTCAGTACCATTTAACTTTAGAAATTCCGTCATAAGAGCAACCATATAAGGTTGCGATATGGTTTGTTTATCACCAATTGGCAAAGGAGAATCACTATAAGCTTGAGCAGAAATAGCTTCTTCTACAAATAGATGCCGAGGAACTTTAGACATTGCTTCTATGACGCGAGCATCATTAATATTACGGTCAATAATTTGATGTTTCACCATGCGCCGACGTGCAACGTCAAAATTCATGCACTGCACCCCCCCAAGTCTTAGCTGAATATAACAAAGGAGAAATTAAATGTCTAGTAAAGGGGAAATCCTGTAAAAATTGTGTATAAAGGTAAAAAGCGGCTTATTATATAAGCCGCTTTTGTTGGTCGGGGCGACTGGATTTGAACCAGCGACCACTAGACCCCCAGTCTAGTGCGCTACCAGGCTGCGCTACGCCCCGTTATTCACGGAGACAATTTCAAAAACTTTCTTTAATGCTTTTTAATTCATCAATTGAAGATTTAATAAGATTTATTAATTGTTCACAGGATTTTTCATATGGTTCAACGGGCGTATATTTAACAGATAATCTTTTTCTTGCCCCATCTATAGTTAGTTTTTCCGAATAAAGTAACTGCTTAATCTCTAGGATGAGAGCAACATCGTTTTTCGAATAAAGACGCTGGCCTGATGGACTTTTTATGGGATGTAAATTAGAGAATTCTGACTCCCAATATCTGATGATAGATGTTTTTAGGGAGGTTAGCTTTGCTACTTTTCCGATTTTCATGAAAAGCTTATCGTGATTTGAGGTATCCATAACCCCTCCTGACGAAAGCCTATTTATTTATGGATGCTTTAAGTACCTGACTAGGCTTAAAGGTAAGTATTTTTCTAGCGGCAATGACTATCTCGTCACCAGTTTGGGGATTTCTGCCCCGACGATCAGCTTTTTCCTTTACTACAAAATTACCAAAGCCAGCGATTTTTATTTTATCGCCGCTTTCAAGGGTAGTTTTGATAATATCAAATACCAATTCAACTAATTCAGATGAATCTTTTTTGGAAAAACCGACCTTTTCATATATTTTTTCAACGATATCTGCTTTAGTCATGATGCCCTCAATACTATGATTGTTCTTTTATCCTAAAGGTTTAGACAACGCGTTGGGTTATAACACAGCATAAAAATATAATCAACCAATTTTTACCTTATTATTATTGAATGTTGTTGAAGTAAAGATTCAATAACTATCTTATGTAATGCTGCTACTTCTTCATCAGTAAGTGTCTTGCCTGGGTTACGATATCTAATCCTGACTGCAATGCTTGTCATCCCATTAGGCACATGTTCACCTTGATAGACATCAAATACAGCAACATCCTCAATTTCTTTAATAGATAGCTTACGAACTGTATTCAAAATATCATCGGCTGAAATATTATCTCCTACAAGCATTGCCACATCTCTTGTCACATCAGGAAAACGAGGCGGCACAATTAATTTGGATTTCTTATTGCTATACTTCATCAACTGTTCAAAATATACTTCAAAATACAATACTGGCTGTAAGATATTATGCTTAATTAATACATCTGGATGAAGTTCACCAAAAGCTCCTATTTGCTCATTTCCCACTTTCAGGCTACATGTTTTACCTGGATGATAAAAGTTATCAATTGCTTCGTTTGAATAATGTACATCCTTAATATTAAGCGATAATAGTAAATGTTCTATACATCCCTTTAAATCAAAAAAATCAACCATAGAATTATCTTGATTCCATCCTTCAGGATATCGTCTTCCCGTAAGTACCCCTGCTATATGTAGAGGCTCATCAGGCAGCTCCTGATTGTTTATAGGAATATATACACGGCGTACTTCGAAAATACGTTGATTAAGTATCCTGTGAGAATAGTTATCAGACACTGTCTTCAACAGGCTCGGCAATAGTGTAGTTCTCATTATTGAATGTTCATCGACGATAGGATTTCGAAGTGGAATAAAATTTCGACGTATATCGTTAATTGAAAGATTTATCTTATCGAAACCATCAGGGGAGATAAAACTGAAATTGATAACTTCATTGAAGCCAAGAGCTATAAAAATTTCTCTAACTTTGCGCTCTAGCATCTGATGCAAAGATGGTAATTCTGACAATATATTTGCATATGGTATGGATGCAGGAATATTTTCAAATCCGTATAAACGAGCCACTTCTTCTACCAAATCAATTTCTCGCTCAATATCTACCCTGAAAGAAGGCACTGCAACACTCAACAAATCTGACGAAACAATTTCAACTTCAAAGCCAAGACTTATTAGTAGATCATTTATCTTATCAATGGTTAGAGTCACACCCAAGACTTTATTAACTCTTTCCATCCTAAGAATGATTTTTCTAGTTTCATTTATTACTGGATATATATCAATGATACCAGACGCAATTTTACCACCAGATAGTTCAGCTATAAGTATTGCTGCGCGATTAAGAGCTTCCGGGACAATGTTAATGTCAGCCCCACGTTCAAAACGGTGAGAAGATTCAGTATGAAGTCCAAGACGTCTACTTGTTAGTCTTATGGCTGATGGTTTGAAATAAGCGCTTTCAAGTAATATATTTTGTGTTTTATCAGAAATCTCTGAATTTTCTCCTCCCATAATTCCAGCAAGTGCGATAACTTTTTCTCCATCTTGGATCGTGAGATCGGAATTGTTCAAGATTCTTTTCTGCCCGTCCAGTGTAGTGAACTCCTCCCCATCATTTGCTCTTCTTACAATAACTCTAGAGTCAGCAAGATTATCAAAATCAAAAGCATGCAAGGGGTGTCCATATTCCATAAGTACATAGTTTGTTACATCGACAACATTGTTGATGGATCTTAATCCTACTGATTGGAGCCTATCAACTAACCATTTGGGGGAAGTAGTAACATTACATCCAGAGATGTATCTAGCAGCATATCGGGGACAAAGATCAGCATCAATTACGTTTATTGTGGCAATATTGCTAATCGGACATATATCTTCATTAAGTGTTAGATGAGGGATTGAAAGAGATTTCTTAAGTTTTGCTGCAACTTCACGTGCAATTCCTATGATACTCAAACAATCGGCACGGTTTGGTGTCAAACCAATCTCAAATATCGTATCTTTGATCCCTAGCGCTTCAAATACTGGACTTCCTATTTGAAAATCTGAAGGCAATATCATTATCCCATCAGATTCAGATGCTAAACCTAACTCTTTTTCTGAGCAAAGCATCCCATATGATTCTTCACCTCTAATTTTTGAACGCTTAATCTTGAAATCACCCGGTAATACAGTACCTATCTTAGCCAATGCGACTTTATCCCCAACCTGAAAATTACTGGCACCGCAAACAATGCTCAAAATTTCATTGTCACTTTTTACTTTACATAATGAAAGTTTATCAGCATTCGGATGTTGTTCTTTCTCTAGGACAACAGCTACTACAACATCATCTAGCCCTTCTCCATGGGTCACCACACCTTCAACTTCTAAACCTAACATAGTTAGGATATCAGCCAATTCATTAGGTGAAATATCTATATCAACAAAATCCTTCAACCAATTAGTGCTTACAATCATAATCTCACTCTTTTAGATACTCATTGTTTTTGTTTTTAATTAAACTGACTAAGAAATCTTAGATCATTCTCAAATAAAAGACGCATGTCACTAATCCCAAATTTAAGCATAGCGATTCTCTCTATACCCATCCCGAATGCAAAACCAGATAATTGTTCAGGATCATAATTAACATGCCGAAATACCTCTGGGTCGACCATCCCGGCCCCAAGTATTTCCAACCAACCAGTGTATTTACATACTCTACAGCCACCACCATTGCATATCACACATGCGATATCAACCTCTGCTGAAGGTTCAGTAAAAGGGAAATAACTTGGTCTAAGTCGTACGCTTATTCCTTTGCCAAATAATTGGTTAACAAAAATTGTTAAAATTCCTTTCAAATCAGCAAATGTAATCCCTTTGTCCACCATAAGACCTTCAACTTGATGAAACATAGGTGAATGCGTAGCATCTGAGTCGCATCGATAAACAGTGCCAGGTGCAATAATTCGCACAGGTGGTTTATGTTTCAGCATAGTTCGGATCTGAACTGGTGATGTATGCGTACGAAGCAGAATATTATCATCAATAAAAAAAGTGTCTTGCATATCTCTTGCAGGATGATCCTTTGGGAAATTCAGTGCCTCAAAATTATAAAAATCCAGCTCAATTTCAGGACCTTCAGCAACATTAAACCCTAAACCTGAAAAAATATCAGTTATTTCTTCTGTAATTTGAGTTACTGGGTGCTTTGTGCCAACATGAATTGTTCTTCCTGGTAAAGTAACATCCAGTTTTTCCCTGGCAATTTTTTCAGAAAGTCTTATATCTCTGAATTTGGTTGTTGCATTTGTCAATTCTCCTTCAATTCTGTCACGGGCCGAATTGAGTAATTGGCCAAAATGAGGTCGAAGCTCCAGAGATAGAGCCCCAATCCCCTTCATAACAGATGTTAATTTACCCTTTTTCCCTAAATATTTAACCCTCAACTCTATTACAGCATCCTCAGAAGAAGCAGAATCAATCTCCATTAATGCTTGTTTTAATAATTCATCAATTTTTTCCCGCATATAAACGACCTTTTGATAAAAAAAGAAATGAGATGACACGCATCTCATTTCTTTTTTTAAATATTAGAATTCATTTTAAAGTTGATTCTTGGAAAGTACTGCTATTTCGGCAAAACCTTTTGGGTCCGATATAGCGAGATCAGCCAACACCTTACGATCGATTTCTACTTGGGCTTTTTTTAGGCCGAATATAAATTTACTGTATGAAAGGCCATTATTTCTAGCTGCAGCATTTATACGGATAATCCATAAGGAACGGAAATCACGCTTTTTAACTCTTCTGTCTCTAAATGCATAATTTAAAGCCCTATCAACTGCTTCAGTAGCACTCCTGAAAAGCTTACTTCTTGCCCCACGGTAACCCTTGGCCAATTTTAAGACCTTGTTTCTTCGCTGTCTCGCTTTAAACCCACGTTTAACTCTTGGCATTACTATTTACTCCTTCTCTTATGTATTTTCTGGATCCGTAAGGGGAGACGTGACCTCACGGTTCACAGTTACTAAACTTTTCAACAGATAATTAAGTTTTAAAGATAAGGTATTAATTTGGCGATATTTTTATGATCAACCGACTCTACTACAGTCCCCTTTCGGAGGTTACGCTTATTTTTTCTTGTCTTTGAAGTCAATATATGGCTTGTAAAAGCATGACTTCTCTTGATTTTGCCTGTACCTGTCTTCTTAAATCGTTTTGCTGCACCCCTATTGGTCTTAATTTTAGGCATGTTACTTCTCCTTACTTAGGATTAAGTATTTAAATTTATTTTGATGTTTTAACCTTAGGAGCTACTATCATGAACATATTTCGCCCCTCCATCTTAGGCCTAACTTCTATAATTGCAATATCCTGTAAATCTTCAACGAATTTTTCCAAAGCACTTTGACCAAGATTCATGTGTGTAATTTCTCTTCCACGAAATACTACCGTTATCTTAGCCTTGTTTCCTTCCTCTAGAAATCTTCGTACATGCTTCATCTTGAAAAGAAGATCATGCTCATCAGTTTTTGGTCTAAGCTTAACCTCTTTTACTTGAACATGGACCTGTTTCTTCTTTGCTTCTTGCAACTTTTTACTTTGTTGATACTTAAATTTCCCGTAATCCATTATTCGACAGACCGGAGGTACTGCTGTCGGAGAAACTTCAACAAGATCAAGTTGTTGAGTCTCTGCCATAGCTAGTGCTTCATTTAGAGGCAGGATGCCTAACTGCTCACTTTCAGCCCCTACAACCCTAACTTCCTTTGCTTTAATTGCATTATTAATATTTACTGTAGGTTTAGCTATGGTGCCACCTCCTAATGGAAACTATTAACTTCTTTTATTATGAACTCTGCAAAATCTGAGACATTCATGGGCGTAAGATTACTACCATCACGAAATCTAGGGGTCACAGTTGCCGAGTCAACTTCTTTATCCCCAATAACTAGCATATAGGGCACTTTTTGTAACTGAGCTTCTCGAATCTTAAAACCAAGTTTTTCATTTCTTATATCTGCATTCACCCTGATTCCGTAATTTCTCAAATCATTAACTACTCCTTGTGCATAGTTAAGTTGGTTGTCAGTTACTGTTAGCACCGTCACCTGTACCGGAGCCAACCAGAGCGGGAAATTGCCAGCATAATGCTCTATTAGAACTCCGATGAATCGCTCTATGGATCCCAGTATTACCCGATGCAGCATGACCGGCCGTTTTCTTTCTCCACTAGCATCAACATAGGTGAGATCAAAGCGCTCCGGAAGGGTAAAATCGCACTGGATTGTAGCACACTGCCATTTTCTGTCAAGACAATCACGCAGCTTTATGTCAATCTTGGGGCCATAAAATGCTCCATCACCCTCATTTATTTCAAATTGACGCCCCGTATCTTTAAGAGCGGCGAGCAGAGCATTAGTTGCCCTATCCCAGTCTTCGTCTGAGCCGATAGACTTCTCTGGGCGTGTAGAGAGTTCCATTTCATAATCAAACCCAAAAATTCTCATTACATCGCTTACAAAAGATATTACTCCTTTAATCTCACCGTCTAACTGATCAGGAGTACAAAGAATATGTGCATCATCCTGGGTGAAACAACGAACTCGGAGGAGTCCGTGCAGCACTCCGGCACGCTCATGTCGATGCACCGTGCCAAGTTCGAAAAAACGGAATGGAAGATCCCTGTAACTCCTTAGATGTGATTTATATATCATCATGTGTGAGAGGCAGTTCATGGGTTTTACACCATAACTCTGTTCGTCCACTTCGGTGAAGTACATATTTTCACGATAATTTTCGTAGTGGCCAGAACGTTGCCAAAGTTCTGTCTTAAGTATCTGCGGCCCTACTACTATGTCATAACCGCGCTTTAGATGTTCTTTACGTTCGAAATCCTCGATAACTGTCCTGAGCATTGCACCTTTTGGATGCCAAATAGCAAAACCAGCTCCGACCTCATCAGAAAAGGAAAATAGGTCCAGTTCCTTGCCTATCTTCCGATGGTCGCGTCGCTTGGCCTCTTCTAGCTTATCTAGGTAAGCATCAAGTTCCTTTTTATCGGCAAATGCAGTACCGTATATTCGTTGCAACATTTTACGCTTTTCATCACCCCGCCAGTATGCCCCTGCAATAGATGTAAGCTTGAATGCTTTGCACCAAGAGGTAGCTGGTAGGTGTGGACCACGACAGAGGTCCACAAAATCTCCCTGGCGGTATACAGATACACTGTCAGCGTTAAGCTCCTCTATGATTTCAACTTTATAACTCTCCCCCAGCCCTTGGAAAAGTTTGATAGCTTCATCTTTAGATAATTCCTGCCGTTCAATATTGAGACCGGCTTTTGCCAGTTCGCTCATCTTATTTTCAATTTTTACAAGATCTTCAGGGCTGAACGGTGAATTCACATCAAAATCATAATAAAAACCATTTTCGATAGCAGGGCCTATCGTGACTTTAGCTTCTGGAAAAAGGATTTGTACTGCTTGGGCCATTAAATGGGACGTTGAATGTCTGATTATTTCTAGTGCTTCCTGACTTTTTTCGGTAATAATTTCTACATTGGAGCCGTTATACAGCTTAGACGATATGTCAACTAGGTCGCCATCAATCTTACCGGCAATAGCTGCCTTGGCCAGCCCCGTACCGATAGTCTTTGCCAAATCATAGATAGTGGCTCCATCCTTAACCATTCTTATTGAACCGTCTGGGAGTGTTACACTGATCTCAGCCATCTAAACCCCTTAACAGAAAGAGGCATCGAACTTCGATGCCCCTGTCACCTGCATAACTGTGGCATTAATGGTAGGCGCGGGCGGTTTCGAACCGCCGACCCCTAGCGTGTCGAGCTAGTGCTCTACCCCTGAGCTACGCGCCTCTGTGAAAACTTTTTTTTAATACCAGTTAGGCATGAAAATGTCAAGGGTTTTATTGGCTTCCGCATTTTTTCTTACCGCTATCAAGTTATGCCAGCACTAGTTCAATAGCCTGAACCACCTCGTCAACAGATATGTCAGACATGCAACGAACACTGTGTGGACATGGCAGGATAGTCCCATAGAGTGAACATGGTGAACAGGGGGGCTTCTTGCCGGCAACCCTGTGCATCTTCCCTCGAGGTGCCCACTTGGTAATACTGCTGGGGCCAAACAGTGCCACCGTCGGGATATCAAGACCAGCGGCGATATGGAGCACTCCTGAATCTCCGCTCACCAGAACATCTGACCTCGCGATGATTGCGGCGGTTTCCACAAGAGAGGTCATACCTGCCAGATTCAGACAATGCGCCTCTCTTATTATCTCTTCTCCGGTGGGAATCTCTTCCTGACCACCGATAATAACAATAGCCACACTTCCTTTGGTTAGCCTAATCGCAAGTGAGATAAAACGTTCCGTTCCCCAGTATTTCTCTCGGACACTTGAACCGGGGAAAATTGCAATGATCGGCTTGCCCTCTACCCCTTCCAGTAATGAACCAGCCGTATCCACCGCTGAATCCGGTATGCGAAGAAAAGGTGCTGACACTACCTGGGAGATGGTTATAGCAAGAGGCTGCAACAGATTCAAGAAACTAACCACCTCGAAGACATCAAGTGAGTAAGCTACTGGATGGGTAAAGAGGCGTCCACGATCATTAGATGCAAACCCGATCTTCATCGGTGCATTGACCATCCGCGCCACGACGGCAGAGAGCCTATACCACTGCTCGGTGTCGATGACCACATCGTAGCTATTTCGCAGGACAGAGGGTAGCCCTGAAAGGACATCATACAAGTAAACCTTACGTATTCCAGGTACAAGTTGAAATACGGCAGCATTTCTCTTCTCCGCCAGAATATCAATTGTGCATGCAGGATATGACTCGCTGATGGCATTGATCGTCGGAGTGAGCAGGACGGCATCACCGATGCCACCGGGGCGGATGAGCAGGAAGCGTCGGGGATTTGGGAGTGGCAGAACCGGTGCAGAAGGAAGATACGCATTGAGAATAACTCCCAGCAGACGGTCTATTAACTTAAGTAGTCTCATCTTCATCGTAAATTAAGTCCTGTTTCATAATACCTTAGCACCAGTCTTTCGACTATCGTCGATGACACGACTGTAAAGTGCAAAATGACGCTCGGCAACCTCGGCCAGACTGAAACCATCTTCGATAGTCTTGCGGGCTTGGCGCCCCAGTCTTGCGCGCCGGTCATCATCCGCCAGCATCCAAGTAATTCCTTCTGCCAGATCATGTTCGTTTGCAGCCTTGGCAAGATACCCGTTTTCACCATGAGAAATAAGATCTCCTACACCGCCCACTTCAAACGCAACACAAGGTGTCCCGCAAGCCATTGCTTCCATAACAGTATTTGGGAGATTTTCCTGGAGCGAGGGAAGGATAAAGATATCCGCCGCACTGTAGAGAGTTACAAGTTGATCCTCTGTTGACACATGTCCGTAGGAACGAGCTGGAATCCCATGGAATTCCAGCTCTCCATAAGTCGAATCACCAAACAGGGCCAGAACCAACTTCTTTTGAGGTTTCCTTGCAACCACCTGCTTCATGGCTTCCTGGAGCAAATAAAAACCCTTATTAGCGTCTTTCAAAAATGCGGATGCACCATAAAGAATAACGATTTCGTCATTGGGCAAGCCCAAGGTTGCTTTAGCACTGCTACTATTACGGGGGGTAAAATAACTCGTATCAACTCCGTTAGGAATAACTTCAATCTTCTTCGAACTAAGTAGCGAACTGGACGCTGCACAACGAGCCAGCCAGTGTGAAGGAGCAACAAAGGTTAAATCGAGTTGTGGCCACATTTCTGCTTTACGATTCCAGCCCCATCTGCTCAAATCATTTTCGTGACGCATATTTAGCTGTGGGCAATAACCGCATCTGTCTGAATAGCGTTCACAATCACCAGGCAAATGGCAACCTCCGGTAAAAGCCCATGAGTCATGCAGCGTCCATACTAGTGGACCTGGCAAAAGACTAATGGAATCAAGTGACAAAAAACCATGACCGACACCATGGATATGAATTAGATCAGGAGCAAATGACGCAACTTCATGGCGAATATCTATTGGGAGCCAGGCCAGACTCCAAGGTGGGCTTAACCGAGAACGGTAACAGTATAATGGCAGTGCATCGAGATATGGGCGCAGCATCCGTGTGATTTGTGCAATCCAGCCTCTTGGAGCAGATACCAACGAGTCATCACTTTGCTTGTACTGCACCAGCATGCGACAATCCACGCCCATCTTGTTCAGTTGCTGGTAGAGGCGATGCGCTGTGCGAGCGGCTCCACCTGATTGCTCGAACGTGCTGATAACAAGCACTTTCAACGGTGTGTCGCCTTTCTAGATACCATTGTCACCGAATTGCCAACAGGACGAATAGTGGAGGACAATATTACTTGAGAATATATTTTGCCTAAAATCTGACAAATACCAGTAAGAAGTCTGTGGTATAGCTTCGTACTTACATGTTTATGCCGTAGACAAAACATCTTCTTTATAACTGCCCTAATCGATTCTGTAGCAAATCCAAAAATATGATTTTCTTCTAATTTTTCATGTTCAAGAGTTATGGTTTCAAGTTGGTATCTACTAGCAACAAACTTCAAAGTCTTGTCAGTCCATCGGGTCATATGATGAGGCGGCATGTTAAGAACGCCATCTTCGACTATTGCCAAATAGGAATCTTCGCTAGGGACAGAAATAATAAGCAATCCACCAGGTTTTAAACAATCAACGCACGATTTTAAGAAACTATCAGGGTTTACCACATGCTCAAGAACCTGAAATGAACAAACAACATCATATAATCCCCTGTTATTTAGAGCATGATCTTCTATGGTCTGATTAGTAACATTCAATGAAGCATTGATAGCCATTAATTTTGCATTTTCATTAGTTTCAAGTCCTACGTAGTTACATGTTTCAAGCATTTTCCCAAAAAATCCACTTCCACAACCTACTTCTAGAACATAATCATTTTTCTTAATATAATTATAAGCTAATGCGAATTCTGTTCTATTGTTTGGATAATACCACTCTATTCGCTGCAAATTATTGTATAAAATTTCATCTCCAGCAGCTTGAGGCGAATAAAATAATAAATTACAAACATTGCATCTGTAATAACTAATAATATCAAAACCATTAAAGTACATATCAATATTAACATTAAATAAATGGATATATAATTTTGAAATATCAGCAACATTGATATTGTCAATTAAAGACAATTCAATATTTCCGCACAAGCAGCATTTTACCGTCATTTAGACCTCAACAAATGAAACTTAATTATATTATAAATTAATATAATTAAGTTTTGCCTATAATTACTATTTTGTGTCACATTGTCTGCAATTCTATTCCTAACTACAGAATCTGGATGTCTTATTGGAAATTTGATTGATTCTATTGCCATATTTGCGATATTAATATTTTGGCTTTTTGTATGAGTTGCATCTGAACCAAAACCTATATTTGAAACGAGATTTAAACTTGGTATAATGCTAAGTCTATTGTTTAACCAACAAGCAAAAGTCCACTGTAAATCCCAAGTATCTAGCTTACCACAATAAGCCTTCTCAAAATTTACAACCCAAAAGTAATAATCTATTTTTTTAGTAAAAATATTAGATAACCAATCTGTATCACGAACAGTTGGCCACTTAGTCATTTCAACGTCATAATCCATCCATGCTCTTTTCCATGATGCCCATCCCCATATGTGGTTATATCGTGAAAAATAGTAGCTATAAGGTGTCTTTAACGCACAGCATTGATAATTTGTCCCTCCAATAGATGCAATACGACTATCGTTTCTATATCTTTCAAGCATTTCCTGACAAAACCTAAAAAAAGAAATATCTGGCAGACAGTCGTCTTCTAGAATGATTGCTTCTTCAACTTTGTTAAATACCCAATCTAAACCACTAGCTACTCTATTCCTACATCCTAGATTAACATCTGAATAGTTATGCTGCACCTCACAAGGCCAGTCGACCAAATTAACGATTTGACGAACCTCTTCACATTTAAATTTATCATTTAAGCTAGTCAAACGTGGGCCATCAGCAATAATGAGTAATTGGGCTGGGCGTGCATTACGAATTGCTGAAAATACAATTTTAGTTTCTTCCGGACGATTGAAAACAAAAAAAGCAACCGGTGTAGTTAAGGAATAAGTTTTCATCTACCTATCCTTTATTAACAAGTAACTCATATATTGATCTAATCTTCTTATCCTGTTCTGCTTCTGAAAAAATTTCTCTTACCTTTATTCGCCCTGCAGTCCCCATTTTTTCGCGCAATATATCATTCCCTAGCAGTTCTAAAATTTTATCAGAAAACATAATTACATCCTCAGGAGAACAGACGAATCCGGTTTCATTATCGTCAACAGATTCTGGCAATCCACCAATATCTGAGACCACACATGGGAGCCCAAATGACATTGCTTCTAATACTGCAATACCGTGGCTTTCTCTAAAACTTGGCTGGAAGTATACCTGTGATTTCTCATAATAATTATTTAGATTTGATGAATATCCTGGCAACGTGATCCTATTGTCAAGCCCTAACGCATTAACTTGATTACGAATATCATCAATAAGTTCTCCATCTCCAACCCATATAAAAGTGATATCATCTCTTTGCTTTATTACGGTTTGTGCAACTTTTAACCATACATACGGATTTTTATACCCTACTATGTGGCCTACGGTTAAAACAGTTTTATGCCCAACTTTTTGTTCGTGATTTATTGAGTTGCAACTATTATAAACAACGGATATTTTTTTTATCGGGACACCCATTGTTCTTGATATTATATTAGCTGCAGCATTTGATACAGTCATTAGTCGATTATTAAACATAAACCCAATATAAAGAATACTCATGGACAGTCTTCGGAAACACCTATCTGGGGCTGTATGAAGTATGTAAAGCAATGGGATTGGGAAAAACAATAATGCTGACAATCTTCCTGGTTCAGCTGTTGAAATAACCACCAGATCAGGATGCCATTTGTGAATAACTCTCAAAGGGAAAATAAAATCATATAGAAATGTAATAATTGGATTAGTATTTTTCTGAGTCTTATTTGATGCCGTCAGAATAGTTGCGCCATGCTTAATTGCTAAAGACAAATAGGATTCATTTAAATGATTTTTGGACACTAGCAATGCAGTTTCTATATTATTGTTATAATGAATCTCCAAGAGCCGCTCGAGAAAACGGCCAGTTCCTCCGTAAGAGTATTCATCAGGAACTATTACCAATACCTTCATTCGTAACTCACGAATAATTTCCAAATACATACCAACGAAATAAGTTCTAAAATATATACAATATTGACCATTATATTATAATAATAAATTCAAACTGCAATTTTCTCGATGTGTATAAAAGCAACTTATATTTAATTTTATTTCTACAATAAAAAATAATTGGGAACCACAGCAATTTATACATCTTACCATCAGCTAATTGCATCTCGTCTACACAAACTCTTTGTGGACAACTGATTTCAGCATTCCACGCAACAAGTTGTTGTAGTTCATATAGTAACACTTTACACAATTGTTGCCATTCAAAGGTATCGCACTCCTCTCCAGTATCGCCTCAAGGTCAAGAGCATCTCCCAGACATAGTTCTTCTGGCAGGTCCTTGGACGGCACTTCCAGGGCGTACTGTACACCACAGCAG
Organism: uncultured Geobacteraceae bacterium; assembly: GCA_964649725.1. Classification (GTDB taxonomy): domain Bacteria; phylum Desulfobacterota; class Desulfuromonadia; order Geobacterales; family Geobacteraceae; genus CAZYTM01. Next base: position 194,438 of record CAZYTM010000004.1, on the reverse strand, counting down.
GCATAGATTTTGGCGTCAGGGCCAATCAGTGGTTTCAAGTAGCCTATGTAACAGTCCTCCCCCCTGTCATAGGACTTCCTCCCCTGATAAACCACTCTGGAATCATCAACTTTCATTTTCAGTAACGCATGCTTCAACAAATCCATGTCAACTCCCTCTGGATGGAACAGATCTGCAACCAGTCGTATATGAGTAAAAGAATATTGATTGGCAAATGTAATTATTCTAGCAATTTCTTCCACGTTTGAATTTGATGATACTACATGGCTGAATGCCCAATCAACCCCAGGCGATTTGGCAACTACACCACTTAATTGTTTACTATAAACACCGCTGAAAGTTCTCTGGTCATCATTACTTATTCTGCACCAGGTTATCCTGTCCAGAGTTTCTCTGGGTACTTTATGCAGCAGAAGACCATTAGTAACTAATCCAATCTTTATTGAATTCACGTGGAAACAATCCACCAGATCGTTAAAATGAGGATACATCAGCGGCTCTCCACCGCCGGTGATCGTGACCGCTTTTGTTCCGGATTTCCTGCATTTTTCTATGATTGTGCGAGCCAGATTGAAGTCCATTTCAAGGGTTGCATCACGCTCAGAGCAGCTACAGAATCGGCAATTCATGTTGCACTTATTAGTAGGTAAGAACTGAATGTGTACAGGTATAATACGATTGTAATGGTGTACATGGTGTACTAGTTCTTTATCAAGAAGAACCTTTAAGGGCATTGAGTCTGCCGCCGTAAATGAGGTTTTGATATCCACTGATTGTTTCATGTGATCCCTCCAAGTGTGACTGACATATAAACTATTGTTGGTTAGTCACAGTGTTATAAAAATTTACAACTTTTTCCCTCAGTACTCTCTGATCCAGCCGTTTCAAGGCTATATCGAAATTATATGTCGCCGCCCGGTTCACCAACTCATCATCTGAAAGGGCTCTCCGCAGAGCAATTTCGACAATTTCAGGATCTTCCGGGGGAACCAGCAGCCCATTAAAACCGTTATTGATCCATTCGTCAGCACAGGCAGTCCAGGACTGAACTGGGAAAGACCCCATTACCATAGCCTCAAGCAATGAAGTGCTTATAGCGTCACTTATACTCAAACCGATTGAAATTCGTGCGCGACCATGCCAACGCAACATTTCACGATGACAGGTTTCTTTAGGTATGATCACTACCGGTATACCGGTTGTATTCTGAAAAAGTTCAGCCGAAATTTCTACTTCCTCTGTTGCTGAATAGATTGCAACTGTATATCCATCCAGGAGGTCTGCAGACCGTTCAAGTGATCTCAATGCCACGAGTGCTCGTCCCGACCAGGTTTGGTATCCCTTCACCATAATTATTCGTCGTGAAGCAATACTCCCTTCCTCACGGAATTTCTCAACTTCTGTAAGATCAAACCCACCCGTATTAGGGAATACCGGCAGCACTCTCCCGGTAAAACCAAAAGCTTTCGCCAAACAAACATCTCGCTGGCATTCACAGGAGTAATAGTCTGCAAAAGAGAGCACTTCTCTGATTCTTTCCTTGTGGGCAACCAACCTTCCAAATAGATATATGTCACTCCCCCAGTTTGTAACTATCCAAGGTGGAAATTTTCCGGAAAACCTTTTCTTAGTCGCCAGTGTCAGATAACCAGCATGCTGAATCTCCATTGAATGGATAATATCAGGCTTAAGTTTAGTAATGGCACTGGCAAGTCTGGTTTCAAAAATCGACGGGAAGAACCTTCCAAGAACTTTTGATATGCAAAACACCGCAAAATCAGAAAAAAAAGGAATTCCTTTTAACCGCACACTTTTGTCAACATTACTTCTTCCAACATAAAAAAGGTGATGAACCGTTACATTTCGCAGTTCAGTACAGGTAAATCCCGAATTGTTACTTGAAAATAGATGAATCTCCCATCCTGTATCAGCAAGTTGGGAAACCCATCTGGCAGTATGCACACTATCCGGCATTGCAACGATCAGAAGTTTCATGGCAAAAATCGTTTAAAAAATGTAGACAATCTGTTTAAATAATTACTTTGATCGGACATTGAGTTGATGTGCGGAAAGTCTGGCCTGACAATATGGAGGGCATACCAGCCAGACCTGTAATTGGGAAACATACCAATCCTGTTAGCCCAGACAACGGCTCCCCCCGCACTTTGAACTAATTGGACCATACGGCCAAGAGTTCTGCAGACACCACCTCCTTTTAACAGGGTATCATCAGGGGTTGCATTGTCGTTCAGTTCATTGTCCCAGGCAAAGGCAAACTGCATGGCAAAAATTCCGTCAGGTTTAAGCCTCTTTACAACTGCTGAAATTTGTAACATCAAATCTTCATCACACATGTGTTGTGTGACCAGATTCGAAATCGCCAAATCATACACACTTTCCCACACCTGATTGAAAGTTTCCGGAAGCCAACATGCATGCACGACATTCCTGACTTTATCAAGTGCGCTACGTGATATATCCAAAACATCCACACAACATCCTTGTTTTACCAGAGATCGTGTACAGTTTCCCAACCCTACGCCAATATTCAGGACCACTTGCCCAGCAAAAATGTGTTTATAAATATGCAAACTTCGCCAGACATCCGGTCCGTTACTGCCAGTAAGCCAGAGATGGAAGTTTCCATTGCCTCCATGGTGATACTCCCACCAATCAGCAACAGAAACTGATGCATCAGAAGGTTCCATCATGGCCATAGGATCATCCTTCTTAACCTGAATAATGCATCTTTTAGAGTTACTGTGAAACATGGGGAAAAAGACTCCTTTTAATGGCCGCCGCAAGAAGTATGGACAGTTTAAATGGTGAAGCCGTAAAACAGCTCAGAAAAAGTCGTAGTGCCTGAGGGATACCAAGAACTTTATTCAGGCGTAAAAAGTGAAGCGTATTATCTGCTGCTAGACTTATCGCTGCTTTGAAAAAAGGATATGCAGCAGATTTTATGCCGTCCATGGAGTATATGGCAAGTCCGTAATGCAAAAAGAGACGTGCACTCCCTTGTCGCCAGGTCGTATTATCAGCACCAACCTCGCTCTTCAATTTTTCAGTGTAATACCTGATGGACTCATAGACTCTCTCCGGATGTTCCATCCGGTTGCCTACGTGAGTCCGTATGGTTGTCAATGGCTCATCTACTGCCAGTATCATTGTCTGCCGTGCGATCCTTCGCAAAAAATCGGTATCTTCAAAACGGTTCATCTGTTCGTCAAAACCACATATTTTCACCACGAGAGAAGAACGGATCATGACGGTCGGCAACAGGATGGTTATTGGCAAATAATAGGCAATGCTATCATAGAGCCAACCCGATTCGGTCGCCCGATAGTATGGTGCGTTTTCCAATTCAGCAAAGGGAGAAAATTGTTCTTCTCCGTCATCATTAATAACACACGCCGAGGTATAGGACATACCGTACTCAGGTTCTGCATCAAGGCACTGTAAGTGCCTTGATAATTTATGCTCGGAGAATAGGTCGTCAGAATCCAAAAATGCGACGTACTCTCCTCTGACCATATGCAGCGCCCGGTTACGAGCTGCAGAACGACCCCTGTTTTCTTGATGAACATAGCGGAACCTGACATCTGCAAACGATTTGACAATTTCTTCAGTATCATCAGTAGAGCCGTCATCAACAATAATAGCCTCAAAATCAGTAAAATCCTGACGAATAAGACTCTGCAAAGCCTCTCGCAACAGGGGTGCCCGATTGTATGTTGCAATGACGACACTTATTTTCGGCCTAATCAATACCTTTTTCTCCCCTCGGAATGTTTATCTGCGTCCAGACACAGCGCAATACGCTCCCCTCGCTTCCATTAAGAAAAGACGAGCCATCAGTTTGAGTTTTTCCTCGACAGAGAGGATATTTGCCGTCCTAATTGAAAATTTTCTTGCCTCGTGAGCCGACAACAAAAACCCTCTCATATGGAAACTTTTTGCAATCCGTTCATACACATAAGGCAAGTGCTGTCCATCTGCCTCCACCAACTCTTCCGGTTGCAATGCATGGAGAAAACAACCCAGTAGTTCATCAACCTCCCGAACATGAAGACGGTTCATAGTAATGGTACCTTGGGCTTCGTGGTGGCGGCTCTTGATAAGTGATTTAGATTGATGTACGAATGGAAACAAACTGGCAAACCTGAACCAGAGATCATAATCTTGCGTGGTTCTCAACGCTTCATTAAACAGCCCCCCTTTTTCAAAACAAGACCGTGGTATCAATGTTGTGCAGCCATGAATTGGATAACTGACTGTAAGAGCAAAACGCATGTTACCTGGTTTTGGCGCCTCAATTTTAATACTACCGGTAAGCTCCGACTTGGAGTTTATTATGTCAAAATCACTATACATAACAGTATCGGGATCGTTATTACATGAATTCAGAAACGACAACTGACTGGCAATCTTATCTGGATAATAAACATCATCATGACTAAGCCATGAAAAATATTTTCCCTTCATCTCTCTGATGCCGACATTTAATGCAGAAGCAACTCCACCATTTTCTTTCACAAAGTACCGAATGGCAGTACCATACGAGAGGGCAATTTCTTCTGTCTTGCCGCCATCAGACGAACCGTCATTAACGACAATCACTTCCACATCTTTAAATGTTTGTGCAATGGCACTCTCAATCGCCTCACGTAGATAATCAGAACCGTTATACACAGGAATAACTATTGAAACCTCAGGTGTACCAATATATGCGTTCATCTTTCTTGTCGCACCTCACGTCCTGACAAAAATCGATAAAGGCAGATATAGTATTGATTGGCCTTCAGTCGTGCCCCAAACTCCAAAACCCTCAATACCCATATGCCAACAAGAGGGCTGAAAGTCGAAATCAGCAAATTCATAATTTTGAACACTCTGCATAACTCTTCATACTTGCCAATGGTCAGAAGGAGATTGTACGTATCAATTATGCAGGCTCGTTCAGGTGTTTTAGAAGAAGTGGGGACCTCTTGTTTGGTCAGCAAGGCCCACATCGCACCAAATGGTTTCTCAAGTGGTTTTCCCAAATTATCTGTAGTGTGAAACTCCTCGGCAAGAAAAACATCCCATTCTTCGCCAAATTCTTCAGGCACCCATCCGGATTTATGCTCCTGCCACTCCCCTCCGTCCAAGCCCCATGCATCTTTACCGTCTCCGTGAAATTGCGGCATGAAACCCAGTGGCGTAAACACAGCAACCTGCCGTCGTGCCAACCGAATAGTGTCCTGCAACAACTTATACGCTTCATCCTTATCAAGGTGCTCAATAACATCCGCTAGAATGACTGTATCAACTGACGCTGTCGGCAACAATTTGGTAATAGTTCTCCAGTCAGCATGTATTATGACATAGCTTCTATCTGACGAATCCTCAGTTATTGTTTTCAATTTTTCAACGTATTGCATACATGGTTCACAGCATATATGCGTCATTGCTCGCACAAGTTGCTGTGGTCTGATTCCACTACCGATGTCGAGAAGTACATCAACTTGTTCAAACCTTGTTGATGTGACATCAAAAAGTTTGTCTGCTTTAACCTTAATGATGTTCATGAATAAAATAGCCTCAAAGACGTTCCGTTATCCACGTTAAATCGGGCCTGATACAACCGGCATAATCTCCAAAATAATCTCTACGTACTTTAACTCCGTCTAGAACTTCAAGCCTGAGTACATCTTTCACGGTCAACAGATCAGTAAACGACATGCCGAATACATTCAAATCAACAGAATATATCCTATTGTTGAGCAAATTCGCAGGGATCACACACACAGTACGGTATATTCCGGCAGGCATGGAGGTACCATACCAGTGAGGCTCATTATTATTTATGGAACTGAACACGCAAGAGTTGTCTATGTCATTTAGCAGTAAAGTCATACCGGCTGAAGCAACGGAACAGAATACCTCAAAGACGATTTCAATCCTGATTTCAGTGTCTGTTGTCACCAATTCAAGTAAATTACCGGCACCATCGCAGGCGGCCACTCTGACTAATTTAACTGTTGAATTACGAGGAGTTTCAATTTCATTGCCCCACTCCTTCAGATGTATTTTATCGGTAGTTCCCCCAAGGTATTGGTCAATTGCACAGACGGCATTCTTATCCAACAACAATCTCCCTGAACCAAGCAACAAAACGCGGTCACAAATAGAGCGAACCGCCCCCATATTATGACTAACAAACAGTATCGTCCTGTCATTATTTGCGGAGATACAGTGCATCTTACCAATACACTTGTTCTGAAACGCTATGTCGCCAACGGACAGCACTTCGTCCACAATCAAAATTTCCGGATCCAGATGTGCTGCCACGGCAAAGGCCAGTCGCACGTACATTCCGGAAGAATAGCGCTTAACCGGAGTATCCAGAAATTTTTCTATTTCTGAAAAATCGACTATTTCATCAAACTTGCGATTAATCTCATCACGGTGCATTCCAAGAATAACCCCGTTCAGAAAGATATTTTCACGGCCGGTCAACTCAGGGTGAAAACCAGTTCCAACTTCCAGCAGGCTTGCTACTCTGCCCTTAATCCTTATGCTACCTGTTGTCGGCTCAGTTATACGGGAAAGTATCTTCAGCAATGTGGATTTCCCTGCGCCGTTTCTGCCGATAATACCGATTCTGTCTCCCTGTTTGACTTCAAAGGATATGTCTTTCAATGCCCAGAAATCTTCATCTTCGACAGCCAATGTCTTGGGGTCAGGTGCCTGACGTTTGAACGGAGCGACAAGTCTTTTACCAATAGAGGTTATGCTGTTGGTGAGTGCATCGCGCAGAGAAGAGTACTCCTCACGCTGATGGTGAGATATTGTGTACTTCTTGCCTAGATTTTCGACTTTAATGATGGTGGACATAATCTTTTTCAGTACCGGGATATTCAAAGTTGCACTTACATGGGCCAATCATATAACATCTGCCATTGTTCTCTCCATTTTACGAAAGAACCAGATACCTGTCACCAGCAATAACAAAGAAAGAGTCGTTGACAGCAGGATTCCCAGCCAACAGGGTTCTACTGCCCCATTCAGCAAAGCCCATCTAAAACCATCTATCACTCCAACCATGGGGTTAATAGCATACAGCAGGCGCCACTTTTCGGGGACAATACTGCTGGCAAACCCAACTGGTGAGACATATAGTCCGAACTGCAGTAAAAACGGTACCACAAAACGGAAATCACGAAATTTAACATTCAAGGCTGAAAACCAGAGACCTGCTCCGGCAACTGGAAGAAAAGCCAGAAACAGAAACAGAGGCAGAGTGACAACTCTCCAATCCGGCATATAACCGAACCAGAGCATCAAACCCGCCATGATTAGCAATGAAATGACAAAATCTATGAAACTGACAATAATGCTGCTGCCAGGAATGATGATGCGGGGAAAGTAGATTTTAGTCAGCAGGTTGGCATTGGCGACCAGAGAACCGGAACTTTCAGAAAGGGCATTGGCAAAGAAGTTCCAAGGGAGCATGGCCGCAAAAACTAGTAGCGGATAAGGTACTCCATTTGAAGGGAGTTTGGCAAGCGCACCGAAAACTACGGAAAAGACAACCATGGTTACAAATGGACGAATGACGCTCCAGGCGACTCCGACGACCGTCTGTTTGTATCGTACCAGAATATCCCGCCAGACAAGAAACCAGAACAGTTCACGGTACATCCATAAATCACGCCAGTAGTGACGTGCGGGACGATTCGGCTCAATCAATAACTCCGGCAGCCTGTTCTCAGCATCTAAAGTTATGGTTTCTTTTAACATCAAGCATCCTGAATTGGTCGCAAGCATTTCAGAAAAGGGAAAATCTTCATTGCATAATAACCTGAAACAGCCAGGGCTGCCCAGAAAAAACCAAAATTTACTGAAATAATTCGTAATGATTCAATGATATTATGTTGATCACTCACCCCGCCGGGATGGGCGTATCCTATCAAATCCGGCGAATAGACAAAATGCGCACCGCTTATTATTAATCGCTGATTAAAATCATAGTCCGCATATACCTGGTAGCTGCAGTTGAAAGGTGGAGCGGGATGAAACGCCTTATTCACCAGGAGTGCCTGATGATGAAGAGAATTGTACAGCTTCAGATGATAATCGGCTCTTGATTTAAAGACCAACTTATCACCCATTTGCACAGAACCAAACACTACATCTTGCTGACGGTAACAGCTCATGTCATCAGGTAGCGATATAATTCTGTCACCTGCACCGAGGAAAAGTATGAAACTGTTATCCGCCGCCGCAGCCCATCCCTTATTCATTGCATCATAGATGCCATCATCCTGCTCACTGACCCAATATGATATTTGATCAGCATGTTTTTTTATAACATCAATCGTACCGTCTGTTGAACCTCCGTCTATAACAAGGAAATCAATATCTATTTTTGTTTTTCTCGTAATGATGCTAAGTATGGTCTCTTCAAGATAGCTGGCGCTATTCTTGACAACCGTGACAACTGATATCTTTCCCTTGCCGCTCATAGCTTGGAACGATACTCTGGCAACATGGCAATCGGTCCACCTTTACCGCCGCACAACAAACGGAAAATCATCATGGCTCGATTCCATCTGCCCATACATAGGCGCATGATAAGGGCCCCGACAACTACCAGCCAGACCGTCGGAAACGCATATGGATAGAACCGTCGGGTAAATAGAAGGCGGTTACGGATGTTGAAATAATCACTGATATCACTCTGATTTGCAGGGTTGCTGCTGGTGCCGATACTACCGCCCACCTTGTGATACACGACACTCTGCGAGGCATACCCCATTCTGAAGCGCCCTTTGGCGCGAATGGCCCAGTCAGCCTCTTCAAAATAGAGGAAGTAGTCCTCGCACATCAGACCGACCTCAGCAAGGAACTGCCGCGATACGAGCATTGAGGCCCCCTCAACATAGTTTAGCCATGACTCGGCCCGCACCTGATTAATTCCTTTCCCCTGGCGATCAAAACCTCTATAATGCCAGGGGAGCCCGATCCAGCGGCAATAATGACCACCACCCAGAGCCTGGACCCGGTGGCGGTCATGATACATCATGATAGTTGAGCCACATATCCCAATTTCTGGTTGCTTCTGCATCCGGGCCACCAGTTGGGTCAAGGCATCTGGTTCCACCACCGTGTCATTGTTCAACAACCAACAATAGTCGATATCAGCACGTGCTATCGCATAACGCAATCCGACGTTGTTCCCCCCAGCAAATCCCAAATTGTCATCATTACGTATCAGAGTCAGCAGACAGTCGGCAGACGGTGCCCCCCCCTCCTCAACCTCAACACGCAGGTAATCAGCATAGGGTACTTTAAAACGATCCGCCCAGTTTCTGATTTGATGATGTGAGTCATCTCTGGAACCATTGTCACAGATCACTATCCTAAAATCAGGGTAGTCTAGGAGCAGCAGGCTTTCAAGGCATTCGAGGGTATCATGCCAGCCGTTCCAGTTGACCAGAATTATGGCAACACGATTCACAGGTATATGTTCCAGACAACTATTACCACCCACAAAAGGCCAACCACAAACAACACCCTATCCTTAAGCAGCGATTCTGTCGGGTCCCCACACTTTCCTGAACTGACACGAAACATATAGCGCAGCAAGCCAAAAAGGCATAACGGAACACTGTATATGAGCATCTGCCTGTTCAGCGTATACATGGCATATGATACCAGCACGGCCCCGCCGGTCATATACATCGAGCCACTGAGAAAACCAGGCGGGTAGTGCGCCAGACTTACGCGGTGCTCCCCCGCCATATCTCCCAGAGAATGTGATTCGCTTAATCGTTTTCCCGTACTGAGAAAAACTGCCAGTAAAAAAACCGTTAAAAACAGCCACGGAGAAATTGGCACATGAAACAGCTCGCCACCAGCCTGGAGACGGATCAAAAAACCGGCTGAAATAGAGAAAAGATCTACAACCGGAATGGTTTTCAACCGCAGAGAATATATAGTTGAAATGAAAAAGTAACCCGTCAGCAGCAAAAGAAACTGGATAGAGATGAAATATGCCAGCATCATACCACTTGTCAGCAGAAAAGCAGAGAACGTGCGTGCGCCGGACAAGCTGACAGCGCCGGAAGGTATCGGCCGCAAGCGCTTTAGAGGATGATAAACATCCCTGTCACGGTCAGTGAGATCATTCAGAATATATCCGGCACTGGAAACCAGACAAAAAGCGCCAAATGGGACTAATCCCCTGATTATTACACCTGGGAAGAGTATTTGCCCTGCCAGAAATGGCGGGAAAAACAGCATCAGGTTTTTAAGCCACTGCGTAGGACGCATTATGGTCAGATATACGGATATCATTTCACCGCATCCAGTCTCATATAATAAGTTCTGGCTGCACCCTTATAATGGGAATTCGTTGGAGCGGTGGAATATGCCTTATGGAAAAATTCAGAAGCCATGCTGGAATCTCCTACAACAAGTGCCATCTTGCCACTCTGATACAACCAAAACGGATCCTGATTTTTCTGATAAAGTAGCCGAAGTGTTTCCAGTATATCCTGAGCCAATGCTATTTTCCTATCGTTTTCAATCGACTCCAACCATTTACTATCAGATAGATATAATAATTCAAGAAAATCCACTGGAGCAAAGTTTTTTTCCTTAAAGAGGTCAAAAAAATAAGCTCTGGCATCACAATATCTACCTTTGACAACAAACGTATTCATAATGCTTAATTTTATTGGGTAGCATATTGAGGCTCGCTTATTTAGCCGATCAGCATTAACAAAGGCCTCGACAGCCTTGTCAATTTCCCCCTGTTGCATGAGAAGGCTGCCAAGAGAATAGTACGCAGAGCCAAATTCAGGTGATTTGTTAACAGTATCCTGAAAGAAGGACAATGAATTACCCCAGAGAATATTTCGTTGGAAACTACTAAACCCGAAACCACAAAGTACCAGAACAAGCGGGAATAGAATTATAGCGGGATATCTTTTGTGCAACGATTGGATAATACCTGTCAGACCAAGTGCAGTAAAAGCCGTCGAGAGATACAGATAGCGCTCAGCAATGGGTGTCCAGGCGATCTGCTTAACAGCTAAAGTTAGTGCTGGCAGGAGAAGGAGTATCGCTGATAGAAAAAGTAGTCCCGACAAGCGGAAACGACAAAACACCAGCCACAACAATGGAATGGCTATTAACACCAGAAGACCATTAAGTGGATGCACTTCTGCTATGGCAAAATTGAGTGGAAAAGGAATGATCAATTTCTTGATATAAAAACCGAGTGCAATCAGTGCATCCTTAATTGCGTGAACCACCTGAAAATCCGATCCGATAATAAATCTGCTTAGACCACTCCTACCGCCGCCGCGGATTACCAGTGTCGTTATGACCAGCAGTAGTAGAAGTACTAAAATAGTGACGGCCGACATTAACCGCTGTCGACCCGTGGCTGCTCCCGGCCATGCCATGGCAAGCAAAAGAATTACCGCACCAAAAGCAAGCGCCGTCTCTTTGACTAAAAGAGCGGCGCATAACATAAGTAAAGCTATAATCATATCCTGCTTGCGGGGTCTATCTAGCCATCGAAGACTGAAATAAAATGCCGCGAGAATAAAGATAGTAAGCAGTGGATCGGTTCTTCCGGCGATCCAGGCAACGGCTTCCACATTAACCGGGTGCAGAGCAAAGAGCAGAGTTGCAAAAACAGGCATCAAAGGATTTATATCGTCACAATAGATCCTGCGAGCCAGCAGGAATACCAATAAACTGTTTGCACAATGCAGCAGGATATTTTCCAGATGCATCGTACATGGCTCCATCCCCCAAAACTTATTATCCAGGTAAAAGGAAAGCTCTAATAGTGGTCGATAATAATAGCTGTTGCCGGGCAGCAGAATGCTTGACAGTGCTGGGGAAGCAGTATATTTGGCAATTATCCCCGGATCATCGATCAGGTGGATGCCGCTAAACAGGGCTGGATAATATACCACCAGAATTAAGGCGACAAGAAGTACTGGGACTAGCAAGGGATAACGCAGCAAATTGCTACTGAGACACGATTTCAAGGAAAAACGCCTCCATATCCTTTCGGCGCGGTTCAATCTTTGCTATTGATTGTTGTTTACTGACAGACTGTTTGATAAAAGGCTGTAAAGCGTCTTTCCCCAGAAAATGCTCCTCAGTTAAGCCATCAGGAGAGATCACCGTTACCTCATACCCTTCTATGCCGCGCTGAAGAATAGCTTCAACACTGTCCACAACAAGCATCTGCCCCTTGTTGATGACCCCTACCCTATCACATACTTTTTCCACATCATCGGTGATATGGGTACTGAAGAAAATACATTTACCCCGTTGCTTGAGATCTAGGATAATCTCCTTGACCAGCGCACGTCCAATCGGGTCAAGACCACTCATCGGCTCGTCCAGAATATAGATATCTGGATCGTGAACCAGCGCCTGTGCCAACCCCACCCTCTGCACCATCCCTTTGCTGTAACCGCGCATGGGTCGCTTACGGGCCTCCCACAGATCGAGACGTTTCAGTACCTGCTCCGATCGCTGTGCAAGCAGCTTACTCTCCATCCTGAATTGCGAGCCGACAAAAGCAATATACTCCTCGGCGCTCAAATAATCATAAAAAGCGGGATTCTCCGGAAGGTAGCCGACATTACGTCGTGATTCTGCATGAACGGTATCCATACCCATGATCTTCGATGTTCCGGAGGTTGGCCGTAATAAACCCATCAACAGTTTGATGGTTGTGCTCTTACCGGCGCCATTCGGCCCCAGAAAACCGAACACTTCCCCTGCGGAAACAGTCAGATCAATATCCTTCAGAGCATCTACTTTTGCCATCCGTTTTCCGGCAAACTGCTTGCTCAAACCTGCTATCTCTATGGCATTCATCTCTCTCTCCCGCATAATCACTTACTATCCTTCATTGCAGAGCCAAAAGCAAATTTACTGGTTGTAGCAACCTTACCCCCTTGTTCTAAAAAAAAACGTCCACCATAGGGATCGACAGGAGCTGACGAGAGATAACCGGCGACAATCAATTGTTCAATAGTTGCCGGCATAGTACCGCGTGATACCCTGAACTTGTCGCGCGCCACCTCGATCCGCTTCACTTCTTTGAATGCGCTCAAACGTGTTAAAAAGGATTTTTTTAAGGTAATATTTCTCTCACCTTTTGCCATAGCGGAAAGATATGCGATAGCCAGATCAGTCTGCCCGGATTCCTGCATGTAGCGACCGGCTAACTGCTGAATCAAGTTAATGCCACTTAAATCCCCTGCCTGCTTATAGTAGTCAGCTGCCTTTTTGTAATCATGCAGAAAATATGCACTGTTGAAGCCGGCAAAATATGGTAGTTGCCAATCCCATGTGCGGTATTTCATGCCATAATCGAGCAGATCATTGGCTATCTTGAATTGTCGGGCATCCCAGGTCAAAAATCCTTGCGCAAAATAATAGGCGTCTTTATTATACGGGTCCAGATGTACAGCATTATGCAGCAACCGTGACATACCCTGCAAATCGGGCTGCTGTTCAATTATGGTCCCTGCCGATGATTTATCCATCAGAGCACCAAAATATACGATTACCTTGAAAACCAGCAATGCCGCGGTCAACTCTTTCTGGTCAAAGCTTATCGGCTTAAGTATCTTGATGCTTGGGACATACCCCAGTTTTTCTTCAATCGGCTTGTTGCGCATATACGAAGCAAATGGTCCGATCACCAGGCTATAGAAGAGAAGCCCAACCAGGAGCATAATAATAGGTGTTCGATGAATCACTTCATCTCCCTCCTGCCGAACACAAATGCAGCGCCTCCCAGCAACAGTGTGGTGTAAACAGCAAAATAGGCCACTGTCAGCAACAGACCAGACATGTCGGGTGCAATACCATATATAGCATTTACCTTTAGATCAAACGCAGAAAGATTTGGCAGCAGGTAATAGACAAGCGTAATCAAAGGCTTCAGTTGTGGAGAAACAGCTTGGGCAGAAGCCGGAGAGTTAACATATTCATAAACCTGCTGGGTAATGCTACTAGCAAGAAAGGTGCAAATTGTACCAAATATAGGTAAAAAGAAGGAGGTGCTGACCGTTGACAAGAGTAACGCCACCCCCACCAGCAAGATGTATTTGAGATTTGCAAAGAAGATTGCTAATAGGATAAAACTCCACACTAACGGTCGTTCGGAAGGGTAGATTCCAGAGGCTATTTTAACCATTACGCATGCCAGACTGCCAAGAAAGAGCGAGGTCAAACTGAGAAATAGAGCCAGCCCGAAGAATCTTCCCAACAGATAGGAGCTTCGGCTCATAGGCAGGCTCAATACACTATATGTATAACGGCGCTCCATATCCTTCCAGATTGATGTAGCTCCAAGAAATACTGATAAAAGCAGTAAAATAAAGGAGATAAGGGAGAGGGAAAGGGTGATGGAGAGTTCCGTAACCTGGCGCATTGAGAGCGATGCGCCGGATGGCACAAAAAATAACAACAGCGATAGCGCCATTATCCCCTGAAAGACCCGGTCCCGAAAAATGCCTTTCAATGTTATCATGATAGTTGCAACCACTACAGCCCCCTTCTATAAAAAAAGCGGGGCACATCAGTACCCCGCTCAGATAACCTATTAACAACAATTAATCAATATTCTGTCCACCCTAATCCGGCAGCAAAATTATCAGAGCCTACAGAATTTGTACCTGCAGCAGATTTAAAATCAGCAGATGCAGTACTAGCTGTTTGCTTCCAATATATCTTGGTGGAATCATTGGAGGTCCCAGATAATTTTGTGCCGCTTGTATGTAAGCAGGCAATTACATAACCAACACTGGTCTTATTGGTTGTATCAGCTACAAAATTGACTAGTCCCATTACACCTTTGGACAGACTTACTAGCCTGTTTGCCATAGTAGCTGCTACAGTAGCGTCAGGGGCGCCAAAAACAGCTGCCCCCTGAGTAGTAGGGGTATTGGTAGCCAGTTCGGCAGCAAAAACATTGGCTCCGAAAGCTAGTAAAACCAGAAGAGAAAAAGCTATAATTTTTTTCATATAATCCTCCAATATTGATAAAAATTAGTTTTGCCAGTAAGCAGCAGGATATGTCTGGAAATCTGCATTGTATGCTTCCTGTCCGGTTTTCCAGTTTTTCACGTCTGAGTTCCCTGCGCTGTTGTATGCCTTCTGCCGATAGGCGGAAAACTGCGGGATGGCGATGGCAGCCAGGATACCGATGATCGCTACGACGATCAACAGCTCGATGAGGGTGAAACCTTTGTTGCTTGTGAGATTTTTCAACATAGTGTTCTCCTTTCGTGTGATTTGATGGCGCTGATAAATCTGAACCTTCAGATACTTATCGGCTTGCCCTATTACCGCTTTAAATTTAGTATTTACGTAGCCATTTCCGTGCCAAATAATTATACCCACTGCACCTTTGTATTTCAAGCAGTTAGAAATGATTTTTTTGTCAAATTATCGACAATTGCCTCAAATTAGCCCCTGTCGTCCACATGGTGACATTATTTGTCACCCTTGAAGGTCTTTTCAAATTATTCATTATCATCCATGTTGAATTTTGCCAGCCGGTAACGGAACGAACGAAAAGTCATGCCGAGCAAGGCAGCCGCCTTATTCTTCACTCCGCCACTACGTTTCAGCGCCTGGACAAGAAACTGTTTTTCTATTCCATCCAGATACGCTTCCAGATTCATCCCCACTTCTGTCAATTCCCGCATGCCGGAGAACTGTTTATCCTGTTGGAAATCTGCAATCCGGGCCGGCATACATTCCAATGTCAATGTCTTATGGCCGAGCACAAGACAACGCTCAACAAGATTTTCCAGCTCTCGCACATTACCCGGGAAAGGATAGGCAAGCAGAGCGCGCAGTGCTTCAGGGGTAACTATTTTATCTACCCTCTCACCGGCATAGAATTTATCATGAAAAAAGTCGAGCAGCAGTGGAATATCTTCCGGTCTTTCCCGAAGTGGTGGCAAGGTAAATTGGACTACATTTAGGCGGTAATAAAGATCTTCGCGGAATGTCCCCTCTTTCACATGATCTTCAAGATCACGGTTCGAAGCTGCAACTATCCGCACATCAGTCTTAAATGATTCCGTACCACCAATCTGACGATACTCACGTTCCTGAAGGACACGTAACAGCTTGGTCTGCAGATGTAAAGGAATCTCGCCGATCTCATCAAGGAATAGCGTACCACCCTCAGCTTGCTGAAAGAGTCCGGCACGATCGGCTATTGCTCCGGTAAATGCACCTCGCCGATGGCCGAATAATTCACTCTCTATCAAGGTCTCCGGTATTGCTCCACAGTTAATTGCCACAAAGGGACGTTTATTGCGCTGGCTATTATCGTGAATGGCCCTGGCGGCAAGCTCCTTACCAGTCCCG
Organism: uncultured Geobacteraceae bacterium; assembly: GCA_964649725.1. Classification (GTDB taxonomy): domain Bacteria; phylum Desulfobacterota; class Desulfuromonadia; order Geobacterales; family Geobacteraceae; genus CAZYTM01. Next base: position 178,019 of record CAZYTM010000004.1, on the reverse strand, counting down.
CTCTCCCCAAGGATGAGGACACTTACATTACTTGCAGCAACTTTTTCGATTAATTCATAAATATCCCGCATCTTTTTACATCTGCCAACCAAACCATTGAAACCAAAACGTTCTGCTACTTCCTGACGAAGCCTTCTGTTCTCCCGCTGCAGCTCACTCTTTTCCAATGCATTCCGCACCAGAACTTTTATTTCATCTACTTTGAATGGCTTTGCAATATAGTCATAGGCACCAGACTTCATCGCTTCCACTGCCTGTTCAGCAGTAGAAAAGGCAGTTATCATCAAAACTGCTGTATCAGGTGAAACGTCCTTTATCCTTTTCAAAAGAGTAAGACCATCGAGACCAGGCATATTTACATCAGATACTACAAGATCGAAATTCTCAGCCCCAATGCACTGCTCGGCATCTTCTGCTGTCTCTGCCATAGTGACAGAATATCCTTCACGTTCCAACAGAATAGAAAGGAACTCTCGCATGCTCAGTTCATCATCAACAATCAATATTCGTGAAGACATATTTACCTTAACACTCCATGCAATTTATCAACAATGACCTTGAATTACAAAATAGTTTATAGCTTTTTTTGAATTATCATCTTCGATTTAGACTGTTTGATACTTATATAGGATATTTAAAAAGCTTCAAGGAGAATATATATGACTGTAATTCATTTTTTCTTAAAATAGAGTTAATCACACGTTTGTATATTGTATTGAATTTGACTAACAGCTATAGGAAAGGTAATAATTAGATATAACAACGAATACTATTAAACATCAACAAACTATGCATTCAAAATTGAGTAACAATATAATAAATACATAAAACAAGGCCCAAGATTTTTTCAAGATATTTAAATAATCATGACGCACAAATCCAGATAATTAAATATTACTAATGGTGGAGGTGCCGGGAATCGAACCCGGGTCCGAAGATCATACACAGAAGGCGTCTACATGCTTATACCAGTAATTGAATTTAGCTTCCTGAAACTCCACTGGCCGGGATTTTAAGGCAGCGATCCTGCTTTGTTTCGCTTCAGGGCCACAGGCGATCCCCTCTGCTATCCCACTGAAATGACGATCTGTCCTCCCCCGCGGGAGAGGGTCGGCAGATCGTTAGCAGGTTATTAAGCTGCTAAAGCGTAGTCGTAATTGTCGGCGTTTAAGTCGCCCCGGATTGTTTAACGAGCCACCCGGACCTCGGCATGCAGCCTTTGCTTACTATCCCCGTCGAAACCTTTACACCCCCATTTAGTTTAGATTTAACCCCGATTTGCGTGCCATTTACTCTTTAATATTAGCCCCATCACCTTTTTCCCGCAACCAAAATCTTATCTATTAATAGCGTTACATGCTCAACAAATATTTAAGTTGAGAAAAGTGAGCACATAATATTGAAATAGTAACGATGTAGGTTGTCAAGTGGACTAGATTTTCATGCCGACACAAGAGATTTTAGTAATAATTAAGATGGCAGCATTACTCTTTAGGAATGATATTCTTATTCTGACATATAATATAATTATCTTAACAAGTTATATTTAATAATGCTGCGGATAGCGGAGACCCCATCCCTCCACCCTATCTTCTTACCTTCAGAATATGTCCTGCCGTGATAAGAGATGCCAACCTCATATATCCTGCAATTCATCTTCGCTAATTTGGCAGTTACTTCAGGCTCAAAACCAAATCGCTCCTCCTCTAACTTTATTGACTGTATAATCTGCAGGCGGAAAGCCTTGTAGCCTGTTTCAACATCTGTCAAGTTAAGATTGGTGAACATATTAGAAAGAAGAGTAAGAAAACTGTTTCCAACCCGATGCCAGAAGTAAAGCACCCGGTGTGCGCCCTCGCCGATAAAACGAGAGCCATACACAACATCTGCCTTCCCTTTTAAAATTGGGTCAATAATCTTAGGATATTCATTCGGATCGTACTCCAAATCCGCATCCTGTATTATAACGATATCTCCGGATGCTACCGCGATACCCGTCCTTAGTGCTGCGCCTTTACCTCTGTTTACATCATGATAAATGACTGAATCAACCATTGCTGCTATCTTGTCTCTTAACAACTCTCTCGTACCGTCAGTGGAAAAATCATCAACAACAATAACTTCCTTTAATTCACAAGGAGCGTTTTTTACTGCAATTACAATAGATTCAATTGTTCTGATTTCGTTATAACATGGGATTATAACGGATAATTTCATTCAACCCCTCTCAAAGCATTAAGATTAGAATATTTGGCCAACCATGCTTCAAATTTTGATCAGCATAGAGCATTAGTAGGATGCTAAATCGGCCACAGAATCGAGTTCATACAAGATTATGTTTCAAATAATGATATTGCCCAGCTGGGATAAAACTTTATAATCTGTGCCGTTCTTTCAGCGCAAGTGCTACATCGCGTTGCATCTCATGACGTTTCAGATCCTCTCGTTTGTCATGAAGTTTTTTCCCTTTTGCAAGTCCTAACTCTACTTTAACAAAACCATCCCTGAAATAGAGCCTTAGTGGGACCAGTGAGTACCCCTGTTCACGTACTTTGCCAAACAGTCTGATAATCTGACTTTTGTGTAGGAGTAGTTTACGAACCCTGTCAGGATTATGATTTTCTCTATTGCCAAATGCATATGCGGAAATATGCAAGTTATGCAAAAAAGCCTCACCACCACGGATTAACGCAAATGAATCATTAAGATTGGCCTTACCCTGCCGCAAAGATTTTACCTCTGTACCAGTCAATACCAAGCCCGCTTCGAACTTTTCTTCGACAAAGTAATCATGATATGATTTTTTGTTGTTACAGATAAGTTTTTCAGCCATTGTTCAATATATAAAACTCCTGAAATTTAAAAACTGATAGAAAGTAAACAAAAAAATGCCCTCCTATTACTATGGAGGGCATTCTCTGAAAAAAGTTGAACTGTTAATTATGCCCTAAGCACCTTGATTATGGCTGAGAAATCCTCTTCCCCACGCCCGTCTTTGACGCCCTGCTCATACACCTTACATACAGCTTCTGCAGCAGGAAGCTTGATATTGCTCTTTTTTGCAGCTTCCATAACTAGTTGCAGATGCTCGTGAACATAGACCAGGGCAAGGTTTCGACTGAAATCTCCACGGGCGATTGAACGACCCTTGGAATGAAACAGTGGCGACGCAACACCTCCAGAGTCGAGTACCTCCAAAATTTTATCAGCATTAAAACCCATCTTTTCACCAAAAACAAGACCCTCTGCAAGTGCTTCCATTACCTCGGCCTGGACCAGGTTTACAATGAACTTCATTTTGGTAGCATCACCAATCGCGCCAACATGAATTATATTTAAGCCAAAATATGAAAAGAGCTCACGACAACGACCGACTACTGACTGGTCGCCACCTGTGAGAATAGTTAAAAGGCCGTTGGCAGCATGCTCTTTAGTCCCCCAAACGGGCGCGTCTAAAAACATTACCCGGTGTTTTACAGCTTCATCAGCCATCTCCAAAGTACTTTCCAGAGAGTGCGTCCCCATATCTACAAAAATTGTACCTGCATCTATTCCCGCAAAAACCCCTTCGTCCCCATAAATATCAGGGCGTAGTCGATCTTTTTCAGGCCTTATGAGTATAACTAGATCTTTACCCTTTGCTGCTTCTTTTGGATTCTTAGCAGCATTTGCACCAAGTTTTACCAGTTCAGAAACTACATTAGGATCAGAGTCATAAACCGTCAGATTGTAGTTACCTTTGGTAAGATTTGCAGCCATGTGCCTGCCAACTGTACCAAGCCCTAAAAAACCGATGTTTTTCAGCATACCAGCCTCCTAAATATATGTTATCACAACGCGGCAGTGAAATAATATTACATCCTCTTTGGCTTATAAACAAGATTATAATTAATAAAATAATTATCGGGACATCTTAACTCCATTACGCACACATAGATGCGACAGAAAACAACTGTTACATTTTGGTGAAATTGGTCGGCAATGATTCTGGCCAAATGATACAAGCAGGTCATTGATGCATATCCAGTATTCTTTTGGTAATTTTGACCGCAATGCAAATTCGGTCTGTTCAGGTGTCGCTGTTTTGACATAACCCCAACGATTACAGATTCTGTGTACATGTGTATCAACGCATATTCCTGGCTTTCCGAATCCAAGTGTAATAACAAGATTAGCTGTCTTGCGCCCGACACCTTTTAAATCAAGCAAAGTATCTAGATTGTCAGGCACCTTACCATCATAAACCGTCAGCAAACGATTACAGATATCTAAAATCTGCCTAGCCTTTTTGCGATAGAACCCGACTGGATATATAGATCTTTCAATGTCTTCTACAGACATCCCTAATATCGATTTCGGTGTGTCCGCAATAGAAAACAGTCTATTCACTGCGGATGCCGTAATCTCATCCTTGGTTCTTAAAGAAAGTATGCATGAAACAAGAACTTTAAATGCGTTTCCGTCTCGCTGTGAAACAATGGTTACTGCAGGAGCCAGCCAACGGCTTACTGCTGCTCTAAGCAAAGAAATCGCCTCATCAATCTGAGAATTCTTCATTACAAACCACGGTTTCTGCATATTCGCATCATTAATACGCCTATTATTGACAAACAAAGTCCAGCGCATAAAAATAGATACCCGATACTGCGCCCTTCACCTAAACCAAACAAATCATGGTCACGCATAAACGCGATTAATGCAATCCCGCCAAAAGTACCTATTCCTCCAAGAATATAGAGGACAAAAGCCATAATTGCCAACACCAAGCCTTTATCATATGCCATGTAAATTCTCCTGAGCAAAATTATATTTTTACTATTCTATATAATGACATTTACCGATACAATAAATAAGATATGCATTACTATTAATAATTCTTCTTGCTGACAACAAATATCTAATTATATACTGTTACATAAATGATTTTTATCCCCTTATAGTATGAGTTAATATGCCAGAATACGTTGACCTGCATCTTCACTCCTGTTATTCAGACGGAGTATTTACACCTGAACAACTTGTTATATATGCTGCTCAAAAGAGACTTAAAACCATATCCATATGTGATCATGATAGTGTAAATGGAATTGATGAGGCCATTTTTGCCGGAGAAATTTACGGAGTGGAAATCATTCCTGCTGTTGAGTTGTCTGTACAATATAAAGAATATTCAGATGTACATTTAATCGGATACTTCATAAACCACCATGATGCATATTTTCAAGAAAAACTAATTTTTTCCCAGTTGCAAAGAGAATCTCGCGGCTTGGCCATAGTTGAACGTCTCAACAGTGTGTTGGCGGCCGAAAATAAACCTCTTCTGGCATATTCAGATATTTGTAAAGATGTTAAAGGAGTCTTAGGAAGACCGCACATAGCTCGTGGGCTTGTAGCTATCGGAGTTGCTGCCAATATTCAAGATGCTTTTAAATACTATTTGGAACCATATAACATCCCCAAGAAATATTTACCTATAGAAGAAGCCTTATCGGAAATCAAGCGAATCGGCGGTCTCGCAGTTCTGGCACACCCAACCAGCATTAGCCGTGAGTTCCCACTCTTAAAGAAAATTATATTGGAGCTGAATAATCTTGGTCTTGATGGTCTTGAAGTCCATAATAATATGTGCTACAAACATGAATTACAAATGTTACGCGATATTGCGGTACGCTTTAATCTATTAATTACCGGGGGATCAGATTTTCATGGATTCGAGAGTGATGTGGAGATGGGTACCATTCGAGGCGGCAACGCAATATCATCTTCGTCCGTTTCAGCTATGAAGAACCGACTAAAAACAATCATTAACAGTTTTGACAGCTATAAATAGGTATATGCGAATATATATGAGGTAAAAAATTGTGACTGATGCACGAGAAGTATTGGAATTAATGAAAGAAGTTGCTAAATCAAGAATTGATATGCTTGCAAATGACATTACATTACACCCTCCTGACAAAAAAGCATATTATTTAAAAGAATATGAAGATAAATTGCGCGATATCGAACGGTTAATACGTAGATTGAATATGAAACTTGTTCATAGCCGCAATGAATCACCTGATCTTAACCACCCAGCCTAAATGAATAAAAAAGGCCTCAATAGAGGCCTTTCACATTTCACTGTTATTTATCTACTATTCCTTATATGTTTTATAAGCAACTACTTGGAGATTGTCCTCAACTGATTTAATCCCTTTTACCTTTGCAACGATTTTTAATGCCATAGTCTTCTCTTCAGAACTATGTACGTGCCCAGAAAGATATACTTTTCCTCTCTCAGCTGCAATTCGAAAATGAAGGTTTTCAATCATCCCGGACTTAAGAAGCTCTGTTTCAGTTCTTTTGCTTAGTATAATATCTTCAAGTATCATGTTTGATTCAGCTTCTGCATTTTTTAGCTTTATATCTCTAGCCGCAGCAACTACATTTTCAACAATTGCAGCATGTGAAAGACGAGCGGTGTTAATAACAACATCATAGCAGAGAGGATCATTCCAATCACGATCAAAATAAAAATGAATAAACCCACCACGCTGATGATCACTTTTCCTGATCAGCTCACGGGCCAAATCTGGATCAATCCATTCACGTTCAGCAAAGATTTCTACTCTTTCATCAAAAGGGGCTACAAAACGGACACGGAGGACATTGCGCATACCAGCCAATAGATCTTGTCCACCACGGCCATAAAGTATCACATTCCCTTTTTTTGCACAGTCTAGCAAAATCAATTCCATAGTTTTTAAACGTGCAGCCTGCAAACGATCCTCTGCTGTAATATATGCAGGAGGTTTTTCATCAATACGTTCAAGAATATCAGGTGTTAGGCCATATTTTGGTGCTAACTCAGCAATTTTCTGGCCATCCACAAGTGTATATCTTAATTTCTTGGCAATATCCTTGGCAATTTGATATGCACCTGTACCCATTTCCCTGGAAATGGTAATAATCGCCATCAAATCCTCCTTTAAGCCATCAATTATTAACAAATTCTAGCATGATAATATCAGTGAAACAAGTGTATATGTTATACCTATAGACGATCACAATCAACGAGGAATAAGATATAACATCATTCAAGACGAACTTTACGAACCCCTTCTATTTTACTAATAGAGTCAATTATACCGGCCACTGAACCTCGTTGAGAAGATTTAACATAATAATCGAGATAGAGTTCATTTATTGATAGGTCTTTTTCTATAGTTAATCTGACCACTTGAACCTGAGATCTTATCAGCTCGTCTTCAATTATATTCACCTGTCCATCTTTAAAGCAGCTCCAGATAGTGATTGATATGTAAGTATCTCTTGTCAAAAGGTTTTCAACATTTTTCAACAATAACAGACTTGCCAAAGCAAGAAATGTCACAAGAATTGCCACTGCAAACATACCAACACCACAGGCCACACCCAAAGCAGCAGCAACCCAGAGACACGCTGCAGTTGTCAGCCCACGAATCGAAGCTCGTTCACGAATAATTGCCCCAGCTCCAAGGAAACCGATGCCAGTAACAACTTGGGCAGCTATGCGGCCAGGGTCAACACCGCTTGGACCTGTCCCAGATAAATTCCCAAATAGATGATGAAAATGTAGGGAAGTCATAACAAATAGACATGCCCCTAGTGAAACCAGCAGATGAGTTCTGAATCCTGCAGGCCTTCCATGGACTTCACGCTCCAAGCCAATAAGTCCGCCAAGTAGAGCTGACATAAGCAACTTACCGGTCATTATCAGGTCAATATCAAGATCCATCAGGCTCCCAGAGCGGAAAATGCTTTTTGTTTATTGCAATATATTAATGTAAAACTAAGTAACTTCAGACAAATTGATGGTGAGATCAACTTTTACTGTTTTATCCTCTATTTTTATCATAAAGGTGAATTGAGACGTATTACCAGTAGTATGCACATCAGGTCTTCCAACTATCGAAAACCCTGCAGGTTGGTCAATTGACATTTCCTCACGATTCAATGGATTAGATACTTGTGATACATCCAGCCCAACATTAGCTTGCTGCAATATTAATAAATCAGCATCAAGTCTGGATAGATTTTGCCCCATAACTTCTTCCTGAGCATATGACTCAGTCTTAACATCTTTTATATCTCTCTGAACTCCCGGCATCCCGATAGTAATATGATTCAAAATATTCTTGGTTAAACTGAAGATACCCTCAAGCACTCCCTCACCCTTAGAAGCAATACTTGGGAATACAGGTGTAGCTTCCCCAGTAAGCGTGAGTGACATATCTTCTAAAGGCAAGACATCAGGGAGATCACGTTTGTTACATTGCAAAACAATCGGGATGTCGTTCAAAGAATACGAACAAAGAATTTCCTTTAGATTCTGAAAACATTCTACATTGGCGATGACTCGATTAGAAGACGAATCAGCAACAAAGACTACTCCATCAGCTCCCTTAATAACCATTTTCCATGATGATGATTGAGATACATTACCTACTAGTGTATAGACATGAAATTTTACTCTATAGCCATCAAGCTCTCTTTGCTGAGCTGGTTGAAAATCAAAAAACATCATCTTATCGTTTTGAAGATTCATACTCTTTATCTTGCCCCTGAATTCAGGCTTTAACTTGCGGTAAATATGTTGCAATATGGTAGTCTTACCGGAGAGGTTTGGCCCGACATAGACGATTTTGGCGTTAATTTCCCGTTTTGCATGGTTGATGAGCGCCATAGACTTCCTCCCTCACCGATTCTTGTTTTTGCTATTCAATAATCTACGTGCCTGGGTTGAGAGTACTGTTGTAATATTTTTACTCTTTGCCAAAAAACCTAGGTCTTTGTCCGTCAATGACGCCATGTAACGAAGTGCAAAAGGTAACGGGGTCTTGTGATTTTCAACTAGTGCCTTACGAATCTGATAGTTTTTGACCCACTCTTTATTGCTACAAATTAGTCGTATTACTTCATCATTCTGTATTGCGGATTTAGCAATTACCAGTATCTCAGGTTCAGTTATTCGAGGATTTTTTATAACACTTCCTGATACAAGTTTATTGGAATCCTTGATAAGAATCATCCGCCATTCCTTGTCTCCTGTGAGCCCTATCTTTATTTTTTCACCAATACCCATAACCTGCGATTGTTGATATTTTGTCTTAAATTCTTCGTTCTCTTCATCAATTACTTCATCTTCTAATAATTCATCATCTACTTGATTCGACTCCTCATTATCAATTATTGGTTCCTTAACCTCTAAGGCAAAGAGCGCTAACCCCTGCGCAGCTAAAAAAGAAGCTGTTTCCTGGCTTAATGCAGAATTAATAGCTAAATTATCCACAACATCCTGCTTAGTCCAGTGCAATCTTGCAATAGCATCAAGCAACTTAGGGTGAACTGTCTCATCAGCTGATATCTCCACAACAATATCAGCAGATAAAGACTTTAGTGTCTCCATGGCAGTATTACTGATAAGAGAATTGTTATCATGGCAGAGATAAAATAGGGTTGTAGCAAAATCTACTGATGAAGCAGTAACATTACCTCGTGCAATAAGAATTTTATCTTCTTCTGCATTAGCCCCAGTAATTCTGGCAGCAATATCAACTGGTACTCTCAGCATAAGTTTTTCTCTCAAGCTGATCTCCGCTACTATTTTGTACTGGCAATGATTTGAGCCTTAACACCTTTTTTCTTTAATAGTGTTTGTGCTTTTACTGCTTCATCCTGAGTTGTAAACTGACCTGCAGTCATTCTGACGACTGGGACTGAAACTTTAGTTTTTTTCATAACTGTTTTTAAGCCTTTATCGTATAATTTATCTTGAGCAACTGCTGCACGACCTTCAAGAAAATATGATCCAGCATAGACACAATACTTGCCACCTTCCTGGATGATGAACCCATCACTCTGCAGACTCTTTAGTTTTGCAATTTGCAAAGCAGCTGCATTTCGATCAGAATATTCGCCAACCATAAGTCTTGTCATCGGTTCTGACCGTTTTACCTTTTTCTGTAGAACCGGAGCAATCCCTAGTTTTTTCAATAATGCCTTTTCATGCATAATCGATTTGTTCAGAACGAACTCTCCAATAAGTAAGGTATAGGTAGATGTTTTAGGAGTTACTTTCCCTTCGGCTTGGGTCTGTTTTACTGTAGATTCAGTTTTCGCAATTGGTGTTGGTGCCGCAGGGTTGGCTACAACTGCAGCAGTAACTTTAGCCTGTGAAGAAGCAACAGGTGCTTGAGGCTTTTCCGTCTTTGCAATCTGTTGAGAAGTAGAAGGTGGCGATGATTTAGCTGTAACAGAAGGTTGCGTGACTGGACTTGTTGCCGGTGTGGCAGGAGTAGCAGTTTGAGGTGCCGAAACAGTTGCCGCAGGTTTGGTCTGTGCAGTAGCTGCCCCCTGCTCAACTCTTGGAGGAATAGGTTTTTTTACCTGTGTCTCCTGTACAGGTGGGCGGTTTATACCTTCTTGCACCTTAATTAAATCAGTAAAGAAATAGAGATATCCGGCAACCGTAACTATCAAAAGCAGGGCTATCAAGAGAATGTTACGAATACTCCCCGTTTCATAAAACAGGATATTCCTACCTCTTGGATTCGGAAGCATATTAGACGCCATTTTATGATTCCTCCTTCAAAAACATATTATTTTATATTTATTCTTTTTTTGCATTCATTGCAGCAGACTCGCTAATAACTTTTTGGGCTAAATGGCTAGGAACCTCTTCGTAATGTGAAAACTCAGTTGTGAACATACCCCTGTCACTTGTCATAGATTTTAGATCATTCGCATAGGTCAAAACTTCAGCCATCGGTACTACCGATCGGATTATCTGAGAGTTGGCCTTTGGTTCAACACCAACCACTTTCCCGCGACGAGAATTTAAATCACCGATTACATCACCCATGCACTCCTCTGGCACTGTGATTTTTATGTTCATAATCGGTTCAAGAAGTACCACTTTGGCTGTTTCCATTGCTTTTTTAAATGCAAGTGAACCAGCTACCTTGAATGCCATTTCAGATGAATCGACTGTATGAAAAGAGCCATCATATACTGCAGCCTTGAAATCTATCAATGGATAACCAGCCAGATATCCGTCTTGGGAAGCTTCAAAAATACCTTTTTCAACAGCAGGAATGTACTGTCGTGGAATTACACCTCCTACAATTTTATCCTCAAATACAAACCCCTCACCTCTGGCAAGAGGAGCAAATTCAACCCAACAATCACCATACTGACCACGTCCACCACTCTGTTTTTTATACTTTCCTTGTGCCTTAACACTAGCCTTGAAAGTCTCCAGGTAAGGAACTTTCTGGGTTTTCATCTCTACTTCAACTCCAAATTTTCGCTTCAATTTTTCAATTGTAACTTCGAGATGCACCTGCCCCATTCCTGAAAGAATCAACTCTCTTGTTTTCTCATCGCGACGGGACTGAATAGTCTGGTCTTCTTCCATAAGTCTTTGCAAAGCACTATGTATCTTGTCCTCATCGTTTTTTGTTTTCGGCTGGATAGCATATGAAATAACCGGCTGGAGCATTCTGGCTGGGTCATAGACTATCAATTTATCTTTTTGGCAAAGAGTATCACCTGTAAGAGTCTCTTTCAATTTAGCTACAGCTACAATGTCACCAGCTACTGCCTGCTTAATAGGTTTTTGTTTCTTACCTTCCAACTCATAAATCTGCCCTATCCGCTCTTCACATTCCTTAACAGAATTGTAAACAGTTGAATCTGAATTCAGCACACCTGAATAGACTCTAAATATAGTTATCTTACCTGTATATGGATCAGATGTGGTCTTGAAAACCAATGCTGAAAAAGGTGCTGCTTCGGATGGGTCTCGTTCTTCAATCTCTTTGCTCTTTGGATTGATACCTCGAACAGATCCACGGTCAAGAGGAGACGGAAGGCATTGGCAGATATATCCAAGCAATTGCTGTACACCTATATTCATCACAGCAGAGCCGCAAAATACCGGAGTAAATGTATAACGCAATGTACCTATCCGAAGACCATCCATGATTTCTTCTTCTGTAAGTTCACCAGTTTCCAAATACTTCTCTGTGAGTGCATCATATGCCTCGGCTACAGTTTCAACTAAAGATTCCCTAAGTCGTTTTGCTTCATCAATGTATTCTGCAGGAATTTCACCTTCGGTAAATTTCCCTGATAGATCTTTGGCATAACGATATGCTTTCATCTTTATTAAATCAATAACACCTTCAAAAGTTTCAGCAGAACCTATAGGAATTTGAACTGCTACCCCTCGGGCCTTTAACGCCTTTTCCATATCATCAATGGCACGAAAAAAATTAGCATGTTCTCGGTCCATCTTATTGACAAAAGCAATTCTGGGGAGTTCAAACTCATTGGCCCACTCCCAAACTTCTTCAGTCTGTACCTTGACTCCAGATATTGCAGAAAGAATAACAACAGCACCACCAAGCGCCCGCATGCATGAACGCGTATCAGCAATAAAGTTGCCATAACCTGGTGTATCAACAATATGAATAGTATGACCTTCCCATTCGCAATGATGAAGAGAAGATGATATAGATATCTTTCGTTTGATTTCTTCAGGTTCATAATCCATGGTCGAAGTTCCGTCATCAACCCTGCCGAGACGATCTATCATCCCGGTATTAAATAGAATGGCTTCCGTCAAAGATGTTTTACCAGCCCCCCCATGGGCAACTATCCCAAGATTCCTCAATTTTGCGGTGTCATACTTAGCCATAAAACCCCCTTCATAACACTTTGATGTATAAGCAAAAACTGACCGGAATAACTAATGCTTTACTTCTTAGACCATTAAAATTTGCCGCCTGCACGGCAGCAGGCATATTACACTAATAATTTATATTATTCAAAATATAAATGTTTGCTAACAGTTCCGTTTATAGATGATACGCAATCCCTCCAAGGTAAGAAATTCATCTACTTCTTGAATTGTATGGGATTCTGGAGCTATGAGACTTGCCAACCCTCCGGTAGCAACAACCATTGGATTTTCCTTACTTTCCAATTTCATCCGTGTCACAATTTCATCCACAAGCCCTACATAACCGAAAAAAATTCCTGCCTGCATAGAGTTGACAGTATTTTTGGCAATTATTGATTGAGGTTTGACAATTTCTACTCGAGGGAGTTTGCTGGCTTTCTGAAATAATGCCTCTAGCGAGATGGCTAAACCTGGAGCTATAGCACCACCGCAGTATTCACCTTTCCTGTTGACAAAATCAAAGGTAGTTGCAGTGCCGAAGTCAACTATAATAAGTGATGTCCTGTATTTTTCAAAGCCGCCGACAGCATTCACAATTCGGTCAGCACCAACCTCCTTGGGATTGTCATAATGGATAGACATTCCTGTTTTTATACCTGGGCCAACCACATACGGTTTGAAACCAAAATATGTTAATGACAACCGTTCCAGCACCCCGGTTAATGTCGGCACTACTGAAGCGACAATAATATCATTAATTTCAGCAAGCCCTATACCTGCATGACTAAACAACTCGTAAACAAGGATTCCATACTCATCGACTGTCTTCAATTTGTCAGTAGATATCCGCCAATCCTTTACTAACCGCTCTTCGTCATATATTCCCAGCACAATATTACTATTGCCAACATCTATTACCAGAAGCACAGACACCCCCTGGGCCAAATTATCTTGGTTTTATACAACTCATATCAATGATACATCACCAGCAAGTATTCGGGTTGAAGACCCATCATCAACTTTCAACAGAAGCGCACCAAAATCGTCTGTTCCTATAACATCTCCGATCAAGATTATTCCATTACAGTCAACTTTGATTTTTCGACCAATCAAATTGCATCGTGCCTGCCATTCATTTCTGATGTTTTGATAGCCGTTTGAAAGATAATCATCATAAAGTTCATCAAGTTCAGCCAACAATCTGCGGAGAAATACATTACGCGCATAAACCAGCCCACTTTCAATAAAAAGCGAACTGGATGGATGTCGTAGAGTGTCAGGGAATTGCTCATTCCTCATGTTAAGGTTAACGCCTATACCAAGTATAAGAAAGTTAACCTTCTCGGTTTCAGCACTCATTTCATTTAAAAGACCAGCGACTTTTCTGCCATTGATCAAAATATCATTGGGCCATTTAATAACTGTCTTGAGAACTGATATATTTTCAATAGTTCTGGCAACAGCCACTGCTGAAAGAAAAGTGAGCTGAAATGCATTTAAAGGGAAGATATCTGGGCGAAGGATTATTGAACAATAGATATTTACTCCGGCAGGAGATTCCCAATCTCTGCCTAAACGACCTTTCCCGCGACGTTGTGAATCAGCAACAATTACAGTCCCTTCCTTTTCACCATTTTCTGCTAACTGGAATGCATTCACATTAGTTGAATCAACTTCCTGGTAACAGATTATATTAGTACCGATACGTTTAAAGGTAAGCCCTGTTGAAATTTCAGTCGGTACCAGTTTGTCATCTGGCACTGCAATCAAGCGATAACCTTGAGCTGGCAAGGATTCAATGATATATCCTGAGATTCGCAACTGATTAATTTGTTTCCAGACTGCTGTCCGAGACACTTTAAGAACTGCTCTAAGCTCTTCCCCAGAAACAACTCTTTCCGGCTGTTTCCTCAAAATATCGAGGATTTTTTTTCCTGACAATGATAATGATTTAGTCTGGTCAATTTTCCGCAAACTACTTACTTACCCTCCATCAGCATGGAGATATCCATTGCACGGGCAGAATGAGTAAGCGCGCCCACAGATATGATATCAACGCCGGCCTCAGCAATAGACCTAACAGATTCCAGATTAACTCCACCTGATGCCTCAACCAATGCATTGCCAGCGATTATTGCTACAGCTTCACGCATGTCAATCAAATCCATATTGTCGAGCATAATAATATCTGCTCCTGCAGCAAGAGCTTCACGGACTTCATCAAGATTCTCAGTTTCCACCTCTATTTTTAATGTATGTGGGAGATATGTACGAGCACGATTAATTGCTGCTGTTATCCCTCCGGCAGCTACAATATGATTTTCCTTGATAAGCACACCATCAAAAAGACCGGTTCTATGGTTAATTCCACCTCCAATTCTGACTGAATATTTCTCCAGCATACGTAGCCCCGGTGTCGTCTTGCGAGTATCTACAATTCGCGCTTTGGTTCCTTGAACTGCATCTACATATTTTGATGTTACCGTAGCAACACCGCACATTCGCTGTAGCAGATTCAATGCAACTCGTTCTCCTTGCAGTAGCATCGCCGCATCACCTGACATTTCGGCAATAACTGCACCTGCTTCAAGCCGTTCCCCATCAGAGAAATGGTTATAATAAACTATGCTATTATCAAGATAATGAAAAACTCTTTCCGCCACTTTACTTCCTGAGAGTACCAATTGCTCTTTGGCCAGTAATCGAGCCCTTAAGATACGATTTCCTGATAGCACAGCTTGAGAAGTAATGTCACCGGTATGGATATCTTCCTGCAGCGCTTGTCCAATAATTCGATCCAACCCGAGCATCGCAACTCCCACCCAAATTGATTTTACGGCATTCATTATATAGCATAGCTTCAGCATAGCCGCAACCGCTAATCAGTCTCTACAAACAATAAGTTAGCTATATAACCAACCATAAGAACAAGAGCCAAGCAGTTGACTTACATATAATGCTACTTTAGAATAGCGCTAAGGAGCTATTATCAACCCGCCATGAATTTGAATCTGCCAAAGAGAAAATTCACCCTTATTCAGAGACTTATCACCGGTTATGCCGCTATGGTTTTATTTAGCATGGTGGCAATCATTTACTCCATCATTGGGATTACATCAATAACAGCTACAACTCGTGACATTGTCAAGCATGACCTAGTAGTCATAAATTCTGCCATCAAATTAAGAGAATCGCTTTTAAATTTACAAGGTTATGCAGGTAAATATGCGATTCTAAGGAGCCCTGAATTTATTAATCTTTTCAGAGAGAGAGAAATACAGTTTTTATCAGCAATTGCTCAATTAAGAAATATTGAGGATACAAAAGAAATTAGTGACCTCGAACAAGCGTTTGAGTCCTATAGATCTACAGCCATTGCCCTTTTCCAGAAGAAGTTTGACTCATCAAACCAGCTTAAAATATCTGCTGATAAAGTTCTTTTCAGAATCGATTCAATATATACAAATCGCCAGAATACTCTCACAAAGAAACTAATAGCTGCTGAAAGGCAGGAAACATCAACAGTTCGACTTACCCTTTTTCTATCTATAAGTGGCTTCTGTATAGGGACATCTATTGCGGCGTTCATAATATTTTCAATTTACCGAACAATTGGCAATTTAAAGCAGGCAACGCAAAGAATTGCAGAAGGTGATTTTGACCATGTGCCTCCAGTTCCATCTGGCGACGAATTCGGAGATTTAGCAGAAGATTTTACCAAAATGGCTAAGCGTCTTAAAGAATTAGAACAGATCAGCCTAGATGCCAGCCCTTTGACCAGACTCCCAGGGAATATTGCTATTGAACGAGTTCTAACAAAAAGGCTTAATGACGACTTGCCATTTGCTGTATGCTATGCTGATCTAGACAACCTTAAGGCATATAATGACAGATACGGCTATATCAAGGCGAGTGAAGTTATTAGGATCACAGGCGAGATCATCAGTGAGGTAGTTAGCTGCATGGCGAACGAAGATGCTTTTGTTGGTCATGTAGGTGGTGATGATTTTGTCATGATTGTTTCTGAAAATGAGTCGGCTTCAATATGTGAAACAGTCATCGCACGATTTGACAGGATGATAAAAGAACACTATTCAGAAGAAGATCAGGCAAAGGGTGCTTATGAGGGAATTGACCGATATGGTGTTTTAAGAGTATTTACCCTGATGACAATTTCTATAGCTGTGGTAATCTGTCGACAAGGGCAGTATGACTCCGCAGTTGACATTGCAAAAGCAACAGCAGAGATTAAGGACTTCGTCAAGGGCCTACCAGGGAGCAATTACTTCATAAATCGAAGAAAAGGTAAAAGATGAGCCGTATTACCTTTATATTTTGTCTGCTATCTATTTTAGCAGGTTGTTCGAACTGGCCTTCAATAAAATCATCAAATCCTAAATCTGATTTAAGAAAACAACTTAACAATTCAATAGATAATCTGAAGCATGGTCAACTTAATTCTTCAATTATTGAATTAGAAAATATTGTCTCTGCACAAGCGGTCATGGGTCTAACTGATGAAGCGCTATTTCGACTTAGCTTGCTTTATCTGAGAAAAAATAGCGATAAGGAGGGGTTCCAGAAATCAGTAGATAGTCTCGAACGTATAATAAAAGAATTTCCCTACAGTCCTTGGACTCAATTAGCCAGACCTTTACTTGACACTCTGCTTAATTATGAAGAACAACGTCGACAAATTCGAAGCATTAGGCTTCAAAACCAAACAATAACTAGGGAGAATAAAGAGTTACGACAGTCGATCGAAAGGCTTAAAATTCTTGATTTGGAACTGGAATCACAGAAAAAAAAATAATTTCAGATTATTCACGCCATTGACGCGGCACACCATTTCTCGATGCTTGATTATCAAGCTCCTGCAGTTTTTCGTTCAACTCTTTAATTTGCAATTCTTTACGAGCAACATCATCCACTATCCTGTTATATAATAACCTATCGCTAGGTTTATGGTAAAGTGTACGTTCGCGTGCAATTTCAGTTAGTTCCTGACGTTTTTTGTCGGTTTCCTGCATAATTCTAGCTATACTCTGGCGTAATAACTTGAAACTTTCTCGCCACCAAATTTCATCATGTCCACCATAAATGATAGGCCTGCGTTCACTGACACTATCCGCTGGAGTACTTGAACTTTGCTCAGAATCTCCTGTTGACGCATCACCTGAACGTTCAATAGTCTTGATTTTATGTTGATACTGTTTTGGAACAGCCGCAGGATTATCAGTAAAATTGCTTGCTCCTTCACTATCCTTCCATACGTAAATAACCGCATACGTATAACTACAGATTACAAAATTATAAACTATCAAAATTGAAAACATCACTAGCATCCGTATATTTCTTAAATGCCCTTTAATTTCCATTTGTTGGCCTCCTCAAAATCAAATTTTAAATTGACGAAATTATAAAGATGGGTGTATAAAATTAAGATTCAAATTATATTTAGATATTACCTGTATAACTAAGGAGTACTTTATGAAGTTACGATTTATCCTTTTGTTGCTGAGCTTTGGGTTTATCGTTACTCCCCCGATTCTCGCCAAGGAAACCAAGGATGTCCTCTACCGTTTTAAAAATTCTGAACCAGTTACTTTTAGTCATGACTTCCATTTAAATAAATATAGCAACAACTGTAGAATTTGCCATAATGCTATTTTTAATCTCAGAGACCGGCGCCGTTATACTATGGCGGAAATGGAGAAAACCAAATCCTGCGGGGCATGTCATAGTGGCATCAAAGCATTTAGCGTTGCCGATGAAAAAGCCTGCACAAATTGTCATAGGGGTAAACCACGTACTATCACCTATCGTGTCAAGGGGGCAACTGAAGCTGTTTTCAGCCACGAAACACATATTACCAAAACCGGGGGCAAATGCAGAGGCTGTCACAATGGAAAGATCATAACTGGCAAAGAAAAGAACGTCAGCATGGCACAGATGGAAAAAGGTAGAACTTGTGGGGCATGTCACGACGGGAAACGAAGCTTCTCGGTTGCCGGCAACTGTGGGAACTGCCACAAAGGGATGAAACCAAAAGATATTTTATTCAAGGTAAAGGGTATCAATGATGTAACTTTTAGTCACACTATGCATCTTGGCATGTATGCTTGCAAGGACTGCCACACTGGAATATTTACCTACAAGAGCGGCAATAAGCGCTATTCTATGGATGAGATGGGTAAAGGGAAGTCATGTGGTGCATGCCATAATGGCAAAGATGCATTCTCCTCAGGCAGTGACTGCGCCAAGTGTCATAAGAGTTTCTCTCCAGGAACGATCTCTTTTAGCACAGATTCCGGTGAAGCAAAATTCAGTCACGAAATACATCTTGGAATGTACAAATGCTTAGAATGCCATACCAAGTTATTTCCATATAAATCTGGTGTTCAGCATTTCGGCATGGGGGCAATGGAAGGTGGCAAATCTTGTGGTGCATGTCATAATGGCAAAGATGCCTTTAGTGTAAAGGATAAATGCGATAAATGTCATAAAATGTAACCGATATAACTTAACTGAGCGAATAAAAGGCGGCAACCAAACGAGGTTGCTGCCTTTTTTATATATTATTTAGTCGCTTGATCAAAGCATATATCCCTTGTGGTGTCGATGCGACAACTTGGACCTTCACATTTAGTTCCTTTTGCATGTCATCAATAGACATATCGTCAATAAATACCCCCTCACCCTCCTTTAGCATAACATCGGGAATTATAACCAGGTCTCCTAAGCTGAGCCCACGCAAAGTTGAGATGATATCCTGGCCAGAAACAAGGCCTGTTACAGTCACTTCATCTCCGAACAACTTATTATTAACTGCTATAAGATGAAGCATCGTACCGGTCTTTTCAGCCAGCATGGCAATAAAATCTTTAAGATAAATATATGGAGATTCACCAGTAACAATGGTTATCTGAGCTGCTTTGCATCTCTTTGCCCGACGGAGAACATTTCTTGCCTCTCTAAGAAATAGCGGGATCATACCTACGCCATTTTCGAGCTGTGGCATATTCCCATAACTGGAAAGCGGTGGGAATACATTTCCCGCCTTGATATAAAACTCATCAGCGAACATCAAAAATTTATTGTTTAATTTGCGATTCAAATTATTTGCCAATGGTTGCCAAACCTTCAGAAATGAAACAGCATATTCTCTGGTTACAGGTGATAGCAGGAGCAATCCATTGCGGTGCTTGGTGAGGCCAACGGGGACTATAGCCAAGGAGGCGATCGAAGGGTGAAGAGCCGCAAGGTCATAGACAGTTTTATGTAAAGCAGGACCATCATTAATCCCTGGGCATAACACTATCTGAGTATGAATTGTTATATGGGCTGCTGATAATTTATTCAGGATATCAAGAATCGGCTTACTTGGATGTCTTCTGCCAAGCAAACGGTCACGCAGAACTGGTTCTGATGCATGAACAGAGACATAAAGTGGTGACAGATGTTGTTCAATAATTCTGTTGATCTCATCAAGGGTTATATCACTCATAGTGACATAATTGCCACAGAGAAAAGAAAGCAGATAATCCTCATCTTTCACATAAAGTGGTTGACGAAGTCCAGGAGGCATTTGATGAACAAAACAGAAAATACAGTTATTTTTACATTTTCGTGGCTTAGGAGGAGCAAATACCATCCCGAGTTGCTCACCTTCTTCACGCTCTACCTCAATTTCCCACACCTCACCATTTGTCTTGATAAGTTCTAATGCTAAATTATTTTCATCAGTAAAAAAATGATAATCGACAATATCACGAAGCTTACTGCCATTTACTGCAATAAGTCGATCTCCTGACTCGATATCGAGTTCTTCAGCAATGCTACCAGTTTGAACATCCAGGATCAGCAACCCTTCCATTATGAGCCCTGGTAAAATGCGGTTTCCCGATAAACTGCAAGCATTGACCGCCAGAAAACCTTCGAAACAGCTGCGATCGGCATCGCTAGCAACATTCCCAGAATTCCTCCTAATTGCCCACCGATGAATAATGATAATATAATTATAACAGGATGGAGCCCTAACTTATCGCCAACTATCTTTGGCGTGATAAGACTGCCCTCTAACGCCTGCACAAGTCCAAACCAGCCTAGACAGAGCAGCGGGTGGACAATGTCTTGAAATTTAAGAAATGCCATGGTTACAGCCAGGACAATACCAATAATAGTGCCAAAATAAGGGATAATAAAGGTTATACCAGCCAATGTCCCAATAACAATTGCAAGATCGATTCCGATAAAATACAGACCAATACTATAAAGAACAGCCAAAATCGCACAAACTGAGAGTTGGCCACGGATAAATGCAGACAGAATAGTATCGATCTCTTTGCCCCGCTCTATAACCATAGGATGACATCGAAGCGGAATCAGCCCCATCACAAAATTCCTTATCTGTGGCAGGTCCTTAATGAAATAGTATAGATATAATGGTGTAATAAAATATCCAACTACTGCCAATATAAATGACAAAGTAGAAGCAAAAGCCTTCTTGACAAAGGTAAAGGTCTCTTTGAACAAATCAGCAGATGCCCCGCGGATATTCTCGATTGCACTGTTGATATGGTTATATACCTTATCGGGAGTCTCAATATCTAGTATTGCTTTTAATTGTTGTGGAAGGTAATTGTAGAGTCTAGTGGCGTAGTCAGGCAGATTTAACTGAATGTTGGAAAACTCTGCGCGGAGTGAAATAATAAAAAATGCAGATACGCCACCAAGAATCAGTACAAAGCCAGTGAATATAATGAAGATTGCAACAGTACGATTTATCCCGTGTCGTTCCAACGGTAAAATAAGAGGTTCAAAAAGATATGCAAGAATCAATGCCACAAAAACAGGCAGAAAAACAGACCCCATACTTATTATGAGATAGACGAATCCTGCCAGTATAACACCGGCTATTAACAATAGCTTTGATTCGCGGCTAATCATGCTCAGAAGCTCAGTTCGAAACAACAGTAGGGGCATACATCCCGTACACCCCTACGGTTGTCGATACTATTAAGCTACTCATTGATGAAGGCGAAATGTGCCATCAACAGATGTAATCGTGGAGATGGCATGTTTATAAATGAGAATATCTCCATTTACTTCCATGAGAACAGAAAAATTATCAAATGATTTGATGTAACCTTCCATCCGTTCACCTGACATAAGCTGGATGACTACCTTGACCCTTTCCTTGCGAGATTGGTTCAGATACTGATCCTGGATATTAAAGGGTGCTTTTGCCATTTTCCTCTCCTTTAGCAAAAAAATCAATCACATGGTTACAAATAGTAGCAAAACTATCAGGATATTCAACCCATTTAATTTCAGTATCCTTCTTAAACCAAGTAAGTTGCCTTTTTGCATATCGTCTGGTGTTCTGTTTAACTAAATTTACTGTTTCTGCAAGCTGAGATCGCCCCATAAGAAATGCACAGACTTCTTTATACCCTATCGACCGAAAGGGTTTCAAGTCAGGACTGTATCCAGAAGTTAGCAGTGAGCGTACCTCATCAACCAGACCTGCTTTAAACATCTCATCTACCCGAAGTTCGATTCGTCGATATAATTCTTCCCTTGGCACAGAAATGCCGATTTTCAGGACCCGAAATTTATTTTCTCTAAATCCATGTTCCTGTCTATAGCTGGATATAGGGACACCGGTCTGCAGAAAAACTTCAAGTGCCCTTATAATTCTAACTTGATCATTTGGATGAAGTTTACTGGCAGTAAGAGAATCAACATCATTTAGTTCGTTCAGCAGTACAGCATTACCTTCGCTAGCAGCACGATTTTTCAATTTATCCCGCACTGACGAATTATATCTTGGTGAGGGCACAAGACCGTGCAAAAGTGCCCGTATATAAAGCCCAGTCCCACCTACAACTATTGTCCTACTGTTCTTTCGATTAATCTGCTCAATAGCTCTTAGCGCATGATCGCTAAAATCAGCAGCTGTAAAATCCTCATCTGGCGCAACAATGTCGATCAAGTGATGAGGTATTTTCTCCATCATTATTGGAGAAGGTTTTGCCGTGCCGATATCCATATAGCGATAAACCTGCATTGAATCCGCATTAACTATTTCTCCCTGGATAACTTCAGCCAATCTGACAGCAAAATCTGATTTACCGGATGCAGTTGGGCCCTGTATCACTACTAAGTTAATCTTGCAATCTGTCGATTCCGTCTCAACCACGTTTAAACATACGCTCCAATTCAGCAATAGTTATTGTGCGATATACAGGTCGACCATGTGGGCAACTCATGGCAAAATCAGTGGCATCCATCTGCCGGAAAAGTGCCATTATTTCATCTGAATCCAGTATGCGTTGGCCACGAATAACACTATGGCAGGCAATGGTGGCAAGAAGCTCATCTCGCAATACTGCAAAGCTATTAGTCCGACCAAGTTTTTGCAGTTCAACAATGATATCTTGCAAAGTCTGAATTGCACTACCTCCTGTCAATAGTCTGGGGATCCCCTTTAGGAGCCATGTATTTCCGCCAAAATGTTCTAATTCAAAACCAAGCCTAGCAAGTTCATGATGCCTTTCTTTAACTATAGCTACTTCACTAAATGTTAGCTCTAGCTGCTCTGTAAAGAGCAATCCTTGTATTTCGATTGCATCACGATCAAATTCACTACGGAGCCGTTCATAAGCAATCCGCTCATGCGCTGCATGCTGGTCGATTATTACAAGATCACTCTGATTCTGACATAGAATATAGGAAGCATTAAACTGGCCGATCACCGTTAAAGATGAAAAAAAGCCTGTTGATTCAGCAACAATATCTCTACCTGCTATCGTCTGCTGGATATCCAGAACATTCTGGCACCCAGGAAATCCAGTAATACTGGTCTGGAAAGCAGAATCGGATTGGTAGCGTAATAACGTTTCACGTACTTCAACAACTCCTTTTACATTAGTTGACGACATAAAATGCGGATTGGAAATGGTAGTACTCACCTTCTGTTTTTGCCATGGAGAAGTACGTAAGACTGATTCCAGAGCCCCCAGAATGGTATCGTGCACCCTCCCCTGTTCCCTAAAACGTACTTCATGCTTGGTCGGGTGAACATTCACATCTACCTCGCCAGCTGCAAGTTTTATAAAAAGGACTACTACCGGATATCTCCCCTTTTCGAGAAGATTACGATATGCTTGTATAATAGCGTGCTGAACGACTCTGTCCTTGATAAAGCGCCCATTAACATATGTATACATTTGCGTTGTAGCTGAACGACTACACTCATGACTGGCAATATAACCAGTAACACTGATAAGTTCATCACTGTACTCGATAGGATAAAGACAGTTTATAATATCAGCACTTAATAGTTCTGAGATGCGATGTTTTAGATTCCCTGGCAAAGCACGGAAAACTATTTTACCTTCATTCTGGTATGTGAAACGGAGGTCAGGCCGAGATAAAGCCAACCTTGTCAACAGCTCTCCTACATGACCAGCCTCGGTCTCACTACTTTTAAGAAATTTAAGACGGGCCGGGGTGTTGAAAAAGAGATTTCTGATTTCGATTGAAGTCCCTTCAGCCATGCCACATGACTTTACTTCTTTGATTCGACCACCTTCTGCGTATATCTGATTCCCCTCAATCTCACCTCGTTCTCGAGTAGCCAAAGTAAAGCGGCAGACCGAAGCAATGGACGGCAGTGCCTCGCCGCGAAAACCAAGCGTTGACAATGAAAACAGGTCGCTATCATTAGCAATTTTACTGGTTGCATGACGTTCCATAGCGAGCAATGCCTCATCTCTGGACATACCAGAACCATCATCAGTTACTTTGATAAGTCGTTTTCCGCCAGCTTCAATATTTACTTGAATTTCGCGACAACCAGCATCAATAGCGTTTTCCACAAGTTCTTTGACTACCGATGACGGTCGCTCTACTACTTCACCAGCAGCAATTTTATTGGTAAGAGTTTCCGGAAGAATTTTGATACGAGTTGCCACAGCTACCTCTGCCTAGTTTTTAGCCAACTCAATTTGGGTTGCAGGTGATCTTTTCATGATTCGGACCCGAAACCACTCTTGGGATTTATCCATATAGTAGTATACGACTGGTGTAATGTAGAGTGTCAGCAGTTGGGAAACTAGCAATCCACCAACTACAGCCAAGCCAAGTGGCCGTCGGGAATCTGCTCCAGCACCTATTCCGATAGCTATCGGGAAAGTCCCCATAAGAGCTGCCATGGTGGTCATCATAATCGGTCGGAAACGGACTATACACCCCTGGAATATGGCATCAAGCGGTTTTTTCCCTTCTTTACGCTGAGCTTCAAGGGCGAAATCTATCATCATGATGGCATTCTTCTTGACTATCCCGACCAGCATGATAATTCCGACAAATGAATAAAGATTTAGATCCTTGCCAAAAATTAGCAGCGTTATCAGGGCACCAAAACCAGCAGAAGGGAGGCCTGACAAGATAGTCAGCGGATGTATATAACTCTCATATAAAATTCCGAGAACGATATAGATAACCAAAATAGCCATAATAAAAAGCAGTGCCAAACCTTTGGTTGATGCCTGATAAACCTGGGCTGTCCCTTGAAATCCGGTAGTGATACCTGCCGGGAGACCTTTGGCTTCCTTCTGAATAGCGGATACAGCATCACCTAACGGTATGCCAGGTTTCAAATTGAACGAAATCGTAACCGCCGTTATCTGCCCAAGATGATTTACCGACAACGGTCCGAGTCCTTTAGATAATCTTGCTAATGATGCCAACGGGACCAGTTCATTATTATTGGAACGGACATAAAGTAAGCTAAGGGATGCCGGTTCAAGCTGGTACTGAGGTTCCAATTCCATAACAACACGGTATTGATTTGTAGGAGAATATATAGTAGATACCTGCCTTGCACCATAGGCAGAATACAGGGCATCTTCTATCTGGTCAGCAGTGATACCTAACGAAGCTGCCCGATCACGGTCGATATCAAGATTGATCTGAGGATTTTTTATCTGCAGGTCGCTGGTTACATCCTGGGCAATTGGTAACTGCCTTATTTTCATTTCAAATGCAGCAGCATTTTTGTAAAGGTCGTCCGTATCCGGGCTCTGCAATACAAACTGGTATTGGGCTTTGGCAAGTGTTGC
Organism: uncultured Geobacteraceae bacterium; assembly: GCA_964649725.1. Classification (GTDB taxonomy): domain Bacteria; phylum Desulfobacterota; class Desulfuromonadia; order Geobacterales; family Geobacteraceae; genus CAZYTM01. Next base: position 152,180 of record CAZYTM010000004.1, on the reverse strand, counting down.
TTCAAGGCGGATCGGCGGTGGATTCTGCATGAACATGACAATGCCAGGCACCCCTATCACCTTTGGACGTAACCCCTGAATTATCTGATCCGCATTCCTTTTACGTTCATGACGAGGTTTCAACTTCATAAACATGAACCCGGAGTTAGAGCCAACTCTGGTACCAGATGCACCAACCGAAGACATGAAAGCCTCCACATCCGGTTCCTGGAGGACTATATCCACCAATTTCATCTGGTTACGCTTCATCTCATCGAACGAGACCCCCTGAGCACCTTCAGTGAAAGCAAAAATTGCTCCTATGTCATCAGAAGGTAGCAGCCCCATCGGCATCTTGAAAATGAGGAATAATGTGATTATTGCCATAATGAAGGTAATAGCCATGGTAGTACGCCGATAATTGAGAACCTTAGTGAGAGTACTCTCGTATTTATTGCGCATCCCATCAAAAAAGCGCTCCATAAAATTATAAAGCCGGCCATGCTGTTCATCACCATGCGGCTTAAGAAACCGACTACAGAGCATCGGCGTCAAAGTTAAGGAAACAATGCCAGAAATAAGAATAGCAACGGCTATAGTCACCGCAAACTCATGCAGCATCCTGCCAAGCATTCCGGCCATGAAGAGAACAGGGATAAAAACAGCAACAAGGGAGATTGTCATGGATATAATGGTGAATCCGATTTCTTTTGAACCACGAAAGGCCGCTTCCATCGCAGATTCGCCATGCTCCATATGACGGACAATATTTTCCAGCATAACTATGGCATCATCCACAACAAAGCCTACTGACAGTGTCAAAGCCATAAGTGTGATATTGTTGACTGAAAATCCTAGCGCGTACATCGCAGCAAAAGTACCGATTATGGATAAAGGCAAAGCCAAGCTTGGAATAACAGTTGCCGAAATGTTCCGTAGGAAAAGGAATATAACCATTATGACCAAAGCAATGGTCAGGAGCAGGGTAAATTTCACATCAGTTACCGATTCACGAATCGATACTGTTCGGTCAAAGAGAACATTGATATCTACAGAAGCTGGAATTTGGCTCCTAAAACTGGGCAGCTGTTTTTTTATACTATCCACAACTTCGATGGTATTAGTACCAGGTTGACGCTGAACGGCAAGCACAATCGCCCTGGTCGACTCACCCTTTGCATTGTACCAGGCCGCAATCTTATCGTTCTCCACGCTGTCTTTGATTTTGGCAATGTCTGAAAGTCTGACTGGCGAACCATTACGATATGCCACGATCAATGGTCTAAAAGCTGCTGCGTCAAAGAGCTGTCCATTTGCCTGGATGGTATATGACTGCCGATCACCCTTTAAATCGCCAGTCGGCAAATTTACGTTCCATCTGCCTAAAGCAGCAGCTACTTCATCTATACCGATCTTGCGAGACGCTAATCCCTGCGGGTCAAGTTGCACTCGTACCGCATATTTCTGCGAACCAAATACTTGCACTTGGGCAACTCCGTTGATCATAGAGATGCGCGGCGCAATAATAGTATCAGCATATTCATTTACAGCTGAGAGAGGCATCGTAGGTGAACTTAGCGCAAGATAAATGACAGGTTGATCAGCAGGATTAACTTTCTGGTAGGAAGGTGGACTCGGCATATCCTGAGGGAGCTGTCGAGCAGCCTTGGAGATGGCCGCCTGAACATCCTGGGCAGCAGCATCGATATTCCGCTCCAAAACAAATTTGAGGGTAATAATTGACACACCCTGACCATTTGTAGATGTCATAGAATCTAGACCAGCAATAGTGGAAAATTGACGTTCAAGCGGTGTTGCCACGGCAGTCGCCATGGTATCCGGACTGGCCCCAGGGAGGTCAGACCTAACTTGTATTGTTGGATAGTCAATATTCGGCAGATCATTTACAGGTAATAGCCGGTACGCGAAGAGACCAAAAATCATGACTGCCAGCATGATCAGTGAAGTCATAACTGGTCGTTTAATAAATATTTCTGCAATGTTCATCAGTTAGCCCTAATGTGCCTGCAATGGAAAGCTTATTTCTTACCTGTATTTTCTATCTGCTTTTAGATAATGCAACTGCAGCGGAAGGTTTTCTCTGGATTTGGAATCGATACTGTAAAAGAGATGATGACTGTTATTTTCCTGCAGGAGATTGGCCCGCTGCACCAGTCTTAGCAGGCGCTGCATCTCTGCCCCCCTGCCCAGACTTTCTTTGCTCTACCTTTGCACCAGGGCCAAGACGCATCTGCCCGTCAGTGACAACTGTTTCGCCAGGTTTGAGCCCTTTTTCAATCACAATCAAATCTCCATAATTAATTCCAGGCACGACAGGACGTAATTCCACAATACTGTCTGCTGTAACTACAAAAACAAATTGACCCTGTTGACCAATCTGCACAGCTGTCGCAGGGACAACAAGTGCATTTCGCATGATAGCAAGAGTTATTGTTATATTTACAAACTGTCCCGGCCAAAGCAGACGTTGCTTATTGGCAAATGTCCCTTTCAGGCGAATTGCTCCAGTTGCAAGATCAACATTGTTATCAATGAATGTTATAGTCCCAACCTCTTCCTGAGAACTATCGGAGGGTATAATCGCTATTGCTTTGAGATCGCCAGCAGCAATATGTCGTTTCAGTGTCGGAAATTCACGCTCTGGGGCTGTAAACGACACATTAACTGGCATTATCTGATTAATGGTGACAAGGGCTGTTTCATTGGCCTTTACAACATTACCAGCATCGACAACCAGGTTACCAGTTTTCCCCTCAATGGGAGACTTTATGTAACAGTAAGTTAGCATTAACTTGGCATTATCTACTGCAGCTTGATCGGCAGCCACTGATGCTGCGAATGAGTCTGCCGAAGATTTCAATTGATCATACTGCTCCTGAGTAACAATACCCTCCTTGAACAGAGTTGCATATCGACGCGCCTGCTCCTCGGCATTTCGAGCATTAGACCTATCCTTGTTCAATATAGCTTCAGCCTGACGAAGCGCGGCCTGATATGGCTGTGGATCAATAGTGAAAAGTAGTTGCCCCTTTCTAACATCCTGCCCTTCACGAAAGTGAACCTGTAAAACTGTCCCGCCGACAAGCGGCTTGATAGAGACGTTGTTAAACGCTTCCACATTACCGATAGCTTTTAATTGCAACGGCACATCATGCAGCTCAACCTGTGCAGTGATGACTGGGACAGGGGGTCTTGTCTTGGGTGCTTCTTTCTTATTTCCACAACCTGCAATTGATAAACAGAAAATCAATATTGCGAAGGGCATCAAGATAATTTGTATGCATCGCACATACTTCATTATTTCATGCTCCTCTCATAAAGTTCATCTGCAGTGCGGCCTTCAATTTTGATTCCTTCGCGTTCAAGTAGTTCACCAGTAGCCTTCCAATATTGATTCATGGCAGAATTATAATCAATGAGTGCCTTGTTATAATTGCTGCGAGCGGTTGACAAGGTACTTTCCACATCTAGAACGTCCTTGATAGTTGCAATACCTACCTCATTTCTGCGGGTATAGGCACGTAAATTTTCTTCTGCAAAAGTTCGTGCCCTTTCAGTCACCTCTATTTGCTTATAATTTGAGGCCAACGCACGAATCGACGAGCGGATTTCATTCCTTATCAACTCCTCTTGGCTCCTAAGTTGAGTATTTGCCTGATCGACCTTTAATTTACTTTTTATATATGCATTCTCTGCTGAATTATTACCGATCGGATAATCAAGTTGGAGTGAAACTGCCCAGAATGGATAATTGGCGCTCGACAGCTTATCCATATCATTCCCATAATTACCGCCTAATCCATTTAGACCTGCACTAGCAGTAAGGTTGAGGCTTGGCAAGGTACTGTTTTTAGCTACACGTGCTTGAATTTCATTGTTTCTGATTCCTGTCTGTGCTTCCTTTAGTTCAGGCCGGTTCATAAAACCTTTCTTTATTGCGTCTTCTTCATTGGTCTGCAAAATTTCATATTTAGGCACGTCAATCGGTCGGAGTAACCCCTTAACATCCAATTTCAGCAAAAGGCTAACTACATCCGATTCGTCCTGAACTGCTCGTTCAGCATCTATTAGGTCCTTTTCTCTAGAGGCAACTCCAAACTCAGCGTTTATTATCTCCATAGCCGGCAAAACTCCAGCCTTTACCCGGGCCTTAGTATCATCAAGAATTCGTTGTGCATCTTTCAAAGATACCCGCTTGGACTCAAGATCTACATAGTAGAAATAAAGCTTGAAATATTCTATTTTTACCTGAAGTACAGTTGCCAATAAACGACTTTGATAGCGATAGAATGATCCTTCTTTGTTCCCAATTGCAACTGCGAGTAAAAGCTCCGTACTCTCCCTGCCGAAATTTTTGAGTAGCGGCTGTGTTGCACTAATAGTGACGTCAGAATCCCAGTACCCCCCCCGAGTACCTGCAGCTGTAGCATTTGTATGGCTATGGGCATTATTGAAGGTAAGTCCGAGAGTTGCACCAGAAGGTAGAAGCTGATTGGCACCGGGGTTAATCGTAAATGTCTCCTGCCGATATTTATCAGAGACACCTGTAGAGAGAGTATTTACAGGTATACTTGTCGATTCACTATAGCCAGTAGTGAGTGTTAGGTGAGGATCATATATCCCTTTATTTAATCGCACATCAGCTTCATTAATAGCAGGATTATAAAGTTCTGCTTTGAGATCAAGGTTTTGCTCCACCGCAATTCTTATCGCATCTTTAAGTGCTAATGGAATTGTTTCTGCTGTCGTTATATCATATGCTGCAGATGCAGCAGTCGCAATTGATGCTAAGATTAAACCTAACAAGCCTGTTATTTGTTTCAAGTCATTACCTCCTAATTAAACCATTAAGTACCAGGTCCAAACAACTCTCAGTCTTAAACAAAGCCTCTTGTTCCATCATCAATGAAACAATAAAACCCCGGAGAAGATTAAATATGATTCTGGCAGTTTCGTCTGGATCACTTACGTAAAAAATATTTTGTTCACACCCCTTTTGAATTATTTCAGCCAATATTCGCCGTCGCTCTCTAAAAAACTGTTGTTTAAGTTCTTTACCTAAACTACAGGAGACACCACTCTGCAGCAAAAACATTTCCCGGTGTTGCTGAACATATGAAAGTGACTCAGTAATAAATGCAACAATTTCCTCCTGTGGGTTGCGAGCCTTTGACAGAGCTTTCCTAGTCCGTCCCTGCAGCTCCTCCAGCCAATCCTCAAGGATAATCTGATACAATTCTGCCTTATTATTGAAATAGAGATAAAGCCCACCTACACTGATCCCTGCAGTATTTGATATTGATCTTATACTGGCAGATTCATACCCCTGTTCAGTAAATACTTGCCTCGCAGCAGCAATAATCCTGAGCCTTGTCTCTTCACCTGAACGCTTGTTCATGTGAACAATAGTTCAGTATTTTAGCATGCTTGTCAAGGGAAAATCTCTGCATGGACGCAGAAAGAGATTATGCACTACAGAAAATCCTTTATTGATATATCATCAGATTACATCTTCAATTCTTTCGCAAACTGTCTTTAATACCTTGATGCGAGCGTAATACTTATCATTTGCTTCGATCAGAGTCCACGGTGAAATCTCAGTACTGGTCCGATCTATCATATCGCACACGGCAAGTTCATAATCACCCCACTTCTCTCTATTTCGCCAGTCTTCATCGGTAATTTTAAAGCGTTTGAAACCAATTTTCTCTCGTTCTTGAAATCTTTTAAGCTGCTCTTCCTGACTGATAGAAAGCCAAAATTTAACTACTACAACTTGATGCCTTACCAACTGTTCTTCAAAATCGTTAATTTCACCATATGCTCGCATCCAATCGAGATTGGTACAATAACCTTCAACTCTCTCAACCAATACCCTGCCATACCAGGAGCGGTCAAATATAGCTAATCGACCCTTGCGAGGCAGGTTACGCCAAAAACGCCACAAATATGGTTGAGCTCGCTCTTCATCAGTAGGTGCTGCAACAGGTACAATCCGATATAACCTAGCATCAAGAGCCTGTGTAATACGTCTGATACTACCTCCTTTACCTGCAGCATCATTACCTTCAAAAAGAACTACTATAGATATTTTTTTAAACCCAGGATGTCGTGACAGAGTATTCAGTTTCCCCTGCCATTTCTCTAACTGTTCTTCATAATCACTCTTCTTTAGCCGCTTCGTAAGATCAAGTGTCTGAAGCAACCTTATCCCGTCTATAGCCATTGTCACTGGTGGAGCTGGCAGATCGTGCAATATTTGTTCAGGAGCATCAAGGCGGCGGCGTAAACATTCATTGATAGTTTTGCCAATAGTTAAATATCGATAGCGCGGGTCACTACCCTCTACTATTATCCAAGGTGATTCAGCTGTGCTGGTTGAACGTAACATCCGTTCAGATACCTGCCTAAACCTGTCATACAATTTATAATTCTGCCAATCTGTGTCTGTCACTCGCCAACGCGTCTTTGAATCTTTTTCCAGACTTTTTAGCCTCTTTTGTTGCTGTTCCTTAGAAAGATGAAGCCAGAACTTTAATATTAAAGCTCCCTCATCACAAAGCATCTTTTCAAAGCGGATAATCCGCTCCAATTGTTGATCCAGCTCTGCATTTTTAATTCGACCATGGACATTGTCAACCAAAGCATTTGAGTACCAAGTTCCTATAAATATACCTATTTTCCCTTTTGCGGGCAGTACACGCCAATACCTCCACATAGGTGGACGTTCCAGTTCTTCGTCAGTCAGGTCTCGCAAGGCATGTGTTTCGATATGACGTGGGTCCATCCATTCATTGAGGATGTTGACCGTCTCTCCCTTGCCCGCGCAATCTACTCCAGCAATTAAAACAATTACCGGGAATCGTTTTGATTGCAGCAAATCAAGTTGCGCATCAAGAAGGGATTCTCGTAAAGAAGGGACTTCCTTTTTATATGTCATCTTATCTATGGCATGGCCAAGTTCAGCTGATTCGAACATAATCCCTCCCTATGCAATACATAATACCGAGTTGATTACACAATATCTGGCTGACATGCTGCCTAAATTTGAACTTGGCAAACTACAATTGCAGTAGCAACTCACCAGCTTAATTAAGTCAATATCTTTACAAACCTGCTTTTAATTGTATCAGGCGCTATGACTTCTTCAATTTAATATAATTCAACCAGCAAGATGTCAAAATATTAAACTTTTTGCCAAGAGAGACGATAAGTCCATTGGATAGCTACTGCTTTATCAACTGAGGCAAAAATGAACTTGTTATGAATATAAATAACAGTCAATACCTTTAAACAGTTATGGGCAAACGATGAAACCACTTCTCAGAATTCTTATCATAGATGATTCACCTGACGATGCTGCTCTGATTATAAGAGAGCTTCAACATGAATTTGCCCCAGTCCATGAGAGGGTTGAAACTGCCGCTGAATTGGTTGAAGTATTAGCATATCAAAAACTGGATGCAATAATTTCTGATTTTGTAATGCCGCAGTTTAATGGTTTGCATGCGCTTAAAATAGTTCAGGAGAGTAAAGTTGACGTCCCCTTTCTCATGGTTTCAGGAAAAATTGGTGAGGATGTAGCAGTAGAAGCTATGAAGTCAGGGGCACACGATTTTCTCCTAAAAGATAATCTTGCCAGATTAGTACCTGCTATAAAGCGTGAGCTCAAAGAAGCAGAAATTCGCCGTGAGCGAATACGTGCTCAAGAAGCTCTTCAGTCATCCCAAATAATGTTTCGCAGTCTAGTAGAGCAATCTCTTGTCGGTATCTACATTATTCAGGATGATAAATTTTCTTATACCAATCCCAAGATGGGTGAAATATTTGGTTATACCCAAGAAGAGTTGATAACAAAAAAGAGGGTCTTTGACCTAGTTGCCGAAGGATACCGTGACGATGTTGCAGATAAGATAAATAACCGCTTGGGTAAAAGTGTTAAAAGTATTCATTACACTTTTCAAGGCAAAAAGAAAGATTGTTCTCTTATTGAAGTTGAGGCACATGGGACAAAAATGGAGTTCAATGGTAAACCATCTGTAATCGGCACACTGCTAGACATAACAGAACGTAAGCACGCTGAAGAGGAATTACGCAAATTATCACGAGCAGTAGAGCAGAGTCCTGTATCTGTCGTTATCACCAACACCGAAGGTATAATTGAATATGTAAATCCCAAATTTACCACTGTTACTGGCTACAATTGTGATGAAGTGATCGGTAAAAACCCACGTATCCTAAAATCAGGCCTAATGGACCCCGAAATATATCGACAGCTCTGGGAAAATATATCTGGCGGCGGTGAATGGCATGGAGAATTTCAAAATAGGAAAAAAGATGGTGAGATATACTGGGAAAGTGCATCAATTTCAGCAATAAAGAATTCAGATGGGATAATAACACATTTTGTCGGTGTTAAAGAAGATATTACTGAGAGAAAGCGAGACCTTGAACATCTTCGTCAAGCCCAGAAAATGGAAGCAATCGGTCAGTTAGCTGGAGGCATATCACATGATTTTAATAACTTGTTAACTATTATAAATGGGTACAGCACACTTATGTTGCGGGCATTGAAAAAGGATGACCCGATGCGTAAAGAAGCAGAACAAATTCTACATGCGGGTGAGCGTGCTGCAGACCTGACACGACAACTCCTTGCATTCAGTCGTAGACAATTTCAAGAACCCAAGATACTCAATATTAACAGTCAAGTCCAAAACTTGGAAAAAATGTTATGCCGAGTATTGGGTGAGCATATTGATCTTATAACCAACTTGTCAACTGATATCGGGTTCATCAAGGCAGACCCTGGACAGATCGAACAGATTATTATGAATCTTGTTGTTAACGCTCGTGATGCTTTAGAGAGAGGTGGATCAATAATTATAGCCACCTACAACGCTGATATTGACGAACAGTTTGCAAAATCAAATATTTGGGCAACATCAGGGAATTACGTAGTAGTTGAAGTAAAAGATAGTGGCATGGGAATGAGTGATGAAGTAAAACGTCGAATATTTGAACCATTTTTTACCACCAAAGAGCAAGGCAAGGGGACAGGCCTAGGTTTAGCTACTGTATATGGGATAGTCAACCAGAATGGAGGCTTCATCAAAGTGGAAAGCGAACCAGAGCAAGGGTCTTCTTTCAAGATATATCTTCCGCGAATTTATGAACAGCCGATTCCGATCCAGAGATCACAAAATAAAATTTCTTTGACAGGAGATCAGACAATACTAATTGTAGAAGATGAGATCGGCGTTCTGAATCTAGTTGTTAGTACTCTCCGCAAACAAGGATACCGGGTGCTCCATTCCAATAGTCCATACGAAGCAATGGAAATATTTAAGCAGCACCAAAATGAAATTGAACTTCTACTTACCGATGTAGCAATGCCATTCATGAGCGGGCCTAAACTTGCAGAACAGTTGCAGACTTTTAAGCCATCATTAAAAGTTGTATTTATGTCTGGACATACTAGTGACGCTGTTATGCTTCAGCAGATTCAGGAAAAAGGTTTGGCTTTTCTGTCAAAGCCTTTTGTTGATGGTGCGCTGGTAAACAAGATAGGCATGGTACTCGGCAACCGTATAGAAACAGTTGAACTAGCCAAAACCGGCACAGGAGGTAAATCGTGAGAACGAATCTACTTATAGTAGATGATGAAAAGATGATAAGAGATTTATTACAGTCGACCCTGGAGCGAGAAGGGTATGTATGCTTTCAGGCTTCTGACGCCGATTCGGGGTTTTCCGTTATCAACGATCAACAGATTGACCTTGCACTCCTTGACATCATGATGCCTGGCAGATCTGGCGTAGATTTGCTCCAGCAAATAAAAACAATAAGTCCGGACACTGTCGTCATAATGGTAACTGCTTTGAGCGACATGGATACCGCACTTGCATGTGTTCATATGGGTTCTGACGATTATATTCTCAAACCATTCAATATTGACAGAATAATCCTTACAATTAAGAATTCCTTGGAGAAACGTCGACTCACTCTGGAAAACCGAGATTATCAGATCAATCTAGAGAAGAAAGTGTTGGCTCAAACAGAACAGATCAGAAATGCAATGGCTGAGATTAATCAGGCCTATGAGCATACTTTAACTGCTCTCGTAAGAGCACTTGATGCAAGAGAACGAGAGATAGGCTCTCATTCTGAGAGGGTCATGGCCTACACTATGCTACTTGCTAAAACTGCTGGAGTCACAGAGCCAGATCTTTCAATCATGGCAAAAGGTGCACTATTACATGATATAGGCAAAATTGGTGTATCCGATAATATACTTCTTAAACCAGGAAAACTTGATGCAGGTGAGTGGATTGAAATGAAAAAACATCCCACTGTTGGTTTTGATATACTGTCTGATATCAAATACTTAAAAGGTGCCGCCGAATTTGTTCTTGCACATCATGAACGTTATGACGGGACTGGCTATCCACGAGGGCTTAAGGGGAATGATATCCCCATCTGCAGCAGAATATTCGCTTTAGTTGATACCCTTGATGCAATGACATCTGATCGACCTTATCGCAAAGCTCTCACCTTTGAAGAAGTCACTCATGAGGTTATAAAGTGTTCAGGAACACAGTTTGACCCCAAAATGGTGAAGATTTTTCTTGAAATCCCCCGCATATACTGGGAAGAAATGGCAAAAACAAACTTTCGCACCTGGCCAATTACAGCGTGAGAGATTAGTTACTTAGTTGAATGCGAAAACTATTCTACCGTACTTATTTTATACCTCTCTAATCTGTCACGAAGTGTATTTCGACTTATTCCAAGTAACTTTGCAGCAACAACTTGATTATTGCTGCTTTTTTCCATGGCCATATGGATTAGAGCTTTTTCCAGCCCCATATTGATATTTTCATAAATTGCACCTCTATTTTTTTGGCATATACCATCAAATACCGGTTCAAGCATACTCCAGAATACGGTGTAATAATCTTCTCCAGAGTTTTCCAGATCTATTTCTTTGAATCCTGCCTTTGGCTGAAGAAACGATTCGAAATCTAGCGGCATCAAGATGTCACCTTTGCAAAATACAATTGCCGAGTTTATGACATTTTTCAATTCTCTTATATTACCTTCCCAATGGTGTGAACACAATATATCAAGTGCATCCGGAGCTATACCTCTGATGTTTTTACCATATTTCCTGCTAAATTTATTAATAAATAAATCCACTAATAAAGGGATGTCTTCCACCCTATCACGCAGCGTTGGCAGATAGAATGATACAACTCGCAGACGATAGAATAGATCCATCCGAAAACTTTTATCTTTAACTGCATTTACAAGACTACGATTTGTTGCAGCAATAATACGAACATCTACCCTTATTGTCTCATTACCCCCTACTCGTTCAAATTCTTGATTCTCAAGGACACGTAAAAGTTTCCCCTGATTTGCCAAGCTCATTTCGCCAATCTCATCAAGAAATATTGTGCCACCATTGCACTGTTCAAATTTTCCGATCCGTCGTGATTGAGCATCTGTAAATGCACCTTTTTCATGACCGAACAGTTCACTCTCTAGCAAAGCCTCTGGGAGTGCCGCACAATTTACTGCCAGAAATGGACGATTACGTCGTTTGCAATTATTGTAGATTGCTCGCGCAAGTAACTCCTTGCCTGTGCCACTCTCTCCTTGAATAAGAACAGTTGCTTCAGAGTCAGCAACCTGACCGACCATTTTCCAGATCTCAATCATCTCTGGCGATGAGCCAATCATAATGTCTTCGTCAGTGTTGTCCTGCAATTGATCACGATCACGAGTATATCGCACCTTACGAGTAAGCAGGTTGCATTCAAGAGCTTTGCTAACGGATGCCTTCAACTTCTTCAGATCAAACGGCTTGGTAATATAGTCGTAAGCGCCATTTTTCATTGCTTCTATTGCATTTTGAGTAGTTTTATATCCGGTTGTCATAATAACAGACAAACCAGGGTCAATTTTTTTTGCTTCGAGAAGTACTTCTAGCCCAGATTTAACTGGTAAACTTATATCAATAATCGCGACATTTGGTCGTTCCGTTAGAATACGTCGTAATGCTGTTTCACTGTCGCTTTCCAGAAATAACTCCATCTCATCTCCGGAAAATGCAGTTTTCAGCATCTGTAGTATAGCGTGATCATCATCCAAAATTAGCAGTTTGGCTTTCATGACGCCTCCCTAGTCAACTGCTGATAAATTATCACTTAATATATCGGTATGATGCTGTGCAAACTTTAAACAATATCCACTCTATTAGATATTAATACAAAATCATATAATTTGATCTGAGCCAACACATATTGGCGTTTAGTTAATATACCTGTAAATATCAAATTATAACGGCCACCCATTTGCATGAGTGGCCGTTATATTCTAATTGGATTACTTAACTAACCATTACTCCTCTTCTTCATCGGAGTAGTATTCGGCATTTAATGTTTGGTCATATAAGATTTCTTCATCAATGTCATCCAAATCATCAATATCGTCCAGATCAATCTCAATATATTGATTACTTGTCTGGTCATTATCCTCACTGATATCTTCAAACTTTTCGAGCAACCTCTCATCTGCACAAAACTTGCCATCCTTCTGCTTACAGACATCCTTATTACAGAGGTCGAATAGCTGTATCTCACTACAAAGTCTTTTATGTTTGTTTTCAGTTTCCATAGTCACTAAATAAAAATCAACAACAATTTATGTATTCGATAGCCCTATTTACATCGTCTGAACAACCGATATAGATCGGTGCTCTCTGGTCTAGACTGGTCGGCTTTATATCTAGTATCGGCATCAAACCATTACTTGCAGCCCCTCCAGCATTTTCAATCAGATATGCCATGGGATTAAGTTCGAATAGAAGACGTAATTTACCATCCTTTGAGCCATTCAGGGCAGGATACATAAATATGCCCTTCCCCTTCATAAGGACCTGATTGATATCAGGGACAAAACCTCCCGAATAGCGAAGTTTACATCCTTTTGCCTCTAGATAACGAATAAACTTCTCGTCACCTTCATTATATTTGTTACGTTGACCGCCAGGGGCATAAATATTACCTGAAGCTTCCATTGTCACGTTTTCACGAGTTAAAGTGAATTCCATTAGCTGGTTCATAGTGAATTCATGAACTCCATTTCCTACTGAATAAACCATAGAGACTCTGGGACCATATAGAATATATAAAGCAGCAACCTGTTTCCGCCCTTCCTGAAGCAAATCACAGCCGGCGTATATTGAAACAATAGTACCTACTGCAAGGTTTACATCTACCAATGATGATCCGTCTAGAGGGTCATAGGCCACCGAATAAAGGCCATTGGTATTAGCCTGAACATGAAAAATCTCCTCCATCTCTTCTGATGCGATACTACATACGACTCCAGAGTGAATAAGGCGTTTGCGAATAATCCTATCCGACAACACATCAAGTGCAAGCTGTTCTTCACCATACAGATTGGATGTACCCGCAACTCCGAGGTCCCCTGTACGGACTGCATTAATGACATATTTACTTGACTCTGTAATTTCACAGATCAGATGAACAAGATTATCATCAATATTCTGGTTTCGTAGGTGCCTCCTCAGCTCTATCTGGAACTTGGACTTGCCCGGTTCACTAATCATTTCCCCTCCATACCATTATCACAAATGATTAATTATAACAGTACCGGAAAGATGTCGTTAAATCAAGCAAAAAGTGCCCATTAACCCTTAACTGGCTTGACTTTGTGAGATTACATGATATCAAATATTATATAAACATAGTTAGATTCGGTTTCAGCCATCAATCTACAACCCGAAATCCTTGGAAATTATTAATTGAATTATGAGGCAATAACATATGGATAATACTGGCCGGCGAAAATTCCTTGGCATATTTTTAGGAGGCCTAACTACTGCAGCAATAGGAATAATATTATATCCGTTCTATCGCTACTTATCTCCTGCTAAGAGTAATACTAAAGAAGATATTGCCTCCTTTACAATCAACGAAGTCTCCATAGATCGAGCAAAATATTTTGAGTATCGTGGGTCAACTGGAGTTGTTATAAAAACATTAAAGGGAGAATTGATGGCATTTTCAGCAGTATGTACTCATCTAGGTTGTATTGTGCAATGGGAAAAAAACCGTCAAGCTTTTCTCTGTCCATGTCATGCGGGTCGCTATGATTCTTCTGGGGCTGTATTATCAGGACCGCCACCACGACCACTTGTTAAGCTACCCCTCTCAGTAACTTCAAATATGATTGTTGTTGGTGAGGATAAACAATGAACTATCTGCAAAATGTCATCGACTGGTTTGAAGTCAGATTGGGTTTGCAGGAACTTAGTAGAAAATATCTAACCGGTTATCTCTTACCTCGAAATATAAACTGCTGGTATTCACTCGGAAGCGTTTTATTGGTTGCATTCTCTGTCCAGGTCATAACAGGCATACTTTTATTAATCAACTACGTACCGGATGCATCAATTGCATTCAAAAGTGTAACACGCATCATGAATGATGTTCCATATGGCTGGCTAATCCGTATTAGCCATGCTGTTGGGTCTAACCTGATGATAGCTGCTCTATTACTGCACATGCTGTCAGTGCTATTTATGGGGAGCTACAAAAGCCCTCGGGAACTTAACTGGATAAGCGGCTTTATTCTTTTAAATCTGATTCTAGGCATTTCCCTGACCGGTTATCTCCTCCCTTGGAGCCAGCTCTCATTCTGGGCCACAACCGTTGCCACAAACAGTATTGGTGTAATCCCTATAATTGGTGAACCTCTCGTAGAATTTGTGCGCGGCGGCAAAACAGTCGGCCCACCAACTCTCAGCAGGTTCTTTGCCTTACATGTAGCAGTTCTCCCACTGGTTATTACAGTATTTATTGTCGCCCATCTCTTTTTTCTAGAGAGAATCGGAGTATCAACACCACCGTTTAAATGCAAGGATACACTCCCCCATTGGGTAGCTGATAAATTTCAACATGAAGACCACCCCGGGGGGATTCCCTTCTTCCCCAATTATCTACTCCAGGATATGACAGTAATATCAATTTATCTTGCAATATTTGCCTTAGTTATATTTTATTATCCATACATTTTCTTCCCTGAGACCGCATTTCAACCGGCAAATCCTTATCAGACCCCTGCCCATATAAAGCCCGAATGGTATTTTCTAGCAAATTATCAGACTCTAAAGCTCTTTCGAAATGAACTGATCGGCCTGACAGTTCAAGGTGGGGCCATGATGTTTCTTGCTATACTTCCCTTAATTGATGGTGTTCCTGAGCGAAATCCACTGAAAAGGCCTCTTTTCCTAATTGGAGCAATTACAGGTATTCTTATATACTTGGCATTAATGATATGGGGATACTTTTCATGATGAATAATCTAACTTGCATTCCAGATAAGCATGTTTGCCTATTTCTATTTTTCCTGGCAGGAATATTTATTGCGCCAATCTCTATCTTTGCACAAAATAAAGTAGTTAGCGTTTGTGAAGAATGTCATGGTAGGCAGACAGGTAGAGGTGGTTCTCCGGTCAAACTTTGGCAGCAAAGCATTCATGCAGACAATGGGATATCGTGCCATGATTGCCATGGAGGTGACCCTAATGATGTCATAAATGCTATGAACCCGACCCGAGGATTTCTTGGTGTCCCGCAAGAAATAGCTATCCCAGTTTTTTGTGGAAAATGTCACATAGGTATTCGTGATGACTACATAAAAAGTGCCCACGGCAAGGCACTTGGTCGTGGCGGCCCCACATGTGTCTCCTGCCATACAAGTCATTCCATTCAATCTGCATCTATTAGCTTGATTAACGAAAATGTCTGCGGGAAATGTCACAATTACAAACAAGCAGCTGAGATAAAAAATGCTATGGCTAAAACAGATGCTGAATTGCTAAAGATTGACATCATACTCGGTACGTACAAAAAACAAGGGATTGATACTGAAACCTATGAAAAGGCACTATTCTCGTTAAAAAACCGCTATCATCGTTTATTCCATGAGATAAATCTGAAACGGATTGAACAGGAATCGAAAGCTATCAGAAATGACTTGGTGAAAATCCAGGATTTTGTGCAGAAAATAACTGAAAATCAGCAACAACGTAAATTGTCAGGTTCTATAGTTATAGGTATTTTTCTATTGATTTCACTTTTATGTTATCTTATGCGCAAAACTTTTAAATAAATCTTGAGATACTTGATAAATCAAATTAATCCCTGCTTACGAGCTTTAAGTATGGCCTCTGGGCGCCCCTTTGCCTGTAATTTTTCATAAATATTTTTTATATGGGTATGCACAGTATGGGGGCTGATACTAAATCGTTCTGCAATGTCTTTATAAGTCATGCCTAGTTCAATACCACGCACAATATCCCTTTCTCTCTGGCTCAATATTGTCTGCTGATTATCACTTTCGTGCTGAAATTCCTTAATTACTTTACGGGCAATTTTGGGGCTCATAGGTGCCCCCCCCTGAAAAAGATTATTAAGAGATTCCACCAGTTCTCTCGGAGAACTCCCCTTTAAAATATATCCTGAAGCTCCTGCTTTTATAGCGGAAAAGACCGTTTCACGATCTTCAAAAATTGTATATGCCATAATATCAACCTCTGGAATGGTCGCCTTAACCCGTTTGGTTAATTCAATCCCTGATATGCCTGGAAGATCAAGATCTACCAACATCACTTCTGGCAGACATTCGCCCAGACTAGCAATAGCCTCTTCAGCTGTAGCGAAAGCTCCTGTCACTGTTATTCCGGCTTCACCATTTAGAAGAAGGCGAAGATTTTCTAACAACAGACGATTATCTTCAACAATAACTAGGCGCATTTATCCTCCATAGTAATATCATTATCAACGGGAGCCTTAGTCAATGGGAAATTAATTGGTAATGGCAATTCTAAGTATATTATAGTGCCTTTGGATGTTGAAATATTCAGCTCTCCACCGATTTCCCTGGCCCTAGCCCTCATATTTGCGAGACCTCGGCCCAGTGAGTTACCTTCTGCAATCCCTATCCCATTATCCATAATCCTGAGTTTAAGTTTGTCTGCAGTTACTTTTAAATAAATACTAACAACAGTAGCCTGTGAATGTCTAATTACATTGGCAAGTGCTTCTTTATAAATTCTAAACAGGGTAAGGTATAAAAATGTACCCGTCTGGGACAATCCATTTTCCATTTCAGTATTTATTGAAAATGTAATATTGTGTGATTCTATCATATTGCTACCATGGCGTCTAAATTCAGCAGCCAAGTCGTTCCAGCATGCCTCCCTATTTTCAATACTGTTCATAAAACTTCTAATCTCGAAATTCCCCTCCCGCGACAATTCTAAAATAGTCTTAAGGTATTTCTGCATTTCTTCGACATTGCTTGCTTTTAAAGCAAGTTCAGCTAGTAAATTAATATTGGTGGTAATCCCTCCGATACCGTCGTGGATATCTTTTAAGAGCATCTCCTTTTCCTGTAAATGCCCTTTTTCTTTAGCCAACATTTCCTTAAATTGGCTGACATTTTCTTCACACAACAAAGCATTTTCTAGGGCAATCGCAACCTGGTTGGCAAAAGCCAGAAGGATTTCCATATCTTCAGATGTGAATTTACCACTTATTTTATTGATAGCCTCCAACGCACCAATGGTCTTATCTTTTATCTGTACTGGGACACAGACCATATCCCTGGTAACAAAACTGGTAATCTGATCCACATCGCGATAAAATCGGGGATCAGCCCTTACATCATGAACTATTTGAGGAATATTATGTTTTGCAACCCAGCCTGCAATACCTTCACCATGCGGTAACCTGATCTCTTTAAGTTGGTCACCACGCTCTCCACATGCAACCTCGAAATAAAGCTCCCATCTGTCTCTATCAAAAAGCAAAAGGCTGCCAGCTTCTGCTTCGAGTAGTGTTGTAGCGGCTTCAATGGCACGACGTCGCACTTCTCGTGGGTCTAGTGAGGAATTAACCAGAGCCGTTAACTCAATCAAAGTATGCAACTGCATGGATCTTTTTTCACTCATGCACAGTTCCGATCTATAGATATGCAACAAATATTACCATTTTCTGAAAAGTATAAATATCCCCATAGCAGGGTATTTTTCGGGTAAAAATATATTGTAATAAATAAATTTTCTGGTTTTCAATAATCAGCGCGTTAATTGTCGATACTTAATCCGATGTGGGATGTCTGCCGATGTACCAAGCCGTTTACGGCGATCTTCCTCATACTCAGAGTAATTCCCTTCAAACCAAACCACCTTACTGTCACCTTCAAATGCCAAGATATGGGTAGCAATCCGGTCAAGAAACCAACGATCATGGGAAATCACGACCGCACAGCCACCAAAATTTTCCAGTGCCTCTTCTAGTGAACGCATGGTATTGACATCCAGATCATTGGTAGGTTCATCAAGAAGTAGGACATTACCACCTTCTTTAAGCATTTTGGCAAGATGTACTCTGTTTCTCTCCCCACCAGAAAGCATGTTAATTTTTTTTTGCTGGTCAGCACCTGTGAAATTGAATCGAGATACATAGGCACGTGAATTTACGGTTGTTTTACCTAATTGAATGGTTTCATTTCCGCCACTAATCTCTTCCCATATATTATTCTCAGATTTAAGTGATTCACGACTCTGATCTACATAAGCTAGTTTAACTGACTCACCAATCCGCAGAACTCCAATATCCGGGTTCTCTTGCCTAGTAATCATTCTGAATAGCGTTGTTTTCCCCGCTCCATTAGGACCTATCACACCGACAATCCCACCACGTGGCAGCTTGAAAGAGATGCTCTCAAATAGCAATCTGTCAACATAACCTTTTGAAACATTATCAGCTTCTATAACAATATCTCCAAGACGAGGACCGGGGGGTATATATATTTCCATATCTTGGGATTTTCGTTCTGTATCTTGCAATACCATCTGTTCATAAGCAGATATACGTGCTTGAGACTTTGCGTGACGACCCTTTGGCGACATCCTGATCCATTCCAGCTCACGCTGTAGGGTCTTCTGACGATCACTCTCCTGTTTTTCTTCGACAGCCAAACGTTGTTGTTTTTGCTCTAACCATGATGAATAATTACCTTTCCATGGTATGCCCTCGCCACGATCCAGTTCAAGGATCCAGC
Source organism: uncultured Geobacteraceae bacterium (assembly GCA_964649725.1). Classification (GTDB taxonomy): domain Bacteria; phylum Desulfobacterota; class Desulfuromonadia; order Geobacterales; family Geobacteraceae; genus CAZYTM01. Next base: position 133,016 of record CAZYTM010000004.1, on the reverse strand, counting down.
CAGCAACGTTATCAAGAAAATAACGATCATGAGTAACCGCAATAATAGTACCAGGATAATTCTTTAGGTGGTGTTCCAGCCAAGCAACTGTCTCTGCGTCAAGATGGTTGGTAGGTTCATCAAGTAGGAGGATATCTGGCTTCTGAAGCAGCAGCCGGCAAAGTGCTACACGGCGTTTTTCTCCACCTGAAAGAATTTTGATTGAGGTTGCGCCTTCTGGGCATCGAAGCGCATCCATGGCCATCTCAAGCCTGGCGTCCAAATCCCAAGCATCTAGATGATCAAGTCTCTCCTGTACTTCAGCCTGCCTTGAGATTAATGCTTCGAAATCAGCATCAGGTTCGGAGAATTTTGATGTGATGTCATTGAATTCTTGCAAAAGGTTGACAGTTTCCTGTACACCTTCTTCAACCACTTGGCGTACCGACTTTGATTCATCAAGTATTGGCTCTTGCTCCAAGAAACCCACTGTATAACCTGGAGAAAGAACTGCTTGACCATTAAACTCTTTATCAACTCCTGCCATAATCCTCAACAAAGATGACTTACCTGATCCATTAAGGCCAAGTACACCGATCTTAGCGCCATAAAAATAGGAAAGTGAAATATCTTTGATTACAGGTTTTTTGTCATAATACTTACTGACCCGCATCATGGTATAAATGATTTTGTTGCCTTCATTGCTCATATTCTCTCCATAAATATTCTACATTTAAATATAAAAAACATTAGCCGTAATCACAAAAGCAGGCAAATCATTCTGGCACTAAAACATAATATCAGACAATTTTTGCTTTATAGATTGAAAAAGGTTGATATATATTAAAACAATAAAACATAAGGCGCAATAATTGATATTAACTGGCCGAGTTCAAGTTGTAATTGCATTAAATTATTGTTGACAATAACATGATAGTTATTATTATATTGTAAGTAATACAATTACATATCTCCCATAGTGTTAATCGACAATACTAAACCATTCGTGAGAATGGGGCGGAAAGCCTAAAGGGTCTCATTGAGACAGCCGGGTTACCGAAATAATGAATGATTTTGGTCCCGGTTTTTTTGTAAATACTCCCATATATTTCCCATGGAAAGGGTAGAATCTGTCTATTGGGGCGAATATGTTGACTTTAAATAAGTCACTTGATTTTATTGCAGCTACAGAAGCAGATGTGGTGTCTGTTCATCGCTCAAATTCAGCATTATTTATGACACCTGAGGGTCTTGATCGCCAGCCTTGCGAAGCATATGTATGTGTTATCAGGGAAGATGATCAAATGAAGATTTATGCGGCACTATTACTTTGTGACAGTAAAGATATACTTGTTTATTCATTAATCCCCGATGATGAATCTACATCAATTCAAAAGAATCTCAATACAGCCTTAAAATCAATGGAAGCAATGGGTTTTGCCATGGAACCAGTAAACTTAAGCTATGGCACAGCACTGCGTGAAGTTGTAGTGCGAAGCATCAGTATTCTAAAGCCGCCTGGGACTTCTAACAAGAATAAAACACCAATAAAATCAAATCAAAACGATTCAAAGTTCGAGCAAACTATAGCAACTGGAAAAACCAGCAGCAATACAAGCTCAAATTCAACTAAACAAGCGTCTATGAATAAGAAAGATCCCCCTGTTCAAGACAAATTCCTGACAGAGTCATCTAGTTCAGCACATAATCCTTCAAAAATTCCCTCAGATGCAACTGAAACGGTTGATTCATCTTCAAATAATATTTCAATTTTGTCAGGAGAGGGATTAATTACAACTGAAACTTCTGACTTATTGAAACAGATTGCAGACAAAGATTCTTCGTTAACTTTAGCAGCAGCTGAAATATGTGAGCTTAAGGCACACATCGTAGAATTAATTGCAGCAAGAGATTCAGCTGAAAAAGCTGCAGCCGATGACCTTGCTAATCTTCAGGCAGAGTGGGAGGATCTATTTGAAGAGAAGACTATTAGCGAAAAAGCTGAAATTGAAAGATTGACTGCTGATAAAATTGCCGCTGAAAAGTGCTATTTTGAAGCTGCGGCGCAATTGAAAGGAGTCCAAGAACTCTTGGCAGCTGTTCAAAAAAAGTCAGAAAAGTCATCTAATTATACTGAAGAAAAATTTAATGATTTGCAACAACAACTTGACTGCCTTGAAACTGAGTTGAGAAGTTGTAAAACTACGATTTCATCTCTGCAATCAGAACTAACAGAAAAGACATCCCTCTTATATACTCAAGAACAACAATACTTAACTGAGATAAATTCTCTTAAAGAAGAAATGAAAAATATTGTAGCAGCGAAATCATCTTCCGAGAATATTTTATCCTGTAAAGTCGTTGAGTTACTGGTTGAAGTTGATCGATTGTCTTGCAAAAGATCAGATGATATCAATGCCAATATAAGACTAGCTGAACTAGAAGCGCAACTATTAGCAATGCAAGCGGAACAAACTGCTGCTGCAGAAACTGCTGCCGAGACAATATCAGCATTACGGTCTGAACTTGAAATCATTTCCGCAGACTATGCTATAGCAGTCAATGCCAAAGATATTGAACTGGATCAATTAAAGACTTCTCTTGAACATGCAAATTCTGTTAATCAAAATATCGAAACAACGATGTCCCTCAATCTGGCAGAAATACAAAACGAATTAGAAGAGACAAAAGCTCGCCTCTCTGTTGCATTAGAAAACGACGAAAGTAGTTTACAGCTTGATTCTGGAGTAGAATCTATTATTAACGTTAATTCAATTATGAACACTGAATTTGAAAAATTAAATGCAGAAAAGACTGCCCTAGAAATTTCTCTGGTTAAAGAAAGAGCCTGTCATCAAGCAGAAATACAGCGGCTTATTATTGAGAAAAATGCATCTGAACGAGCATCAGCAGAAGAACTTATCGCCCTAAAATCTGCCCTAGCTCGCATGGCAACTGAAAAAGTAGCTGCTGAACAAAGGATTTTTGAGCAGATTGCAGCTGGCAAGATATTGCCTGAACAAGTTACCATTACGCAGCCAGCATACGAACAAACTGCAACGGACATATCCCCAGCCCCAACAATATTCCAGCCTGCTCATTTAGCACAATTACATAATCCCATTAGCAGTGAATCAATCGCTACATCGAAAGCACAATCTACTGTGGCTAAAAACAAAGATAATCATCCCCCCAAAAAACTAAACAAATCAGTTATTGACAAGGCAATAGCTGATCTTACTGCATCTAACAATGATTCTTCTACACCTAACGATGGTTATGCTGAATTCATTCATCCCAAAAGTTTTTCAGAAATTACAGATTCCACTGATGAGTCTGTAATGTTTCACCTAGATAGTTCGCTAACCAATATTAGTTACATTTCCCCAGATGAGATTATTGAAGTGCATAACTCACTAAACATGGCAAGAATAAATCCTGAAGGTCATAAAACTCAAAACTGTTCGGCATATATCTGTGTTGTAAAAAATCAAGCAACACTCTCTGTTTTTGTTGCCCTATACCTCTCAGAGAGTAAACTTACTATTGTTTACACCCCTAATCGTCAGCCTACCGATCAAGTTAGTCAGAGTTTTATTGTCAATGAGGCCATAAACTTTGCAGAAACTGTTGGCTTTATGATGGATAGGATGCAATTAGATTCTGAATCAAGCGTTCGTGCCGCAACAATAAGCACTATCCCTATTTTTTCTGAATCGAATTAGTAAAATAGTCATTAAATAATCTATACATCTCAATTCCGGAACAGACATAATCTCACTACATTGAACAAAAAATGCCTGAATAATTATCCCCGATTCTTTGTGCATTTGAAAAACCAATTACCTGATAAGTAACTCTATCCTATTGAATTGTTGAACCCGGCGACATATTCCTCTATAGCTATCAGGATTTCCTGTTGAACCCCAATGAACCTAACACCATATTTACGGTCACCATCAAGACTTGGGACAGAACGTACTACTTCACCATCAACCTCTATATGATTTGATTTAGGCAAAGTAAATTGACACTTAATTTGATCACCCCAATCCAGGTGTTCATTCGTTTCAAGCAGTATGCCAGTATTGCTTATATCATGAGAGACACAGGAAAAAGATCTATTCTCCCTCAAAATCAAGACATTAACTCTGAGGTGTACTCGCTTACTCCTAACCATTTGCACTGACAAGAATTGTTCGACAATTGTTAATAGTTGTAGCGGCTGAATTGGTTTGGTGATCCGAACATGAGCTCCGCTTTTTTCTGCACGCTCAAGCTCATCAGAATTCTCGCGACAGGTAACAATAAATACAACATTGCGAAGACTATCCTCTTTATGTATTAAAGTACAAAGTTCATCCCCACCCATGTCATCTAAGTTCAGTTCAGAGATAAGCAGATTAACCTGTTCCTGTTGATGCAAACGGACTGCAGCCTCGCCAGTATTCGCAGTCAGGATTTGACAATCTGTTCTCTTTAGGAGATTTAGATTTCTTTCCAAAAAAGCATCGGATGAACTAACAAGAAGAATTTTCTTCATAAGCTATGTTTATAATGAGAATTACAATGAATGTCAAATGGGGGTTTGTTAGATATTCTTAAGATTTAAATTCTTTACAAAATGACTATTATTCTGAATTTCATGCCAACTCATTTCCTATTATATTGATTATATATGATTCAATTGCACGACGTGCTTCTGTGGATAGATCAATAAAACGGGCTCCATATTGATAACCACCAGTCATAATCCGCACCGATCGAGCAACTTCTGCCTCAACTCTTATTTCATTGGATCCTGGGAGAGAAAAGATGCATACTATTCTATCGCCTTGGGAAAGATTCTTGTCGGTTTCAAGCAGTATTCCTTCTAAACTTATGTTATGAGAAGTACATGCGAATGCGACAACGTCTTTTTTTGTAAGTGCTTTTATATCAAGCATAACACGTTTTTTTCTAATCATTTGATAATTCAAATATTGCCCAACCGTCTTAAGGAATTGTTCTGGCTGAATAGGTTTTGAAATAATTGAATCTGCGCAACTGAGTCGAGCTCGTTCTAACTCATCTGAAATATTATGGCAGATAAGAATAACCGGAACATCAGGTGCAACATCCCCACGTTTTAATAAACTGCAAAACTGATCACCCCCCATATCATCAAGATGGAGTTCCGTCACTATCAAGTCAACAGATTCAATTTCGTGAAGGGTTAGAGCCTCATGACCGTTAGAAGCGGAATAAATTCGGAAATTTGTCCTTGACAGGAGATGCTTGTTCCTCTCCAGAAATGGCGCTGACGAACTGACTAAGAGTATTTTTTTCATAATTAAATGGGATAAATTATGTGTAAAAGTGTCTATCAAATTAACTAGTTACAAAGCATTTAAAGTCTATGCCTTGAGAGCTATAATGCCCAGCAAATAAAAATCAATTAGACGGATTTACTTGCTCAACAGGAGGTACAACTACACCACGAGCCCAAAGATGCTTACCGAACTTCCAATACCCCTGTACATTACAGAGCCTAGCATCCTTATTTGAATCAACAGTAACTACATGGCCGTTTAACATGGGCTGCAAATACTTGGCTAATACAGCACCACCTCCCCCGGTCAGCACTACGGTCTCAATATCCCAGTCATCTGTCCAAAGCCGGTCTACTTCATTCGCAATTGCTGAAGCTAATTGACTAAAAACCTGTTCTGTAAGCCCCTTCAGATCATATTCCTTGCCTCGAATTTTGATTGTACCTCGATCAATAGCATCATAAAGGCGATAGAGTTCGACATTTACATCACTTTTTTCTCGCAGTTTACCGGCTATAACTCCAAAAGCCCTAGCAATACCAGTATCAGTCGTTCTACTTCCTCGTTCAGAATATCTCATCCGATCTGACACAGTAAAATCTGAAGTTTTAAAACCAACATCGATTATACCAACCTTTTCTCGCACAAATCTCTTATCGCCAAGCTCTCCTACATCATTCAGTATCAAATTAAACAATGAACCAAACGGTTGCGGGATCACTTTTACGCTGTTAATCTTAATTACTTTTTCTTCTCTTTTACCATTACCAGTGCTGATTAAAACTCTATGATCACCTTGCAGCAGTTTAACTAATTCGTCCTTATACTCTCGGTAGTAACCTATTGGCAATCCAGTAACCAAACCGATTGGCATATATGTGCCTGCCATGCGTGCAGCTGCAGCAAGCGCCAATTGCTTTGCAAAACTACTGAAAAATTGAGCTTGATCTAGTGTAAAGGATCTAACATTACTCTGCCGTTCGGCCATTTCACCAATAAAATAGGAACGACCATCTACCTCAATCTGTAGATTTTCATCGGGAGTGCCTTCACCCAATATTCTTCCTTTGAATTGAAGATCAGTAGCGTCCCCAAGGATAGATTTTAATACCAGAACATTACGCCCGTCAGTTGCCTTGGTGAACCCGAAGCCAATATCGATTGCAATAATCTCCATTTAAGCATCTCCCTCATTTAACGGCACGTCGAATTATTAAAAAGCTTTTGAAGCTTAGCATTGTGGCGCGAGAATAACACCCTGTTTTCATCATTGTCAATAATATTTCCGTTTAATTTTAAACTGTTATTCATAATTGATTGTTGAATATTCACTGCGCCAAACATTCAATTAATATACTTAAACTAATTTATATTAGTTGCTCATTGTTATATTGAATTACAATAATTAATGGTTTTATAATATAGATTTAATAAATAAGCATATATATGTCATCCCCATAATCTAACTATAAATAATATGTTAATTTAATGTAACAATAAATATCCCAAACAATATTCTATTATAAAACAATTTAACTTGACATTGAATCGAATGTTTCTTTAATATAATTCAACAATGAATTACCTGATATAGATTATAAAATACAAACTATAATGATTTTTCATTTAATGTAATATACCAATGCTTTTATAATAGCAATTAATGTTATATCAACCAATAAATAATAATCATATGCACAGTTGACACTAATCATGTTAAAACACATTGTAATAATTGATGATTGTCGTGTTACATTAGCAATGACCAGCGATTTTCTTGCTGAAGCTGGATATCGTGTCTCTACAGCTGAAAGCAGTATATATTCCAATCACCTAATCTATTCATCTACCCCGCCAGACCTTATCCTTCTGGACGTTATGATGCCTCTAATGCCTGGAGACAAGAAAGCTCGTATTCTCAAAAGAAGAGATAAAAGTCGTAACATACCAATAGTGCTAATTTCATCAAAAAAAGAGTCCGAATTAAGTTTGTTAGCTGCTGATTCTGGAGCAGATGGCTACATAACCAAACCATACACAGCTGACAAACTGGTTAGTACCATTGTGCACTTTCTTGCCGCATAATAATCCTCTTCAACAATATTAATTAACAATATTCTCTTGCCTGCCAGCCTCTCATCACATCACTATTTCATAAATATATCAATTATTTACATACTATTAATCATTCAATATCTCAAATTTTAGCCGATAATATTATTAAATAGAGTCCATTTATTGAGGAGTACTAAATGGAAAAGAATATTTCATCCCCCATAATTAGTACTACACTATTAATAATGTTGTTATCAATAATATATATATGTGCGGATAGAATAATCTATCAGCATTTATCAAATCTTGAGGAACAAACTTTACTGGAAAATTTCAATCGCGTCAAAAATCTACTGACTGATGATATTTCAACTCTCAATAAACAGGTTGGAGATTGGGCCGGGTGGGACGAATCGTGCGAATTTATCGAGACTGGCAATTCAGATTTCATAAAACGAAATCTTCCAGATAAAAGCTTTGCTGACCTACAAGTTAATCTGATAATGTTTGTCCATCCTTCTGGCCAAATCGTATATGAAAGATGGTTCAACATATCTGAATCTCGCCCAACAACATCAGTTGCTGCATTTAGAAAACATCTAGGGGTATCCAGTCGTCTATTAAATCACCCAATTGCATCCAGCAGTGCTACTGGGATAATTCCTATCCCAGATGGGCTTCTAATGGTATCCGCTCGTCCCATTGTCAGCACCGAACGAACAGGTCCCGTTAGAGGCACTTTAATAATGGGGCGATATTTAAATGAAATGGAAACTGGTCGCCTTTCAAAAGCAGCACAGGTATCATTCAACCTGGCAGCCGTCGATGCACCTTATGTTAAAGCAGATTTCATTATTGCACAGAACGAGTTACTTAATAAAAAATCCTTTTATATTAACCCAGTTGAAGAAAATGGTAATCTTGATGGATATGGGATGATAAAAGATCTATATGACAATACAAATATTGTTCTTAAAACATCTATTAAGAGAACAATATTTACTACTAAAAGGAAAATCATGACGTCTATTTTATTCCCTCTATCAATATGTGGATCAATATATCTTATTATCCAGCTACTCAGTACTCATCAATATATATTAAGCCATAATACTCTTCAAAATAGTCATATCTTGCCTGACATACAACCAGCTGATATCACAACTAATAGTACACTTCATATATCTATAGACAAGAGAGACTTTATTTCAACATTATATGGGGATGGAAGTATACACCGCTTTTCGCCGGACAAATTTAATAGTCAATTATTTGATTACAATATTATTGGCGTATTTATTATGTGCCTAGACGGGAGACTTATTCTCAGTAATAATTCAATGGCCCAAAAACTAGGATATACTTCTGCAGAAGTAATGTTGGCAGATAAGGATTTTTCGCCGATTTTTGACAAAGATGATTTTTTGAAAATTATTCAAATGGTGAGCCAGGAAAAAATACTCCCTTGCCAACAAATCAAATTGATTGACAGTAAAGGAGAAATTATCAACTCAATCCAATGTCTCATTGGGATTTTTGATGGTAACAATAATTTGAAATGCCTACAAGGGCTTCTATTAACTACTTCCTATGACGACACAGCGCAATCATCACTGCCATCTTTTCAATCATATGCAGATGTAGCTTAATCATGATTTTCTGCAAAGATGCTATATGTAAATAACATTACATCATGAAACAAACACTTTAATTAAAATAGTTATATATTTTCAAAAGCAAGCGATTTAATTTCTTCCCGTAACTTTTCCGGATATGGTGTTATCCCCTCTATTAATTTAAAAAGATGCTCTTGGGTAGTTATATCGCAGGAAATAAACTGTACTCCAAGCATCGTATATGTAGTATGTACTATTTTAACAAACAAATGTAATTGCAAATTCAGTCCATCAAGATCGATCGTAAGCCTGCAATCTTCACCATTAGGCACTACTACCCCATCATCAAAACTTATCAAAGCACCCTTTAGAGAGATATTTTCAATCTGTCCTTGATAAATTAGATCTAAATGCTGGAGCACACATTTTGACTGAAATAGGATTCGATGAAAACGCCTTTTTTCAATCACGACAACCACCTTTCCTGATTTGATACTCTTTCATATTTCATCGTCATTGTGGGGAAATTCTGGAATGTATTTTTGTAATTACTTGAAGGATATATATTATTTAAAATAACAAGTTGTTTGCGAATAAAAATATGCTGCACTGCAATTCTAGATAATTAGAAATATTCAGCAAGTCCATCAGGAATCACTTCATATGGAGCAATCTCATTTATTGTTAGGTTTAGCCCCCCCTCGACAATACTCTTGACTTGAGATGCCGTGACAGAAATAGGGCCATAAACCTTTTTTCTAGCAACAGCAATACGACGTCCAGAACTAAGAAATATTACTTCTTTATATTTGTTGCCAGGCATGAATCGAACAAGAGCTGCTTCATGATAATTCAATGAAATCTGTATATTCATATTAACCAGAGGCCAGAGTCTAGGAAAAATATTAAGAGTTAATTTGTCTTCTGAAATTGACCATAAATCTGGCTCCAAACCACTATCTACAAACTTCATTACTATATTTTTAATATTTTTTGCAGTCGAAGTTATGCTAATGGTACGGAGATAACCACTTGGTGTAACCGCTTCATATCCATACCTAGAAATTTCCGCTGCTCGCCGACGAACAGCAGCATGTTGAAACCGTCGTTTATATACGTACGAGCAATAATTAACTGGCAAATTAATATTATATTTATACGCATGGTAAATAAGCTTCAATGCTGTCAACTCAGATTCTAAAACAGTAATTTTATCTCCATGAATGTAAGTATAATTACGTCTTGCAAACTTCTTCAAATTGTGCGGAGTGAGCCGCAACTGGTGAAGGTTGAGATGACTCACCCCGATATCTGCCATTTCTCTTAATTTTCCTTTCAAGAGTTGATACTCTTCAGGTACAGCAGGAATCTCAACTGATATAGTTGGTATTTTACCAATTGCAAGTCTAACTTTTTTCAAATTGTGGCGAATAGCTCCAGTATCAAATCGAATTTCGTCAAGTCCTGCATCGCGTAGTTTATTACATAAATCAGGTGTTAGAAGAGTACCATTGGTATATAGCCAAATATGTAAATCATCTCCACATCGACTTCTTACCTTTGCAATATACTCCAGAGTCCTATCTGCCGTAAGAAGCGGCTCACCACCACTTATACTCGCACCAGTAAATCCAAAAGCATTTAGATAATCAGCATATTCTTCTGCATTAGCAAAGAAAAGGCCATTTGTAACTGGGATTATATTTTGGTCTTGAGGGCTTGGGCAATAAAAACAATTACAGTTACAGCGACCATTTATGAATAGGCACGACCAGCTGCCGGCAATACATGACAAACACCCTGGGGATAGATTTCGACAGTCAAGCTTTGAGCCATTACAACAATATCTAACATAATCAGCCAAATCGGTTAGTAATTTAGCACGGCTAGATGTAAAAGCTTGTACTTGCTCTTGAGTAGGAAAGCGTAGAAGATCATAATAATATCCATACTCACTGCGGTTAGTATTTATTATTTGCGCTTTAATTTCTGAATTAGGAGTCAAATTGTGATCCAATTGTCAAATAATGATTAATAGATGTTTAAACAAGATTTTCTCTTATTCATACCATCTGTTTTGATGCAAGGTCAATAAAAGAGCGCTCAAAGAACATATAAAAAACTGGACTCTAAACCTCCCCTGCGTTATTCTATGATTCAGTTTACAAATTGATTTCTTTGGATATTTTATTGTTTCAGGGGGTGAACATGTTTGGCAATCCAGATTTAGGAGCATCATTATTTAAAACATGGTCAAAAGCGCAGAAAAAAGATGAAATCGCAAAACTAGTAGATGGCTACCGAAACGGAATGCCGATTGGGATTCTGTGTAAAATGGCTGAAACTATTGCTGGAAGTCGCAAACAAGCTCGCACCTATTTGCTTAAAATGCTATCATTAGAAGAACGACAAGCTGCATTAGCCAATGAGTCCGGCGGAATGCTAGATATAGTCAAACAATTTCTTATATAAATATACTAGTTAGCAGTTTATTCTGCATACAGTAATACCCCTTTTATTTTGAATTACAGATAAATATTTTTTAAATCATCAAACCATTGTTAAATTACCAGATAAACCTCATTCTTATTGCTCTGCGAATAATATCAATTCAATGCTGACTATCAATCCAATTCTAAATAATTTATTTCAATATGACTGTTTATCGGCAAATACCCCCTCAGCTGTTACTGGAGCACGGAATATCCTATACACCCATATCTTATAAGCTATAACAATCGGCACAAAGATAAATGCTACCACTGTCATAATCTTTAACGTATATACGCTAGAGGAAGAATTTGATAACGTCAGACTGTAAACAGTATCTATACTCGAAGGTATAAGGTTTGGAAAAAGACCTATAAACCCTGTTGCTACCACTAACACTATAGTCAAACATGATCCGGAAAATGCCATCAGAACTGCTTCTTTTGCAGCAAAATAACGAATAGCAAATAGCGACAAAACAGCAACTCCAGGCACAATAAATAAATAAGGATTTGCCAAATAATTATCATATAATTTTGATGCAGTTTTGCAGTAGGCCAAAAAAACAATCGCTGTAACTAATAGTATTGGCCATAAAGCTATTGCTTTTCTAAGAGCTCTATTGCTTAGTTCACCGATTGATTTCGATGCCACGTAGAGAGCACCATGGACAACAAACAGCATAACAAAAAGAAAACCAGTTATTAGCCCGAATGGATTGAGAAGCCCAATCAAAGATCCATGATAACCTCTGGCATCTATTGGCAAACCACTAAATATATTGCCAAAGGCTACTCCAAAAAGAAGAGCAGGAACCAAATTCCCGATGAATATTGCATTATCCCATACTAAACGCCAAGTAGCATTATCTACCTTGCCGCGAAATTCATATGAGACACCTCGAATAATTAGTCCAAATAGAAGCAGAAGTAATGCAGTATATAGATAACTGAACATCAGTGCATAGGTTGTAGGAAATGCCGCAAAAGTGGCACCCCCTGCTGTAATTAACCAGACCTCATTGCCGTCCCAAACAGGGCCTATACTGTTTATCATAACCCGTCTGTCCGCTTCACTTTTCCCAAGAAAAGGGTGTAGTATGCCAGCACCCATCACAAAACCATCGAGCATGAAATAGACCGTCCAAAGTACACCCCAAAGAACGAACCAGATAATCTGATATTCCATTTAAGCCTCCTATCTCAGTGGTTTAATAATGGCAGAAAGATCGTTGTCAGGACCTTTTTTGGCTATTTTGGCTAGCAAATATATATCCACTACCCCAAGAGCACTGTAAAGAATAGTAAATCCTAATAATGAGCCGACAACTTGTGAGACACTAATCGACTTTGAAACAGCATCAGATGTTTTCATCACTCCATAGACTATCCAGGGTTGACGTCCTACCTCAGCAACCACCCAACCTAGCTGGGCAGCCAGGTATGGTACAGGTATGGAAAAGAGCATAATTTTGAGAAACAGTGTCTGGTTTTCCAACTTTCCCCATCGTGAAACAATGAAGCCAGTCAAAGAAGCTATCACCATAAACATCCCTAGGCCAACCATTACACGAAAACTGATAAAAGTTGGTAACACCGGAGGTCTTAATTCTTTAGGGAAATCCTTGAGTCCTTTAATCTCAGCATTTGGTGCATGAAATGCCAAAAGACTGACAACATTCGGGATACAAAGCTGTTCAATACTGTTGCATTCACGAAGAGGGTCTGGCATCAACAGCAAGTTTAGCCCCACGCCTTTTTTTGTTTCCCAGACCGATTCCATAGCTGCAAATTTTGTTGGCTGGACTTTCGCCACTTCAACTGCAGAAAAGTCCCCGGTAACGAAAACCAATAACGAAGCTAACAGACCAAATGAAGCGCCGGTTCGAAATGACCGCTTGAAAAAGTCTAGTTCATTTTTTCGGAGCAAATGATACGCAGATATTCCCATAACAAAAAATGCAGCAACCATATATCCTGACAATAAGGTATGAAAAAATTTAAGCACACCATAGGGGTTTGTGATGAGTGCCACAAAATCGATCATTTCTGCCCGATTGTTTCGAATAACATAACCAACCGGATTTTGCATCCAGCCATTGGCTAATAATATCCATAGTGCTGAAAGGTTGGTAGCAAATGCAACGAGCCATATTGATAATGCATGTATAGACTTAGAAACTTTATTCCAACCAAAAATCCAGACCCCGATAAAGACAGATTCCAAAAAAAATGCTACAGTGGCTTCAATTGCCAAAGGAGCCCCAAATATGTCTCCGACATATTTGGAATATTCTGCCCAGTTCATGCCGAACTGAAATTCCATGGTAATTCCAGTAACTACGCCTAAAGCAAAGTTAATTAGAAATAGTTTCCCCCAGAACTTAGCCATACGCAAATACGTTTCATCCCCAGTCCTGACATATTTGGTTTCCATGTAAGCAGTCAGTATAGAAAGCCCTAACGTCAATGGTACAAAAATAAAGTGAAACATACATGTTACCGCAAACTGCCATCGGCTTAAGGTTAGCACATCCATACAGTTTTCCTCCCTTGTAGTTTCCTCTATATAAAATCGGCACATTCTTTATAATTTACAATACTATCACAACTATTACAAAAGCCTAATAAGGCTAACTTAGTCCTTTTTATATTCAAAAAAAATTATTGTTTGGCTAACTCAGCAATGCTGACATTTTCAAGAACTTTAATTACTTGTATTTGCACATTACGCCAAACCGGGTGTACCATACATTTGGAATCCCTATCACATGCACCTTTTCCCAATAGACAACGATTTGGAATAATAGGCCCTTCAACAGCTTCAACTATTTCTAACAAGGATATTTCAGTCGCAGGTTTAGCTAACGTAAAACCTCCACCTGTACCACGAAAAGACTTGATAATGCCAAGTTTTGCAAAACTCTGAAAAATCTTTGCCAGAAATGTCTTAGGTACATTAGATGCAACCGCAATATCACTGACAAGCGACATTGAACCTGATGGTTGTTGGGCCAAATATATTATCCCACGAATTGCATATTCACCCTTGCGAGTAAGCTCCATCATAACGATACCTTTAGGACCTGTTTTGTCTTGTATAATTCAAAACAATTATCCTGTCAAGTGAATATTTTCTGTTTATTGATAATTAAGCCTGCTTGTTTTAACTTTCAATAACTGCCTCTAACTCGTTATTGTTAATGTTCTCTAGCAAATTCTCTTTTCATATATATCTGCCATTCTTTCTCCATACTAATATAATCAATGCTCAAATCAGCAAGCGCTTTATTAACTGATTCAGTAATTGTCATCCCTAACCCAAGGTTAATCAATATCTGTATAATTTTTGGCCACCCATAGCTTGCAATTACAAAATTTACCATTGCATAGCTCTGCTGATAAGCTAATTGAGCATCTTTACTTGACATAGCTGCTGTTGGTCTCTCTAAAACAGAAAAAGGCAGAAATGCATTATTAGTTATTGCCTGACCCAATGAAGCCATAGGGGTATTAAACTGAGTCCGACCTTCATATTCCGCCAGACCTTCATTTAGCCAGAAAGGACAATTATTGCCTGCCAGGTCATGAACTATTGCATGGGTATACTCATGGTAAAGTACAGAGCGAAGCATAGGAGTCATCTCAACCGCACCCCCTACTGGAAGTCGTACTTTCCCATCATACATGCCTCCTGACCAATCAGGCCCATCAGCGATCATACGATAATCTTTGTTCGTATAGATGATAACTTGAGTCCGAGACTTAGGAAAATATTCGAGATCAGCACTAATCTTGTTATAAGCACTTTCAAGAACATCAAGGATAGCTCCAGCAATATTTGAACGTGACTCCGTGTCATATGTAATGGTAAATCGAGAGCTATATCCTTGATCCATCTTAGCTTCGATGTCATATTCCTTGCGTGCCCTTGCAGCAAGTTCTTGTATTGTCTTATTAGCAGGACTAATTTTAATTGCACTTTCCCAACATTCTAGAGCTGCAGCTAAATTCCCTTGATCGTAATATGTTTTCCCAGAGTAAAATAATATTTCTACTGTATCCCCACCTAGTTTCCTTGCACGGTTGAATTCATATAATGCAGCCTCATAACGTTTCCCTGAATAAAATGCAACCCCACGCAAAACACCATAAATTGGATTGTCTGGGGCAAGTTCCCGTGCCAGATCAAATTTATCAGCTGCATCATCATATTTGCGCTGTTCTACAAGTTTTTTCCCAATAAAAGTATAGGCTTCAGCAAGATTATTTTTCAAAATATTATTATATGGATATAGATTATAGGCCCTTTGTAATTGCTCAAGTCCTCTCCCTAATTCACCCTGATGCACTAAATCGAGGCCATAATTATTGAGGACAATCGGATCATTACCAGATACGATTGAGATATTGCCTGACAGGGCAATATAAATTGTCATAATCATAGCAATATAGACACTATTTCTAGTCAAAATATCATCCTTTTTCTAGATAATATCAACAACAATTTGACTGCATAGCTACATGTCAAGCGTCTTGGGACTAAACTTTTCCATGTGTAATAAGCATTATATTTTCTAATCTGTTGGTAGTAGATTTAGTTATCATTAGATATTTGACTACTTAGCTGTTGCAATAACAGCAAGTGTTGAAGTTCACAGTAATATTCTGAAGAAAATATTCACCATCAAAAATTACCGTCATCATAAAGTCAAATACTACAAGTACCAGCTTATAGGAATTTATCTCGTTGCATGAAACTGGAAAGAAAGTATTTTTTGAAGGGCTTTCTAACTTTTATCCAATCTGTTTCTGACATGAGCAGCAATCCCATTTGCATTAAGCCCATATAAAGCTCGTAGATATGGTTGTTCACCCTGCTCAATAAATATATCAGGGTAACCGAGGCGCAGCAATGGTATATCTACAATACCTACTTCTTCCAAAATCTCTAAAACAGCAGAACCGAAACCACCTTGCAGCACATTCTCTTCTATAGTGACAAGTAGTCCCCCATTTTCAACAACCTTTAACAATAAAGTTCGATCAAAGGGTTTGAGAAATCGTGCATTAATAACAGAGAATTCTATCCCCTCATTGGATAGAATTTGAGCTGCCTCCAGAGCAGGGTGAACCATTGAACCAATTGCCATAAGTGTCCCATCATTACCGCTGCGCAGAGCTTCACCCTTTCCCCAAGGGAGCATACTAAATTTTTGATCCAAAGGAACACCATAACCATCACCACGTGGATAACGTATTGCAACAGGACCAACGTATTGAAGTGCAGTGTAAAGCATATGCTGCAGTTCATTTTCATCCTTTGGTGCCATAATTGAAATATTAGGAAGATGCCTAAGGAATGAAAAATCGAATACTCCATGGTGAGTTGGCCCATCACTCCCCACAACACCAGCTCGATCAATGGCGAATATTACCGGAAGATTCTGTAGGCAGACATCATGAAAAACCTGGTCATATGCTCTTTGCAGAAATGAAGAATATACTGCAAAGACCGGTTTAAGTCCTTCTGAAGCCAGACCTGCTGCAAAAGTTACTCCGTGCTGTTCAGCTATCCCGACATCAATGAAGCGATCGGGATAGTCCTTGGAAAAACCGGCAAGTCCAGTTCCATCTGGCATGGCTGCGGTAAGGGCAACTATTCGATCATCTTCGGAAGCAAGTGCAGAAATTGTTACGCCAAAGATTGCTGTATATGATGCAGTGTTACCTTTACTTTTACTTATCTTGCCAGATGAATGATCAAAAGGCCCTACTCCATGAAAAAGGGAAGGGTTATTCTCGGCTGGAGGGTAACCCTTCCCTTTTTTTGTAAGGACGTGAATCAGAACTGCATCATCAAATCGTTTTACCTTTTCAAAAGTTTCCACAAGAAGTTCAATATTATGCCCATCAATAGGTCCAATATACTCGAACCCAAACGCTTCAAATAACATCCCAGGTGTGAATAGCCCTTTTAGAGACTCTTCTGCTTTTTTGGCAACCTTTAGCATTCTCATGCCAATATGGTCAAGCCCTTCAAGAAATACTTCTAGATCTTTCTTTATCTTATGTACAAATTCGCTTGTAATAGTTCTACTTAGAAAATTTGAAAGAGCACCAACATTTTCAGCAATAGACATTTCATTGTCATTTAGAATAACTAGGAGATCTCGATTCAGGTGGCCTGCATGATTCAATCCTTCATAAGCAATTCCGCCAGTCATTGACCCATCACCAATAATAGCAACCACTTTGTTATTGGCCTGTTTAAGATCACGGGCAACCGCTAAACCAAGTGCAGCTGATATAGAGGTAGATGAATGCCCTGTATCAAATGCGTCATGCAAAGACTCGGACCTCTTTGGGAACCCGCTTATCCCCCCCTTAGTTCGCAATGTTGAAAAAGTTGAATACCGCCCGGTTAAAATCTTATGTGCATAGGCCTGATGTCCAACATCCCAAATAAAACGATCACGTGGTGAATCAAAAACTCTATGCAGAGCTAAAGTCAATTCTACCACTCCAAGGCTAGGCGCTAGATGACCACCATTAGCTGCACAGGTGGATATAATTATTTGTCGTAGTTCACTGCCAACCTGGTCTAATTCCTTGAGGGAAAGTTTTTTTAGCTCACTCAGGTTTGACAATTTCCCCAGGATTTCACTCATCATGACTTCCGTCTTACAATATATGAAGCTATCTCGCGCAAAGGATTTGCACGTTCATCTAAATCTACCAATGCGTCGAGAGCCATTTGTATCAATTCATCAGCTCTTTCCTTGGCAGCTGTAATCCCAACTAATGCTGGATATGTTGCTTTCCCTCTTGCCTGATCACTACCTGCATCCTTGCCTATTTCTTCCGTAGTACCTTCAATATCAAGAATATCATCAGCTATCTGAAACGCTAAACCAATTATCTCACCAAAACGAGTAATAGCCGCCAAAGTTGAAGCATCTGCTCCACCTAGCAGTGCACCTACTTTGACTGAAGCCTTGATAAGAGCCCCAGTTTTATGGGTATGAATATATTGGACAGTTGCCAGATCAATATCATCTCTACCCTCACTTTCCATATCTACTACCTGACCACCAACCATTCCGTATGAACCAGAGCAACGAGCAATTTCATGAATTGCAGAAATGAGGCGTGAGGCCCCAGCCAAATCAAGCGTTTTTGGGCTGCTTAAAAGAATAAAAGCTTCTGTAAGAAGTGCATCACCAGCTAATATTGCAGTTGCTTCACCGAACACCTTATGATTCGTTGGATTGCCACGACGAAAATCGTCATTATCCATTGCAGGGAGATCATCATGGATAAGCGAATATGTATGAATCATTTCCATTGCACATGCAGCTGGCATGGCAGATTCGAGATTGCCACCAACCGCTTCGCATGCAGCGAGCAAAAGTATAGGGCGAACTCTTTTCCCGCCAGCAAAAATTGAATACCGCATTGATTTGTGCAAAGATGCAGGCAATTCATCTTCACGTGGTAAATAACTATCAAGTGCCTCATCAACAAGTTTGCATCGTTCTCTCAAATAATTCTTCAATTCCATATATATCTCTTTTCATCAAAGTATTAGTCAATCGTCAACCTTAAAAGATTCCCGAACAAAAGCACCATCTTTCTGCTTGAGCAGAAGTTCAACCCGTTTCTCAGCTTCATTAAGTTTTTTGGAACAAAATGCGGCCAATTTAACACCATCTTCAAAAGCTTTCAAAGAGTCATCTAGAGAAAGTTCACCCCTCTCCAGCTTATTTACAACATCTTCAAGCTTTTTAAGAGCAGTTTCGAATTTTTCTGTCGCCATAACTTCAGTACCTCAAAAAATATGTTTAGTTAAGATATTTTCCATTCTTGTAAAACTGGCTTATTTGTTCGATTTGCTGTTATATACGGATTCAACTATAGAAACTGCCTCGCCATCTTGAAAAATAACTTTTAAACGTGCCCCCGGAGAAACTTGATTACTATTCTTAACTAACTTACCATCAGGAAAACTGGTTATAATACTGTAACCGCGATTTAGTGTGGCCAAAGGCGATAGAGCTGAAAGTTTAGCGCTGTTTAGTGCCAAAATATCATTGGCGAGTTCTAAAGTATCTGCGATTACTATATTATTACGATTGATCAGTAACTGCAACAAGCTATGCTGTAACTTTATCTTTGCGTAAGGAGAACTGAACCCCAAACGGGTCCGAAGTGATAATAAAAGATTCTGACATTGTTTTTGATATACTAATATTACGAATTTTAATCTCACTGATAGATCATCTAGTCGCTGCAACATATGGCCTATAAGCGTTGCAGGATCCTTCAAAGCTCCTGATGCAACATTTAGAGCAGCCCAATAATTTAAAAATCGATTACGCATACCTTGGTATAGTCGATGATTAAATAAACAAAGTTCTGCAAACAATTCTTCCTTACTTCTAATCACCAATTCAGCTGCCGCAGATGGTGTTGGTGCTCGCAGGTCCGCAACAAAATCGGCAACAGTAAAGTCAACTTCATGGCCGATTGCAGTAATTATTGGGATATTAGACTTAAATATTGCTCGAGCTACTTTCTCATCGTTAAATGCCCAAAGATCTTCAATTGGACCACCACCACGACCAACTATCAAGACATCGACATTATTTAAACAGTTAAAATCATTAATTGCCATCACTATCTCTTCTGCAGCCCCCTCTCCTTGCACCTTGACTGGCATTATATATATTTCAAGATTTGGAAAGCGCCGGTCTAGTACCTGCAATATGTCATGTATAGCAGCACCAGTTGGGGAAGTAACTATACCTATCCGTTGTGGTATAGATGGCAATTGTTGTTTATGTACAACATCAAATAGACCTTCAGCAGCAAGACGATCTTTTAGTTGCGAGAAAGCTAGATGTAATGCGCCTACCCCAAGAGGTTCCAGATATTCGGCTAGAAATTGATAATCTCCGCGAGGTTCATATAGTGAAATTCTTCCATGTGCAACAAGTCTCATGCCATCGCAAATTTTAAATTTGATTGCCCTCGCAGCTGCTCGAAACATGACACAACGAATTTGTGAAAAGGAGTCTTTTAAATTGAAATACAGATGCCCTGAACTAGGCTGTGCTATATTAGAAACTTCACCTTCAACCCAGACATACTCAAAATTATCTTCGAGCACCCCTCTAATCAAGGATGTCAACTGGGAAACGGACAATATTCTTTTTTCCGTAAAGCGTTCCACCTCAACTCCTTAGCATGAAATTGACTCCACAGTTTCTATCACACCCCCCCTGCCATGTCAAACCGGTTGACCCACTTGACTAAACATAATATTATCGCTCAATGCAAAGCTATCCATACGTTATAACAATCTGCTCAGAAAAAGGCGGCGTTGGCAAAACAACTCTTGCTACAAACCTTGCCATATTTCTTAAAGCACTCCAAGAAGACTTGCCAGTAACTGTGTTATCATTCGATAATCATTTCACTATCGACAAAATGTTTCAAATATCCGGAAATATTGCTAATGGGACAGTAAAAGATCTCTTTCTTAATGGTATTGTTGGAAGTGAGTTGCTTATTACCGGCCAATATGGTGTTAATTACATACCATCATGCACATCATTAACTGATCAAGATTTTCCCACTCATAACCCGATGTTACTAGCAAAATCACTTGCAAGTTCTAGCATACCAGGCGTTGTAATTATCGATACCAGACCAGAACTGAATCTATTTTCCGAAAATGCCCTTTTTGCAGCTGACCGGGTATTGGTACCTGTCAAAGACATGGCATCATTGGAAAATTGTCGTAACATAATGGCATTATTCGATAGAAAAGGCTTTGATCGGAAAAGCCTATCTCTTCTCCCATGCCTAATTGATTCACGAATTAAGTTTGATGGCCCTTTCAAAGATCAGAAATCTCTTCTCAGAGCATATGCGATTAATCGAGGGTACCAGTGTATGGATGCATTTATTTCTAAGAGCCCTAAAGTTGAAAGTCTCAATACCAATCCAGATGGCAAAATATATCCTATTCTATCGCATGCTCGAGGCACTGAAGTTTTCGGTCAGTACCAACGACTTGCAGATTTTATTATATCTGAATTTCAGGAAACGATTGAGCCAAGGTCATTTCTATTTAAACGGTGGCTCGATGATGAGAAAATACGAAACGAAATTTCTCATGCTAATAGGTTGTCAGGCATATCACCTCAGTGTCCTGTATGCAACCAAAACTCCGTTATTAATTCTACCAGCCGATCATACTATTATGAGGTTTCTAGCGGCTCAACATACGGTTTTCTCGAAGAATATTGTTATTTAGCTATTCTTGAAAATACGATATTTCAAATCAATAAAAATAATTCAGCGGCACAGCAGATACTACTCGCTACTGCAAGAGAATCAATATTGGCATTCCAATTAATACATAATGACAATATACCTGTTATTGAATGCCATCGATTTAACTTGAGTGGTTGTAAACAATCAACATCTCAAATTGAATTTAATAATGTTGGCAATAAATTAATTAATAAAGATCCTAACAATATATATAGATTAATTGATTTAACAATTAACCCCAACAAAAAAGGCTTTGGTAATGAAATACTTATTGTTTATCCAATTAAACAAACAAACCCCATCAATTTTCTTAATGAAGGCTCTTATCGAGAATTCAATCAAATAAAAGTATATATATTCAAACAATTAAAATATAACTTTTTCGATTAACGTGCCAGGTCAGAAGCATAGACAAAGGTAATCCCTTCTCTCTGAAGTTCTGGTAGTAAAGCAGCCAGCGTCTTAACCGTAATTTTATGCGGATGACAGATCCCAATAGCACTACCATGCTTCCTTGCTAAGGATACAAGTTGATCAAGTTGAAATCGTATAGCTGCTTGATTCTGTACATTGTCAATGAATACTGACCTTGCAGCAGTATCAACACCTATTTCTCGTGCTATCCGGTCACCTAATGAGTTTGGACTTGTTTTGCTGTCAACAAAAAATAAACCTCTTGCTTTAAGATAATTAAGAACAATACGCATTTGTTCATCATGTTCTGTAAAGTTAGACCCCATATGATTATTAGCACCAGCAGCAAAAGGTACTTGCGTGAAATAATTATTCATATGGCTTAAAATTTCTTGTTTGCTCATTACTAACAACAAACCGTCCTTTTCATAAGGTTTATTCTGATATCCCTTAGGTTCCATCGGTATATGCACAATTACTTCATGACCGCTATTGTGAGCAGCTATAGCAACCTCATTCGACTTTGATAGTCCAGGAATAATTGCATATGTTAGAGGTATTGATATTTCTAATAATGCATTTACCTCTCGCATATTCCCACCCATATCATCCACAATAATCGCTATACTCCCAGGAACAATATTTTTTGATTTACGTGAATTCAAATTCTTAGCGGTTTTGTGCGATGTAATTAATACCGATGATGACTGCTGCTGTTGTGTTATTGTTTGATGCTTCGGTATTTTATGCCGTTCAGTATTTACCTGTATTGGTAATGACTTTTCAGAATACATATTCTTCACTATCTCTAACAATAATATTATCAAAACAATCATGACAATAGTAATCATTAGTATTATAGGGCTACGTTTGCCAAGAAATCGTTTTTTGTGACTATTGTTAATCTTTCTTCTATTTGGCATAAAAGCAATACTCCACTATCTACATCTATTATTAAAATAATTATTGATAATAACATGCACAATAGAATAAAGCCTGTACCGTATAGGCAACAGGCTTTTCACAAACAACAAATAATATGATTACCACTGTTCACATAAACCCACTATGTTGAATATACTTTGTCATTAAACCTAATTCATTTATTTTTAATTTGTGAATTTGAAGTTTTTTGTTTTACAAGATAGTTAGCGGTATATATATAATCATCAATATAATTTCTGATTTTATCTTCATTGATATCATAACGAGGAGCCTTGTCAGTACCCCGTTCCTTGAGAAACAATGTGAAATTTGCTTCTGTAAATTCACCAAGCCGATACTTATTTTGATCAAGCAATGGAGAAACAATTAAGGGGATATCGATAATAGACCCTGATTGCATAACGGTTAACGTTGATTCTAACGAATTACGCTCTGGGATTGCCTCTATTAACCATAAGTTTTCTCCTTCCATTCGCAAGGAGGATAATTTTGCCCCTCTAAGAGCAAAATTTGGCGCTACTTTACCTTCTGAAGGTATCTGTACTGAAACAGTTAATTTAACCATCCCATCTGCAAGTAAGATTGAAGGTTCTTGTCTAACCCCTGGGAGATTAAATGAAGTAAAAAGCATACATAATGCTTTGGGATTTTTTTCACCAATATATTCCTTAAATTTCTGTAACACACTTTTATAGGAGATATATTTCTTATTCTGCTCAACTGATGAAATAGAAGGTTCGGCATTTTGTGCTGTTGAAGTACTTTCACGTGCAACAATTACTGATTCTTCTTTATTGGTTTGAGGCTCTAATGTTGGCGACGCTGGTTCATTTCGAGGTTTATCCTGCATTGAGACTGTTGATTCACTAGCAATATTAACACTCCCAAGAACAACCGGTTGTCCCCCAGATACCACTAATGGTGCAGATGCAATATTACCGGTGCTCTGTTGAGTTGAAATTACGGATGTTGCTGATGTGTCTTGAGTTGCTGGCTGAATTGACGTATTTACTGAATTTTCTGATGAAAATCCTTTAGTTGCCGGTATTGGTGTCCCATTGATATTTACAAGACTGGCAGTCATATCGACAATTTTACCAGCAGTATCACCTTGCCGATCAAATGTTAATGTGGCTATTGTACCCGAACCATTTATAGGAGTTGCTTTAACAACTGCAATTCTTACAACCCCTTGCTGATTTGGATTGGCTGCCATTAAAGCGCCACTAATTAGCCCACCTTGCGTTACTCTTGGGTTGGATAATGTACTCGTATCATAAGTAATATTAACTTCGATACCAGCAACATCAACAAGTGTACTACCTTGTAATAAAAAGACCCCATTACCGTTCGGTACCAGATTTAGAAAAGCTGCAGCTGATGAATGCGAAACAGTAAATATAACAAAAGCACATGATATTGATACTAACCTTACAAATGAATACATCAAATCCTCCGCAAAGCAATATGTATTGAATATAAACACTTATAGTTATTGAGTTTATATATAATATATCTATTGTACAACAATATCTTTTATTTGCAGACTCCCAAAAGTTACTGTCACCTTGTTACCAGATTTTACAATTTGTCCTGAATTATTGAACAGCACAAAATATTCCCTTTTCTTATCATCCGTTAAAGGCACCTGGCGCATTTTACTAAATTTATCCGCGTTTGGAATCATTAAAATATTTCCACTTGTCTGGTCAATTAAAACCATTTCCGCTGTATTACTTATCACCTTTTTTGCTAAATCAAGATCTGTAATTCTATATCGAAGATCAATTAACAATCCTGCAGCTGATAAAGATATTTTTTCGATTTTAACTCCTCCTGCCTCCCAAATTCCAATATTTTTATTATCTTTTACTACAGAACTAGTTTTAATATCAGTTGCACATCCAGAAATGACGCCGATGACTATTACAAAAATCAATATCATCATTTTATACTCCTCTCAAACAGCTATAAAACAATATAATAATTTCCTATATAGTTAGTCATCTTGTCACTCATTGCTATGAAACAAAGGAATCCGCAGAAATTGTGACTGCCCATTATAATATTTAAATATTTCAAACTCGCCTGAAATTACAACCACTAATCTTCTTAAAACAATTACTAATTTTTACTGATAGATTATCTGTACATCAAAATCAACAACAGAAAGAGATATCGGCATGTCAACAGGTATGGAAAAACTAGTTGCTGTTATAGCATCTTCGCTACTAACTTTAAAGTTGGGTAAACTCCCCGAATTAACTAAATATGTCAACTGTAGAAACGGCGTGAATGATGATATATTGATGCCACTAGGTGACAAAATTGCAACCGTCATCTTTGTAGAAGGGTCACCAGTCGCTCTATCAGTCTGTAATAATACACTCCCTAGTGGAATAAACTGACTATAGGAAAGAGTTGAACCTGTATCATTGATAATCTTAAAGGATAAAGATGTCATTAGACTAATATCTTTCTTCAAGGCAATTTTCACAATAGCTGTAACTGGCTGAACAATAAAAAATATATTTACCCCCCTAGTAGAACCTGGTAAATGTGTAGCCGACACATTGACCTGCCCAGCAACCGATGATAATACCGTAACTGAAGCAGAGTTATTGACTGTTCCTAAAGAAATCGTTGTACTTCCGTTACTGAAAACTGCGCCTCCACTTAATGAAAAATCAATTTGTGTGTTATCAGGTACATTTACAGGCAGAGACGCAACTATCGTCACACTGTCAATATTATTTGCAATTGCATGAGATTTTGTAGTGGTAATTGTAACCGGCTGAAAGAATGTAACAGCTACAGAGCTTGTTACTCCAGTCAATATAGCTGAAGAGGCATTCACCTTTATGGTTCCTAGCGTATTACTCCGCACCAGAATAGTTGCAACATTATTTGAGGTTGTTGCATTTGATGCACTGAGAATAGCAGTGTCTGAGTTAGACTCAAATATTACAACAGTTCCGTCAGGTACTACTCCCTGGAACCTTGCTGTGATAGTTGCGATAGATGTACCATCAGCAAGAACCGACGTTCTATCTGCATTAGCTGCAAGTGTATTGGCGTTAATTGTAATATTAGACTCTTTTGCTCCTAATTTCGCCTTGACAACTATAGGCCCAATGGTCCCACTTTTCAGCTGCACAGAAAACGTACTGACTCCACTTAGAGTAGTTACAGGAACAGTTGTATCACTTAAAGAAGCGACCCCTGAAACAATAGAAAAAGTCATTGTTTGATCTTCTGGAATGGCTGCTGTCAGTGTAGCGGTTATTGTAGTCGAATCATTTGAATCGGCTAAAATATTACTTTTGGAAGCTGACAAGACAAATCCAAATTTATCTAATATATTATCAGGCCCACTACCGCCACTACCGCCACTACCACAACCACTTAAAAGAGCTTGGCCAGCTAAAACAATGCCAAATAGTATTCGAATTATCATATTCATCTTGATCCTGTAATATTTATATATAAATTTATATTATTTTGTGTGTGTTGTTCGAATTTATTTTTTAAAAGCTGTCATCAAATAAATTCACTGAAGATAAACTGCAGCAGCAAGATTATAAATATGGCTAAAGCGGGTAGGATAGGAGAATGCTATACTAATTCAGGGACAAAACTTTTTTTGAGAGCAAAAATAGCTTCTAACCCGTCTCGATTGCCTTCTTGCTGATATATCTTTTCCAGAGAACGGATTACTGCAGAATTTAGTTCTGCGAGTTCATTACGTGTAGCAGTAATAAAAGTATTAAAAGGCTCTTCCGAAAGGAAATCCCCCATATAAAGGTCTTGTGCAGCTTCAAGATACTGGCGGGCAGACTTTAGCTCACCACGTGCCTGAAGCTTGATTCCGGTTATTGCTTTTGATCTAAATTGACTGGCATCAAGAGAAAATGCGTTAATATTGATTCTAACTCCTTCGCCTTGAGTAATTACAGGATTAACACATTGAGCACCAGTAAATGATTTACGTAGTCTGCTAACTGTTGTCTTAAAATTATTTGCACCTGCTCCCACATTGCAACCTGGCCAAAGTAAATCTATCAGTTTATCACGGTGAATCCATTGATCATAAGTAACAAGTAGATAACAGAACAATAGCCGAGCTTTTTGACTTTCCCATATTATTGTTATAGGCGCATTACGAAAATAAATAGAAAGCCCGCCAAAGGTCGACACTATAATTTTTTCAGATTCATCCTGCTTATTGTTTGATTTAATTCGACTCACAATTTAACAATGCCCCCTTCATTCATATAACTAATATCACTGAATGATTTTTATACCAGATGACCAAAGAAGTCAATGGAATATTTTAAATTAAATAATTTTTTTTTAAAATATTTTACCTAACTATTCCCTTAATATATAACTTAAGTAATTTAACTAGCTTGTAACTTTTTTCAGGATATCCCATCCTTTCAATAAATCCAAGGCCCTGAGAATCTGATAATCACTTCTAATTTGTTCATCATTTTTGTAATTCGGTACCTTTTCATTTTTCCTTTCACCTTGAATAGGCTTATCACCTGTTTCAAAATGATTTTCTAAATCTTTTTCTCGAATATGATTCGGCTCTTTCTTATCCGATTGTGGCAATTCAAGTCGTTCGACAATTATATCAGGAGTTATCCCCTTGGCCTGAATTGACCGACCACTTGGGGTAAAATATCTAGCCGTAGTGAGCCGTAAACCTGAGTTATCAGAGAGTGGAATAATTGTTTGAACTGAACCTTTGCCAAAACTTTGTGTACCCATTACAACTGCCCTTTTATGATCTTGAAGTGCGCCAGCAACTATTTCAGATGCACTGGCACTACCACTATTAATTAACACAACGATAGGATAATTTGGTTCTTTCGCACCTTTGCGAGATGTAAATTTCATTTTTGAATCTTTCTCACGCCCTTCTGTGTAAACTATTAATTCTCCTTCAGAAATAAAATGTTCAGCCACTCTCACTGCTTGATCTAGAAGACCACCTGGATCATTACGCAAGTCCAGAACTAGCCCTTTTAATGAACCATTATCTTTTCGAAGCGATTGAAGTGCTTTACCAAGGTCTTCATCTGTTTTTTCTTGGAACTGGGCAACTCTAATATAGCCAAACCCATCATCAAGCGACTTGAATTTAACACTCTTTACTTGAATAATATCTCTAACAAGCGGGAACTCCTTCGGCTTTTCAAAACCCTCACGATTAATTGTTAGAGTTACTTTTGATCCTTTTTGCCCACGCATCCGTTTTACTGCATCCATCAAACTCAGGTCTTTAGTATACTTATCATCTATTTTGAGTATCTGATCTCCGGACTTAATCCCTGCCTTAAATGCAGGAGTATCTTCAATTGGGGATATTACAGTCAAAATTCCATCTTTTACAGAAATCTCAATACCTAGCCCGCCAAATGTCCCTTTAGTATCAATTTTCATTTCCTTGTATGTTTCAGGAGGCATAAATGAGCTATGAGGATCTAATGATGCTAACATGCCATTAATTGCCCCATATATAAGTTTCTTTGTATCAACTTCTTCAACATAACTCTTTTTGACAATAGAGAGTACATCTGTAAAAAGTTCAATTGATTCATACTCGCCACCAGTCTGAGCTGCACTGAGTTTGTAAGACCCAAATGCAAGAGACATAACTGCAACAATTATTAACAAAGTGACATTTATTCTACCTTTTTTAGCAGGC
Source organism: uncultured Geobacteraceae bacterium (assembly GCA_964649725.1). Lineage (GTDB taxonomy): Bacteria > Desulfobacterota > Desulfuromonadia > Geobacterales > Geobacteraceae > CAZYTM01. The sequence goes on along the minus strand of CAZYTM010000004.1, from coordinate 104,146 downwards.
AACATTTATTCCCCCATATCATTTCTTGATAATAAAATTTATGAGAAACTATATTCACAATATATATTTATAATTTAAACCAAAGTGCCGGATCAACTGGTTTCCCTTGATACCTAATCTCAAAATAGAGCATTGACCCCTTACTTGAATCAGAATCTCCAACATTAGCAATAACATCATTTTTTGTCACATTAATGCCTACTTTTTTCACTAATTTTGATGCGTGAGCATATAAGCTGAAAAATCCACCGCCATGATCTACTATAATCATATTGCCATAGCCCTTAAAATAATCAGCAAAAATTATTTGGCCATCATAAACAGCATGAATATCAGAGCCTACAGGCGCAGATATTGATATACCATTGTTTACAGTAAATGAATTGAATTCTGGATGTTTATGGCGCCCAAATCGACTGATGATTTCACCTTTTACCGGCAAAAATAATTTCCCCTTTAGAGTACCAAAACCTTTGTCTGGAATATTAGGAGAAGATTGACCTCCAATAATTTGTTTTTTTTGACTACTTTTATTAGTGTAACTTTTCCTACTTTTAGCTTCAAGCCGCTCAACCATTGCCTGCAACCTTCGTGCATTAGCTTCTAATTCATGCAAAGAAGCAAGATAATTTTTCTTTTCTTCTCTTAGTTTTGATAGATAAGTAGCTTTCTTCTTCTTTTCAGCCTCAATTTCAATTTTTTTATCTACTATACTTTGTTTTATTTTTTCTTTGCGCTGCAAATCATTTTCAAGTGAAGATTTTAAAATCTTCAGACGTTCAACCTTTGCAGTATATTCATTATAAATATTTCTATCATTAACCAATACCGATTGCATATAGCGAATATTTTCAACCAATTGCGGTAATGATTCTGATGAGAAAAAAGTACGTGTATTACCTAGTTCACCAGCCTTATATAAAGATGCTAATCGCAGTTTTATCTGCTTAAGTTTATAATCGGCTTCTTTACGAACATTATCTATATCTTTCTGAGTATTAACCAATACAGCCTCAACTCCTTTAAGATCCTTCCCCAAAGATTTAAGATTTAATTCTTTTTCATGCAAACTAATATTTATCTTTTGAAGTTCATTGCTTACAATATTTTCTACTTTACGAGTTTTATTAATCAAAAGCTTTTTTTCTTTAATTTCCTTATTTATCCCTTTTAACTCCTCATTTACATCTGCGCAGAGTTCACCACACAACGACAAAAAAATAATTAAATATGCAACTACACAAACTATTGTCATAATATTATACACAAATAAAGCGCTTCAAGGAAATAAGACTCCCCAGAAAACCTAGTAGTATCCCACTTAAAAATATTCCAACAAGGTGCATTGGTGGAAGGAATGAAATACCTGTAACAGCGAGATTAAAACTGAGAAAATTCCCTGCATTATGCAAAAAACCAAAATAACATAAAAGCAGAATAAGTATTGCTAAAATTGAACCGACAGCTCCCTGCAATATACCTTCTATAAGAAATGGAGCTTTAATAAATAATCTTGTTGCGCCAACAAGACCAAGAATTTCCAATTCATCCTTGCGAGCAAATATTGTAAGCTTAATAGTATTTGAAACAATAAATATGACTGCCAGCACAAGAAAGCTTCCTAACAATAAGCCAATTAACCGCATAAATGTTAGGAATGTACTGAATCGCCGTACCCATTCTTCCCCATACTGTACCTCTGTTATTCCAGGAATTTTTTTTAATTCAGTAACATACGAATTTATAACATCACTACTACGATAAGCCCTTTTCAAAGATATCTCAATAGATGCCGGCAAAACATCAGCTGAAACTCCTTCAAGCAAAGATTCTTGTCCTTTCAAGCGAGACCGGAAACGCTTTAACCCTTCATCCTTTGTTACGTAAATTACCCGTTCAGTACCGACCAATGACAATATTTTCCCTTTTAAAGAACTAAATTCGAAGGGTTGCAACTCACGTTCAAAATATATTGTTACTTGAACTTTTCTACTCCAATTTTCTGCAACACTTTCAAGGTTGACGAACACTAAAAGGAATAAAGAAATTATCAGAATCGCAAGTGAAATAGTGCTTATAGTCAGGACGTTAACCAAAATATTTTGCCGCATGTTTGTTAATGCTCTACCTGAAAAATAACGAAATCTACCGGCAAAACCTTCATTGGCAAATTTCTGCCTTTTTACCGGTTTATTGCTAGTCATCATGTCCCTCCAGTATTTCACCTTGGTCGAGAACTATAACTTTTTTGGGGCATTTTTCAATAAGACGTCTATCATGAGTTGCTACAACTACCGTCGTACCACGAATATTTGCTTCCCTGAAAATTGATAAAATCTGCTCTTTATTCAGATCATCCAGATTCCCTGTAGGTTCGTCAGCAAGTAATATCTTAGGGTCATTAACTAAGGCACGAGCTAAAGCTACACGTTGTTGTTCACCTCCTGAAAGTCGAAGCGGAGTCGTATTAATTTTATGCTCAAGCCCCATCTGTTTTAAGACATAAAACACTTTTTTCCCAATATCTTTTTGACCCCATCCTAGGACTTCCAATGTAATTGCAACATTTTCCATCACAGTCCGATTCGGCAGCAACTTAAAATCTTGAAATACTACCCCAATTGAACGACGAAAAAACGGAATCTGCCTAGAGGATAATCTGGCAATATTCTGCCCATCGATGATTACCTGACCACGCGTCGGCATAAGTCCAGCATACATTAGTCTAAGAAGTGTAGATTTCCCTGCGCCAGAGGCACCAGTTACATAAACAAATTCTCCTTTTTCAATTACTAAATTAATGCCATGTAATGCAGAACTGTCTTTTTGATAAGACATGTAAACATTGTGAAACTGTATCATTTTATGCTCAGCCTTAAATTCATATAGTTATAATTATATTAGTTACCATTCATTGTATGGAATGTTGTTAGAGCCAATCAAATCAGATCCACTTTTTACATCATATACTGATCCCTTCACCTCACCTCCATCTGTAGACGCTTGTGGTGGGATAATTTTCCATAAATCTTTGTTTCCAGTAAAAGGGTCCTTTGGAATATCTCGAAGATATTTCTTGTCAGCCAATTCCTGTAATGAGTCAGGATACTTTCCTTGGTCTGCATAATACTGGTCAATGATAGATCTAAAGTGATAAAGCGTTTCCCTTAAAACTGCTTCTTTTGCCCTAATAATACCCCACCTGTAATTTGGCACCGCAATAGCTGCAAGTATCCCTATGATAGTCATTACTATCATCAATTCTATTAAGGTAAAACCTTTTTTACCGCAAAACGATCGAATACTCATATATATATTTACCAATCCTTATACTTCGTACCGTCGATAGCAGTTTCATTACTAAGTGAATAAATATCAAAAACGTCTTCCCCACCCCAATTAGTACTGTCCGGTTGATCCACATAGGATCTTAACCCCCATTTAGGCTCTTCACCCGGTTTTACTGTATTGAATGGATCTTGAGGTATCCTACGAAGAAATTTCCTCTTGTATTTTTCTAGGCCACCGAAATCATCACCGTCTACTAACTTCTGCAATGACTCAGGATATCCTGATTTATTCATTACCGACATGATTTTCTTTTCATCTATAGCCTTATCATAAGTTTTCTTATATTCATCAATTGAATTCCTTATTACCCTGAGACTCCGTCTCAATTCAATTTCTTTTGTCCGTTTACTCATCAATTGTGCAGTAGGCAAAATCAGAGTAGCTAGAATTGAAAGAATCACAAGGGTAACCACCAATTCAATAAGACTAATGCCCTTATTATTTGAAATCATGGTGTACTGATTAATGATCAATGTTATTGTATCTCTACCACAGTTGTATATGGAAGCGTTTCAAGCGTCTTGCCGTCGGGAGTAATAAATCTTGTTTCCATAAAACCAATATTACCAGGGCCTACGTTCTTGGCTTTTAAAATAACATTTGCAAGAGTCCCTGTTCCATTAACCCCTTTAGATCCAATTGGGCGAGACAAATTTATTGTTATCTGGCCGCTTGTTTTCGCTACATTAAAATTGAATGTTGTAGGCTTACCATCATTTTTAAGCAATCCCCCCTCAGAAAGAGACACAAACTCCAAGAAAATAGGATCATAAACGAGTGTAAACGATGTGCTATGAAGTTCACTTGCTTCGCTAGCCACTAAATCAACACTAAAATTTTCATTTAATTTAGCCGTAGTTGGTGCAATAATATTTAAAGAAATTCTTTGGGGAGGATTTGTATTCAACCCTGTCGTTTGAGAACCTTGCACAGAAGTTAAATTCAGAGATTTTTCAGTTGGGGTTGCTTGTGTTGTAGATGTAACCGCTGGTGTTGTTGGAATGTTCAAAGGTGGTGCTACTGGCAAAGTCGATGTCCCGGTGATTTCAAGTTCCTGTACAAATGAAGAATATGGTTTTGAAACCGAAGGCTCATCTTCCTTTCCAGACCAAAAAGTAGTTACATCCATATCTGGCACAGTAATAGCTCTAACAATTCTTGGAGTAATTGCTAGTATTAGTTCATTCTTATTATTTTCATTTGTTGAATCAGTGAAAAGTGGCCCAATTATAGGAATATCACCTAGGAGAAATATTTTTCGCTTACTTTTAGATTTTGAGTCCTGCATCAATCCACCTATTATACTTGTTTCACCATCTCTGAGATTCAAAACTGTATCAAGATTTCTCGTACCTATTGTTACAACCGTTGTCAAACTATCCTTCCCACCAACCGTATCTTTATTAATAATAGAGCTAACTTCAAGCCCCAGTTTGATTGATACTTCATTATTTAATTGTATAGTCGGCTCAGCGTTAACCTTTACACCGACATCAACATACTGGACATTGACGCTCACTCCTCCACCAGTAGGTGATGACGTAGTAGTAATTGGGACTCTAGTCCCAACATTAAACTTAGCTTTTTCGCGATTTCTAACTCTAATTTTAGGATTAGACAAAGTTTCAGCATTTGCAAGGGTTTTACCGAAATTAAATGTTGCACTTGGCACAGTTACAAATCCGCTATGCCCTCTCCAATTAAATACCTGAAGAAGGTTACTCGCAGTAATCTGAGTCGTAGCGGATGTAGTCCCGCTAGTTGTCTGATTTGTAACAGGATTAAACGTGTCTGAAAAAAATTGACCTTGTGGGGTCAGAACATTACCACTAATTGAATAATTTGATAGGGCTAAACCAAATTGTTCTTTATTATTCTTAGCTACCTCAATAACTTCTACTTCTAGAAGAACTTCTGCATCAGGGATATCGTTTGCTTCCAGGACCTTTCTGCATACTTCTATAACCTCAGGAGTATCACGAACAACTAAAGCATTCATCTCTTCATTCACATATATTTTCTTTACCTGAAGCATAGTTCTAATTAGATTGACAGCTTTTTTTGCCTCTAATTTATTTAAATAGAACGTCTGAACTATTAACTCTTCATATTGCTTAATTTTTTCCGGGGATTTCGGGTAGATTATAATTGTACCCTCATTGAGGACTTTACGCCCCAGTTTATTAACTCCAGTAATAATATCAAGTGATTGCTGGAATGTAGCATTTTCCAAATATATACTAATATTTTGGTCCTTTAATGCTTCATCAAAAATAAAATTAATTCCTGACAATTGCGCCAGAATGTTAAATACCTCTTTAACCTTGGCATCCTTAAATTTCAGCGTAATAGGTTTATTTGATTTTAAATTCAATTCATATCCGTCAAGCTTGGTGCGCTTATTCTTCAACAATCGCTCAAGCGCAGCAGTAGCACCCTTATTATCGGGATTCAAATCAACTGACTTCTGATAAGATCTTATTGCCTCACGATTTTTTCGATTCTTCTCAAATTCCTCACCTTCTTGGAAGTATAATTGAGAACTTCTAATCTTAATTACTAATTCACTCTGTTGTCGCGCACGATCAAAAGAAGGATTTAGAGCGTACGCAGTTTGATATTCACGCAAAGCATCATCAAGCTTATTGCTTGCAAGATATGCATCTCCAGTTATCGCATGTTTACGTGATGCAATTTCGCTTGCTTTAAGATAGCGAACCCTATATTCACCAACATCAGGATTCGCTGTCGCAGCCTCTGCATATTTTACAACTGCTTCATCCAATTTACCCTCAATTTCAAGTTTTTGAGCTCTGCTAAAAGCCGATCGACCTGCAGAACAGCCCGACAGAACTAATAACAAAACAGCTAATATTATCAAGCACCTAGATATTTGCATCTGAGTGAATCTCCTTAACATCGCAAATATTCGCGTTTCTGTTAAATGCAAGTTAACGACGTGGTGCATTTAGCGCCTTGTTTTCTACTAAAGGGATAACAATTTCACTACCATCACTAAGGACTGATATGGTTAACGCTTCATCTGTTAAGTTAATCACTTCATAACGCCCTAAAATTTTGTCGCCCTTTCGAACAAGAAAAATTTCCTTATCGCTCGACAAAAAAATTGTCTTATAATTATCTTTTTTTAGAAAACCAAGAAAAGTGAATTTCCTCATGTCTCTAACATACTGAGGTAACTCAGAAGTCTGTAAATTGTTTGTAGTTATCGTCTTTGACGATGGGGCTGAAACTACGGGCCGCCCTCCCGGGAGTGGCAACCCATCAGGAGAACCAGTTTTTGATTCATCCGTAAATATCGGTTGGAAAATATTTCGATGTAACCTTTTGGAAATTACCTGATTATTGTCAAGTAATTCCAGATTCAGTTTGTTGCTGTCGTAAACTGCCCCTTTTTCATAACTTCCATGACGAACAGTAGTTTCATTTGTGTTTGCTGATTTTTCAATTCTCTTAAGGCGTGGCATTTTTAAATAACTATACCCAATGGATAGTCCAAAAATTATAAGAAGAATGACGAGGATCAATTTACGTCTGTTCATGATCATCCCATTCTGAAGTAAGTCGTTAACTGAATGTTTAAGCTAACAGACTCTTTAGTGTTATCATTATTAGAAAGTGATATTGCATTGATAACTAACATCTCCTTGGACTTAGCAAGATCGGCAATAAATTTTTTTACTCCTACATAACGACCTATTACATTAAAATTAATTGAATATGCTAATAGTCTCTCATTTTTCATTTGAGTCGGTTTATAGGTAACCTGATTTACCTTAAGTGAATTATTAGCCGCTAATTCAAACAACTCACCAACCACTCTTACAAAATCTTGTTTTAGAGAAATCCTCTTTTCCCAAGTCTGTAAGTCACTAATCCCTTTTTGATATTTCGTGATTAGATCTTTACTCCCCCCACCCTGACGAAGAGCAAACCATTTTTCCTGCAGATCTATAAGTTTGGGCATTTGATAAAATGAACGAAACCCTATACAAGAAACATTGATAACAATTAGCACGGATAATATTAAGATATTTCGAGGACTTGCCTTGACAATATCAGTAAAAATATTCATCAAAATCTCACTTTACAGGAAATTGTAAAATCAATCCCCTTCTGCGTCGAACCGACAACAATTTCACGTTGACTTATCAAATATACGTCACTAAAAAAATTTGATTTTTCAAAATTCTCAACACAGCGACGTAATGAGACAAAACTATTTACAACTCCGACAATTTTTAACTCATAATTCTTAATATCAGGTTCAATTGACTTTAGAGCTACCCCTTGTGGAATGGTCACTTCAAGTTCATCAAGTAATTTAAGCCAGTTGAAAGTTTTTCTAGAAATGATTTCATTTGCGTTACTCAATCTGGCACGTAATTCCTGGGATTCTTTAGCAGATGGCTGTGTAGCTTGCGTTTTTATTCCAGGCTTACCTTCATATTTGACAAGCTCTCCTTGTAGTTTATTGATTTGACTGATATTTTTTGATATTTCAATTGAATTGTAAAAAAGAAATAACATCAGCAAAATACTAATACTGATAAGCGCAAAATTTAATTTCCTTACATCAATATATCTTCTGGTAGCCAGATTATTTGAAAATCGCATTATAGATTCCTAGTCGCAACACCTATTGCTGCAATCATGCTTGCAAGTGTTTTACTGTCACATTTGAATCCCTGGCGAAGACGTACAGCTCTTTCTACATCAAGCATAACAGGATCAATTTTAAACACTTCGGAAGATATATCACATAGAGCCCCGATTTCCTCATACGCTGCAACACAGAATATTTCAATTATATTTGGATTTAAGGCTTTGTCCTTATAAACAAGAAATGAATTATTGATATCACGGAATAAGCGACCAGGATCACTTAACCCTTTAGGAACTTCTTTTGAACGAAAAAACTCAAGTTTGCCATCACAAAAAATAAGTATGCTAAGTACCCCTCCATAATAAATTACTAGAGCTGAATTTTCGGAAAGGTTGAGACGGTTTTCGAAGAGATGATGAATATTGAAAGTTGTGAAATCTATTAAAAAAGGTTCTAAACCAACTTCCTCAAGTAGACGTTCGTATTGAGAAATCACATTACGAGAAATACAGGAAACTAATAGCGAAGTAGTTCCATCTCCTCGTTCTTGAAGGATTTGGAAATCTAGATTGAGCTCTTGTATGTCAATAGGAAAACTCTTCTTCAACTTCCATCTAATCATCGCTATCCCATCTTCTTTACTATTAAAACGAGCATCTAAGTCTACAACGAGACTACGTCCTGTTGAATCAGGCAACGAAACTGAGACTCTCTTGATTGGTGTCAATATTTTATTGTAAGCATCACGTACACGTGCAACAAATTCTGTTGGGTTGAGTACATTTAATTCCTTTATTGAGTTCTTAATAGTATCTGAAGAAAATACAACTTGATTGCATCCCAATAATTCTAGATTTTCATGACGCCCTTTTATAAGAGCAAACTTTGCTCCTTCTTGGCAAATTTCCAAACCAAGAGATGATTTAGTAAACATCATTTATCACTCCACAAATGTGACGCGATTAATTTCCCGAAGAGTTGTTTCACCTGCCATAACCTTCTCGACTGCTGACTCACGTAAAAATACTGTCCCAGATTCACGTGCTACTTTTTTCAATTGAAATACTGGAGCTTTATTGACGATTAATTCTCTTAGTTGATCATTTAAATCAAGTAACTCTACTATTGCAGCTCTGCCACGATATCCTGTACCATTACAATCGTCACATCCTTTAGCATCATAAAAAACAACATCACGACAATTTGCTGGATCAATCGCAGACTCTCGAAGAGTTTCATCGTCCAGTTTAACAATAAATTTACATTTGGAACAAATTTTGCGGACCAATCTCTGCGCCATAACGCAATTCAAGCACGAAACAAAATTATAGGGATCAATTCCCATATGGATAAAGCGCCCAAGAACATCAAACACATTGTTAGCATGCACAGTTGTGAACACTAGATGCCCAGTGAGTGCTGACTGAACCGCGATCTGAGCCGTTTCAGGGTCACGTATTTCTCCCACCATTATCTTATCTGGATCATGCCGTAAAATAGAACGCAGCCCTCGCGCAAAAGTTAGACCTTTTTTTTCGTTAACAGGTATCTGTACTATACCTCGCAATACATATTCTACTGGGTCTTCAATTGTAATAATCTTTTCTTCACCAGTATGTATTTCAGTAAGAGCAGCATAAAGTGTGGTAGTTTTTCCTGAACCTGTTGGACCAGTAACTAGAACCATACCATAGGGTTCTCGTATCATCTTGCGAAAACGCCTGATCTCACGGTATGCCATTCCTAATGTATCTAGAGTTAATCCTTTAAGATCACTTGCTATGCTTTCCTTGTCAAGTATTCGGATGACTGCATCTTCGCCAAATGCACTAGGCATTATAGATACACGGAAATCAATAGATTTATCATTTATTCTGACTTTGAAACGCCCATCCTGCGGGATCCGTCGTTCAGATATATCTAGTTCACTCATAACCTTAAGTCTAGAAATAATCGGTCCTTGAAAATGATTATCAATTGTCTCGGTAGCACGATACAAGACACCATCAATTCGATATTTTATAACAACTCCTTCCTGTGCAGTTTCAATATGTATATCACTTGCCCGTCTTGACATTGCATCAAGAATTGTAGAGTTAACCAACTTGATAATTGGACTTGTATCATCCGAAATAGACTCTACTGATAATACCTCTTCACCTTTATCAGTTTCCGTAACCAGCTGTAACATGAAATCTTCAGATACTTCCTTAAGTACTCGACTGGTCCCCTCTCCTTTTTTAAAAAACTGTGCTATTGCTGATTCTGTTGCGATTTTAAATATCACCGTCTGATCAAGAATAAGCTCCAATTCATCAAGCTTTACAATGTCAGTAGGATCATCAATAGCAACTACCCAATTGCCATCTATTTGTTCAAGAGGAACAAAATTATAACGATACATTACTTCTGGTGAAAACCTACTAATAATTGAGTCGTCTAGTTTTATATTTTGTAAATCTACATATTCAATCCCAAATTGTTCAGCTAATGCTTGCGCAAGCGCTTCTTCACTTATCAAACTATCAATGCGACAAATTTCTCCAAACCTTCGATTGGTGGTTTTCAACAAATCAAGAACATACATATGTTGGTCAATCGTTATATTGCCATGCTCTAAAAGGATATCCCCAATTTTCTTTCGTTTGAATGAATAATTCATATACCAGTCAACCTACAGTCCCAGCAATTTTGAATACAGGAAGATACATGGTAATAATTATTACTCCAATCACAACACCCATTAAAATCATAATGGCAGGTTCTATCGCAGTTGTTAACACATTCATACTGTTATCAACTTCTTCTTCAAAATAATCAGCTATATCCCCTAGCATCTCCTCAAGAGAGCCAGTAGTTTCACCAACTGCAAGCATTCGCAATGCTAAAGGCGGCATAATATTTACACTCTCTAGGGCAGTTGAAAGTCTAGCCCCTTCTTCAACCTTTACAACTGCATCAAGTAGTTTTTGCTCAAGAACCCTATTGTTGAGAGTACCTACAGACATTTTAAGCGACTCAACAATTGGAATGCCACTTCCTATGACTGTTGCTAATGTTCTAGTGAATGCAGCAATCGCATACTTTGACATCAGTGCCCCAATATAAGGTAAAAGTAATTTCCATCTATCAATCAAATAACGACCATATGGTGTCTCTTCCCATTGTCTAAATGCAATTACAGCACAAATAAATATAAATATTAATAATGGGAAAAAACGTTTTAATATTAAAGTAAATGCAATGAGAATTTGAGTTGGTACCGGCAGGCTTGATCCGGCATCTGAATATACCTGACTGAAAGTAGGGACAACGTAGACTAGAAGTAATGTAACCGCAAGAAAAGCGACAGAACTAAGAATAATTGGATAGATCAACGAAGAAACAATTTTTTTTCTAAAACTCTCAACACGTTTCAAATATATTATGTAACGTCGAATCGTCTGGTGAAGATCACCGGTTCTTTCACCTGCTCTTACTGAAGCAATATAGAGATGTGAAAATATCCGCGGGTACTTTTCAAATGCCTGAGACAGTGAATTTCCGCCTTTAATTTCTTCCCTCACTTCTACTAATACTTCTGCCAATCTACTTTTTCCCACTCGTTCTAGAATCGTATCAAATGCATGAAGTATCGGCAAACCAGCTTTAATTAGAACCAGTAATTCTTGGTTGAACGTGAGAAGTTCTTTATTGTCAACCTTACTACGAGAAAACCCTTTATCTAAAAGGAATTGAAACGGTCTTTTCTTTATGGCAAAAACATAGAAACCTTGTTCCTCTAAACTTTGGCGGAGAATATCAATAGAAGTTGATTCTAATTCCTTTTCAATAATTCTGCCATCAGATGAACCTAGTTTACATTTATATAATTCCATATCTTTAAATATATATCATAAATTCATGAAAATTAAAATACAAAACCACCGTAATAACAAGGTGGTTCATGCATACATATAGTGCACATCAAAAACTATTTAATGTGGCAGGAGAGACATAATTCACTGGCAGGAAGCCTTAGGTAATATCGGCTTTGTACTAAATCTGATGATCTGGCATGCATATTATGACATGTAATTGCACATGATATTTTTCCATCGGAATTAAGTGGCAGATTGTTGCGATTTACTAATGGTTTATTATCAATACCATGACCATAACTTCTACTATGGCAGCTAAGACAAATAGCGTTCAGATCTTTATTAATTTGCACTGCAGGGGCATCAGAAGTTACTATAACTATATCGTCCTTAGCAGCTGTTGTATGACATATAATACAGTGGGCATTATTATTTAGTTTAGTTGGTAAAGCATTTTGTTCTGATGCATTACTGTTCTCAATAGAATTTAATTGAATAACAATACCAACAATTATTTGAACTATGACTGCCAGCCACATTAAATGTTTCCTTAACATAGACTTAATATGTCTTGGGATTATGATCAACCCCATGGCAACTCAAGTAACATTCACCATGGAATCTTGATACTCCTCTTTCAACAAATTTTAGCTGAAGCTGAGAGTTTGGAGAGACAACGTCGCGATTAAATTGTATAAGATAACGATTTTCAGAACTACCATGGGAATTATGACAAGTATGACATGAAGTACCATTACTCATCCCACCAACACCCTTCCCTTTAATGTGCAAAGAATGAAATTTAAAACTTTCATCATTAAGTATGCTAGAACGATTATGGCACCTATAGCATAAGGCATATGTAAATTGGCTTTCAGTCTCATTGTCACGTATTGAGTAATTTTCTATGAGAATAAATTGATTCCTCGAACCATGTGGCCCTCGAATGTTTGTGGGGCTCTCACTACCATGGCAGCTGCTACAGCTTAAAATTGAAATATCTGTAGGTGTTATTTTTTTTTCACGATATGGTCTTAATAGACTGACTACAGCCTGATTTTTCCCTTCACTTTCAAGAGGATGAAATGATGGATTTGTAACAGAGAATTCAGCCTTTTTATTGCTGTATCGACCGGGTAAATTAGCACTTTCAGCATGGCAACGATAGCAAAGTTCATATTCTTTAGTTATGTCCGTGACAAGATTTCCAACCATTTTCCCTTTTATGCCGGAGAATATATTATCGGCAGATATCTTATGTGGGTCATGACAATCTACACAGTATGAATGTCGCGGAGCACGAGAATCAGTTTCAGGCAATTGTTCATTAGAGCGATGGCCGCTTAACTCGAATGTAGGATGACGGTATAATTTTCTGAATTCTGCCTCTACATCCTTCAATTTCATTCCGGGCACAGCAAATCCACGAGGCATAGACCTAAAAGATTGATTGGCAAGCCTTGACGCATCTCCATGACAAATAATACAGGAGTCATTCCCGCCTCCTGTTTTAAGGTTATCCTTAAAATGGCATGTGGCACAACCTTTGGGTAAGTTTGTTTTGTCAATATGATATGGGATAACAGCTGCAAAAAGAGTTACAGGCAAGAAAATTATAATCAAAAAAAAGATAATTCGTATCATTTTCATAGCATTATACCCATTTTGATATTTTTTATATAACTACCCAATAGACTAATAAATAATCTCAGTTAGGTCGTATTGTTGGGAGGCCTGTAGGCACCGTTGTCCCAATGTGGCAGGTAGTGCACACTGCATCATAAGGACTAGTTCCACCTTTGACCCAGAAAGGAGTCATTGAGTTAGGGCCACTATCGTCTGTCTGGTTTTGATGTGGATTATGGCATGCGGTACATTGCATTTTATTTGACCGGTCAAGTCTGACCTCATTGCCACTATTCCATTTTATCGAATTTATTCCAGTTGTGTTTGGATCTAAATACTCGCTGGGGGGTAGATATGCCCAAACTGCATTGTCATATACAAAAGATACTGGGTGATGATTTGACATATTAAATGCTGGAAGAGTGTCCTTGCCGCCCGAGAAAGAAATCGGAGAATTCGGATTTGGCCTTATTGCTCCTAAAGCAGTAATGCCATCGTGGCAACTCAGGCAAAGCTTCGATGTCCCATCAGGTTGACGAGTCAAGTTGCCAGGGTAACTCTTATCAATCACTCCAGCCCTAGAAATAACTAATGTTGCAGAAGAATATACTGAGAACTGCTTTGTAGTCTCCTTACGACTCCATAAAGGAGTCTGTGGAAGTGAGTTATGTGGCGTATGGCAAAATATACATATTTGATCTTTTCGAGGATCAGTGCCTCCAGGATCAGCATGATATGTAACAGTAATATTGGTCGAACTAAGGTTGTGTACATTGCCATTTTGAGATATTTTTGGGCCAGCTGCTACAACTATTGAAACATTTAACCAGATTGTCAAAGCAATTAAAACACATATTATCATCACTAGTCGGTTCATTGTCTCTTACCTTCTTTTACGTACTGGAATATCTGAATTCTTCTGTTGTACGTGTCAGTAATGAATAGACGATCATTTTTATCAATAAAAAGACCGTTTGGCATATTAAATTCACCAGGATTTATCCCTGTTTTGCCTATAAATAGGAGTAAACGCCCCTGCTGATCAAAAATTTGAAAATTATCAAATGCAGCATCAAGAGCATAAATGTTTAAATCACTATCAACTGCTACACCTCTCGGCCTAGCGAAAGAACCAGGAGAATCCCCGATTTGGCCGATACTTGAAATCAAATTACCAGTAAGATCAAATTTTCTGACAGTAAAATTCATCGAATCGGTGACGTAAACACTATCGTAGCGGTCTATTGCAATATTGGTCGGGCGATTTAACTTTTCTTGTGAATCTTTGTTGGGGAAATTTTTAATAAACTTATCATCTTTATCAAAAACTTTCAATTTATGTGCCAACACATCAACAACAAATTTTTCATCAACACTATTTATAGCAATCCCTGCTGGGCGTAGAAACATGCCCTCATTAGAGCTAATCTCCTTTAGAAAAAACCCATCGGCGTTAAATTTGAAGACTTTAGCAAGCACTGAGTCACTTACATAAAGATTACCTTTACTATCAAGGGCAACACCAACTGGACTTACTAATTCAACTTCGCCTGCTTTTGATATAAATGAAACTTCCCGATTTGATAAGTCATATCGATGGACTAAGTGTGAGGAAGTGTCGGCAATATAAATTAATGAGATATTATCAAATACAATACCCGTTGGAGTAATAAACTCGTTTTTTTCCCCTGTTTCTCCTGTGACTATGTCAAATATTTTAGCCAATTTCCCTTTATCTACAAGAATATCATCAGCACTATTTATACTTCTCAAAAAATGAATGCGTGGCTTATTGGGTGGTGAAGGCCAGACAATATTATACTTTGGATCATTCATCAATAGCGGTTTTGTTGAACTGCAGCCAACATGCACCATAATTACAGCTATATATAAGATAATAAAGTATATTTGTTTGATAATTGGATTCAAAGCAAAGTATTCCTATGTACATATTTTGTTAAATCAAGCATTTAACATAGATACTATCCACATTGCATAGCCAATAGCTATTCCAATAGCATATAATTTTGATTTTCTAAAATCGAAATCTCCCTGTCTTGAAAAAGCTCTTAATATAAAGTTAATCGTGAAGAAAACCCATCCCCAAAAACCAAATATACACAAAATAGCCCATCCTTCATTGTTCATTTTGAACACCTAAACAATGAGTTTACAATTGAATTAATTTTCAATTTCCAAACCATAAAAACTGCTTCTTTTACAATTTTTTTTGACATTTTAGATGTACCCGCATGTCGATCAATAAAAATAATTGGAATCTCCCCAATTCGAAACTTATTTTCCATGCAGTGATAATTCATCTCTATCTGGAATGAGTAACCATCCGATTTTACCTTCTCCAAATCAATTGTTTCCAATACTTTTCTTCTGAAACATTTATATCCACTTGTACAATCAGCAATTTTAAGTCCAGTTATCACACGAGTATACCAATTCGCAAAATAACTAAGCATCAAACGGCGTATAGGCCAGTTTACAACGCTGACTCCATTAAGATATCGCGATCCAATTACAAGGTCGAATTCATTCATTTTAGACAAAAACTGAGGAAGTACTTTTGGATCGTGAGAAAAGTCCGCATCCATCTCTATAATGAAATCTGCACCTAAATCTAAGGCAATTTTAAATCCTTCTCGGTATGCAGACCCCAGACCTTGTTTAGATTTACGATGGATTACATGTATTCTGTCACTTTCACTAGCTAGTTGGTCGGCAATAATACCTGTGCCATCAGGTGAATTGTCATCAACAATTAATAGTTGTATGTTTTCGTCCTGTGCCAGAACAGAATCAGCCAATAGATATATATTGTCCCGTTCATTATATGTAGGCACAACAACTATCGTTTTCAATTTCATCTATTTTACTCAGAACAATTAATTTCGAATTTAAATAATATCAACTAAATACCTAGTATTGATTTCGGTTAAAGAATATACGATTAATACAACTTTAGTCAAGGGAAAGGCAAATCATTATTAATTGGAGTAAAAATATAAAAGGCCATGTATTTAACATGACCTTTTCTTGATGGCGGGGTCGACGGGGCTCGAACCCGCGGCCTCCGGCGTGACAGGCCGGCGTTATAACCATCTTAACTACGACCCCAAATAATTATCCATTTAAATCAAAATATAAGTTTTGGTGGGCGAAACAGGGATCGAACCTGTGACATCCAGCTTGTAAGGCTGGCGCTCTCCCAGCTGAGCTATTCGCCCCATAGATGGCGGGGTCGACGGGGCTCGAACCCGCGGCCTCCGGCGTGACAGGCCGGCGTTATAACCATCTTAACTACGACCCCTAAGAAATATAATTCTATATTTAATACCAACCTGAATTTTCAATTTAATTCTATAAAGTTAAATTTAATAACAAATACATCATGATTAGTCAATATATTTTTAATAATATCAAAATACTTATTTGAATCAATATTAATGTGCTGTAGATACAATGCCACTTTGACAACCCAACAATGTCATATCTTCGCTCAATACCAGATCGTCCAATAACGACAAAGCTAACACTTCATCCATATGCCTAACAAGTCTTATCTTTAAACTATTTAGTATTTCATTAGGTAATGTTTGTAAATCTTTTTCATTATCATAAGGTACTAATACAATCTTAATTTGCGCTCGTCTCGCCGCTAATAATTTCTCTTTTAACCCACCAACAGGCAAAATTTGACCTCTTAGCGTAACCTCTCCTGTCATGGCTAAACTATGAATTACTTCTCTCTTTGTAAGGGCTGAAACTAGAGCTGTTGCAATGGTAATTCCAGCTGAAGGGCCATCTTTTGGGATTGCTCCTTCAGGCACATGCACATGAATATCCACCTGCTGATAAAAATTTAATTCAAGCCCCAATATATCAGCACGAGATCTTACATAAGACATAGCAGCCATTGCTGATTCTTGCATTATTTCACCAAGTTTGCCAGTTATAGTCAATTTCCCTTGCCCAGGCAATACAGCCACTTCTACTTTTAATAATTCACCACCCATTTCTGTCCAAGCAAGACCAGTTACAAGCCCGACACCATTGTTATAATCAATTGCAGTTGTCTTAAATCGGGCCATTCCAAGCAACTCTCTTATATGGCGTGGCTGAATATTACTACGTTGCTTATCTCCTTTAACTCTTCTACATGCAATTTTACGGCAAACTGTTGCTATCTCTCTCTCAAGACTCCGCACTCCAGATTCTCGCGTATAGTAACGAATTATCTCAATGATTGCTCGGTCGGTCAAATGAATCTTTCCGTCTATCAGACCATTTAATTCAATTTGTTTGGGCACTAAATAGTGTTTTGCAATACTTAGCTTTTCAAGCTCAGTATAACCATCAATTTTTATTACTTCTAGTCTATCTATCAATGCACGAGGAATAGAATGGATTGAATTGGCTGTTGCTATAAACATTACCTTTGAGAGATCATACTCAACATCGAGGTAATGATCACAGAAAGTAGAGTTTTGCTCCGGGTCTAATGCGTCCAATAGAGCAGAAGAAGGGTCTCCTCGAAAATCAGAACTTAATTTATCTATTTCATCTAGCAAAAAGACTGGATTGCTGCTGTTACATTTTTTCAAATTGTGAATAATTTTGCCTGGCATGGCACCTATGTACGTTCGCCTATGTCCTCTTATTTCAGATTCATCACGAAGTCCCCCCAACGACATTTTGACAAAATTTCTATTTGTTGCTTTTGCTATAGATCGAGCCAAAGAAGTCTTACCAACTCCTGGAGGGCCAACAAGGCAAAGAATAGGTCCTTTCATATTTTTAACAAGTTTGTTAACCGCTAGATATTCAAGAATACGCTCTTTTATGTTATCAAGCCCAAAATGGTCTGCATTTAAAACCAATTCAGCCTTATTAATATCATAATTCTCTTGCGTAAATTCTTCCCATGGTAGCGATAACATCCAATCTAAATAATTTCTTACAACTGCAGCTTCTGCTGACATTGGTGACATAAGTTTTAGTTTCTTGAGCTCAGATAATGACTTAAATTTTGCTTCATCAGTTAGTAATTTTTTTTCAATTTTTTCTTCAAGATTGCGTAGCTCCTGTTTAAATTCATCTTTACTACCAAGTTCTTTCTGAATAGCTCGCATTTGCTCATTCAAGTAATATTCTTTTTGAGTTTTCTCCATTTGTTTCTTAACTCTAGCGCGAATTTTATTTTCAATCTCAAGAATTTCAATTTCAGATTCTAAATGAGCAATCAGACGTTCAAGACGACTACATATATCATTCGACGCAAGCAACTCCTGCTTATCAATTATTTTTAATTTAAGTTGGCCAGCAACTTTATCTGCAAGTATTGATGGATCATTAGCACTAATAATATTATCTAAGACATCCCTTGGTATGTTTTTAGTCAACAATGTATAATTTTCAAATGTGCCCCGAATACTTCGAACAAGCGCCTCAACCTGAATAGGTTCCGGTTGTAATTCTACAATTTGTTCTATATCAACCATAAAATATTCTATATTCTTAGAAAAATTCAATATGACTCCACGAGATTTTCCCTCAACTAGTACTTTAACGGTACCATCTGGAAGTTTTAATAATTGGAGTATCTGGCAAATTGTACCGAATTGGTAAATATCCGAAACAACTGGATCTTCAATTTTTGCATTTTTCTGGGTAGCAAGAAAAATATGCTTATCATCACCCATAGCATATTCCAGAGCATGAATGGACTTCTCACGTCCTACAAATAGAGGTATCACCATATGCGGGAACATAACGATATCCCTTAAAGGCAAGAGAGGGAATCTTAAAAGATTCCCTCTCTTGTAAATACTGTTAGATTTTATAATTGCCATTAAATATCCTAACTATTAAGCCGATTCAGCTACATTCTCGTAGACTATAATTGGTTTCTCTCGACGCATTATTACATCGTCATTAATTACTACTTCCTTTACCAAAGTCTGAGATGGGATTTCATACATGATATCAAGCATGGAGTTTTCTAGAATTGAACGCAAACCTCGCGCTCCAGTCTTACGTTTGAGCGCCTCTCTAGCTATCGCAACAAGAGAACCATCAGTAAATTTCAACTTTACATGTTCCATTTCAAATAGTTTCTGATATTGCTTCACTAAGGCATTCTTTGGTTCTTTGAGTATTTGTACCATTGCCTCTTCATCTAGCTCACTAAGAGTAGCTAAAACCGGCAAACGCCCGATAAACTCAGGTATAAAACCAAACTTCAACAAGTCTTCAGGAGTTACTTCGGCAAGTAATTCACCAGCCCTCTTTTCATTTTTTTTCTTCACATCGGCACCAAACCCAAGGGTCTTGACTCCAATTCTTTGCTGAATTATGTTATCAAGCCCAGCAAATGCACCACCACAAACAAATAAAATATTTGTTGTGTCCACTTTAAGAAATTCCTGTTGTGGATGTTTACGACCACCCTTTGGAGGCACGCTAGCGACTGTACCTTCAATGATTTTAAGAAGTGCCTGTTGAACACCTTCTCCAGAAACATCACGTGTTATCGAAGGTGAATCAGATTTACGAGCAATTTTATCAATTTCATCAATATATATAATTCCTTTTTGAGCGCGTTCAACATCATAATCTGCCGCCTGCAAAAGATTTAGAATTATATTTTCAACATCCTCGCCAACGTAACCCGCCTCAGTAAGATTAGTGGCATCGGCCATTGCAAAAGGGACACGAAGAATTCTAGCCAGAGTTTGAGCAAGAAGAGTCTTGCCTGAACCAGTTGGCCCGAGCATAAGAATGTTGCTCTTCTGCATTTCTACATCACCTGGCTTACCCATTGCTTCAATTCTTTTATAATGATTATATACTGCGACAGCGAGGATTTTTTTAGCCTGTTCTTGGCCGATCACATATTCATCAAGAACTTCTTTAATTTCTTGAGGTTTTGGTAATTTTTTTACATCTGGGCCTATCGCTTCTTCCAGTTTTGTCTCTTCTGCAATTATGTCGTTACATAATTCAATACATTCGTCGCAGATATATACTGTCGGACCAGCAATCAACTTCTTTACTTCATCCTGACTTTTACCACAAAAAGAACATATTAGATTATCTGTCCTGTCATCACGCCTACTCACTTGGACCCTCCTGACAAGGTGTTCCTGGCTATTATTGAATCAATAATACCATAATTGCGAGCATCCTCGCTAGACATAAAATAATCACGCTCTGTATCACTTTCTATCTTATCAAAAGGTTGCCCAGTATGTTCTGCAAGTAATTCATTGAGTTTCTTTTTCATTCTCAAGATTTCCTGCGCATGAATATGTATATCTGTAGCTTGTCCTTGAAATCCACCTAGTGGCTGATGAATCATAATGCGCGAATTATTCAGACTAAATCTTTTCCCATGTTCTCCTCCTGAAAGAAGCAAAGCAGCCATTGAGGCAGCTTGACCAACACAAATTGTAGAAACTGGTGCTTTTATATACTTCATGGTATCATAAATTGCCATACCTGATGTAACTACTCCACCAGGAGAATTAATATAAAGATGAATATCTTTATCAGGGTCCTCAGCTTCGAGAAATAATAGCTGTGCAATTACAAGATTTGCTAAATGATCGTCAATTCCACCACCCAAGAAGACAATTCTATCTTTAAGAAGACGTGAATAGATATCATAAGACCGCTCTCCCCGACCAGTCTGTTCAACTACAATAGGAACCAGCATATCCCCTCCTAATTATATGTCTTCGCGTGCAACTTCGGAAATTTTAGCACTATTAATTAGTAATGCCATCACTTTATCTTCTTTAATCTGCATAATTAAATTCTCTTTCGACTCATTATTTTGCATATAAAACTTCTTAATTACATCAATACTTTGATTATGTTGAGCAGCTATTTCTGCAATCCTTGCATCAATTTCGTGATCCTCAACAGCAACAGCATGTTGTTTGATTAAAGCTTCAAGAAGCAGAAACCCCTTTACTTGCTCTTCAGCATCCTTCTTGTATCTTTCTTTATAATTCTTTTCGTCAAGACCCATCATTTCTAAAGTAAGTTTCTGTGCAGCAAGACGTTTGCGAGTTGAATCCAGCATCTGTTCTAATTGTCTATCTATTAATGCTTCTGGGACATCACAAGGGTTTTTTGCAATAAGTTCTTTAAGTATACGATTCTTGCAATCATTTTCTATTCTGGCAAGCTCTTGCTGTTCCTGAATATCATTTAACTTTGCCCTTAATTCTTCGAGGGTTTCAAAATCACCAAATTCTTTTGCAAAATCATCATCTATCGGAGGCAATTCTTTAACTTTGATTTCTTTGATTGTGATTTTGAAGATTGCTTCTTTCCCAGCTAGAGCAGAAACATTATAATTATCAGGAAAAGTTACTTTAATGTCAGAAGGTTGACCTGCAAACATTCCTATAAGTTGGTCTTCAAACCCAGGGATAAATCGACCTGAACCTATTTCTAACTGAAAATCAGTACCATTCCCATGTTCAAATGGTACATTGTCAATAAATCCTTCGAAATCTATTGTTACAAAATCACCTTTAATAGCACAACGATCTTCCGAAAGAGGCTTTACTTGAGCCATGCTTTCCTGCATATCTTTTAATCGACGTTCTATAATTTCTGCATCAAACTTATATTTTTCTTTAGACACTTCTAAGCCGGTATAAATTAATTTATCAATCTCTGGTATTACTTCTACAGTTGCTGAATATTTAAATGGATTACCTCTTATAAGATCATCACTTTCAATTATAGGTGCAGAAACAGGAGATATTTTTTGTTCCATAATTGCTTTGTAATAAGAATCTTGCACTAAGTTTTTCATAACATCTTCTATCATCGCATCATTATAATGCTTTTCAAGAAAAGTTAATGGGACTTTACCCTTCCTAAAACCTTTGATTGATGCCTTTTTTTTAATTTTTTGAAATACCTTATCTATCTCTTTTGTTACAAGTAAAGCTGGGACTTCAATATTAATTTTTTTCTTAACCGAACTCAAGGATTCAACTGTAATACGCATTTTATAACCTCTCTGCCTAGTTTATTTAATAGTAATCCTAAAGGTAGAACTAGATATTTACAAATATGGCATAAACTTAGAATGTTAATTATGTAGGCATTTATCGAATTATGACAGGAAATAAATTGGTGCGAGAGAGGGGAGTCGAACCCCTACGGTTACCCGCTGGATCCTAAATCCAGTGCGTCTGCCAATTCCGCCACTCTCGCAATTAAGCTTCAATTAAGACTAAACCCCGCTTGCGGCGGGGTTATCAAGTTAATGGGGTGGCTAGTGGGATTTGAACCCACGAATGTACGAGTCACAGTCGTATGTGTTGACCGCTTCACCATAGCCACCGTAATTAAATCATTGGCACGCCTGAAGGGATTCGAACCCCTGACCTACGGATTAGAAGTCCGTTGCTCTATCCAGCTGAGCTACAGGCGCAGAGTTGGTCGGGGTGAGAGGATTCGAACCTCCGACCCCCTGCTCCCAAGGCAGGTGCGCTAGCCAGGCTGCGCTACACCCCGAAATAAAGTAAATTGTTTAACACAGTTTATTACAATCTGCAAGCATTATTCATACAACTAAATAATCTTTTTCAATAATTCTATCCCCAAAATGATAAATACATTCAAATCAAATATTCCTTCATTGATTTAAGTGCTTTTGCACGATGGCTTATAGTGTTTTTAACCGTTAATGGAAGTTCAGCCATGGTCATTCCATAATCAGGCAAATAAAACAACGGGTCATAGCCAAATCCCATTGAGCCTCTTGGTTCAAACAAAATATAACCATCTATTCTGCCAGTGAATATCTTGCATGAATAATCTTGCATGTAGTATGCAATTGCACAATGAAAGGTAGCCTTGCGTAATGGCAACGGAAAATCTTCAAGCTCTTTAAGCAATCTATTATTATTGGCTGAATCGCTTGCACAGGCCCCTGCATAACGTGCAGAATAAACTCCTGGTGCACCATCTAAAGCATCAACCGTAAGCCCTGAATCATCACCAATGGCTGATAAACCAGTAAATTTAGCAGCAATACTGGCCTTGATTATAGCGTTTTCAATAAATGTTTGCCCATTTTCATTTATTTCAGGGAAATCTGAAAAATCAGTTGGAGAATAAATATGATCAACAATTCTGTCTAACAACAGAGTTATCTCTTTAAGCTTGCCCTCATTTTTTGTAGCAACAACTATTTCCTTCACAAATTTAATATCTCCTTTTGAATGGAAATTAGTTGAGAAATCCCCGATATAGCAAGTTCACGCATGATATCCATTTCAGCCAATGTAAAAGGAGTAGCTTCAGCCGTACCCTGTACTTCAACAAAACGATTAGTTGAAGTCATAACAAAATTCATATCCACATCCGCCCGAGAATCCTCGTCGTAATTTAAGTCAAGCAACACTTCACCATCTAAAATCCCAACACTTACAGCTGCAACAGCCTCAATAATTGGATAACTAATTATCATTTTATTATGCTCAAGCCAACGAATTGCATCAACTAGCGCTACATATGCACCAGTGATTGAAGCAGTCCTAGTGCCTCCATCTGCCTGAATTACATCACAATCTACCAGGATACTTCTTTCACCCAATAGCGTCAAATTTGTGACGGCACGTAAAGAACGCCCAATTAGGCGTTGGATTTCATGCGTTCTACCAGAAATTTTGCCTTTAGCTGCTTCACGTTGATTGCGAGTATGGGTAGACCTAGGTAGCATTGCATATTCAGCAGTTATCCAGCCACTCCCCTTGCCCCTAAGAAATTGCGGGACCGATTCTTCAATTGAAGCAGTACAAATAACCTTTGTATCGCCAAATTCAACTAAAACGGAACCTTCAGCATGTGCAAGATACCCTCTTGTAATACTCACCTTACGAAGACTCTCATTTTTTCTACTATCTATTCGCATATACTTCAACCTCAATAATTTCCGTAAAATTGTTAACTGCTTTTATTAAATAATGAATCTATTAATTGGCATCGAATCTATAATTAGATGAAGAACCCAAAATCACAACATAGCAACATTACAATGCCTTATACAAAGTATTTTATCAACATTTTCCATAAGCATTCGATAGTAAGTTTCTTACTCCATAATTCGTGGCAAAGTTATTTCATAATTATTTTAAATAATTAAGGGAAATACAATCTTGCATTATATACTGCGCTATTGAAAGATTATCTGTCTAAAATTAGAGCACGGTGATAATAGCATTATGATGTTATTGTAAATCTAAAGGGGACAATCGGTTGTAAATCAATCTGCCATATCGATGGATTCGCGACATATATTCAGAGTTTCCGATTTATGGCATAAAAAATAAAAAGGCTATTTAAAACTTTAGGAAGTAATTAGCAATTAATACTCATTATGACTTGAAACTATGAAAAAGCATATTGATTATTATAATGCATACAGACAACATTATTAATACTTAAACTATTGAGACAAGATGTTATAGCATTAATATATCAATTGTATTTTTTTCACTTATCCCAACCACTTCTTAAACATGATAACTGCGTCAGTATTATGTCTCATGAAAGATACCTCGTTCATGAGACAAAGAATACTGGATAAAGGTTATCTGAAATTTTAACGGGTTTTACCTTTTCGTTTAACTCATATTTAGTTATATTTTTATCTGTAAAATATTATTATTTATCACAATCAAGCAGACTCCGTAAATCTATATAATTAAAGCTGTCATGTATTTATAAATACATTAATAAAGAAAAAGGGGGAGTTTTACCCCCCCCCTTTTTTTAGATAGTATTAAGCTTATATTTTTTGTATCAGCCTAGATAAAGATTGTGATTCCTTGCTCTGTTAGCTAATATTGTTGGGTCAATAACTTCACCACAACAGGTGCATTTCCAAGCATCAAAAGATCGAACAAAATCATAAAATTTCTCTGCAAACATACGACCTTTACATTTGGGACATTGCATACTGATACCCCCATATAATTTTATCAAATTCAAGTATCCCGTACATTTCACCATATGTGCCAAAATGATATCTCGATAACAATTGTATTAATTCATGTAGTCAAAAATCCGATAAAGTACCCAATTTTATCAAGAAGTTATCGCCTAAGAAAATATTCTTTATATATTTGGAATATATCGAATTACAATCAATTGATTAAATATTAAAGCGAAGGCAGGACTAATAGCGCCATGAATTTGACGGCCACTAACAATTTATACTTGTTGCCATAAACGATATTCCTACCATGCAATACAAACCTAATACTCCTTTTCGAAAAAAAAAACAGCAGTATGATGATGGTAATTTACTTAAGTTGCACCTATTCTTTTCATATTATTCCATGATTATCAGCATTACACGCGACAAATCAATAATAACTCCAGAAGCCGTAGATTTAGAAATATAATTATATTTGTAGAAAAGGGGAGTGGTTGAATGGCGCCATATTATTGACGTTACAGTAATTGCATTACATCGCAACAAATGGATGCATGACAACAAAGTGACTTATTCTCTATAAAATAATAAAGCCACATATCCCTTTGCGGAAGATTTATGGCTTTTAGATAACTAAGAATATAAAATAATACGACTTAAATTAACAATATTTTCATTTCTTTGCAGTTTCTGCTGGCTCATCCCCTTTATGAAGTTTATACTCTATACTATCAATTAATGCCTGATAAGAAGCATCGATTATATTGTCGGAAACACCTACAGTTCCCCATCGACTTTCTTTATCTCCTGATTCAATTAAGACTCTGATGGCAGATGCAGTTCCTTGTCCTGCAGGAAGTACACGAACTTTATAATCGAGCAACTTAACCTCCTTCAGTTTAGGATAAAATTTTTCCAAAGCCTTTCTAACTGCGTTGTCAAGAGCATTGACCGGCCCATTTCCTTCAGCTGCAGTATGCTCTACCTTCCCTCCTACTTTTACCATAATTGTCGCTTCTGAGATCGGCTTCTGCTCTTCATGACGTTTTTCATCAATGACTCTAAACCCAATTATCGAAAAATATTTCCTGTGAGTTCCCAATGCCCGCTTCATTAGTAGTTCAAATGAAGCCTCGGCCCCTTCAAACTGATAACCTCGATTTTCCATTTCTTTGATATTATCAAGTATTTCCAATGTTACTGGGTCTTTACTGTCCAAATTTATGTTAAATTCTTCGGCCTTAGCAAGTATGTTTGAACGACCTGACAAATCAGAAACAAGGACCCTTGTTGAATTCCCAACCAGTTCAGGCCTAAGATGTTCATAAGTCTCTGGGTGACGCTGAATTGCTGAAACATGAACTCCACCTTTATGTGCAAAAGCCGAGTTACCAACATACGGCTGGTGCTTATTTGGGGATATATTAGCTAATTCGAATACATAGCGAGATAGTTCTCTAATCTTTTTTAGCTGATCATCGCTGACACATTGCCTCTGCATTTTCAATTTAAGTGCTGGGATTATTGAACAAAGATTTGCATTACCGCAACGTTCGCCAAACCCATTAATTGTACCTTGTACATGTACAATCCCTTGATCAACTGCATGTAGCGAATTTGCCACTGCGCAGTCTGAATCATTGTGCGTGTGAATACCAAGAGGAGTCTTAATCTTCTTCTTGATTTCATTTATTATCTTAACAACTTCATATGGCATTGTGCCACCATTTGTATCACAAAGAATTATACAGTCTGCATTTGCATCTTCAGCTGCTTTTAGAGTTTTTATAGCATATTCAGGGTTTGCCTTAAAACCATCAAAAAAATGCTCTGCATCATAGAATACTTCTTGAGCATGTTTTTTTAGATATTCAAGTGAATCAAATATGAGTTCAAGATTTTCATCCAATGAGATTCGTAATGCTTCACGTACATGGAAATCCCAAGTCTTTCCAAAAATTGTAATTGCATCGGGTTCTGCCTGAACAAGAGTTCGTATATTCTGATCTTTGTCAGGAGTTACTTTTGCTCGACGAGTTGAGCCAAATGCTGCAATTTTTGCCTGAACTAATTTTTCTTTCTTGATATCTTTAAAAAAAGCTACATCTTTAGGGTTACTGCCTGGCCAGCCCCCTTCAATATAATGAATTCCAATCTCGTCAAGTTTATGAGCTATTCTAATTTTGTCTTCAACTAAAAACGAAATGTCTTCTGCCTGAGTACCGTCACGCAATGTAGTATCATATAATTTTACAAGACTCATGCTCCCACCTTTACTATGTTATTTTGTAATAAAACAATATTATATGGAAATTTGATGGATAATTCAACATTACATTTCCAGCTATAATATTTATTGCTGATTCTAGTTCTGATTGAGTTCGATTTGATAGACAAAGGGGCTGACGCAATCACGCCAACCCCTTAAAAACTATATTCTACATGCTCAGATAACTAATTACTGGCTAAGCCAAATGAATCATGTAAGACTCTAACAGCCAGTTCAGTATATTTGGCATCAATTACAACTGAAACTTTAATTTCAGAAGTAGAAATCATCTGAATATTTATGCCTTCCCTTGCAAGAGTCTGGAACATTTTAGTGGCGACACCAGCGTGACTTCTCATGCCAACCCCTACGATAGAAATTTTCGAAATGTTCTCATCAGTCAACACTTCTTTCGCACTAACATCATTTGCTGTTTCCTTGGTTATAGCAAGTGCCTTCTTGAAATCAGCTTTAGTGACTGTAAACGTAAAATCTGTCATACCGGCTTCACTTACATTCTGCACAATCATATCTACTGAGATGTTGGCATCAGAAAGGGGCGAGAGGATTTTAGCCGCAATCCCTGGTTTGTCAGGGACATGCATAACGGCAATCTTTGTTTCATTTTTATCATAAGCTATACCTGAGACTAGAACTGCTTCCATATCCTTATCCTCCTTGGTAACCATAGTTCCTGGGTTTTCATTGAAGCTGGAGCGAACATGTACGTCCACATTATATTTTTTTGCAAATTCTACCGAGCGGATTTGTAAAACTTTGGCGCCAAGGCTTGCCAATTCAAGCATTTCTTCGTAAGAGACCTTGTCCACTTTCCGAGCATCGGAACATATGTTTGGATCTGTAGTATAAACTCCATCCACATCAGTAAAAATTTCGCATACATCTGCATTGAGAGCTGCTGCTATTGCGACAGCAGATGTATCTGAGCCTCCACGACCAAGGGTAGTTACGTTACCATCGCTATCAATCCCTTGAAATCCGGCAACAATTACTATTGTCCCACCCTTAAGATCAGATCTAATTTTCGTATCAGGGATCTCTTCAATTCGTGCTTTACTAAAAGCATTATCAGTAACTATAGGGACTTGCCATCCATGATAAGATTTAGCTTTATATCCCATAGATTTTAGGCATATGGCTAATAGTGCAATTGAGACCTGCTCACCAGACGCTACCAATACATCATACTCACGATTATCTGGGAATTCACAAATATCATTTGCCAGAGCAACTAGTTTGTTAGTCTCACCAGACATTGCTGACACAACGACTATCATGTCATTACCAGCATCATAGGTTTTGGCAACCCGTTTAGCAACATTACGGATTCGCTCTATCGACCCCATTGAGGTTCCACCGTACTTTTGGACCACCAGAGCCATGAACTATTCCTCCTTAGAAATAATAGTGATAATAAAAGATAACTTCTATATATTCAAAGATAAGTAATGATGTTAAATATCAAGAAACTAGTGCATGGTCAAACCATTTTTTACATAAAGATGCTAATTGCTCCACTAGATAATTATATCTAGCCCCATGAGGTTCGAATTGAATACTACGACATCCTACATCCAGCAGGATGAAATTTATCAAGATATACTGCTCCGGCATTTCACCAGAAAGGCGCTCTGCCCATTCTACTAAGCAAACCCCAGAACTATAAAAATAATCTTCAAAACCTAGCTCAGCAATATCATCAGGTCCATTGAGGCGGTAGAAATCAAAGTGAAACAGCTCAATCCGACCTTGATAATGATTCATAATTGTATAGGTTGGACTTGTTACAGGTAACGATTTATCAATCCCAAGACCTGAAGCCACACCACCTGCAAAACAGGTTTTACCAGCACCTAGTTCTCCTCGCAGAGAAATAAAATCGCCGGACTTAATCAAAGTCCCCAGCAATTCACCAATTTTTGCTGTATCATAAGCTGAGCGAGACAACAGTTTTAACACGTTAATCCTGATTGATCAGAGTTCGTATCAAGTCTATACGCGCCACAATCCCAACAACTTTCCGTCCTACTACTACCGGGAGGGCATGATATTTAAGATTGCTCATTATATCTGCAATTTCGCTAAGCAACGTTTCAGGTGTTATTACTGTTACATTTTCTGCACAAATATCACCAACTGATTGACCTGTCATCTTCTGCAGGTCTCTTTCGAATTTCTTTGCACTTTCAAGATAAATAACCCAGTCAAAAAGTGATATAACGGTAGGGAGATGAAGGCTGCGATCCTGTTCTATAAGGTCACTCTCTGTAATGAATCCTATCAAGTCACCATTATCGTCTACTACTGGCGCACTGCTGATGCGATTATCGGCAAAGAATTTTGCCAGTTCACGCACTCCCATATTCCTCTGTACTGACAATACATTTGTTGTCATTATATCTTTAGCAGCAAGCATCATTTTCTCCTCAATATTATCCAGTTTATCTATCAGTAAAACACTACTAATTATGCATGAAAGACATAATTTCCTTTAACGCATATGGTAGGCACTCCTGGACATCAACAGCTGACATACCTATTTCACCTTTCTCTCTAGATACTATATCAGCAGCATATCCATGCAAAAACACCCCGATCCGGCACGAATGTTCAGGAGAATACCCTTGAGCAATTAATGCTGCCAAAACACCTGTAAGCACATCGCCCATACCACCTGTTGCCATACCCGGATTCCCACTGCCGTTAATAGCCAAAGACCCATCCGGTGATGCAATTACAGTACGTGAACCTTTCAGTATCAGATGAACGTTATATTTCTGAGCAAAAGCCTTAGCTACACCTAAACGATCAGATTCAACTTCTGCCGTGGATAACCCAGAAAGACGTGCCATTTCGCCGGGGTGAGGGGTAAAAATCAATATTGAATTTTGCCGTGCAATTAGAATATTCATATCAACGGCAATTGCATTTAATCCATCAGCATCAATTATAAGAGGTGATCTCACACTCCCTAGGAAATCCCGAACCAATTTGGATGTCACAGGATGCATCCCAACTCCTGGACCTATAGCAATTACACTCTTGTCTCTGGATGCCTGCTCAAGAACTGATTGGCAATCCCCCCCAAAAAAACCATTACCATTGTCAGGCAGAGAAAGAGTCATTGCTTCCGTAGTTTTAATTTCTAGTATTGGGTTTAAACTTGCGGGGATAGCAAGTGTCACCAACCCAGCTCCGGCACGAACAGCACTGTTGGCAGCCATTGCTGCCGCCCCAGTTTTTCCAGTTGAACCAGCAACTATAAAAACATGTCCATTACTACCTTTATGAGACTGAAGCTCACGACGGCGAAGCATTGGACTAATTGAATCTATATCCAGAAATTCAAACACATCAGTTCCAGATGTAAGTTCGGCAGGGATTCCTATATCAACAACAATCAATTTACCAGTAAATTCTGCTCCTGGATAGAGTACATGGCCAACTTTGGCAAGGGCAAATGTAACTGTAAGGTTAGCACGTATTGCTGAACCTAGGACCAAACCGTTATTAGCATCAATTCCCGAGGGTATATCTATAGCTATAACTGGATTATTGGTTGAATTGATTATTTCAATAGCTTCGACAAAAAGACCAGTTGCTTTATTACGTAGACCGGTTCCAAATATTGCATCTACCAGTATAACGTCTTCTGCCATGAGTTTAAACTCTTCGAGCAGAGCAGAAGACTCCGTTGCAAAGGTAACTCTATCGGGTGCAAGCAAGTCCAGATTTACTCTGGCATCTCCAGCTATCTCTTCACGTCTGGCTAAAACTATGACTCTAGTTTTCCAGCCATGTTCGCCAAGAATGCGCGCAATTACATATCCATCACCGCCATTATTACCTTTTCCTGCAATTACGACTATTGTTCGAGAGAGGGGACCATATTCAGCTTCGATCAATTCAGCGCAACATCGACCAGCGTTTTCCATTAATGTCAGGCCATCAATACCAAATTCAGAAATAGTCCGTTGATCCAACTGTTGCATTGTTGTAGCGGTCACAACTTTCATGGCTTCTCCAAAACAACTGATGCAATCGCACTATCCCCATCGTGAGACAATGAAACAAAAATACGGCTCAGATGATTAGAGTCGAATTGAACCTTGGCCATACCAGATAATTGCATGTGAGGTTTACCGTTAGTATCGTTGACTATTTCCATATCCTGCCATGAGATGCCATCCCGAAGCCCAGTTCCTAGTGCCTTTAGATATGATTCCTTGGCTGCAAATCGAAGAGCGAAATGCTGTGCACTGCGTTTTCGCGCTGAACAATATTCTCTTTCAGCGGGTGTAAATAGGCGCTCAATAAGTGCGATATTATTGTCTGCAATAAAACGCTCAAACCTTGATATTGCAACTATGTCAATGCCAATACCGAATAACATAAAATCTCAAGAATACTTTATAAGATCAATCATATCACGTACAGCCCTATCAAGCCCTACGAGAACTGCTCGAGAGACTATAGCATGGCCAATGTTAAATTCTTCAATACTTCCCAATGCAGCAATCATTTTAACATTTGAATAGTTGAGCCCATGTCCTGCGTTAACCCCAAGACCTAGCTTGGTTGCAAGTCTAACTGCATTCTCGATTTTCAGAAGTTCCTGTTCCTTACTTTTCCAGTCATGTGCAACCGCAAACGCTCCGGTATGTATTTCCACATAGTCAGCACCAATTTTATTTGCGGCCTTTATCTGGTCTGGGTCAGGATCGACGAAAAGACTAACAATAATACCATTCTGTTGAAGTCGTTCTACTGAAACACCGATATATGCACCATTAAGACGAACGTCAAGACCACCCTCTGTGGTAAGCTCCTGGCGTTTCTCAGGCACTAAAGTACATATGTCTGGTTTGATTGACGCTGCGATAGTAACCATTTCTTCAGAAGCAGCCATTTCCAAATTAAGCCGGGTCCTTATTGTTTGACGTAACAACTTCAGATCACGATCCTGAATATGACGACGATCCTCTCGCAGATGCACTGTTATTCCATCAGCTCCAGCAAGTTCTGCAATTACAGCTGCAGCAACAGGATCAGGCTCGTTTCCACCTCGTGCCTCTCTTATTGTCGCAACGTGATCGATGTTTACACCAAGTTTAGCCATTCCTACTTGCCCCCAATCGTTTTTTCAACCTTTTCTGCAATCTCTTTCGCCCAATCAGTAATTTGATATTTATCCTGCCCTTCAAGCATAATGCGCAATAGCGGCTCTGTCCCTGAATAACGTATTAGTATGCGCCCCTCATCTTTCAGCTTTGCCTCAACTTCAGACACAAGTCTAGCTATTTCAGGAATAGTCAAAATATCCTTCTTCTCCTCCACTCTGACATTGACTAATACCTGTGGCAAGGGGATCATAACTTCAGCCAGTTCCGACAGGCGACTACCCTTCTGTCTCATTATTGCCAGTACCTGCAAAGCAGACAAAAGACCGTCACCTGTAGTGTTATAATCTAAAAAGACCATGTGCCCTGACTGTTCTCCCCCTAAATTATAACCACCTTTGCGCATCTGCTCAACAACATATCTGTCCCCTACATCAGTTTTAATCACCTTACCACCGACTCTTTTCAACGCTATGTCAAGCCCCATATTACTCATAACAGTTGCAACCAATGTATTTTTGCGAAGCTTACGATGCTTTATAAGATTAGTTGCACAAATTGCCATAATTTGGTCTCCATCTACCTCGTTACCAAATTCATCGGCAAAAATAACTCTGTCGGCATCGCCGTCAAGAGCTATCCCTAAATCTGCTCGATGCTCTTTTACCGCTTCACTTATACCCTGTGGATAAAGTGATCCACATCCTGCATTAATATTTGTTCCATTAGGCTTGACACCTATGGGTATTACCTCTGCGCCTAGTTCTTCAAGAACTGCAGGAGCTACCTTATATGCAGCGCCATTAGCACAATCAAGAACTATTTTCATCCCTGACAGGTCTATATCTTTAGGGAAAGTGCTTTTAAGAAAAACAATATACCTTCCTACCGCATCGTCAATCCGATATGCTTTACCAACTTCTGTCGCAATCGGGCGTAATGAATCTATTTTCTTAGAAAATATGAGACTCTCAATTTTCAATTCCATCGCGTCCGGAAGCTTGAACCCATCGCGACAGAAAAATTTAATGCCATTATCCTGAAAGGGGTTATGAGATGCAGAGATTACTACACCTGCATCAGCTCGCATTGATGAAGTAATATGGGCTATGCCTGGGGTTGGTAACGGACCAACCAACAGGACATCAACCCCCATGGAGTTGATTCCAGCGGCAAGAGCATTTTCTATCATATAGCCAGAGAGTCGAGTATCTTTACCAATGACTATACGATGGCGCTTATAGCCATTTTTAAAAATATATGCAGCGGCACGTCCGATTTGCATCGCCATTTCGATAGTCATCGGATATACATTTGCAACGCCTCGAACCCCATCAGTCCCGAATAGTTTTTTCATGATACTTCTCCAACAGTTATAGTTATTTTGTTATTAAACATATTTCCAAGGTAGTCGGGTTGATCCTAGTCAAGCGAACTCCCGGAGGGAGTTGAATCTTCTTTTCAAACCCTGTAAATAGAACCATGCCAGGCTTTAGATTACCCATATCGAGTGGCACAGTAAGCTTTTTGATGCTTGGCTTCATAAGTAGTATCTTTGGGCCTGCTATTTTCAAATCAATGAACTGAGGTAAAGTACTAGATACCGCTAAATTATTTGCTAGATTTATGACTTCAATCGTTGCATTGACCTCTATTTCCGAATCTCTCTCGGCCATCACGAACAGCCAGAGGATACTAGCAAGGAGCAAAGCCAAAGCTTTGAGGTGCAAGTTGTTAGCAAACATCTCCGATATTCTCATTGTAACCATCGAGATTCCAACAGACGCTTCAACAACTTCTGAAGTGAATGCCGGTCAAGGTTTCTAGTTATCCTTCCTGCGACAGCAACTGATATACTGCCTGTCTCCTCAGACACCACGACAACGACTGAATCAACAATTTCGGTTAAACCGATTGCCGCCCTGTGACGTGTCCCAAAAGTTTTGCTTATTTCAGTATTTTGAGTAAGAGGCAGGAAACAACCCGCTCGAGTAAGTTTTCCTTTTTGGATGATCACAGCCCCATCATGAATAGGTGAATAGGGCAGAAAAATCGATGTAATAAGTTCGCTAGTAACTTTAGCATCAATTTCAGTACCAACTGCTAGGTAGTTATCAAGCGACATCCCTCTTTCAACTACTATAAGTGCACCAATATGTTTGCTCGCTAATGATTCACAACTATCAATTAACGCATCAAGTATTTCTGCTGATATTTCCCTGTTACGATCATAACCTAAACGATTTCTGGTAACAGAGACAAGGGTTCGGCGAATATCATGCTGAAAAATTACTACCAGAACCAGTAGTAACGAACCGACAAAATTTTCGAACAACCAGGATAGCGCGTTTAAACCAATTAATCGTGCGATGCCAAAAGCTCCGAAAAGAATAATCAATGATATGACAACGCGAACTGCAAGAGCACCTTTCAATAGCAATATAAGACGATAAATGATAACTGCAACCAAGGCAATATCGATTATATCGAGTATCCAAGCAAAATTTTTCAGAACATCTGTCATGCGAATCACCACAACTAAACACTAACGAAATCTGCATGTTACTGTGCAATAAAACGCACATAATTAACAATTTTCACTACGTTTTGTGCAAATAGCCATAGTCATATCTGCCACATCACGCATTTCCCATACATCATGAACCCGGATGATCATGGCCCCGGCAGCCACAGCAAGTGCAACTGTTGCAGCAGTTCCATAAAGTCGTTCATTCACATCACGCCCTAATACATTACCTATAAAAGATTTTCTTGATGTACCAATAAGAATCGGCCTTTCCAGGATGCAGAAATCCTGTAATCGGCAAAGTATTTCGAGATTCCCCGCAACACTTTTCCCAAACCCAATCCCTGGATCGATTACCATCCTATTACGTTGAATACCTACTGTTTCACCGCTCTTCATTACTTGTTTGAAGTACTCGATTATCTCTTCTACTAAAGATTCATATTCCGTATGATTTTGCATATCAACTGGGTGACCACGAGTATGCATAAGAACAACTCCAACTCCAGTTGAAGCTATGACGCCAGCCATTGCACTGTCAAATGTCATGGCACTTATATCATTAACAATTTCGACTCCTGCAGCAATTGCATTCCTGGCAACATCAGCCTTATAGGTATCAATCGATAGCGGAACTGTTATAACCTCAGCCAATCGTTCGATTACAGGCAAAACTCTATCAAGCTCCTCTCCTGCAGAAATAGGTATTGCGCCGGGGCGCGTACTCTCTCCACCTATGTCAATAATATCTGCTCCCTCTGACTCCATTGCTAGGGCTTTTTCAATAGCCAAGTCTACTGTCAGCAAATGATTACCATCGGAGAAAGAGTCTGGGGATAAATTGAGTATGCCCATGATACATGGACGAGAAGAGAGATCGATACTGCGCCGACCAATATCCCATGATACAGATTGTCTGGTTACACCCAGAACCATGAGATTCTCTCCGGTACGAGCAGATACGGTGGGATTATATCATTGATAATAATAGCACTATCATTATCAGCAGTTATCAAACAGCAAAAAAATTAAATTAATTATCTGCCGGTATTGATGCCGGAGTCAATGTCGAAGTTTGAAGGTTCAACTCACCTGAAACTATCCTTTCTACTTCATCACCACTAAGATTTTCCTTTTCAATAAGTTCATGGGATAGCTTATGTAATACTGCCACATTGTCACTTAACAATTTGAGGACTCTCGAATAATTCTCTTCGACGATGCGTTTGATCTCCATATCAATCTCAACAGCTATTGCCTCACTATAGTTCTTATGGGTAGACATCTCACGACCAAGAAAAATCTGTTCGTCCTTCTTGCCAAAACTAACCGGCCCAAGTTTTTCACTCATCCCCCACTCACAGATCATTTTCCTGGCTATTTCAGTGGCCCGTTCAATATCGTTACCTGCACCGGTGGTCATAGTATTGAAGATAATCTCTTCAGCTGCTCTTCCCCCCATAAGCACAGCAATACGATTTAGGAGCGACTCTTTCGAATAACTGTGTTTATCTTCTATCGGTAGTTGCATTGTCACACCAAGAGCTCGGCCACGTGGGATTATCGAGACCTTGTGAACCGGGTCAGTGCCTGGGATTAATTTCGCTACCAGGGTATGGCCTGCTTCATGGTAAGCAGTATTCTTCTTTTCTTCCTCGGAAATAACCATACTACGACGCTCAACACCCATCAGAACTTTATCTTTTGCATCATCAAAATCCTGCATATCAACAACGCTTTTGTCTTTACGGGCTGCTAGAAGTGCTGCTTCATTCACTACATTTGCAAGATCAGCACCTGAAAACCCGGGAGTACCACGAGCGACAACAGCAAGTTCGACGCTGGGGCCGAGAGGTGTCTTCTTGGCATGAACTTTAAGTATAGCTTCACGCCCCTTAACATCAGGTCGAGGCACTACTACCTGACGATCAAAACGCCCTGGACGCATAAGAGCAGGATCAAGCACATCTGGTCGGTTGGTTGCGGCAATCAATATTACTCCCTCATTAGACTCAAAGCCGTCCATCTCAACAAGCAACTGATTTAGAGTCTGCTCTCTTTCATCATGACCACCACCAAGCCCCGCGCCACGATGGCGACCGACTGCATCAATTTCATCTATAAAAATGATACAAGGGGCACTTTTTTTCCCCTGCACAAAAAGATCACGCACTCTACTTGCACCAACTCCGACAAACATCTCCACGAAATCAGAACCCGAGATGGAGAAGAAAGGAACCCCTGCCTCACCTGCTATTGCACGTGCCAACAGAGTTTTACCTGTGCCGGGAGGGCCCATTAGCAAAACCCCCTTAGGTATCCTCCCCCCCAATTTTGTGAATTTCTTTGGATCCTTAAGGAAAGAAATAATCTCTTCTAATTCTTCTTTAGCTTCTTCAATGCCAGCAACATCCTCGAAGGTAATCTTACCCTGCGCTTCGGTCAGAAGCTTGGCGCGGCTTTTCCCAAATGACATAGCCTTGCCGCCACCAGCCTGCATTTGTCGCATGAAAAATATCCAGACGCCGACAAGAAGTATCAGTGGGAACCAAGAGATAAAGATAGAAAACCATGAGACTTTTTCTTCTTCAGGTCTAGCTGATATAGTTACTTTTTTTTCAATCAGTTTGTCAGTGACTTTGGCATCAAGAGGCTTGTATGTACGGAAATCCTTCCCGTCTACATACTTCCCGATAATATCATTACCCTGAATGGTAACAGATACTACTTTGCCAGCATCAATAGCAGTAATGAAATCGCTATAGCTAAGTTTGTCCTGTTGAGGTTTCGGTTTATTAAATAGATTGAACAACAAGATCATCATCAAGCTTATTACAAGCCATAATGCAAGATTTCTGTAAAACTGGTTCAAAGTTACCCCCATATCTAATTGTATGCTAGTGGTTTAAGCACTGCTACTTTATCTATAGTGTTATATTAAGACCTACTTATAGCTGTGAAACGTTACCATAAAGGTTGTTCCATTACAAGAGCTTTAGGCACAAAATACGTCAAAATTGACCCGCCATACTATGTTTTCAGTTAATCGCACAGCCGGGTCATCACCAAGTCTCATACCACAAACCCAGAGAAGTCGTGGCCCACAAAAGAGAAGCGGTATAAGTCGACGATGTTCTCTTGGGACTTTATTGTCGATGAAAAAGTTCTTTAATTTCTTACTCCCCCCCAAACCGAAGGGAGCAAAACGGTCTCCCTGTCTAAAAGCACGAACCATCCAAGGGAAAGGCGTCTGTTCTGGATTAAAATATGCGATCGTAGCTGGAATATTTTCAAGAGAAGATGGGATTGGCACCTTATCAATAGTGATTATCCCAACATCCCCAAAAGGATAGCTACCAGGCCCATCAATAAGCAAATCGACAATAATTGATTGATCCACTGTTCTCGAATACTGAAAAAATAATTTATCATAATGTCGCATGAGTGCAAGAGAATCTGGAAGTGCTAATTTGAGGTTTGGCTTAACACCCATTACCACATCATCAATAGCCTGTAAATGTCGGCTTCCGATTCTAGCCAGATCCCCAGCAATTTCTTGAATCGCACGCCTGTACAAACGCATCCTAAGACCAGAAGGCTCATTTTTGATGTCTGCCAAACAAAATTGGACCGTCTCATCCTGCATGATCGCATAACGGCTAAAATACTTATCTGTAATCGATTCAAGAAGAATTTCATCAGCATTCAAGGCTGTTGCGGTAGAAACCAAACGATCGGCAATAGCAGGATTGTACTGAGAGAGAATAGGAAGAAGTTCATGCCGGATTCGATTTCGTAAGTATTTAATATCCATGTTGGAACTGTCTGTTCGATAGCTCAGTTTTCTGTATTTGCAATAATACTCGATCTCACTTCGAGTTACTTCAAGCAGTGGTCGAACATATCTACCCGAAGAAAATGGTGCCATTGCAGAGAGCCCGGTAGTAGCAGCACCTCGTAATAGTCGAAGCAAAACGGTCTCCGCCTGATCATCCGCATGATGGGCAAGAGCAATTGTTCTAGCATTAAAACGATGTAGCAGTTCACAAAAAAAATCGTAGCGAGCTTTACGTCCTGCCTGTTCTAGCGACATTCGGTAATTTCTGCTTAATTCAGATACATCAACCCGACGACTCTCCATATTCAGGCCATAGCTACTGGCTAGACATCTAACAAAACTCTCATCATCATCTGATTCTTTGCCACGCAAACAATGATTTAAGTGCGCGACTATAAGATTTAGCTGATATTTACCAGTTACAGCCAAAAAATCAAGAAGCGCCACCGAATCAGCACCGCCAGAGACGGCAACAATGACTGTGTCACCTGCTGAAAATAAATTGTAGCGGCTGATTGTTTTCTTGACAGTATTCAACATAACAATTCATATGTACCAAAAATCAGATCTATTGTCACAGCATCTTTAGCAGAAATGGAAAAAGCCCCTCTGTAATCAGAAGGGCTTTCAAGTGGTGGCGGTGCAGGGACTTGAACCCCGGACACTACGGATATGAGCCGTATGCTCTAACCAGCTGAGCTACACCGCCATTTTTTCAAGTTACATCCCTGGCATAAAAAACCTCCTTGGGGATGCCAAAGAGGCAGAGATACGGTTTTTTATGCCACGACTGGGAACAGTTTTATACCTTAGGATAGAAATCTTGTCAAGTTAAATGAATCCCTTAACAGTATTGCTAGAATCCAGAAACCACCACTGGGATTGAACTGTCAATATTTGTAGCATTCCCTAATTGACCAAACTTATTATAACCCCACGACCATAAAGTCCCATCGCTCTTTTTTGCAAGAGAATGATGCCCAAATGCAATTACCGATGTACCTGAGGAAAAATTTGTAACTGAAATCGGAGAATTCCTGTTTATTGTTGTCCCGTCACCTAATTGACCATAAAAATTATACCCCCAACTCCATAATGCACCTGATTTGTCCAAAGCCAATATATGATCAAGCGCACAAGTAATGCTGCCGATAGCAGGAAGACCGACTACAACAGTAGGAACTGATTTATCGATATTTGTTCCATCACCAACCTGACCAAAATAGTTATACCCCCAAACCCATACAATATTGTTGGTTAAATCATCACGAAGGGCAGCACTGGTACTGCCACCTGCGGCAATTTGGGTAACTCCTGACAATCCAGCTATTTGTTGCGGGACAATATGATATAAGGTGCTTCCGTCTCCTAGTTGGCCATTATTGTTGTTTCCCCAAGCCCATACAGTCCCGTCTGATTTCAGAGCAAGTGAATGACTCCCTCCGGCAGCAATTGCGGTTACATTTGCCAAACTCGGTATTTTCACAGGTGTAACTCTATTGGTATTAGTCCCATCACCTAACTGCCCAAGTCCGTTATAACCCCACCCCCAAACAGTTCCGTCAGTTTTTAGCGCTAAAGTATGGCTGGCTCCAGCCGCCACTGCCTTTACCAGTATATTAGCATCACCGACATCTATAAGTTTAGGTTTTTGCTGTGACCCTGTAGAGCCATCTCCCAACTGTCCGTAACCATTATAACCCCAACACCAGACTTTGCCACGTGCAACTACAACAGTGTGGTCTGCACCAACAGCTACATCACTCACTCCAGATAAAGTTGCAGTAGCTATAGTAAAAGGAGTATTACGATTTATAGTAGTATCGTCACCGATTTGACCAAAGCCGTTATAGCCCCATGTGCGCACCGAACTCATAGGACCTAGGACAGCAGAATGTGCATTGAAAATAGTCGTATTAGTCGCCTGAATTCCTGATCCACCACTTCCACAAGCACTTAGCACCAATGCCAATAAAAACAGAACAAACCCATGATAAATGCTCATCATCTTCCCCAGTACCGTTGAATTCACATGTCGGATTTAACACCACATACGTGGAAATGTCAAGACTACCTGAATGGTTACCAGATATTGTTTGACTACTGTTTAGACTTATATAAACGCATAAAAAAAGGACTTGCCAGATAGTGCAAGTCCCTGATTTATTTTGGTTGCGGGGGAGGGATTTGAACCCTCGACCTTCGGGTTATGAGCCCGACGAGCTACCAGACTGCTCCACCCCGCGTCATTTGACGAATTGTTTTTATAACACTTATCTTTAACTTAAGTCAATAAAAAAGAATTATTTGCATTCTTTTAGATACCAGTCTACGAACTCTCTGACACCTTTTTCTATTGTAGTCTTTGGCTGGTACCCTAAAACTGAAGTAGATTTAGTTATATCCGCACAGGTGCGTGGCACATCACCAGGCTGTATAGGTTGCATGTCGAGTATCGCTTTTTTCCCTAATGAAGACTCTATCACCTCCACCAACCTTCTTAACTCAACAGTCTGCGACTCACCTAAATTAAAAATCGAATATCGTTTTTCACTATCCACAACCCAGTTAATTGCTCGTTCTACGCCATCAATAATGTCATCAATAAAAGTATAGTCACGTGAAGTTTTGCCATCACCGTAAAATGGTATTGGCATGCCAGCATCAATCAAGCGGGTAAATTTATTAATTGCCAAATCAGGCCTCTGGCGGGGGCCATAAACGGTAAAAAACCGAAGACAGGCAATATTTATTGCATACAGATGATGATATGTATGGCAGATAAGTTCACCTGCCTTCTTAGTGGCTGCATAAGGAGATATCGGATTATCTACTGGGTCGTTCTCACTAAAGGGAACTCGCGAGCTATCCCCATAAACCGAGGAACTGGAAGCATATATAAAATACTTAACAGAAAACTGCTTGGCTGCCTCTAGTAGATTTAGTGTGCCTCGTACATTAACCTCTTCATAATGGAATGGATTTGCTAAAGATGGTCGAACGCCGGCAGCCGCGGCAAGATGGATGATAATATCAGGTGATTCCTGAGCAATGATCTCCTTAACATAATCGAAATCACAAATATCACCTTCACTGAGGATAACAGCTCTTTCATTTGCTTCAGCAGTGGAAAAAACATGATCCATATTTCGTCGTTTTAATAACGGATCATAAAAATCATTGAAATTATCAATAATAACAATATCATTACCATTAGAGACAAGCCGTTCGCATAAATGCGAGCCGATAAAACCTGCCCCCCCGGTAACTAAAATTCGCATTTACCCTCCATTTTTACTCAGGGATTACCAGGGCACCCTTTCCTGATTTTGCAGCTAAGTCGTTAGCTTCTCGTAGTTCCAATCGCTTTCCAACCCTTAGTCGATACCATATGGCCTTGTCACTATCAGTATGTTCTGCAATATATGCAGTAATCCCCTTTTCAGCATATTTACGTCGAACAGCCTCCGCCTCCTTACGCTCTCGATAGGACGCAATCTGTACCGTAAATTTTCCCTTTCCACTAGCGACGGTATTGTTCTCTGCATCTACGGCTTGCTTTACTGTCTCTTTAACTGGAGTATTTACTACCGTAGGAGCCCGGGCTGAGTCCGATTTTTTTTGCCCGGAGACTATTGTTGCAGGCGGAGATAACGGTTGCGGTGTTGCAGCCCTATTTACTTGAACCATCGGAGGTGCTTGTGCAGTGGAGTTAGGAGGAGCAGTTGGCATAGCGAAATTTTCTGGTTTGTGCGGATTTAGTCCAGTCCCTAAGACTGATTTATTACCCTTAGACAAAGTTTCATAAAAGGTCAGCACCGGTGTCTGGCTATTACCTTCAATACCTACATTCCGTCCAGCAGTGACTCCACCTGGTTGATTGTTGCTCTTCTGCTGAGCTGAATCTACCACAGAAAGCTGAGCTGCAGCTGTCATTTTATTTGCTTTACCTCGTCCCAGCATCCAACCGGCAAACATCCCAAGCATAAAGGCTGTTAATAACCCACCACAGATGAGAAATACAAATATACTCGCTGATTGGCGTTTCGGCCGATTTCTAGGGACATGCCTGCTTTCACTATAGTCGAATGCCATAATTATACCTTAGTCACATCCGTTCCGGTGCTGAAACCCCTAACAGTGACAAGGCATTCTTTAATGTCATAGCTACACATTTGAGAAGGAATAGGCGCGCTATCGATAGCTCCTTATCTTCAGTTATCACTCGATGTTTGTTGTAGAAACTATGGAATGCCCCAGCTAAATCCTGCAGATAATTGGCAATCCGGTGTGGTTCGAATGCTTTAGCACTACCATCAACGATCTCAGGGAATAAGTTGATATTCTTGATCAGAGCCATTTCAACAGGCTCTTGCAGTAATTCATAATGAACTGCTTCAGCTGATGGGACAGAGAATCCTCGTTCCAAAGCATTATCAAAGATGCTGCAAATCCTCGCATGTGCATACTGGACATAGTAGACCGGGTTATCAAGAGATTGCTGTTTGGCCAGATCTATATCAAAAACTAACTGTGAATCAGGTTTACGCATGACAAAAAAGTAGCGCGTGGCATCCAGACCAACTTCTTCAATCAATTCACGTAAAGTGACATAGTTCCCTGCACGCTTGGAAATCTTTACCTCTTCACCCCCACGCACAACTGTCACCATTTGATGCAGAATATACTCTGGCCAACCCCCAGGTATCCCTTGGCCTAAAGCCTGTAGCCCAGCCCGGACTCTAGTGATGGTACTATGGTGATCAGCTCCCTGCTCATTGACTACGCGAGCAAATCCACGCTCCCATTTACTCAGGTGATAGGCAATATCAGGGACAAAATAGGTATAGCTGCCATCTGCTTTGCGCATCACCCGGTCTTTGTCATCGCCAAAATCAGTAGTACGCAACCAGAGTGCATTGTCATGCTCGTATGCATGACCTTTTTCGATTAATCTCTGAACAACAGCTTCAACTTTGCCATTAGCGTAGAGCTCTGATTCCAGCGAATATACATCAAAATGGACATCAAATGCAGTCAGATCCTGATCTTGCTCGCGACGCAGATATGCAACGGCAAAACGTCGTATAGACTCAAGATCGTGCGGATCACCGGCAGCTGTAACGTGTTGATCGTCGGCATGAACTGTCTCACCAGCCAAATAGGAACGTGCCACTTCCTGGATATAATCTCCCTGGTAACCATCTGTCGGCCAGCATGGGTCATCCGGCTCGC
The DNA here is from genome assembly GCA_964649725.1 of uncultured Geobacteraceae bacterium. Classification (GTDB taxonomy): domain Bacteria; phylum Desulfobacterota; class Desulfuromonadia; order Geobacterales; family Geobacteraceae; genus CAZYTM01. Next base: position 59,689 of record CAZYTM010000004.1, on the reverse strand, counting down.
AACCAAGACAGCGCGCCTGGACTGACAATGCCAGATTGGAAATCTGCTGGCCCGCGTCGTTATAATAAAACTCACGGGTTACATCCCAACCTGTAGCTTCCATAAGCCTGCATATCGAATCACCTATAGCAGCACCACGGCCATGGCCAATATGAAGCGGGCCAGTCGGATTTGCGCTGACAAACTCAACCTGAACCTTTTTCATCATACCTGATCGGTTAGATCCAAATCCTGATCCAGCTGAATCGATAGCGCTGAGGGTGTTGCACCAAGCAGCATTATTAATATAAAAGTTTATAAACCCAGGACCGGCTATCTCTACTCGTGCAAATTCCGATACCAAATGCTGGCATAATTTCTCAGCAACGAACCGAGGTGGCTTTTTTTCATCCTTAGCCAAAAGCATGGCAAGATTAGTGGCAAAATCACCATGTTCATCATGTGCTGGTCGTTCCAACTGTATTGATGGATACTTTCCAGAATGCAGTACGCCATCAGCATAGCACTTTTCCAAACCATTACGAATTATTACAAGTAACGACTCCTTCATCAACCCTCCTGCGAACGGTAATGCAAATTAACGCTTTCCTGCCACAGTCGTCACCAAAGTTGTCACAGTTGCATCATTCTGGTTAGGTGGCTGAAACTGGTAGATAATCTCTTTCTGCCTAACCAACCCGAAATCCTTACGGGCAATGCTCTCCAGATAACGTCGGTCAGTCTTCAAAGCCTCAATCTCGCGCCGCAACTTTTCATTATCGGCCTTGAGCGACTCCATCCGTCGTTCCATCTCCTGCTTTTCCTTATTTATATGATATATGCTTAGAAGCCCACGTTCGCCGAATACAGTAAAAAACAGGATAAACAGCACAATGCCGGCAGGGATAAGGTATAACCATCTCCGCATTGAATCTCCTTATCCGGTTATTTATTCCGAAGTATCGCAGAGAAATAGGCAATTGTTTCTCGCAGACCTATATCCAGCTCTACTTCTGGCTTCCAGCCAAGAACCTCTTTAGCCAGTGTTATATCAGGTTGACGCTGCTGTGGATCATCCGCAGGTAGAGGACGAAAAACAATTTTCGAAGCAGAATCTGTCAAGCTGACAATTCGCTCGGCAAACTCCAGGATACTGGTCTCGGACGGATTACCGAGGTTGACCGGGCCGATCAGTTGGTCTTGTTCCATCATCCGGATCAATCCCTCCACCAGATCAGCAACATAACAAAATGAGCGGGTTTGGCTACCATCGCCATAGACTGTGATATCTTCACCCCGCAATGCCTGGATAGTAAAATTCGAGACCACCCGGCCATCATTTTCTGCCATATTTGGACCATAGGTATTGAAAATACGGGCAATCCTTATATCAACATTATTCTGCCGATGGTAATCCATCATCAAGGTCTCGGCAACTCGCTTCCCTTCATCATAACAACTTCTTATGCCGACAGGATTTACATTCCCCCAGTATTCCTCAGTCTGTGGGTGAACCTGAGGATCTCCATATACCTCAGAAGTTGATGCCTGAAGAATACGAGCTTTGACCCGCTTGGCAAGGCCAAGCATATTAATCGTCCCCATAACACATGTTTTAATAGTTTTTACAGGATTATATTGATAATGGACCGGTGAGGCCGGACAAGCCAGATTATATATCCTGTCAACCTCCAGCAGGATAGGTTCTATTATGTCGTGCCGGATCAGCTCAAAATTGGGATTGGCTAGTAGATGGGCAATATTATTCCTGCTGCCAGTAAAAAAATTATCTAGACAGAGTAGTTCATGCCCATCCCGCAACAAACGATCTGATAGATGGGATCCAATGAAGCCGGCACCGCCGGTGACAAGAATTCTCATTATCGTGCGACCTCTCTTTTCATGCCAGAACCTATTCTATCAAACCAGCATCACAATTGCGACCAATAGGGATATAATCAAATCCGGCTTCACGCATCCGGTGAGGCTTGTAAAGGTTGCGTCCATCGAATATAAGCGGTCTGGAAAGAAATTGTTTGATTTTTTCAAAATCAGGGTTTCTATACTCGCTCCATTCGGTAATAATGGCTAGCGCATCGGCATCCTTGAGAATTTCATACTGGTTATTACTATAACTGATCTTGTCCCCAAATATCTTTTTAGCTTCTCTGATTGCTTCCGGATCATGGGCACGAATCTCCGCGCCAAGCTCCAGCAGACGATTAATGATGACCACCGATGGAGCTTCCCTCATATCATCAGTTCTTGGTTTGAATGACAGCCCCCAGACAGCAATCTTTACACCTTTCAACGAACCATCAGTTACTAGACGGTCAATAATTTTATCGGAAAGAACCCGTTTCTGTCTTTCATTGACCTCTTCCACTGCTCTAAGTAATAAGAAATCATATTCAGACTCTTCAGCCGTCTTGATCAGTGCCTTAACGTCCTTAGGGAAACAGGACCCTCCATAACCAACACCTGGGAAAAGGAAGTCATAGCCGATTCGAGAATCAGAGCCGATTCCTTCACGAACAGCTGCCACATCTGCTCCCATTCGTTCACAAAGATTGGCAATCTGATTCATGAAAGATATTTTTGTTGCAAGCATTGCATTAGCAGCATATTTCGTCATTTCAGCACTTCTGATATCCATGACAATTAGCCGGTTGGTCTTTCGCATAAATGGAGCATAGAGCTCCTTCATGATTTCACCAGTCCGCACATTATCAGCACCGATGACCACCCGATCCGGTTTCATAAAATCATCAATGGCAGCCCCCTCTTTGAGGAATTCAGGATTAGATACAACGTCGACTTCGTAATTAACCCCACGCTGTTTCAGTACTTCTCGGACTGTCTTACGAACCTTGTCTGCCGTCCCGACCGGGACAGTTGATTTATCAACAATGATTTTGAATCCATTCATATATTCGCCTATCTGGCGAGCCACTCCAAGGACATATTTAAGATCAGCAGAGCCATCTTCTCCTGGCGGAGTCCCTACAGCAATAAAATTTATAAGTGAAGCCTGGACCGCTTCTGCCAGATCTGTGGTAAATGTGAGACGGCCTTCAGTACTGTTACGCAATACCAGTTCCTTGAGCCCAGGTTCATAAATTGGGATTACTCCCTTCTTCAGCCCTTCAATCTTTGCTTCATCTATATCAACACAGATAACGTCATTACCGCTCTCGGCAAAACAGGTCCCGGCTACCAACCCAACATAACCGGTACCAATTACACAGATCTTCATTGTTTCCTCCTTGTAACTAGACGATTTTTTTGTATAGCACATGTACCATTAGTTTTCCAGCTTTTCCGCCCCTGCAGTAATTCTTGACTTGCCATACATATTGAATCGCCTGCATATTGCATGTTAACTCAATTTTTAGCAGTTGTTGACCTATCAAAAGTATGAGTAAAGAGTTCGACTCAATAACGCAAACTCCTCAAGAGAAAGAGTTTCGCCACGTCGTTGCAGATCAATAGCACATACACTATTAACTGCTTCAATATTGACCTCATGGCAGAGACCGGCTGCCTTTAAACAGTTAATCAGGGTCTTTCTGCGTTGGCCAAAAGAGGCCTTTACAACACGTCGGAAAAAATCTTCATCACCTACATCAAAGAGGGGTGCAGACAAAGTTTCAAAGCTCAGCACTAGTGAATCGACTTTTGGGACAGGATAGAATGCCCCTGGTCGGACCAAAAACTCACGTCGAATCTTGAAATGAAGTTGCAGCAACACCGTCAAGATACCATATTCCTTACTACCTGGCTTTGCCAATAAGCGCTCTCCAACCTCTTTTTGCAACATTAAAACAAGTCGGTCAAAAAGCCGAATATTTTGAAGGAACAAAAACAGTACCTGCGACGAGATATTGTACGGCAGATTGGCTGCTACCTTCCATAACCCGGTACCATTCTTGCTCAGCAGATAATTAAGATCGGTGCGGAGAATATCCTGATGAACGATAGTAACCGCAGGATTGCAGCCAAATATAGAGCGCAGTTTTTCGACCAGATAGCTGTCTATCTCCACGGCAATAACCTGACACGACTTTTCTGCCAAAAGATTAGTGAGTGCACCATGCCCGGGTCCTACCTCCAGAATACGATCGCCGTCTTTAACATTTACAGCCTGTACTATCCGGGCTAAAACATTACGGTCAACCAGGAAATTCTGCCCAAGGGATTTCTTTGGCCGTCGACTTTCCATCTCTAACCACCGTTTCTTGCTGCGGTAACAGCTTCAAGCGGCCAGGTAGGCAAAGCATCCAAAGAGAGATCCTTGGTAGCTGCTCTGCTCAGATAGTAATCTCCAGGAACCGCTATCATCGCCGCATTGTCAGCACAAAGAGCAGCTGAGGGGAAAAACAGTTCAATCCCTGACGACATGGCATATTGCTGCATTGAACAACGCAGGCCACTGTTGCAGGCAACTCCACCTGCCACAACCAGGCGCGTGAGTCCGGTTTTTTCTAATGCATAAGCTGTTTTGCTCACCAGTACATCGCAAACTGCAGCTTGGAATGATGCGCAGAGATGACGAAGTTGCAATTCATCTGAACGTAGCAACGGCTGTCGTTGTAATATTACTGATACAGCCGTCTTCAAACCGCTGAAACTGAAGTTACAGCTGCCATCGTGAATCAGCGGACGTGGCAGCTTAAACAGTTCACGATCCCCCTCTGCAGCAAGCCGGTCAATAATAGCCCCACCTGGATAGGAGAGTCCGAGTATTTTGGCAACCTTATCGAATGCTTCTCCGGCAGCATCATCAAGAGTCTGTCCAATTGTCGTATAGCTGCCTATCCCATCAACACGATAGATATGGGTATGGCCCCCCGAAACAACCAAAGCAATATATGGGAAAGTCACTGCCTGCTCAAGAAATATTGCCGCCAGATGACCTTCAATATGATTGATTCCAGCCAATGGCAGGTTTCTGGCAAAGGCTATCGACTTGGCCGTGGCAATTCCAACCAGAAGTGCCCCTGCCAATCCAGGCCCCTGCGTCACTGCAATCCCCTGGAGATCTGCATAATTTATCCCTGCCGAGCAAACGGCTGCATCAATTACCATGGTAATTGCTTCCATATGCTTGCGTGAAGCAATCTCCGGGACAACTCCTCCATAATCTGCATGAACTGCTATTTGAGACGAGACAATATTTGCAAGAATCTTTCTCCCATCCTGCACCACGGCAGCAGCTGTCTCATCGCACGATGTCTCAATTGCCAGAATAAGCATAATCACCCAAAATAAACAGAAGGGGCAAACCGCGCCCCTTCCTTTAGTAGCAAAACAAATTTGATAGTATGTACTTTAGACTATTTAACTTTAGCTTATAATAGGTTTGCCGCCAACTCAGCAAGTTCAGATCTCTCCCCTTTGGTCATCGTCACATGCCCAGCTATAGCCTGTTCCTTGAACCGTTCAACTACATATGTCAAACCATTACTAGCCGAATCGACATATGGATTGTCAATCTGATAAGGATCACCTGTCAGAACTATCTTTGTCCCTTCACCGGCTCTGGTGACAATTGTTTTAATCTCATGAGGAGTAAGGTTCTGCGCCTCGTCAACAATCAGGTACTGGTTTGGAATCGAACGCCCTCGGATGTAAGTAAGTGGCTCGATATCCATGATTCCCATCGCCATCAACTCTTTATAACCTTTACTATGCCGTTTTTCTCCTTCGTGACCGGAAAGCAGTAATTCCACATTGTCAAAGATTGGCTGCATCCATGGTGTCAGTTTCTCTTCAATGTCGCCTGGAAGAAAGCCAAGGTCTCTACCCATTGGGAATACAGGACGGGAGACAAGTAGCCTATTATAAACATTTTCCTCAGCGGTTTTATGCAGTCCTGCGGCTATTGCCAACAGTGTCTTGCCTGTGCCAGCCTTGCCAACAAGGGTTACAAGCTTGACATTGTCGTCCAGCAAAGAATCAAGGGCAAAATTCTGTTCGCGATTACGCGGATGAATACTCCATACTCCTTCTTTGCCAATCTTTCTGATTGGCACCAACCTTTTCTGCCCTGCATCATACCTACCTATAGCAGAATGAGAATTATTCAACAGGTCTCGCATTGTCACAAACTGATTAGGGAGGAAATCTTGCTCCAACTCAACCCACCCCTGACCATGGAATCGATCCACAACCTCGGGAAGCACCCCTATTTCAGCAAAGCCTGAAAAAAGCTCTTCTATGGCCACCTTGTCAGATTCGTAGTCCTGTGCTACAACGCCCAAGGCATCAGCCTTAATGCGGAGGTTAGTATCCTTGGTGACAAATATAACTTTTTCGTCAGGATTTTTCTCCTTGGCATCCACTGCAACTGCCAATATCCGATTATCTCCACGCTCTTCACGAAGTTCGGGTGGCAATCGCTTCATAATCCTTTCTTCGTAGATTTCTACGCGGATTATACCGCCGGTCTCAAGCTTAATCCCTGTCGAAAGTGAGCCCTTTTTCCTCAGCCCATCGAGCACACGGGAAAATTGTCTGGCATTTCGACCAGTTTCATTCATATCCTTCTTGAACCGATCAATCTCCTCAATCACAGTGATCGGTATAATAATATTATTCTCCTCGAACTTGAAAATAGCCTGAGGGTCATAAAGCAGCACATTCGTATCGAGCACAAAGTATTTCATCGTCACCTTTCCGTAACAATCTTATCGATCGTAGAAAAATAGCTGCAATCCAGTATTTGTGGCTAGAATTTTTATATGTACCAGACGTTCTTTGTACTGAGCGGCAAGAACTACTTCACCTTCACGGTTTAATGCGGCCAAGACACTTTCCGGTGACTCCTTGATTGTATAAAAGTTGTAGATACCGGTCCGGTATAGCTCATCTTTGGTAATCGGTTTTTCAGGTGGCAAAGAGCAGCCAGCAATCAACAGCCCCAGCAGCACAACAATAATAACATTTCTCATCTTCATCTCCTCCTCCTCGATGCTCCTGTCGCGATTTTTCTCAGTGCATCCAAAAAGATATCTATCTCTGCTTCAGTGGTAAACCACCCTGGGCTCACCCTGACTGTTCCGGCCGGATAAGTGCCAATTGCCTGATGAGTTGCCGGAGCACAATGGAGGCCGGTACGAACACTGATATCGTACTCATGGTCAAGAACGAATCCAACTTCAGCAGTGTCCATACCCTCAACTGTAAATGACACCGGAGTGCCGTGACGGTCTAGGTCATTTTTCAGACCATAAACTTTAACACCATGTATATCATTCATTTCTGTCAGCAACATTCCTACCAGTTGCATTTCCTTGGCCCTAATCGATGAAAGCCCTATCTCCAGAATGTATTCTACCCCTGCCTTCAAACCAGCAAGTCCAGGGAGGTTTAAAGTGCCGCTCTCCAGACTATCTGGCAGAATGTCCGGATGATCAAGACCACTGGAATGACTTCCTGTACCACCAACCATCAAGGGGGCCAGTTCAAGACCCTGCCCTACATATAAAACACCAGTCCCCTGTAATCCCAATAAACCTTTGTGACCTGGCGCTGCCAACAGGTCAATTTTCATTTCAGTCACATCAATTGGTAAATTACCAGCACTCTGGGCTGCATCAACTAAAAGCGCAACACTCTTTGCTCTGGTAACGGCACCGATTTCTGCAACAGGTTGGATTGTACCAGTAACATTTGAACAGTGCGAAATTGCCACCAGCGAAGTTTCTGGACGTATAGAATCCATGACTTGAGCGCTGTCAATAATGCCCATACAGTCGCCTGACAACCATGTTACATCTATGCCACGCTTTTCTGCATATCGAATCGGCCGGACCAGAGAGTTATGTTCAGCAGCTGCAGCAACGATATGTTGTCCCGGTCGCACCAAGCCATTAACAGCAATATTGAGAGACTCGGTGGTGCTATGGGTGAATATGAGCCTTGATATATCTGGCCCGCCCAAAAAAGTGGATAACAGTTCCCGTGTTTCAAATACAAGCCGACTGGCATCTATGGCTCGTTTATAACTTCCCCGGCCCGGGCTGGTTCCGATCTCGCGAAGGGCAAAATCGACCGCTCGATATACTTTCTCTGGCTTAGGAAAAGATGTTGCTGCATTATCAAGATATACTGTCATTATTTCATGTCTAGCATGATAAAGGGTGCTTGGCAACCGCTTTCACATACCGGTCTGAGGTTTCTGCGGCAACATCGGCAGGAATACTACCCGGCCACGATTGTTATTCTTCTGGTAATCGTAAATTCTTGCATTCACATCGGTTGCAGAGACACCTCCCCACCAGTTACCTATTGCCCGGAACTCTTCAGTGCCGGCATTGTAAAGGTCATAAGCTCCATTGGCAGAAAAGTTATTCCCCCAGGCAATTCCTAGGCCGTCTTCAACCCGCAGCCCAATACGACCATTCTGGGATATCTCGTTATTATTTACCTTGACTCTGGACTTAGCAAGCATCAAGCCATAATCGACATTTTTCAGGAACCGACTGTTTGTTACTCCCCCTTCAGATGCAACCAGACTGGCGCCATTACCATTTACTGTAAAACTACTGACGAATACCTTTATTTTACAGTTCTCGGCACTTAGAGCTTCGAATTCATTGCCATAAAGAGTGGCTCCTGAGAGGTAGAGAGAACTCCTGACCGCCAGGAGACCTTGGCGATTACTGGAGAAGCTGGCGTCACGAATATCTGCTTCGCTGTCCGTCATAATCATCCCTAGTCTGCAGCTACTTGCGCCTCCACCCGCCATAACAACCAGACAATCCTGTAACCGGGTTCCAGTAAGACATTTGACAAGGCTCGTATTTTTGAGCGTCAAAGTGGAATAAGCTGCATCAATACCGATTACACCTCCTTCGATGCGACAATATTCAAGAAGATTCTTTTTCTCACTGCCCAATAAAATGATCCCCTGCCAGTCACCAGGCTCGGTATCATCATAGGCACCAGTAAATATTATAGGCTTTTCTGCGGTCCCGACCGCCAAAAGACGTCCCTGGACAAGCAGATTGGCATTATATAGCGACGCTTGGTCAGTTACACGAAAATGTATTATAGCCCCAGGAAGAATAGTCAGAGTGGCATGGGATGCAACCGTAACCCCTCCCTCGACCATAATCTCCCCATGCCAAGTAGTATCTTCACTAATGGTAATACCCCGATATAACTGGTCAGATTTCCTCCCGTTAAGGTTACGCTTACGCATTTCAGAAGTCGGGTGTGTGCTTACTGGCGGGGCAACTGGCAACGCTTTTTTTGCAAACCCCGGCGTATCGGTTATTCGATCTACCTGTGGGTCTTCAACTAGCAAATCTTTACCGGGACTTGTCAGATTAGCGCTAACCACTCCGGATGACACACCGATTAGAATCATTATAATGACGAGAAAACTCAATAAATGACGATGCAATAGGTCAAATAACATATAGACAGAACAGTGTAATTACTGTTCAATTCTCCTTTACAAAATATACCTTGTTTTTACCTAACTCCTTGGCCTTGTACAGGAGGCTATCCACCTTTTTGAAAAGCTCATCCTTACGTACGCCATCATCAGGGAAACAGCCAACACCGACACTGACCGTAACCCCATGGTCTGCTATGTCAGCAAGCATGGCTGCAGTCTCTTTCTCAATCCGTTCACGTAACCTTTCAGCAACCTGCAGAGCACTTTCAAGACGTGCCTCAGGAAGTAGCACCACAAACTCCTCACCACCATAACGAAAAGCAAAATCGACCCTGCGCAAGGTAGTGCTGATGATTTCGCCAATAACCGCCAAAACCTGATCACCATTGGCATGCCCATACCGGTCGTTGAAGCTCTTGAAATCATCAACATCAAGCAGAACGATACTAAGCGGTTTCTGATAACGTTTGGCCCGTCCCAATTCCTGACTGAATACTTGTTGGAAATATCGGTGATTGTGCAATCCTGTCAGTGCATCGGTGATGGCCATAAGTTTGGTGCGATTGTGCAGCTTTGCATTATATATCGCCATTGCTGCAAAGGAAGCTAGAATATCCAATAACTTCATTTTTTCACGGTCGAACTGTCGTGGTTTGAAATCATCCAGATAGAGGACCCCAACTACACGGCCATGAACCAAGAGCGGCACACAGATAAGAGAGCGAATTCCTTCATTGAGAGCAATCGGGTTATTAAAGTAGGCCGTATCCTCTGTATTCTCAACAAACATAATATCGCCAGCCAGCAAAACTTGTTCGGTAAGACCACCTGCTGTCACATCCCAGCGTTCTCGCTTGACAAAATCAGCAGTTAATCCGGCATGTGCATGTAAGGTCAACTCCATTTTTTTGTCATCATAGAGAGCTACACTGCCGGCAGGTGTATCGGCAAAGCGCATGGCACTTGTCAGTATCGCTTGCAAAACAGTATCAAGGTCAAGTGTTGAGACAACAGCTTTGGCAACCTCTATTAGATCTTTAAGGGCTTTTACTTGTGCTTCAAGATGTTCTCTGTCACATGCTTCACATTCAATCATTACTGCTCCATATCCGAATGACAAGTTATTAGTCATCGTAATCAAATATGTTTATCACAAAGCAGCTTGAAAGTAAATTGCCTCAGTACTATTCCAAGCTCATTTACATTAGACACATAACATATCAACCGGTTATGATTAATTTCTTAATTAAGCTTGACATGCCATATATATTGTGGTTTATTTTTTACCCAGCACTAAATGTGGTGATATTTTATGCTCCCCCCTGTAACGACCATATGATATTCATTTATAATTTCAAGGAGGTTATAGCTGATGAAAAAGACCGTAAATGCAAGGAAAGCCCCTGAACTCTCAAAAAACGCCTTGACTGTCCTTGAGAAACGATACTTGAAACGTGACACTGAAGGTAAAGTTCTGGAAACGGCATCCGACATGTTTGACCGGATAGCCAATTCTATCGCTATAGCAGACAGGAATTTTGACAAGAAAGCTGATATAAGCAAGCTGGCAAACGACTTTTATCATATTATGACCAACTTTGAGTTTCTCCCCAATTCACCGACATTGATGAATGCGGGTCGGGAATTGGGACAACTCTCTGCCTGTTTCGTACTGCCGGTTGCCGACACCATGGAGGATATCTTTGATGCCGTCAAATATACCGCCCTGATCCATAAATCTGGAGGAGGAACCGGCTTTTCATTCTCCCGGCTCCGCCCAGCTAACGATGTTGTGATGTCTACCAAAGGTATCTCATCCGGACCGATATCCTTTATGCGCGTCTTTGACGCCGCCACTGAGACGATAAAGCAGGGAGGGACTAGACGCGGCGCAAACATGGGCATCCTGAGGGTAGATCATCCTGACATCATGGATTTCATCATGTGTAAGTCCGATCAACGCCATCTGAACAACTTCAATATCTCTGTCGGAATAACTGAAGCGTTCATGCAGGCAGTTGAAAAAGATGCTGATTACGACATCATTAATCCTCGTGACGGCAAGACTTGCGGTGCACTCAACGCCCGCAAAGTATTTTCCCGCATCGTCAAACAGGCCTGGCAAAACGGGGAGCCTGGGATAATCTTCCTGGACAGACTCAATAAGGACAACCCTACACCAAAAATCGGCATGATTGAATCTACCAACCCATGCGGAGAACAACCTCTGCTCCCCTATGAGTCATGCAATCTGGGCTCTATCAACCTGGGCAAGATGGTAAAAAACGGCGAAGTAGACTGGGCTCGACTAAAAGAAGTCGTCAGACTAGGTGTTCATTTCCTTGATAATGTTATTGAGGTCAACAACTACCCGCTGCCGCAGATATCTGAAATGACCCGGGCCAACCGTAAAATAGGTCTTGGCGTAATGGGATGGGCCGATATGCTTATCATGCTCGGTATCCCCTATGACTCCTCAAATGCCACCAAATTAGGGGAAAAACTAATGAAGTTTATCAATGATGAAGGGCATGCTGCCTCCAGGGAACTGGCCAGAGTTCGCGGGCCCTTCCCCAACTTCAAGGGCTCAATATATGACAAACCGGGATTGGCTCCAATTCGTAACGCGACTGTCACCACTATTGCGCCTACCGGCACTATATCAATCATTGCAAATGCCTCTTCAGGTGTAGAGCCACTATTTGCCGTCTCCTTTGTCCGTCAGGTAATGGACAAGAACATCCTTCTCGAAGTCAACCCTATCTTTGAAAAAATCGCCAAAGAACAAGGTTTCTATAGTGACAGTCTGATGCAACAAATAGCCGAACATGGAACAGTGCATGACATAGAAGTGATACCTGAGGATATCAGACAGATTTTTGTAACTGCTCATGATATTTCCCCTGAAGTTCATATTGAAATGCAGGCTGCCTTTCAGCGCCACACCGATAACGCCGTTAGCAAGACCGTTAATTTCCCCAATAGTGCCACAATTGATGATGTGGAAAAGGTGTATATTCTTGCTTACCAGTATGGATGTAAAGGGGTCACAATATATCGAGACGGCTCCCGCGATGAGCAGGTCCTCTCCACCGGCAAGAAAGAGGAGAAACCTATCCCTGTTGAAGAAGATAAACATGCCGTCAAGCGTGAGCGACCAAGAGCCCTAAAAGGTTGGACATACCAGATGCAGACAGGTTGCGGGCCTCTTTATGTCACGGTGAACGAAGACAGAAGTGGCCTGTTTGAACTCTTCACTACCATGGGTAAAGCTGGCGGATGTGCTGCCTCCCAGTGTGAGGCAATCGGCAGGATGGTATCACTTGCCTGGCGTAGTGGCGTTCAGGCACGGCAGGTTATCAAACAGCTACTCGGGATATCATGCCACTCTCCTGCCGGCTTTGGCGACAACAAGGTGCTTTCCTGCGCTGATGCGGTTGCCAAGGCAATATCTATGCATATGGTAGCCAACGGTTATGATGCAAATATTGAAAAAGCGGCATTCGAACGTGGCGCCTGCCCTGAATGCGGTGGTGTTGTGGAGCATGAAGGGGGATGTGCTGTCTGTAGAGTCTGTGGCTACAGCGAGTGCGCATAATTCAACTTTTACTGCATGGCCCGCATTAGCGGGCCTTTTACTACATTCCCCAATAGAACCGAATATATCTTTATTATATACCTCTTCCCGACAGGCGGTTTTATTCCGTTTCAATTTCATTTTCGACAATTCAAAGCCATTATGATATAAGAAGTTACATTACATCAGTCAGAGGATAATATACTCATTAATCAATCAATAAAATTGATATGATTTTTTCTGAATTATCCTTTTACATGATCTGTTATCAGCCGGCAGCAAGTTATAATCGTCAGCAAACAGAATAATGTACAACAAGGAGCAGTCTCTATGGAAAACATCAAGCTGCTTGTGAAAGTATTTTTCTTTCAGGAGCTTGAACCTGATGAACTGGTTAAAATAGCCTCTATAGTTGAGTGCGAAGGATATAGTACCGGACAGAAGGTATTCGATGCCGGCGACCCAAGCAACGCCTTCTATATAATCAAATATGGTTCAGTAATGGTGAAAAAAGATGCCCTGATACTTGCAACTCCAGCCATTGGCGATCCGATCGGCGAAATGTCATTCATAGATCGTGGCGCACGATCTGCGACTGTTGCAGCCATTGAAGAAACAGAACTGCTCAAGGTCCCATTCGATGCGCTTGAACTACTGTTCGAGAATGAACCGCAAATGGCAGCCAAGGTTTATAAAGGTATTGCCACTGTACTAAGCCAACGTTTGCGTGAGATGGATGAGACAATCAGGACAAAATTCACCCCATCAAAATTTTGACTGACTGTATATGCTGTCTCAACAATTGGAGTGATATAGCCGCAACACTAGTCTCGTATCTTATTTGCTCCCTGACAGACGAGTAGATATACAAATCACATAGTTGTATTTCAAATATTTCCAGGTAGATAATATAGACATTTTATAAGTTTCTTGACTGATTGAACAGATGCTTGACAGCTCTCTTTGAGAGGGTATCCTGATGAACGGATCCACTTTCTCCATCACCTGCCCTAGTTGCAATGTCAGTAAAGAATTCACATATGAACAGCTGCCACCAAATGCAGTCTGGGTAACATGCCATAAATGTGGACATCGCTTTACCTTCACTCCCCATCTTGAAGTAGTTCCTGACAGCACATTAGGGACAATAGGCCTGATTGGTCAGTTGTCTGCATCTATTGAAAACAGCCCTCGCCGTAACGCAAGATGTTGTCTCATCGAATGGTCAGAACAAGGGATCATAGCGCCAAACAGTAATCATTACGCCGCCACTGTTGCTGGTGTTCTCCCTGACCTGGCCGACTGGAAAAACATTGCCGACAGGTTTTGTCTCTTGCTTGGCACAGCTTTTGTTACATCCGGGATCATTTTCTTCATCACCTACAAATGGCAAGCACTTAATCGTTTCGCCAAAATTGGCCTTGTGGAACTGCTGATTGTTTCATTGATGCTGCTAATCTGGCGACTGGGTCTCGAAAGAAGCGTTGGCAAGGCCATACTCTTTACTACAGCTCTATTAATAGGAGCCCTGCTGGTATTAATCGGCCAGATTTACCAGACAGGAGCCGATACTTTTGAGCTCTTCATCGCTTGGGGAGTTGCCATACTCCCATGGGTTATAATCGGTCGATTCGCTCTCCTCTGGATATTCTGGCTTACTCTGACCAATCTAGCAATGATTTACTATTTCAAATCAGCCGGCATTCTGTTCGGGCAGACATTCTCGTTGGATAAATTACTTTGGCTACTATTTTTCCTCAATACACTGGCCCTGATTATCTGGGAATTCATGATTTCTGCCGGGGTTGACTGGTTACAGGAGTGGTGGGCAACTCGACTATTGGCTGCTGCAAGTGGGATCTGCAGCAGCATGCTAGCCATAAACAGTATTTCCGAATTGCAACAAACAACTGTTGCAGGGATACTTTGTTGGGTTGTCTGGCTTGGCGCTATATACGCAGTTTACCGCCATCAGATTCGTGACATATATGTGCTAGCTGGCGGCCTTCTCTCAATAATAGTGGTGACGGCATTCTTTCTCAGCAAACATTTGCAAGACCAAGGGCCCCTGACACTTCTCTACATCGGCATTGCCACCATCTCCCTGCTGGCAATCGGTGTCTATGGGCTGAAAATTGTAACCCGGGATGAGGAGACCGAATGACTGAATCAGCTCGGCAAAAAGTATGGTCTCGGCTTAAGGGAGCAGCTCTGGTAGATGGCGATCTGCCGAAGTCTAAAAATATCAACACTAATTTACATGTGCCGATTATACTCGGAAGTGCCGGCTGGATTTGCGCCCTTCTCCTGACCGGCTTTGTCGGTATTAGTTATTCATATCTGTTAGACAGCTCTCTTGCCACCTTTACTCTAGGCACAGCCACCTGTCTCTTGGCACTAATTCTGGGACGTTACTGCCAAGGGAATATTTTTGCTGCTCAGTTTACTATTGCCCTCAATATGACTGGTCAGATCCTGCTATTGATTGGCCTATCAACGCTGTTTAAGCGTCAGTCAGCTGCACCGTTGCTATTAATGGCAGCAGTTCAGTTAATTCAGTTAGTTTTTGCTACTAGCTACGCTCTTATCTTCTGGTCGGCATTAGCCGGGGCATTAACCATAACCTATGCATTAATGGACTTAGGATTACACCCCCTAATTACCCCTCTTATAGCTGCTGCATTGAGTTACCCGTGGCTAACCGAGTTCCAGGTTCTGCAAGGCAAGCGATTACGAGCAGCTGGTTATGGCATCGCCATTGCTGCCGCAATAATCTCATTTATGCAAAATATCACCAATTTTGATTCGCTCAATTCTCAAACTGGTATTGATCATATAGAAAGTACAAGTGCTATCTGGATCGGTTCTATCTGCACCGGGATTATATTATCTTTGGTTTTTTCGCGTCTACTTAAAAGCAGTAATGCCCTCCCTGTACAGCTCTATTTGCAGTTTGTAGTTACTGGATCATGCATATTTGCCTTCATAACATACTGTTCACCTGGGGTTGCCTTACTCTTCTTGATTTTACTATTTGGCTATAACAATGCCAATTTGTTACTAGCTGTCCTGGGGGTAATAAGTCTTTTGAGCTATATTTTCTATTTTTACTACAGCTTAGATGTGTCGTTATTGACTAAATCTATTCTACTCTGTACTACTGGATCGATTCTTCTCATCATGCGACTATTTTTGCCCAGGGAAAATGTTCTCGATAAAAAAAGTGTTGAACATGCGTAAAATCATTGTAATTATAAGCGGTGTAATAATTCTCTTGACCATCAATATCACCATCTATAATCGCGAACAGTTACTCACAAAAGGCCGAACAATCTTCCTGGAACTTGCCCTCCCGACTAATCCCCGCTCAATCATGCTGGGCGAAAACATGTCACTTCGATTCGAAGTTTTGAATGATGCCTTTGGAGCCGATTATAAAAGCAACATTGCTAAGGATGGACGCTTAGTTCTGGCTCTAGACAAATATGGGATAGCTACTTTCCGGCGTTTCGATAACGGTTCACCGCTTGGCAACCAAGAAGTGGTAATACGTTACCGGGTACGTGATGGCAAGCCATTCATAGCCAGTAACTCTTTCATAAGTCGTGAAAACGCTGCCAAGTGTTACAAGAGTGTTAGTTTTGGCGAATTTCGTCTGGCTACAAATGGTGATGCGATACTAACCTCTCTACGCGGTGAAAATCTTGAACAGCTAGATTTCAATATGCAGCACTGAGCACTGATTTTATAGATACTGACTTCATCACCTATGCATTGATATTTTTAATAGCATGGCAATCGATAAATGAACCATGATTCAGGGTGACCATGGCAACAGCAATTGACTAAAGTTTATACCGACCACCACATCAATATTTACTTGCTCGAATTGCAGTGCTATTTCAATTAACAGAGATACTTGATCACGGTACGTTTGCAAGAATACAATCTACTTGCTTTAAATTATCAAATGAATTTAAATACTTTAATTATTTTTTCAGGAGGGGAAAATGACAAGGATTTATCTTATTTTCATTATAATGGGAGTTCTCCTCTGTACTCTATTTATCGGCACAGTTATCGGTAAACAGCGTGTCGAAGCTGCTGTCAGTGTCAGTAAATTCATAGAAAATCCCAGCGCTTTTACTGGTACAGTTTCAGTTGCTGGCGTTATCTCCGAGATTGCAGCGGAAGAACCACGCCTGTTCGCTCTGATGGATATCGCCGAGTCAAAATGCCCAACCCCAGGGTGCCGTAAACCAACCATTCCGGTGATGTCCAGCATAAAACCGCCCAAGATTGGCACCAAGATTGTCATCACCGGCAATGTTGAGCCTGGAGGACGCTATTTTGCAGCAGACAGACTCCGACGAGCTGGTTGGTTCTAACTCTGATCACAGATAAGACCACCGCAGAAATGGGCCGTTTTATATATCAAATTTGATTTTCCAATTAATTTAACGATTGCTATTAGAACCAAGAAAAAGATTCAACAGAAAGCTGACCAGACTGAAGACAAAAGCAGCAAGAAAGGCGTGACTGAAATCGGCAACATGAAAGCCCCTAACCATATGAGCAGCCATGTAGAAGAGAATCGCATTTATAACCAGAGTAAAGAGCCCTAAGGTAACAATTGAAGCAGGCAGAGTCAGAAATATTAACACCGGTCTCAGGAATGCATTGAGCAGGCCAAGAACAACGGCTGCAACAAAGACGGTATTCCAATTGTCGATAGTAACCCCTGTAACTACGTGAGCCACAACTAGCAGAGCAGTACTGTTAATTATCCATCTGACAAAAAGTTGCTTCAAATCTCCTCCACTTTAAGAATAATCACTCTCTATGCCATAATTACAACTACGGAATGGTCCTCATGCTCTGGCCTCCATAGTCAGCTGTCTAATCTAATCAGCAGATGTCGCCAGCCTGTGACGAATATCCTCGACCACCTTACCACGACACCCATTTGCCGTGACCTTTACCTGTTCTACCTGGCCATCAGATCTTAATCGATATTCGCCTGCACCAGCCTTGAGATTCGGGAAATATAAGCCACCTACGTCCTCATAAAGGTCCATACGGAACTTCAATTTACCTTTGGCAACTATTTCTACAGGAGTAAGAATTAGTAAACCATCATCTTCATATACCGCAACATCACCATCAGGATTCCGATACCCGATAAAATACCGACCGTCCTCCTTATGATAAAGATCTGCATTGAAACGGTAGACTTTATCACCAACCACTTCGAAAAACTCCTTACCAATAATCTTAAATACCTTGTCACCTTCACCCAGCACCCATTCTGAGGTCATCTTGTCCGGGCTGTGAGTCAGAATAGTCTGCCTCTTGTCAAGAACCGTGTGTTGCAATCGCCGGTAATCAGTATGGACGACACTGCGTCTAGTGGCGATGTCATGGACAACTACCGCATTCTGAAAAGTCGCCACTGCTTCCCTGTAACGTTCTTCACTCCATACCCGCTCGATGTAATCATTTATATCACCATGAATTATTGTCGCTTCACTGAACTCCTTGTCGCTAAGTTTCGAATTGCGGTTAAGCTTTTCAGAACATAATCGCTTCCAGAGTTGTACATCGTGATTTGTATCCGCACTAAAAATAAGGTTTTCGTTTGCAGTAGTGAATTTTAGTCCGATACTAGGCACTCCATGCCAGACTGGCGCATTAAAAGCCTCAATGGTAAACCCCTCAGGGCTGCGATATATATTTTGCTCTTTTTCGTAGAAATGTTCGGAACTGAATGGGTAGTAGTTGACCGGCTCTACCCACTCTTTCGATTGTGGGTCACGAAACAAAAGACGTGCTTTACCAGTGCGTGAACTGATCACTATCTTTGCCCGCTCCGGGCCTAGCGATTCACCGTGACGGTCAGTAACCACCATCCTAGTCAAACCTTCACCAAGGTCTCGCTGAATAATTCGATATTTAGCCCGTGGGCCGATAGGACGATAGTCTACATACTCATCATAGGCAATATCCATGACTAGACGCGAATCGGGGGACAGACTTGTATCAAGCGCAGGTGCTGAGCCAGTCTTCAGACCTTCGTTGATCTCTTCAGCAGTAATCAGGTTGACTCGGTGGGTAACATCTGGAGCGTACATATTAAAGAGGGCAAGGTCTGAGAACCAACGTTTATGATCATCGTGGCAGTGAGTGATAATCAGGCCTTTAATATTCTTTAGACCATGGCCACCAATTTTCTGAAACAATGGAGCACCACAATCGACAAGAATATTGCTCTCGCCAATGGTGACCTGATAGCCAATACTCTTCCCAACACGCGAAAAAGGGCCATAATCGCCAAGCATACGGAGGGTAATACCATCTATCATTGATTCCCCCTTACCACAATCTTGTTATTGCCTTTTGCAGCTAGAAAGACAATGCTCAAAACTACTTTTCAACATATCAGCAGATGGTCCCTTGTGTCAATTATTTGCAGATGGAGCAAAACATTTCAAATTTTCCAATGCATAAGACATTATCTAAAGTCATTAACCGATCTTTAAAGCTGACAAAACTGCATATCATCCATTCAAACATCATATGACAGAATAACTCTGTCCTAACAATTAAACAGCAATCTACAAAATGTGTCGAAATTTGTCAGTCCACATACAAATATCTACAATTTCAGATTTATAACAAAACAATATATCCTGCATCAGATGATAAATATAATTCCCCAAACTATTTATTTACCCATTAAGTGAAGTGTATGAAGCAATAAACTCGAATATCACTATATAATAAAATTAACCAAAAATATTGGAATTTGTCTTGCAAATCATATTACATATAAATTAATTATCTACCAGGCGATTATGACAGACAAGCGTGACCTCATCCGACATAAAAAACGTCTCTCTCTCAGGTTTGGCGAGACAGAAGCGACCAGGCTCGCTTTTACTGAAGATATCTCGTCACATGGACTTTTTATTAAGACCGCCAGTATCGGCAAATTAGGGAGCAGATTACAAATCGAACTAACCATGCCAGATGGTCAGTTGATACAACTTGAAGGTATGATCCGTTGGGCTAAAAGGGTACCACCGCGGATGATTCACTTGGTAAAGAAAAGCGGCATGGGGATAAAAATCTTGAAGTTCCATTCAGGCGAGGAACACTACCGGCATATGATTGCCCAGTTTCATACCAGGACCTCACCCTGATAACAAGCAATGCTTATATTGATATCTCAACTATCCCATTTGCTCCTGATAAATAACTCGCAGCTACCTCTCTTGACAATGCAACCCGCTGTAGTATTATGAGTGCCACCATTCGGTAAAGCAGCAATATGCCGGATTTCTGATGTCAAATAACCAGTAATAAGGAGCATTGCCATAATGTTCCTTTTTTTATTTAGGAGGGTATCGTGAATAATCTTGCACTTCCTGTTTGGGATACATCCTTACTTTATCAGTCCCCTGATTCAGCTGAACTTGAACATGCCTTCAGTAGTGGTCTGACAGAAGCAGCAGCTTTCCGGGAACGTTACCTCGGCAAAGTAGCATTACTGGATGTCAAGGCACTCTTGACCGCAATGAAAGAATTTGAGTCACTACAAGAGACCCTCGTAAAACCCCAACTATATGCCTATCTCTGCTTTGCAGCAGACTCATCAAATGCAGCCAATCAACGTCTGTCGCAACAAGCCAGTGAATTCGGCAACCAGATCAGCCGCGAACTCCTCTTCTTTGACCTTGAACTGACCCACCTGAATGATGAAATCTTTACTGACCTGAGTAATAACAAATTGTTTGAGAAATATCATCACTATCTTGCCAGCATACGTCGTTTTCGCCCCCATACACTGGCTGAACGAGAAGAGCAGCTTGTCAAACAGAAGGATCTGACCGGTATTGAAGCCTTTACCCGCCTCTTTGACGAGCTATCTGCATCTTTTCGCTACCGCTTCAATATTGATGGAGAAGACCGTGAGTGCACCGGTGAAGAACTCTTGGGGCTTCTTCATCATCAGTCAGCAACAGTTCGGGAAGAGGCTTTTTCCATCTTCCTGAACCGCCATGCCGAGCATAGCATCGTCTATGCTTCGATATTCAACAACATGGCACTTGACCATAAACAGGATATGGATTTACGCAGCTACCGTTCACCAATGGAGCCGACCAATCTGGGCAACGAGATCCCCGAAGATGTGGTAAATAGGTTAATGTCTGTAAGCGAAGCAAACTATCCATTGGCCCAGGAGTACTTCCGGCTCAAGGCTCGCCTGCTTGG
Source organism: uncultured Geobacteraceae bacterium (assembly GCA_964649725.1). Lineage (GTDB taxonomy): Bacteria > Desulfobacterota > Desulfuromonadia > Geobacterales > Geobacteraceae > CAZYTM01. The sequence continues at coordinate 38,450 of CAZYTM010000004.1, read as the reverse complement.
TCTGCCAAAATTAAAGAATACCGATCTTTATGCCCCTATCGGCGGGAGCAAACGGAGTTTCTCATTCAATGAAGCTAAAGAACTTGTACTTACCTCCTACGAACAGTTTTCACCAGAATTTCGTGATATAGCAGCTTCATTTTTTAGTGAGCAACGTATTGATGCCGAACCTCGCCAAGGGAAATCAGGCGGCGCCTTCTGCATGGGGATGACAACGCATCTCCCCCCCTATGTTCTTCTCAACTATACCGGTAACTTACGGGATGTTGCCACCCTGGCTCACGAACTTGGCCATGGCATTCACTTCGTCCTGGCACAGGAGCAGACCATGCTGAACTACCATGCACCGCTGCCATTGGCAGAGACCGCCTCGGTATTCGGCGAAATGCTTCTGACCCGCCATCTATTGGAGAACGAATCTGATCCATCGGTCAGGATAGCCCTGCTCTGCGCCAAAATTGAGGATATCATCGCCACTACCTTCCGCCAGAACGTCCTGACCCGTTTTGAGGAGCGACTACATCTGGAGCGCGCCAACGGTCTCATCACTCCAGACCTGATCGGCAATCTCTGGTGGGATGAAAATGCCCGCCTTTTTGGCGATGCTGTCACCATGATTGAACCGTATCGATGGGGGTGGAGTTACATTTCCCACTTCATCCATGCCCGTTTTTACTGTTATTCTTACACTTTTGCCGAACTGCTGGTACTAGCCCTCTATCGACGTTACAGACAAGACGGCAAAAGTTTTCTCCCGGCCTACCGCGCCATACTTGCCAGCGGCGGCTCCCAATCACCTGCGGATACTGTCCGGCCCGCTGGAATCGATCTGGCTGATCCGGCTTTCTGGCAACAAGGTTATGATCTGGTGCGGGAGCTACTTGATGAACTACATTCTCTGATAGGAAGATAATATAGCAGTAGGATGGATTTCTAGTTTGTTTATCGTTAGATTACCAATAACCAATCACTTTCGGCAAACCCATTAACGATAATTTTACTGGTTGACCTATCAGCTTTTGATAACAATCAACCACGTACTCACCTCAACCTTTAAGAGGACACTCCTTTTCCCAAGCGACATAATCATCACCGCTGATCCCCTGAAACAGAGCAATCCGTTTTTCATAATATGGTAGGTCATCAAATTCTTGCTGCAACTGTAGAAGGTAAGCTTCCGAGATGAGTCGTTCCTCATGGAGAAAGCGATAAAAGGCCCTTGCCCCTTTTAGATGCTGGCCAAGCTGGGATATATTCGGTTCGAGAGTGGATACTATGTACCAGTTACCGGCAAATTGCCTGACCAGGCCGTTCTGCTCGACAAAAATGTTACGTGCTTTAAAATCAACAACAAAATCGCGAATAAAATAATCTGCGCTTTTTGCCAAAGCGCCAGCAATAGCAGGTTGTTCACCTGCTGCCAGCAGGGAATCATGAAATCGGCGCAGCAACTGCTGACAAAGTAGATCGACGCGAAGAGCGTCAGCCATTGTTATTGGTTCGAACTCATCCTTGTTGATAATCATTTCATTCTTATCCATATTTTCTCCATTTGCTGGATAATGCTCAACGACGACCGCCGCTGAAACGTGGATCAAGAGCGTCTCTGATCCCTTCCCCGACCAGATAGTAAGAAAGGACTGTTATCATAATAGCCAGTCCTGGGAAGAGAAATAGCCACCAGGCGAATTCCAGATACTCCTTGCCAGATGCCAGGATGTTCCCCCAACTCGGCATCGGTGGCCTTACCCCGATGCCGAGAAATGAGAGAGAAGATTCTGTCAGAATGGCACCGGCAATGCCAAGGGTAGCATATACCAGTACAGGCCCTATAGCATTAGGGAGAATGTGTCGAAAGATGATTCGCCGGTCGGAACAGCCTATCACCCTTGCTGCAAGGATATAGTCACGTTCCCTGAGGGAAAGGACTTCAGCACGCACCAGCCGTGCTACACCCATCCAGCCGGTAAGACCGATGATAATCATTATGTAAGTAATTGATGGTTCCAGCAGGGCTATCACCGCCAGAATCAGAAAAAAGGTCGGGAAGCAGAACATTATATCGACAAAACGCATCAGCAGACTGTCAACCCAGCCGCCATAATAACCTGCCAGAAGCCCTACCAGGGTGCCGATCAGGGTGGCAATGCCAACAGCAACAAAGCCGACCTTGAGTGAGACCCTGGCCCCATAGACCATCCTGCTGAAAACGTCGCGACCGATCTCATCGGTACCAAACCAGTGACTGGTCGATGGAGGCAGCAGGACATGATAGGCATCAAGCAGATTCGGGTCATAGCGGGTTATAACAGGAGCCAATATTGAAAAAACAAACATTGCCAGCACTACCAGCGTCCCAGCCATGGCAAAGCGATTGGCGCGGAACTGTTGCCAGAAAACATCCCTAAGATAGCTGCTCTGTCCCGATCGCCTCATGACGCTGCCTCCCTGCCCTGTCGAATGCGCGGGTCTGCAAAAGCATAGGTTACATCAGCAAGCAGATTGCCGAACAGGGTGAGTACTGCTCCAATCACCAGAATTCCCATGACCAGCGGATAGTCGCGAGCCATTACCCCTTGATAAAATAGTTGCCCCATACCAGGAATGGCGAAGATGCTCTCAAAGATGACGCTCCCACCTATCAAACCAGGTACAGAGAGGCCGAGCAAGGTTATTGCAGGAAGAAGAGCATTACGCAGAGCATGTTTGTAGATCACAACCCTTTCCGGCAGCCCCTTTGCCCGTGCCGTAGTAATATAGTCCTGCCCCAGCACCTCAATCATGCCCGTTCGCATGTATCGTGAGAGGCCAGCCAGACTACCGAAGGTTGCAACTCCAATAGGTATGACCAGGTGTCTGGCCAGGTCATTGATACGCCACCAGAAACCGTGATTCTCGTACCCGAGCGAGTGGATACCTGATATCGGCAACCACCCGAGTTTAACGCCAAACAGGTACATCAATATCAGACTGAGCCAAAAAAGTGGTGTGGCAAAACCTAGGAAAACGAAGACCGTGGTCCAGCGATCAAGCGGGCCATCTCTATGGGTGGCCGCCATGACGCCGATCGGAATTGCTAACCCGAACTCCAACAGCAAAACGATCAGGTTGAGAGAGATAGTTACCGGCAGTCGCTCTTTTATTTTTGTAATAACCGGCCGACCGTCAGGGGCAAAGGATCGCCCGAAATCTAGCCTAACCAGCCTTGTTACCCACTTGACGTATTGGACATGGAGCGGCTTGTCCAACTCGTAAAATTTGCGCAAACGTTCCCTTGCCTCAGCAGACACCTTCGGGTTCATCGCCACCTGCATCTCAACTGGCTCGCCAGGAGCAAGATGGATTACAGCAAAGGAAATAATAGTAATCCCGAAGAAGAGAGGTACCATCATCAGTATACGTTTTATAAGATAAAAGGTCATAATTCCACTCAACATATAAAAAGAATGACGATCTAGACTATTGTCCCTGCCAATTCGTCAAAGTGACTATCGATTTAATACTGTTGCTCGTTCTTTGGCACATACCATTTGATGAAATTATACATGATGCCGGCCGGAGCAGGCTCTATAGCACGAATACGGGCACTCACCACCGGCAGTGCATCCGGTACATAGAGAAAGGTGTAGGGCTGCTCTTCCGCCAGAACTTCCTGAATACGATAATAACAGCGCTTCCGTTCCTCCATATCAAAGGTCCCGCGCCCCTTTTCTATCAGACGATCGACTTCAGCATTCTTATATCCGATAAAATTAAGCTCCTTAGGACCAGTCTTGCTGGAGTGCCAGACATCGAAAAGATCTGGGTCCTGGCCAATTGTCCAGCCGAGAATTATTACTTCGAAATCCCCTTTGTCGATATAATTTTTCAGAAATGATGCCCACTCTATCACCCTGATCTTCACATCTATCCCGACAGCTTTGAGACGCTGCTGAATAATCAGCGCCGTCTTTAGCCGAAGGTCGTTACCCTGATTGGTGAGTATAGTGAATGATAAAGTCTTGCCATCCTTGACCAGGATGCCGTCGGCATTCTTCCCCCGCCAACCGGCTGCAGCTAGCAGAGTCTTGGCCCGTTCCGGGTTATAGCCGAAATCCCTAATATCCGGATTATATGCCCAGGTCATAGGTTTGTATGGACCATGGGCGACCTGTCCCATGCCAAGCAGTACACCCTGGACAATCTCCTCCTTGTTGATAGCCGAGGCGATAGCCTGCCTGATCCGCATATCACTGAAGAGCGGATGACGCAGATTGTAGCCAAGATAGGTATAGGCTGAAGCCGGATATCGGTATTTGTTAAAGCGGGCCTGAAATTCAGGGTTGTTGGTCTGTCGCTGATATTGCACCGGTGACAGCCCCATCATGTCGATACCACCCGATTTAAGCTCCATATACATGGTTGAATTGTCCGGGATGATTCGATAGATATAACGATCGATATAGGGACGCCCCTCGAAATATTCGTGATTCGATTCCAGCACCAGCCTCTGACCGGCTATCCACTCTTTGAATCGATAGGGTCCGGTACCAACAGGTTTGCGTGCGAGTTCACTCTTGGTGATATCCTTTCCTTCCAGCAAATGAGCAGGCAGAATTGACACTCCCCATGATTCTAGCGAAGGTGCAAAAGGTTTAGCGTAAGTTACCTTGAAAGTATAGGGGTCAGGAGCCTCGGCCCGCTTTACCTGTTTGAAATCCTCGGCATAGGCGGTCGGTGTCTTTGGATCTATAGTGATTTGATAGGTATACAGGACATCATGGGAGGTAAAAGGCCGACCATCATGCCATTTAACCCCTTTACGAAGATGAAAGGTTATGGAAAGGCCATCTTTTGCCACCTCCCAGGATTGAGCCAATTCCCCTTCCAACTTAAGGTTCTTGTCATACCTGACTAGACCGCTGTATATCTGGGCGGCAATTTCTCGGGAAGGTACATCTGATGCAAGTAGAGGAAGAAGAGTGGAAGGTTCGCCTATGGAACCAACAACCATGGCATCGCCGTAAGCAGCTACCCCAGCAGGGCGTGTAGATAAAGAGGAAGGAACAGATATGTTATCCGAACATCCTGCCAAAGCTAAAAGAATAAGGAGCAGGCAGCAAAACCGACTGCTGTTCATTTTTCACCGCTATCCGTAGCACGAAATTTTCTGATTTTTTCAGCGGCCTCTTTGTTATCTGGCTCTAGCTGCAATATCTGACGATAGAGTGCCAACGCCTTACGAAAATTTCTGGTGGCAATATAGGCATCAGCAAGATGAGTCATTATGGTAGTATCCTTATCGACGAGGGCAATCGCCTTTTCCAGCTGAAATACTGCCTCATCAAAGCGCTTCATTTTGTAGTAAAGCCAGCCTAAGCTGTCAAGAATAAAACCATCAGCAGGACGAAGTTCTACAGCCTTTTTTAGATATTGCAACCCCTCATCTAGATTAACGCCTAGCTCGGCATAGGTATAACCTAGATAATTAAGGGCCTGAGCATCCTGAGGGGTCAATGCCAATACTTCCTTCATATGATTAATCGATTCCTGTTTATCCCCCATTTTATCGTAAAGAACACCGATCCTGAATTTGAGCCGCGCTTCTTTAGGGAATTTCCCCTCCACTTCACCCAAAATTTTAAGACCTTCCTCATATCGGTCCATTGACTCATAAATTCCAGCAAGATGAAGGTATGAATCGATCTGCCCTGGATATTCGGCAATTGCCTCATTTAGAATTGCAATGCCGCTTGCGGTATCACCCTTGTCCTTATAGAGATAGGCAATATGGCCCAGAGCATCAAAATAATATGTCGAATTCGCAGGAATGCGGCGGAATTCAGCAATTGCTTTTTCAATTTCAGCTTTCTCTTCATAAGCTGATGCCAGGTAGTATCTAACCTGGTGTGCTTCAGGCTCCTGCGCCAGAATTTTAGTAAATTCACCGATAGCATCATCATACTGCTGCAGCTCCATATGTATCAAACCGATTTTGCGATATGTCTCCAAACCACCGAATCCGTTGGCAACCACCCCCTGCAGTAGAACCAGAGCAGGCTTTAACTGTTGCTGCTGTATATAGAGCTGGATTAGATGCTGGGTGACATTAATATTGAATGGATTTGTAGCAAGTAAATCCTTGAAAGTTACTATAGCGTCTTCATAGAGCCCTTGATTTTCTTGCGCTATGCCGAGGTCAATAAGAGCCTGTTCAAAGTCTGGTTTGGTCTCAGCTGCTTTCCGGTAGTACCCGATAGCTTCCTTTGAAAGCTTCATCTGGTCATACGCCCGCCCCAGATAATAATAGCCTAGTGCTGAGTCTGGCGACTTGGCGACTAGCTGCTTAAGTGTCGTCACTGCATCTTCATATTCAAAGATTTTCAAGCTTGATAGCGCAAGATGAAGATATACCTCCTCTTTGGATGGGTCCAGATCAAGTGCCTTCCGATAATGTGGAATCGCCTCTTTGTCCTGACGTAATCCTGCCAGTATGTTGCCGGTCAGAATTTGCGCTTCTACATTGGCGGGATCAAGGGAGACCGCCTTTTCACATTCACTTAATGCCTCTTGAAAACGATTCTGCTTCAGGTAAAGATTTGCTGCAGCTGTATGAAGATATGAGACATTCGGATTTGCCTCCATAGCAGCGCGAAGAAGACTGAAAGCACCTTCATAATCACCTTCAATACTCTGTAAACGTGACATTGAATAGAGATATAGCGATCTGGATTCAGCAATATCTATTACTGGAAGTGGCGCAGGAGTAAGGACGACAGGCTGCATATCGTCCGACCTGATTTCACTTGTTGCACAGGCCGAAAGAAGCACCGCCAGAAGTGGCATATAGAGGAAAAAGTTACGATTCATGAATTGCCCTGCCATAAAAAACACCAGACTATCGATAAAGAGATTCGCACATCTACGCACGAGGTATCCTTATCGACGCCTGGCTCTGGATGACTACTTTGTACACAACCGGCCATAACGCTCAGCGATACCAATAGAGGCAAGGTAATTCGCTGGAGGATATTGTAATAATTACCACAAATCCCTACCACCGTCAAATACTTATCTCTGCACGTAAGTTGCACCAAACGATGGATATGATACCATAAATAGGCATCAATACCGACGTCAAGGATGCCGCATGGATTCAAGAATCATAACCGCATTACTCGACCCGGCCTGTTATCCGGAAGCGACTACAACGATTTCCTGTATCCAGACCCATATCTCTTATCTGTTCCTGACTGATTCATATGTTTACAAAGTAAAAAACCCTGTCGATTTCGGCTTTCTCAATTTTACCACACTTGATCGACGCCGCTTTTACTGTACCGAAGAGATTCGCCTGAACAGTCGCCTTGCTGCTGATATCTATCTGGAAGTGGTCGAGATACGAGAAACTGATCAAGGGATTAAAATTGATGGAGATGGGGAAATTATAGATTATGCCGTCAAAATGCGTCGACTACCTGCTGAAAAGATGCTTGACCAACTACTGAGCATGAATAAGGTGACGCCGGCCGACATCAGACAAATCGCCTCCACTATTGCCGATTTCCATCTACATGCAGAAAGAAGTAAAAAGATTGATGAATATGGCACAATTTCAGTGATTACCCGCAACTGGGAGGAAAATTTTTCGCAACTTGCCGAATTTGTAAATAATACTATTTCCGCGCGTGACCTCCAATTTATCAGAGATTGGGTAACCAGTTTTATGGCCAGCAATTTAGATCTCTTTACCAGGCGAGTAAGGGATGGATTTATAAGGGATGGTGACGGCGACCTGCATCTGGAGAATATATGTCTAGATGAACGAGTATGGATATTCGATTGCATCGAATTCAACGATCGTTTTCGTTATGGTGATACGCTCTCTGATCTTGCATTCCTTCTCATGGATCTCGATTTACATAAACAACGTGCTTTTAGCGAAGAGCTGTGGGGACACTACCAGGAAATGACTGGCGACAATGAAAACTCTGGGCTGCTCGAGTTCTACAAAATCTACCGTGCAATGGTCAGGGGGAAGGTAGCCAGTCTACAACTGCTAGATCCTGATATTTTGCCAGCTGCCAGGACACTGGCAATTGCCAAAGCTAACCGTTATTTCAAGCTGGCACGTGGATATATTCTTAGACAACGGCTCAAAACTACCCTCTTCATCACCTGTGGTCTAATGGGCAGCGGTAAAAGCACATTGGCAGAAGAGCTGGCTTTAGAACTTGGTATCGAACTGGTTCGTTCCGATCTGGTGCGAAAAGAACTGTCAGGACTAGCTTCTTCAAGCAGACAGCTAGATGAATACTCATCCGGACTCTATGCACCTGAGTCGATTCAAACAACTTATGCCAAGCTGCTTAACCTTGCTGACCGTGAGTTGTCAGCCAGTCGCAGCATAATAGTTGATGCGACATTTCGCAGCAAATATGATCGGCACCAGTTTAAAAAAACTGCCCAAGCTCATGCTGTTGAGTTTGTAATATTGCGAACTGACTGCCCTGAAGAGACAAGCAGAGAGCGACTCGTGTCCAGGAGACAACTTCCTGATGAAGCATCTGACGGCAGGTGGGAACTTTACCACCAACATCGAGACACTTTTGAGTTACTTACAGAAGATGAAGGGATGATTATTTTCCTCGACACATCTATGCCGCTTGATGATAATATTGACGAAATATTCAATCGCTTGGGACTCTACCATGTGGCATAACTTTACGACAAAACTGCTGAAATGGTTGCGACTCAAAGAGTCGTGGGTGATATTCTTCATTCTTGGCATAATTATGATGAGTTACCCATTTATCCATATTTTCAACAAACATGCGTTTTTGGCTGGGATACCTGTACTTTTCCTCTACCTGTACATTGGCTGGTTCATCTCCATTTTTGTCATTTTTGTTTTTTCTAAATCGATTGATTTACCATCAGACGACAATGACCAGGAGAACAAACACTGATGCTCAGCATCGAGATAGTCGTCATCTCATCGCTTCTTTATATCCTCCTCCTCTTCATGGTTGCCTATTATGGTGACAAGCGTCGTGAAGAGGGTCGCAGCATAATTTCAAACCCTTATATCTATTCACTTTCCATCGCTGTCTACTGTACTTCATGGACTTTTTACGGAAGCGTTGGCAAGGCTGCCACTACAGGTCTCGATTTTCTTCTGATTTATCTAGGACCATCTCTTACAGCATTCTCTTGGTGGTTCGTGCTCCGCAAGATTGTCCGAATAACAAAAGAGAATAATATAACCTCAATTGCAGACTTCATAAGCTTACGATACGGCAAATCGCCTTGGTTGGGAGCATTGGTCACAATAATTGCGATCCTCGGCATCATGCCATATATAGCTCTCCAATTGCGTGCTGTATCCACAACATTTCGGATATTGTGCGGCGAACCTAACATGATGCTCCCTTCAATACTTGGCGGCGCCTCTCATACATTTCAACCAGCATTCTTGGCTGCCATTATTCTGAGCGTATTCAGCGTTATTTTCGGCGCCCGACATCTGGTATCTTCTGAACAGCACGAAGGTCTTGTTGCAGCAATTGCCGTTGAATCGATTGTCAAGCTGATTGCCTTCCTTGTCGTTGGAATATTTGTTACCTATTTCATGTATGACGGATTTGCCGATATCTTCAGTCGGATGCAGACTATATATCCAGAGCAGCTAAATCATCTGACCACATTTGGCCAGGAAAATGAAACGTCATATCCTAATTTTTTTACCGTACTCTTCCTCTCAATGGGTGCAATAATGCTGCTGCCAAGGCAATTTCATATAATGGTCATAGAAAATTCCAACGAAGAGCATATTAAAAAAGCTATGTGGCTCTTCCCTGCCTACATGCTGGCAATAAATATATTTGTTGTCCCAGTGGCTTTCGGGGGTCTTCTCTTCACTGGGAGCAATCTCGGAGCAGATTTTTTTGTTCTGACCCTGCCATTACAGAGCGGACATTCATGGATAGCCCTGCTTGCATTCCTTGGCGGATTCTCGGCTGCTGCAGGGATGGTAATGGTAGAATCAGTCGCAATATCCACCATGTTCCTCAACAACATTCTGATGCCGATCGTAGTCAAGTTGAAACCACAGACATGGTTCCCTCTATTGCTGATTAACCTTAAGCGACTAGGGATCTTTCTCGTAATATTTCTTGGTTATACCTATCATGTCCTAGTAGGAAATTCCCAGATGCTTGTCAGTATGGGTCTCATCTCTTTTGCCGCAGCGGCACAGTTTGGTCCTTCTCTTATCGGCGGTCTTTACTGGCGACGTGGCAACAAAAAAGGCGCGATGACAGGCATATCCCTAGGTTTTGCCGTCTGGTTCTATACACTATTACTCCCATCATTCATAAATTCGGTCTGGGTAGATAACGATATACTGGAGAACGGATTATTCGGCATCGAGATACTAAAACCGACCGAACTATTCGGACTTTCCGGTTTTGATATCTGGACACACTCTATCTTCTGGAGCATGTTCTTCAATATCGCAGGATATCTTATCTGCTCTATAATACTTTCTCAGAGTGATCGAGAAAAAGAGCAGGTAAAGAAATTCGTCGATGTTTTCGAGCCTCCCCGGGAAGATATCCCTTGGGAGACCAAACGTCTCTCCAAACCAGTAACCATTATCCAGTTTGTTAATCTGATGGCCAAATTCATTGGTGAGGCTCAGGCTCATGCCGCTATCGCAGAATATCTTGGGAACCGTGAAATTGATGAACGGGGCGGGGTTTCTGAATTTGAACTACCGAATCTCAAACGCTTCATTGAAAAAACCCTGGCCGGTTCTGTCGGTGCTGCAGCTGCAGGCGCTATAGTCGAGAGTTATCTGACAGACATCGGATCAAAAATGGAATATGTTTATGACGTCTTCAGCACTGTTCGCACCTCTCTTGACCAGAGCCGAGAGGCTCTTTATGTCAGACTGCGGGCATCTGAGATTATGAATAGGACCCTTGATCTGCGGATAATCATGGAGGACTTGCTGGAACTGTTGCAGCGAGAGTTTAAATTTGACCTTGTGGTCATCAGGCTGATCAACAGCGACAACGTATTGACTGTCCACTGCTTCAGGGGGAGCGAAAGCCGCTCCATTACCGAAAGTAATTGGCTGCCTGAGATAGATACTTACATCGGCGAAGCGTTCCTCTCCAGAGCCACCCAATTCGTCAACGATACCACACACATTACCAAACCGAAATCTAAGGAGATTATGGACCGCGAAGGGATAAAATCATTCGCCCATATCCCTATTGCCAGTGAGGGGGAACCCCCGGTTGGTATCTTGTCAGTTTTCTCCAAATCTATTGTCGGCATTTTCACTGAACCGTTTCTCAGACTATTGGGGAGCCTAGCTGGTCAGCTTGCCCAAGCAGTTAAAATAGTAGAAGAAAGAGAGGCTCGTGAACTGGAGCGACTGGAGAAGGAAAAAGCTCAACTGGAAAATGCCCGGGTTGCGCGAGAGATGGAATTGGCCAAACAGATTCAACTGTCGCTTCTTCCTGCCAATCCGCCTGATCTTGCAGGAATACATATTGCCAGCCGCTGCGTGCCAGCCGCTCATGTAGGTGGAGACTACTACGATTTTTTCAAGAGAAGCGACTCTGTTGTCGATATGGTTATTGCCGATGTATCCGGCCATAGTGTCGGAGCCGCCCTTATCATGGTCGAAACCCGGACTGTACTCAGAACTGAGGGCTATTCAAATACCAGCCCACGTGAAGTCTTGGCAGCACTCAACAACGTTCTGTACGATGACCTTGGGCGAGCAGAACTATTCATCACCATGTTCTTTGCCAAGTTCAACAACATCACCAGGCAATTGACTTTTGCCACTGCTGGCCATAACCCGCCTCTCCATTTCAGCAAAGGGGCTACAACATGTCGAGAACTGGATGCAGAAGGATTGATTCTAGGTGTTAACCGGGACGTTATATTTGAAGAAAAGGAGATTGTCCTGCAAAGTGGCGACCTGCTGCTATTATATACTGACGGCATTACTGAGGCGCAGAACGCAGATGGTGAACTTTATGGCGTTGAGCGACTCTGCGCGACCGTCTCTGCAGCTTACCAGGAAAGCCCGGAGATGATTGTCAACGCAATACTGCAACAAGTTAACGACTATACAAAGTCATCATTCTTGGAAGATGACATTTCCCTAGTAGTGATGAAAATTGATTGATATACTTAATATGTTTTTGCATAGTAGATGATAATTCTACACTATTCCATTACTATTCCAAGTATCTTCCGGCATTACCGGCCGGACCAGGAGGAGCCTAAATGAATCTGAAAATTGAACGAAAAAATAACCTCGTAATTATTAACGTCAAGGAAGAGCGACTGGACGCCCATAATTCAGGTGACCTCAAAAGCGAGATGCAGCAGCTGTTTATCTCTGGCGAGAAAAAGGTACTGATTGACCTTAAGGATGTTCGCTTCATAGACAGTTCAGGGCTGGGCGCGCTCGTATCAGGCTTCAAAAATGCAATCTCGCAGCAGGGCAACCTGAAGCTCTCTTCCCTGCAACCACAGGTAAAATCAATGTTCGAGCTGACTCGACTGCATCGGGTATTTGAAATATATGCCACTGCTGCTGAAGCGCTGGAAAATTTCTAACTTACGAGGTCGTAATGGAGAAAAACGAGTTGGAAGTTGACATCAAAGTACCGAATCAGACCAGGTATCTAAGCCTTATTGGCAGGATAGGCGAGGACATCGCTAAGGAACTGGATAAGTATTGTGGCGACAGGGAGACTCTTGCCTATCACATAAATCTAGTCCTGACCGAGGCTATGGTAAATGCGATAAAATATGCAAATGCCGGTGATCCAGACAAAACAGTTCACATACTCATTAATATTACGGACAAGGATCTGATTATTAAGGTGTTTGACAATGGACAGGGCTTTGATATCAATGCCATCCCACCTCCTAATTTCGAACAATTGGAAGACCGGGGACGCGGTATATACCTCATCAGGGCGCTAATGGACAGTGTATCGTATTGCAAAATCGACGGAGGTAATGTACTGGAGATGATGAAACGGTTGGATTAGCCAATTACTCGGCAGCATTACTCTTACGCATGCAACGCCAGAACATCCCTCCACCTACCAGAAGCATTGGGATACTAAGGAGTTGCCCCATAGTCAACCATCCTAACAGAAAGCCTAGTTGCAGATCAGGTTCACGGAAGAACTCAACAAACGAACGAAAGCCGCCATAGAGAGCAATAAATAGCCATGTTATCGAACCAACAGGTCTGCTGCGACGCTCGAACAGCCAAAGAATAACAAAAATCCCAACCCCTTCAAGAAATGCCTCATAGAGTTGTGACGGGTGCCGAGGTAAATTACCTCCAGTGGGGAATATAATACCCCAAGGTTTATCAGTGGTTCTGCCATAGAGTTCACTATTAATAAAATTACCGATTCTACCAAGACCAAGACCAATGGGAGTTGCCAAAAAGCCGAGGTCAGACAATACGAAAAAACTTAGCTTGAATTTTTTTGCAAGCCAGAAACAAGCTACCAACGCCCCGCAAAGTCCACCATGGAAAGACATCCCCCCCTCCCATACGGCAAAGACTTTAAGCGGATTTGCGAGATAAAATGAGGCATTATAGAATATAACGTACCCTAAACGACCACCGAGAATTATGCATAGAGCAGCCGTAAAGATGCTGTCTGCAACATCCTCCTCACTAAGCCTCAGATTACGCCGTTTCACGCCATACTTGATAATGAAATAGGCGGCGATAAAACCTATAATATACATGAGACCGTACCAGCGAAATTCCAATGGGCCAAGACGTAGGAATACTGGGTCTATATGTGGGAATGACATTGCTAACCTCTAAATTTTTTCTTTTAACCTATCAGCAATCAACAATGGTGTCAATTGACAGCTATGAAGAAATTGCCGAAATAAACATTGACAAATCAATGGGCCAATATTATAGGAAATATGGAATATTCCTCGTTAGAATGAGGCGTTTGCACAAACAGAGGCTACTGCCCGGAAACATCGAAAGACGCCAACGGGTAGACCAGGTGTTGTCGGCTTAAGGCTTCACCTAAGGTAGCTGGTTTATCGAACCTACGTTGTGCACTGCCGAAAATCAACCAGGGGGAAGTAGTGTCTGCACATTTTGTGACGGCCCTTTCTCCCCTGAAAGGGCCGTTTTTTATGAGGAGTTGGATATGATCGGAATGAACGAACTCTATCTCAGTTCAGTCCTCAACAAAATCGTGATCAATGAACAGGGGAAAGAGATCGGCCGACTATGGGACCTGGTGATGGTCCCTGGTGAAGTATTTCCAGAAGTCTCTCACCTTCTAGTCAAGTTAAAGAAAAAAATATTTGCTGTCCCATGGCGCGACATACCACTTTTCAACCCTGTTGTAATTACCGTAGTCGGTGATGGGAGCCATATTGTAGAATATCAACCTGAAGAGGGCGAAATTCTTGTCAATCGAGACATCCTTGACAAACAGATTGTCGACATAAATGGGGCTAAAGTAGTACGAGTCAATGACCTTAAACTGGGTAGTCACAAAGATCTGCTCTGTATCTTTTCAGTCGACATCGGGCTCAAAGGTCTGCTACGCCGTCTGGGCTATGAACGCCTTTGGGAAAAAGCTGCTGCGACACTTAAGCGTGAAGTCCCTACCCAAGAAATAAGCTGGGAATTCGTGCAACCATTGGAGTTGAACGCCTCTAGGCTAACCCTTACCATGGCGCGGGAAAAAGTAGCCGATATGCATCCGGCCGACATTGCCCAAATTATCTCCAGTATTTCACACCGCCAGATTCAGACTGTTCTTGAATCTCTCGATACCGAGACTGCTGGTGAGGCTATTCATGAACTTGAACCGGAGCTCCGCAGCCAGGTTATAAGCCAGTTGGACAGTGAACAGGCCTCTGACATCCTTGAAGAGATGGACCCGGATGAAGCTGCTGACGTGCTTGGAGACCTTCCAGAAGAAAAGGCGCAGGAACTGCTTGGTCTGATGGACGCGGAAGAGGCAAAAGAAGTCCAAGAGCTTATGGAACATGAGGATGACACTGCCGGTGGTTTGATGAACAATGAATATCTGGCCCTTTCCATCGACATGACTGTTGAAGATGCGTTGCGACAGGTTAGGCTTATCGCCTCTGACATTGAAACCGTCTTCTATGGTTACATTGTAGATAAAGAAGAAAATCTGCTTGGTGTAGTCAGCCTCAAGGAACTACTCATTCATCCTCCGGCAAAACCGATCGCAGAAATAATGACTGTCAACCTAAAAACAGTCAATATTGACGCTGAGCCAGAAGATATTCTGGATATTATTGCCAAATATAATCTGATTGCAGTACCCGTATTGGAAAACAATGGGAAACTTGCCGGGATAGTAACAGTCGATGATATTCTTGAACTCTTCTTGCCAATGGCACTAAAGCGGAAACGCCAGACAAATTACTGACATTTATTGTTAGCGATAAAGATTGTTCTCATCTGCTAGCACTCATTGTTTATTGAGGAAATATATGAAGCATCGTTTTAGCAGAAAAAATATCCTGCTTTTTCTCTCTATTCTCGGACCAGGTATCATCACCGCCAATGTCGATAATGACGCCGGCGGCATTACTACCTATTCAGTTGCTGGCGCCCATTTCGGCTATTCTCTTCTTTGGTCACTGATCCCTATAACTGCAGCGCTTGTGGTAATCCAGGAAATGGCAGCAAGGATGGGAGTAGTAACAGGCAAAACCCTCGCCGATATGATCAGGGAAAACTTTGGTGTCAAGATAACCTTTTATCTAATGATATGTCTGCTTGTAGGGGACATAGGCAATACTGTTGCGGAATTCGCTGGTTTAGCGGCTAGCATGGAACTGTTTGGCGTCAGCAAATACATATCTGTGCCTATAGGCGCATTTATGGTCTGGTTTCTCGTCGTCAAAGGGACTTATAGGTTTGTCGAAAAAATATTCCTCTTTGCCTGTACTATTTTCATAATCTATATCATCTCAGCATTCCTTGCCCACCCTAATTGGGGACAAGTATTCAAGGAGACTGTAAACCCTACTTTCAGCTTTAAGCCCACTTATCTGATGATGATTATAGGCATCGTAGGAACCACAATTGCACCATGGATGCAGTTTTATCTTCAATCAGCGGTTGTGGATAAAAACATCAAGGTAGAACAATATACTACCTCACGTCTGGATGTAATTGTTGGCTGTATCATGGTTTCAGTTGTTGCATTCTTTATCATTGTCGCATGTGGCGCCACCCTTTACAAGCATGGCATCAAAATCAACGACGCTGCAGATGCCGCAAAAGCACTCGAACCGCTAGCCGGGAAATACGCGTCGATATTCTTTGCCATCGGCTTGGCTAATGCTTCTCTCTTTGCTGCATCCATACTCCCTCTGGCAACTGCTTACTGTGTCTGCGAAGGTATGGGCTGGGAGTCTGGCGTAGACCACAATTTTAAAACAGCTCCTCAATTTATGTGGATATACACAGGTCTCATAGTAATTGGAGCATTAGTAATAATGATACCAAATGCACCATTAATTGCCATTATGCTTATCACACAAGTAGTCAATGGTATAATGCTCCCATTTGTGCTGGTCTTCATGCTGATTCTGATAAATAAAAAAGAATTGATGGGAGAATATACCAATTCACGCCTTTTCAATAGCATTGCATGGGCCACAGTTATTATAATGGCAGGATTAACTCTGGCACTCGTGGTCACCTCGGTTTTATAGAAGCATCATCATAAGAATCCCAGAATCAATTACGTTACAGATGCCCAACCAGCAACTAATCTTTAGTACTACCAAATCCATGCTTTTCGTCGAAATATGAATCCAAATTGCTGACAAAAAAATATTCCTTAAAGGATTCCATTTCTAATCCGAAATAATAAATAAATGCTCCGGAAATTAATGTCAACATCACTTGACAGGCTAGTAGCAGAAGAATAAAATATTATTAACATATAAATATTGTTCTTTGAAAATTGCTCTGGGTTACAGGTAATTATCGGTTGAGGCTCCTGACTATTAATAAACTTACATTACCCTAGGCATATGCGCGGTGTGCAAACCTTCAATGCAGAAGGCAGCCTGAAGCGTATTCTCGGGAGATGCTCAAAGAAAAGGTCAGAGACTTCTAGCGGCATACGGTATTCTGGAGCAAGAATTTAAATTGGTGCTGCCGGGCATTACGCAGACAGCGTCACATCTCATCCGTCAGGCGCGTAACAACCGCTTGAAAAAGGAGAAATGGACGGGTGAATCGAAAGGTACGGTCGCTAAAGAGCGCGCCTGACGAAACTCAGGACATTTATACCGACGGATTAGAACAAAGCTTGCCGAGGCAGCACCAATATAAAAAGGCCCACAGTTAACAGCTGTGGGCCTTTTTATGCAAATTTTAAAGCTGATTTATTCTATTGGTGGCAGTTGAAGCCCTTCTCTGCCGGCTTTATCCCTAAACTCGTTGTAACGCTTTTTTAGACTTTCAGCCTGAAACTCATAATCTTTTATTGAGTTTAATAAACTCAGATACTCACCGCGTGACATTTTATCCTTGTTTGCAAGTCTCTGCCGGTATTCAGCCGCACGTGTAACCATCTCCTTGCTTTGAGCCAAAATTGATTCCGCTTCAGTCCTTAATTCCTGAGCCTTCTGCTTATCGATCTTGCCAGCTTCTACAGCTGCATGTAAATTGTCACTCTTCCCCTTAGTCTTAGCATCCTCGTTTCCTTCAAAAACCTGAACAGGCACAATCACATCATCAATGATCTTGACCTTGTTCCGATAATTAGGTGGCACCTTACCGATATCTTCTGTAAAATTAACCGTCCCTTTAGCATCTACCCACTTATATATTTCAGCAGAAACCGGCAGTGGTAAAATAAGCAAAAACAGAAAACAGAGAAATTGTTTCATGTTAACGACCTCCGGAACTAGTGATGATAATTCGGTTTCCCAGGCGAATTAACCTGGCGGCCAGTTAAATTGTCGACCAGCCAATAAATGAAAATGGATGTGAAAAACTGATTGGCCTGCTCCTGTATTGTTATTGTTGACTATTCTAAATCCCTCTGCAGAGACCCCCTTCTCTTTTACAAGTCGGGCTGCGAGTTGAAAGATTTCGCCAATTAATTGACTATCACTACTCTGCAAATCGAGACAGTTGACAATATGCAGACGTGGGATTATCAGCATGTGCACCGGTGCAACCGGAGCAATATCTTCTATTACAATAAAACGTTCATCTTCGTAAACGAATTTTGCCGGAATCTCTTTGCGAATGATTTTGCAGAATATGCAATCGTCCATCTATCTACCTCTGAAATATTCGTTCTATTTTACGCGATTATCATTAATCTGACAACAGAAGAATATCATGAATTGACGTTTATCTTAAATTCTAACGTTCTTTTACCAAATAAATGAGAAATTCCATGTTCCCCTTGGCGCCCAAAAGTGGTGACTCAATAATACCCTTGATTTCTAACCCTAATGTCTCTGCCACAGATGTAATTGAGGCGATAACCTTTTCATGCAGACGCGAATCCCTGACAACCCCCCCCTTACCTACAAAGCCACGGCCAACTTCAAACTGTGGCTTTATCAAGGCGACGATGTAAGCTTTTTGTGCAAGCAGAGTGAGTGTTGCCGGCAATACTTTGGCCAGTGAGATAAAAGACGCGTCGATTACTGCAATATCCGGGCGCACCTCCAAACGATCGGCTGTAAGGTGTCTGATATTTGTCTTTTCAAATATTTCTACCCTATTGTCCTGACGCAGTTTCCAGGCCAGTTGCCCATAACCAACATCTACTGCATAAACTCTACGAACGCCACGCTGCAGCAGGCAATCGGAGAAACCACCTGTTGATGCACCTACATCGATAGCCACAAGCCCTTTAACTTCTATTCGAAATTCATCTAGAGCTTTTGCCAATTTCAGTCCGCCACGACTGACATAAGGTAAGGGTTCATTCTTCAGGCGTATAGTTGCAGATATATCGACTAGGTGGCCAGCTTTACTGACAAGTTGATCTTCAACCAGTACATCTCCAGCCATAATTAAAGCACGTGCCCGCTCACGAGATTGAACAAGCCCGCGTTCCACTAATATCTTGTCAAGTCGATCCTTGTTTTTGGTCATTATCCTTAACCATCAGCGATTATTGCACACTATGAACATACTAACTTTAGAGGTGGAAATTTAATATCAGATTATTAAACCGTCCGTATCCTACCCTCTTCTCCAACCCGAATCAAGGCCAAAGAGAGTATTACGCAACATATATCTATGCTCAGTCGTCTCTATTTACGCTTGACGGTTTCTGTTTTCAGGTATAAAGGAATTATTAATCAACGAACATCTGTGAAAATATGTGATTTTATATTCAACAAATTTCTATCTACAGCACCTTCATTGAAAAGGAGTTACACCTGCCATGAATCACATATTCGCCTTACTGATTGCTGGCTTGATTTTGAATGGTTGTGCTTTCGTCAACCTTGATATAGTAAAACATGTCAAACCTCTGCAGGAACAAACCATTGAAGGAGAAGGTAATGCTAAGATTCTTCTGCTCGACATTACCGGCTTCATCTCAGAAATAGAACGTAGCGGCAACCAACTAGTTAGTGAAAAACCATCCACTGTTGCGCACATCAAAGAAACACTCCAAAAAGCCGAAAACGACCCAAAGATTGCCGGTGTGATTTTGCGTCTTAATTCACCAGGTGGAACGGTTACTGCGAGTGATATAATCTATCATGAATTAAATGGGTTCAAATCCCGCAAGAATGTCCCACTCTATGCGACCATAACTGGTATTGGTACTTCCGGTGCCTATTACATTGCTGCAGCAGCAGACTACATAACCGCCCATCCTACTGCTGTGACCGGCAGTATCGGCGTTATACTGCCACGCTTCAATCTTTCCGGTCTCATCGCAAAAGTTGGTATAACTGAAAATGCTGTGAAATCAGGTGACAAAAAGGATATTCTTTCCCCATTCCGATCAAGTACCGTTGAAGAAGACCAGATCATGCAAACAATTATCACAACTCTTCACAATCGCTTCCTTGATGTAGTTCAGACAGGTCGCGGCAATAAAATCATCCTCTCTGAATTACAAACATTAGCAGACGGACGAATCTATACAGCTGATCAGGCGCTTAAGTCTAAACTCATTGACCGCATATGCTATTTAGACGAAACTATCGCAGCCATAAAAGAGGCCAAGGGGCTGAAGGAGGCTCGTGTCGTCAGTTATTATCGACCCGGAAGTCACATTGGCTCCATCTATTCAGGTGCTGCTAATGATTCAGGATCATTGCTAAGCCTGCTAAACATGAACTCTGTTGGCTTTGACCTCTTGAACAGTTCCAATTTTCTCTATCTTTGGCAACCATAATAACTATATTGAGGTAATGACTTGAATAGAAATACTATTGTCATAATTGGCTGCGGTGACATTGGCATGCGGGTTGCCAGACTGGCCATAGAAGAGCATGCTGCGGTGAAAGCAATCCTCAGATCACCTGAAAAGGGGGAGAAACTGCAACAACTCGGCGCACAAGCCATTATCGCAGATCTCGATTGCCCAGACACTTTAATCAACATCCCTACAGCAGAATCGGTTCTCTTCTACTTCGCCCCTCCTCCAGGAGGTGGTATCATTGATACTCGTATGCACAACTTCTGTGCCGCTTTAAAACCCGAAGCCAAACCGAGCAGGGTAATCTACATCAGCACCAGTGGAGTATACGGAGATTGCAGCGGGGCGCTAGTAACTGAAGCAACTCCGGTCAATCCTCAGACAGCTCGAGCTCGTCGTCGTCTCGATGCTGAATTGACATTAAAACGCTGGGGAGAAGCTAACAATGTCGCGGTAATCATTCTGCGCGTGACCGGAATTTACGGCCCTGGACGGCTTCCAGTACAGCATCTGATCGCTGGGCAACCTGTGCTTCTTGCAGATGAGGCAGTATTTACCAACCGCATTCATGCCGAAGATCTGGCCCGGGTATGCCTTGCCGCTGCAGAAAGAGGGAAAGCTGGTGACATATTCAACGTCAGCGATGGCAACAAAAGTACCATGACAGATTATTTCAATGCTGTTGCAGACATACTCGGATATCCCAGACCACGCCAGGTAAGCCTGCTAGAGGCACGACAGGTTATGTCCCCTCTTATGCTCTCCTATGTAACTGAATCGAGACAGATGGATAATCGAAAGATGTTGACTAAGCTAGATATAAAGCTCATCTATCCTGATCTTGAGGAAGGACTTAAAGCAAGTATTACTGATACAAATCGATCCGGTACGTAAACGCCTAATTGATTGAACTTAACAAAAGGCTCCTGGATAAAATTGCTCATTTAGGCTTATCTGCAGCTTATACTAACTGTTTTGGTATGTCATTTGTATACTTATTTAACTAAAGGTCTGTACAGCGCTGTTATAATTTGCTATTCTAGTATACAAGATTGCTAAACATGCATTCTGCGGGAGCAGAGTGTTCAAACATTTTCTGTCGTCATATGACTGTTTTTTGACATTCTCATTCGCGGTAAGACTATCTTTACATTTTTTTATCTTTATCAATCAAACTTGTTGGGAGGAAATTGATTATGTCTGATGCATGTGAAGAAAAAAGTTGTTCGGTTGTCAGTACGCTTTTCATGTCATTTATGGCCGGTGCTGCTTTAGGTGCAGGAATTGCTCTGCTCTTTGCTCCAGAAAAGAAAAAGGAGCTTGAACTAGGTTATGATGAAGAGCATCTTTTTGTCTGATCCAACCCCCAGCAGTACCCCCTCAATTTCGAGGGAATGCTGAAATGAATGACCCTCTCCTTTATCTCATAGTTCTACTAATCTTTATAATAATCGGGTTGCTTGTGACACTGCTAGTCCGAGCGACCCGCACTACATCCAACCAACAAAATCCACAATTTGAGACCCTGGAACGCATTCTGGAAAGAATGGAACGCGGGCTTCGTGACGATCTCGCCAAACATCGTGAAGAGACCTCTACTGTAGCCAAACAGAACCGGGAAGAGCTGAATACCACATTCAATGCCTTCAACGAATCTATTCTACGCCGTATGGCAGAAGCATCCGAGTCTCAGTTGCGCCAGATGGAACTTTTTTCCGGCCAACTCAAGACCCTTACCGACCACAACATCCAGAAACTCGACAAGATTAATGAAACTGTTGAAAAGAAGTTGGCAAGCCTGCAGGATGATAATAACCGGAAGCTAGAACAGATGAGGGCAACAGTTGACGAAAAGCTCCATGATACTTTGGAGAAAAGACTTGGTGAATCGTTTAAAATCGTCAGTGAGCGACTTGAAATGGTCCATAAGGGACTTGGCGAAATGCAGAGCCTGGCAATAGGTGTTGGAGACTTGAAAAAAGTCCTTACCAATGTGAAGACTCGTGGGACTTTCGGTGAAATTCAACTGGGGAGCCTACTGGAACAGATTCTTACTCCTGAACAGTATGCGACAAACTTTATGACCAAACAAGGGAGCAACAATAGAGTTGAATTTGCCATACGTCTTCCTGGACGCAATGACGAACAACACCCGAATATCATGCTCCCTATAGATGCAAAATTTCCACAAGAGGATTATCACCGGTTGCAGGATGCTCAGGAGCAGGGGAATCCTGCACTGGTTGAAGAAGCCTCCCGGCAATTGGAGCGGTCCATTAAAGAGATGGCAAAAAATATCCGTGATAAATATCTAGACCCGCCACACACTACCGATTTCGGCGTTATGTTTCTTCCCACTGAGAGTCTGTATGCAGAAGTGTTGCGGCGTTCAGGCCTATTTGAGTTATTGCAGCGTGAATACAAGGTTGTTATCACAGGTCCGACAACCTTGGCAGCACTCCTGAACAGCCTTCAGTTGGGCTTCCGAACTTTGGCCATAGAAAAACGGACTAGCGAAGTATGGAATTTACTCGGCGCAATTAAGACTGAATTTGCCAGCTTTGGTGCTGTTCTCGACAAAACTCGCAAAAAACTGCATGAGGCAAGTAGTACAATAGAGGCTGCTGCAACCAGAAGCCGTGTAATCGAGAGAAAACTAAAAGGGGTCCAGGAGATTACCAGCAAAGAGGCGGTGCAACTTCTTGGAGAAGCCGATGATCAGTCGCCGGCAGATGAATACATCGACAAGGACTCAAACTTATTATGATTGTGGCATTTGACTTGGCTGGCACAATGACAGTTTTTTTCTTGCAATAAGGCAAATTCAGTGTTAAAAAAAATATTCACTTGAGCCGAAGTGGTGGAATTGGTAGACACGCAAGATTCAGGTTCTTGTGCGGGCAACCGTGTGCTGGTTCGAGTCCAGTCTTCGGCACCAAAATTAAAAGGGTTTGTGAGAAATGAAAATTTTCCCACAAACCCTTTTTTTTATGTTAAGAGTGATATGAAAATAAGGATTATTGCATCATTATGGAAAGGATCGAAATGCTATGAAGAATATTACGTTTGGCCTTTACATGCTGTTGCTTAGTGCAACGCCATCACTGGCGGTCAATGATGTCATGAATATTCCGAATAAAGAGGGACTCGTAGTTTTTACCCATAAAAAACATGCTGATTCGCTAGCAAACTGTAAATATTGTCACGACAAGGCCCCAGGGAAAATCCCAGGATTTTACACCAGAGACAAGGCTCATAAAAGCTGCAAAGGATGTCATGAGACCAAAATGGCTGGGCCGCGAAAATGTGCTGAATGTCACAAAAAATAACCGATATGGTTATTCATCGGAAATAAGTAGCGTGGAAGGATATGCCTCGGATTTAACCTTAGCACCTCTTTTATTTTCAGCACGACGACCCACAAGATATGCAGCACGATAAGCATCCATGGCTGCACCGCCGGCAACAGAACTTTCAAACAGCTCGCGATAACTCTGCTCACTTCTTCGGAGAGCTTCTTCAGCTTCCTTGCGTGCAGTAATGTCTTCTCCGGACAATAGTACTCCAGTGATAGCTTTCGTTACCGGATCGTGCATTAATGCATTATGGAAAGCCAATACCCGCTCAATACCGGATTTTGTCACCACCTGATATTCACAATATTCCAGGTTAGATAAATCACCCTGCAATAATTGATCAATAAGCTCCGCAGCATATTTACGAGATCGCTTCTGGACACAACAGGTCAACCATTCTGCACCCATAAGTTCCTGCTCACTATATTCAAGCAGTTCACACCCTTTCTTGTTTATTCGAGCAATCCTCCCTGCTGGAGTGAGGACAACCAGAAGGACCCCGGCTACATCAAGATACTGTTGCGCCTGATCCCTTTCACGACTTAGCTCATCTCTTGCTAAAAGCCTTTCTGCAGTGCTACGCAGGGATTCAATGCCAAATGACAGCTCTTCAGCAAGCATAGACAAGAGCTTCTCCTCGTCACCAGTAAATGCTGTTTCCTCACTGGAATATACACACAATACCCCGACAATCTTCCCATCGACTATCAGTGGTAATGAAATAACAGCTGCATAATCATGACTTCCTGTTGCAGTTTTGACCGGAGCAAAGTATGGGTCTCTGGCAATATGCCTCAGAATAACTGTTCGGCCAGTCTTTAATGCTGTTTTCATTGGGCTGCGAGATGAATCCTGCTCTCCCCATGAAATACGCATGGTATCTTCATATCCGGCCTGCGCTACAGGACGAATACGGCGTTGGACTCCAGGTTCAGGATAGCCGACCCAAGCAAGTCTATAATTACCATTGTCCACAATAATCCGGCATATCTCGCGCAAAAGTTCTATTTCGTTGGCAGTACGAATAACCGCCTGGGCAGCTGAATATAACATAGTCAAGGCCCTGTTGACCCGACTGAGTTCCTGTCGTTGCTTCTGCAATTCTGATATTCTGTCAGAGAGTGCCGATTGCAATTCAACGACTCTCTTGCCTACCCGGATCCGCGCGTGCAACTCCTCGGCATCAAATGGCTTGGTAACGTAATCATTTGCTCCAGCCTGCAACCCTGCCACAATGTCAGCCGGATTTTCCCGACAAGTAAGAAGTATCAGATAGATCGGCGCAGCAGGCATTTCCGCACGTAACCGACTACATATATCCACCCCGCTCATCCCCGGCATCATCCAGTCGAGTAACGCCAACTTCGGGGGATCTGCTGACATTAATATCTGCCAAGCAGCAGTGCCATCCGCTACGATCTCCAGATCATAACCCCAAGCTCGTACAAGAGATTCCAGTACGCGCGCGAGAGTCGGATTGTCTTCGGCAATCAGGACTTTCATTCCATCCTCAATCTGGACTTTGAATAATCAGACCAGCACCCTTAACATAGTGCTAGATATGCTTATCGACCAATTCTTCGATAAGTTCACCTATTGTTGTACGACGTCTAGCTGCAGCAATCTTCAGCTTGAGATGCAGATCTTCACGAATATTGGCGGTCAAGCGCACATCACCGGTTGGAACCAGCCCGGAAACCGCCTTTACCTTGGCAGGAGTTTTCTCGGTACGCGCTCTTCGCTGCCGTTTTTGTTGTATTGGTTGCGATTCTTTAGTATTTGTACTTCGCGTCGGCACCTCAGCTACCGGAGAATTACTTATTTTAATTTCAGGACTAGTTAGCTTTTCAGCAGCTATTACTTGCGCTTCAACATCTTCCCCAAATAGTGCCATCTGATCCTTAATCTCATTTTCTAGCATAGTTCACCTATCAATTTGATTTTACGCTAAACATACAACAGAACCACCAATACATACAACAATATTTACTTACCAGCATATGATCTTCCGCACATCTATCAGTCACCAAAAACATATCTAATTAATTATTTAGTACCGTTTTGTTCGATACTTAATATTCATATGAAGCATATATATGATTCATAGCAGTATTTTAGAATATTGAAACATGACAATATTAACAAATACAAACTATTTTTATTGTTGCTAAGTTTTCAGATTGTCATACTATTAGAAGAAAAAAACGGAAAACACCATGCAAAGATCAAAAATTCTTCTTGTGGATGATGTAACGCTTTTTCTGGAGATGGAAAAGGGGTTTCTGCAATCATCACCGGTCCAGATACTTACTGCCCATAACGGTGAGGCAGCGCTGGAAATCATTCGAAACGAAATGCCTGATCTGGTTTTGCTCGATCTCAACATGCCGGTAATGGACGGAATTACCTGTTGCAGTATCATCAAGGCAGACCCGTTTCTGAAAAGTATCCCTGTGATAATAATCAGTAATGCCAGTCGAGAAGAGGATAGGGAGATCTGCCGTCAAGCCGGCTGCGACGACTTTATTGCCAAACCGTTAGATGGTCGGCTTTTTCTTGAGAAAACCCGGCGTTTTATACCGAGCATAGAACGTCGCGAGATACGTGTCCCTTGCCGAATGTCTGTAAATGCTATTATCAACGGGATTAATATTACTGGCGAAAGCCTGGATATAAGTATGCACGGACTCTACCTCGCAACAAACGAAGTAGTAGCAAAAGGCCAAGCTGCAGCCGTTTCATTTCGGCTACCATATGCAAATTCACCATTGTATTTGGCAAGGTCAAGGGTCGCGTGGCTTAATAGTACACCCCGGAAAAGCAAGCCCAACCTCCCTGACGGGATCGGGATACAATTTATCGAGATAACCGGCGAAGGGCTTTCCATGCTTCGTGTCAATGAGTTAAGGGCATTTCTCCAGGAAAAACAAAAAATCTGATGCCTATCTAATAAAACTACCTTGTTTTTTTATCAGCCGATACAGCTTGCCCTGCAATCCTGGCAACTTCTGCAGCTGTAAGCAGACGAAAATCACCAGGGCGCATTGAATCAAGTTGTAAAAAACCGATCCGGACCCTTTTCAACCGCACTACCGAGAGGCTTACTGCCTCGCACATCCTGCGTACCTGTCGATTTCGACCTTCATGTATTACCAGTGAGAGCCAGGTATTACTGTCACTCTCCTTGATTATCTTCACCTTTGCCGTAGCTGCCCTGCCATCATCCAAATCGACACCTGATGCAAGCATTTTGAGCTGCCCTGTTGCAACCTTACCCCGCACCCGCACATGGTACTCTTTTTCTACGCCGTAACTGGGATGGGCGAGAATCTGTGCCCAATCACCGTCATTGGTCAAAAGCAATAGCCCCTCGGTATTGTAGTCAAGCCTGCCTACCGGATATACACGCTCAGGAATTCCAGATAAAAGCGATCTTACGACAGGTCGTCCTTCAGGGTCTTTTTGAGTGGTAACATAGCCAGCAGGCTTGTATAGCATCAGGTAGACTTTTCGCTCTTCTTTCTTTATCAACCGACCATCCAGAAGTATTGTATCCTTTTCAGGGTCAGCCTTGCTCCCCAACTCTGACACAACCTTGCCATTAACTGTAACTCTACCGGCGGTTATAAAACCCTCAGCTTCTCTACGAGAAGCAACTCCTGCCTGGGCAAGTATTTTCTGCAGACGTTCAAGCATTTTAACTCCCAAAGAGAAAAGGCTAACGGTTCAGAATGGATTAGTTACCATCTGGCCGTTAGCCCTGTTTCTCTAGCTGTTGCCTGTTATTCAATAAAACGTGACATTTTCCGGAACTTGTTATATCGCCCTTCAACCAGTTGCTCTGGCGTAAGATTCTTCAACTCAGCAAGGTTTCGCGCCAGCGCTTCACGAAGGTTAAGTGCCACGGCTTCATGATCGCGATGGGCACCGCCAAGAGGCTCTTTGATAATTTCGTCGATAACTTCAAGCTCCTTGATATCTTTTGCTGTCAACTTCAGTGCTTCAGCTGCCTGTTCCCCCTTGGTGCCGTCTGACCAGAGAATTGCTGCGCACCCCTCAGGAGAGATAACCGCATAGACCGAGTATTCAAGCATCAATATCCGATCCCCAACGGCAATTGCCAAGGCTCCACCAGAACCACCCTCACCAGTAATCACCACGATGATTGGAACCTTAAGACAGGACATCTCTCGCAGATTCTTGGCGATTGCCTCGGCTTGCCCACGCTCTTCTGCCCCGATGCCAGGAAAAGCTCCAGGGGTATCGACCAGGGTGATAATGGGGATTTTGAACCGTTCTGCCATGCGCATTAGACGGAGCGCTTTCCGATATCCTTCCGGATTGGGCATGCCGAAGTTGCGGAAAACCTTTTCTTTGGTGTCTCGACCCTTTTGATGACCTATCACCATCACCGGCTGGCCATCGAAATAGGCCAGGCCGCCAACTATAGCATGATCATCACCATAGTTGCGATCACCATGCAGTTCTATGAAATCAGTAAACATCCGGTTAATATAGTCCAGGGTAAAAGGACGATTGATGTGGCGAGCCACCTGAGCGGTCTGCCAGCGGGAAAGTTTGGCAAATATCTGTTCACGCATCTTTTCCAGCTTCTTCTCCAGCTTGACGACCTCCCCTTTCATCTCCGGGCTGGAAGCAGAAAGCTCAAGCAGCTCCTGCAGCTTTTTCTCCAGCTCTACTACAGGTTTCTCAAATTCAAGATAAAATTGCATTGCCATGTGGCTTTTCTCCTTTTGCTAGGCTGTCAGCTGTCACCAGGCAGCGACCGCTTACCTACTATTCGAACGTGGCGGCATTATAGCCGAACAGATTACGTACTTCCATAAGTAAATTTTCGCTCGCCTCCACCGCACAGGATGCAGGCAGATTGATGGTGGTCCTGGTTGTCGGTGGCAGATCGAGATGGAGGAATGTCCGGCAACTCCCCTGATGTCTGCTGATAATCTCTTTCAGCGACTCAAGCTGTTCCCGAAGCAGACCGGTACTCTGCAGGGTGAAATGAACCAGGCGGGTAGCTCGCGCAGAGATTTCATTAAGAGCTGCTATTTCGCTGGCTATCACCTTGCTCGACTTTTCTCCGACGTCAACTACTCCAGTCACCAGAATCGGCTCCTCTGACTTTAAGTACTCTGCTGCCTTCTGATATATATCGGCGAATACCACAACTTCAGCCGAACCGGTAAGATCTTCCAGGGTGACAAATCCCATCCTCTCACCTTTTCTGGTGTTTATCTCCTTGATCCCGGTGACAATTCCGCAAATTGTCACCTCGCTCCGGTCGGCCAGCTCGACCAGTACTGCCGTAGAGGCCGTGGCAAAACGCTTCATCTCTGCAGCATAGCGATCCAAGGGATGTCCGGTTATAAAGAAACCGAGGGACTCTTTCTCAAATGCAAGACGTAACTTCTCATCCCATTCCTGGATATCTGGGGAAGCACCCCGTCCATTACCATTCGATTTTGCCAGTTCTTCTACACCAAACAGCGAAACCTGGGCACTATCACGCTCCTGCTGTATTTTCTGGCCAATAGCCATTGCATCCTCAAGGAGAACCATGAGTACTGCTCGCTTGGCACCGGTAGAATCGAATGCGCCACATTTGATCAGTGATTCCACGACCCGCTTGTTGACACGTCGCAGGTCGACGCGCTCACAAAAATCGTACAGGTCAAGGAAGTTGCCGCTACTACGGGCATCAAGGATAGCCTCGATGGCTGCTTCGCCGACATTCTTTACTGCACCCAGACCAAAACGGAGCGATTTACCAAAGACATTGAACGACATGGCTGAGGCATTTATATCAGGGGGGAGCACTTCGATCCCCATCTCCCGACAATCGCTGATGTTCTTCAACACTTTGTCGGTATTCCCCATATCTTCCGTCAGCAGTGCCGCCATGAACTCGACCGGATAGTGAGCCTTTAAATATGCAGTCTGGTAAGCTATCAGCGCATATGCCGCCGAATGTGATTTATTGAAGCCATATTCAGCGAACTTGGCCATCAGATCAAAAATCGCCTCTGCCTTCTTCTGATCGACCCCCTGCTCCTTCGCCCCTTCCAGAAACGGGACCTTTTCCTTGGCCATTACTGCTGGGTCCTTTTTCCCCATGGCCCTACGCAACAGGTCGGCACCTCCCAGTGAGTAGCCCGCCAATGTACGGGCAATCTGCATCACCTGCTCCTGATATACTATCACCCCGTAGGTGTCCTTCAGAATCGGCTCCAGCTGAGGGAGGTCGTAAACGACCTTTTTCCGGCCATGTTTGCGGTCGATAAAATCCTTGACCATACCGGAACCTAACGGGCCCGGGCGATAGAGCGCGCATGCAGCGATGATGTCTTCGAAGCAGGAAGGTTTAAGGTCTACCAGCATCGATTTCATCCCCGATGATTCAAGCTGGAAGATGCCGGTAGTATTCCCTGCCGAGATAAGCTCATAGCTGGACCGGTCATCATCAGCCAGGGTAGTGATATCAAAACCAGGGTCTTTCTCCTTGCGGATAAGCTTTACTGCATTATCGATAACCGTCAGGTTCTTCAGTCCGAGAAAATCGAATTTTACCAGACCGATCTTTTCCACGTATTTCATGGAAAACTGGGTGGTAAGTGAACCGGTCTTCTGATCTTTATAGACCGGGCAGAATTCCTCCAGGTCAACAGGAGCAACCACCACCCCGGCTGCATGGGTAGAAGCATGGCGAGCGAGCCCTTCAAGACGTTGTGCAACCTCCAGCAGAGTCTTCACCCGCGGATCATTATCGGCCGACTCCTGCAGTTTCGGCTCCTGTTTTATCGCCTCCCTAAGAGAGATGTTCAACACCTCCGGAACCAGCTTGGCAATCCTGTCCACTTCACCATAGGCCATGTCAAGGACCCTCCCAACATCCCTGATAGCTGCCTTCGCTTTCATGGTCCCGAATGTGATGATTTGACAGACCCGATCTCGACCATATTTTTCCGAAACATAGCGGATCACTTCATCGCGGCGGTCCTGGCAGAAATCGACATCGATATCAGGCATTGATACCCGCTCAGGATTAAGAAAACGCTCAAAAAGAAGATTATAGGGAATAGGGTCTAAATCAGTTATCCGGATGGCATAGGCGACAAGTGATCCGGCCGCCGACCCCCTCCCGGGACCAACCGGTATCCCCTGTTGTTTCGCCCAGTTTATGAAGTCGGCCACAATAAGGAAATAGCCGGGGAACCCCATCTCTTTGATGCAGTCCAACTCTGCTTGCAAACGCTCCAGATAAATAGCTTCATCTGCCTCAGTGAAGTCAGGATTTTTACCCCGAATTGCCGGCAATCGCCCCTTCAGACCGGCCAGAGCCTCCTCTTTCAATGCATCATCAAGACTCAATCCGTTCGGGGGGAGATAATTCGGGAAATGATAAGTCTTGAAATCAAAATCAAGTTCACATCTCTCTGCAATTTTCAGGGTATTGGCAAGCGCCATCGGGGCATAGTGGAAGGCTGCAGCCATTTCAGCAGGCGACTTGAAATAGAACTCATCGGCGGAAAACTTCATATGGGTCGGATCTGATATGGTCTTGCCGGTCTGCAGACAGAGCAGAACCTCATGTGCCCTGGCGTCTTCCCGGTCAAGATAGTGGCAGTCGTTAGTCGCAACCAGCGGCAAACCCAGCCCCCTGGCCAGTTCTACAAGCCGCTCATTGGCAACAGTCTGCTCTGGCAGGGTATTCTCTTGCAGCTCGATATAATAGCGATCGGGAAAGAGCCCTGCATACCACTCGGCAACCTGCCTCGCCTCGTCGGGGCGATTGCGCAGACAATGGGTAGCGACCTCACCCTTCAGACAGGCAGAGAGGGCAATAAGACCCTCACTATAGAGAGCCAGCACCTCTTTGTCTATTCGTGGTTTATAGTAAAAACCCTCCTTATACCCGATTGAGACAAGACGGCAAAGATTCCTGTAACCTTGCAGGTTTTCACAAAGCAAGAGCAGATGATGATTAGTGGGGGTGGTGCTGTTAACATAATCGCGATTCAGGCGCGAATCAGGGGCGACATAGACTTCGGCACCGATAATCGGCTTGACCCCTTCCTTTTGGCAGGCAATATAGAACTCCATTGCCCCGAACATAGCTCCATGGTCGGTTATAGCCACGGCTGGCATCTGGTAATCTTTGGCCCGTTTAACCAGGTCATCCAGGCGGATCGCACCGTCCAGCAGCGAATATTGGCTATGAAGGTGGAGATGAACAAAGGCTGACTGCGACATTATCGATCCATACAATTATGGGAGCCTGACAGAACTGGCCCCCTTTTTTAGTTTCACTAAATATTTTCTGATTATGCCATAATATACGCCGGGCTGTCAATATCAGGTTATAAGTCGGCAGACCAGTAAATTTGCGTATTCAGCGCAAATTGATAAACTTGATTCAGAAGCAGCTGCATCAATATTATATATAGAGCTGCTGAAAGGGGAAACTGCCAATGAATATACTGATTGTCTATTACTCAATGTACGGCCATCTGCACCGGATGGCAGAAGCAGTTGCTGCCGGAGCAGCAGAAATTGATGGTGCAGAGATCAAACTACGGAGGGTCCCGGAGACATTGCCGGATGAAGTCCTTGCTATGATGGGGGCACTGGAAGCCCAGAAAACTATGGCCCACATACCGGTCTGTACTGTGGAAGAACTGAAATCTGCCGATGCAATCATCTTTGGTACTCCTACCCGGTTCGGTAACATGTGCGGTCAGATGCGCCAATTTCTTGATGCTACCGGCCAGTTATGGCTGCAAGGGGCTCTGGTCGGCAAGGTCGGCAGTGTATTTGTCAGTACTGCGACTCAACATGGCGGACAGGAATCGACCATCCTCTCTTTCCATACCACCCTGCTTCACCACGGCATGGTCATTGTCGGCCTTCCTTATTCATTCGCCGGTCAGATGCGCAATGACGAGATCACCGGTGGCTCTCCTTACGGCGCTACTACCATAGCAGGCACTAAAGGTGAGCGGCAGCCGTCAGAAAATGAACTTGCGGCAGCTCGATTCCAGGGGAGACATATTGCCACTATTGCTGCTAAACTTCTCCACAATTAACAATATATTTGAGATACTTACCCGGTGGCTC
Source organism: uncultured Geobacteraceae bacterium (assembly GCA_964649725.1). GTDB lineage: Bacteria > Desulfobacterota > Desulfuromonadia > Geobacterales > Geobacteraceae > CAZYTM01. The sequence goes on along the minus strand of CAZYTM010000004.1, from coordinate 5,482 downwards.
ACTGCAACCTCGCTATCTATTAGGAATATCGATGCAAATATATGACGATTTTTTCCGATCCCTGCTAGACAACCTATATGATGGGGTCTATTTCGTCGACCAGCAGCGTCGTATAACTTACTGGAACAAGGGTGCGGAACGAATTACCGGCTTCCGCAGTGAAGATCTGCTCGGCAGCCACTGCTGGGACAATATTCTCACCCATATGGACAAAAACGGTGTCAATCTCTGCCAGCATGGTTGCCCACTACTGCAGACCATGAGTGACAGACAACCGAATGAAGCGGAAATCTTTCTCCATCATAAAGATGGGCACAGGGTCCCGGTTCTTGTCAGAGTTACCCCGATTATCGACCAGCAAGGGGAGCTACTGGGAGCAGCCGAGATATTCAGCGACAATAGTGAAAAGGTCATGGCGCTCCAGGTTATCGAAGAGCTGCAAGGGAAGGTCTTTCTTGATCCGCTCACCGGTCTGGCCAATCGCCGCTATCTCGAGATGAACATGCAGGCACGATTCGATGAGATGCAACGTTATGAATGGAGTTTTGGTCTGATTATGATGGACATAGACCATTTTAAAATGGTAAATGACAACTATGGGCATGCTGTCGGCGATATTGCCCTGCAAGTTGTTGCAGGGACCCTCCTGAACAATCTCAGGTCATCAGATATTGCCGGCAGGTGGGGTGGTGAAGAATTTCTTGCTGTGCTCAGCAATACAGGTGCAGAGAAGCTCATCTCCATAGCCGAGCGATTTCGACTGCTCATAGAACGGTCAACTTTCCCTGCCGACGGGAAAGCATGCTCGATCACGATATCAGCTGGCGCGACTCTGGCCAGGAGAGATGATTCCATGATATCTTTGCTGGAACGTGCTGACCAGCTTCTCTATGAAAGCAAGCGAACCGGCCGCAACCGTGTAACTGCCGACTGCTGATTACTATGCTGAAAGCAGAATGCTTATGTTATCGCTGCTTCTTCAATTCGGGACATCAACGAAACAGTTGATCTATCCAGGAATCGCACTATGAGTGACAGCCACAACCTGTATAAAGAGATTCTCGACAATCTTTACGACGGTATCTACTTTGTCAACAATGAGCGCATCATAACCTACTGGAACAGGGGCGCTGCCGAACTGACCGGATATTCAGAAGCTGAAGTCATGGGTAAGAACTGCCACAAAATATTCAGACATGTCGATAACCAGGGGGAGGAGCTCTGCCGAGGATTATGCCCTATCACGCAGACTATAGGTGACGGGAGAATCCGCGAGTTCGACATGTTCCTGAATCATAAAGAGGGGCATCTGGTGCCGATATCTTTACGCGTTGCCCAGGTACGGGATAGTAACGACCAGATAGTTGTAGCTGTTGAAATTCTTGGCGACAGGTCTCCCCGCTATGAAATCCGCAAAAAAATGGAACAGCTGCAGCAGCTGGCGCTTTGCGATCCGCTGACCAATCTGGCGAATCGACGTTTTTTGGACATCAACCTATATGCCCGGCTGGAAGAGATGACTCGATACGGTTGGCAGTTCGGCATCCTGTTTATCGACATAGACCACTTCAAGCAGATAAATGACACCCATGGGCATGCGCTGGGCGACCGCGTGCTGGTAATGGTCGCTAAAACACTGCTTAATACCGTCCGCTCATTTGATGTTTTAGGTCGATGGGGTGGCGAGGAGTTCATAGCCATCCTCATCAATGTCGATGCCGAACATTTACAGGCCATTGCCAATCGATTCCGAATTCTGGTAGAACAGTCCCGATTCGAGTATGATGCCAATATCATCAGCGTGACTGTATCCATAGGCGCTACCCTGGCACAGCCCGGAGACACTGTCAGCAGTCTGGTCCAGCGCGCTGACCAGTTGATGTATGACAGTAAGAATAAGGGTCGCAATCGGGTAACACAGGACGTCACCCCTGCAGCCAAGACATAATATTGCCCAGATCTCCCCACCAATCCGCTATATAATCCAAACAAACCAGGAGAGAGCAGCATGCCCGTTGAAGCAAAACTGATCGATACTCATGCACACATCGATGGAAGAGATTTCCACACTGATTTTCAAGCCATGCTTGATCGTGCCGAACAGGCTGGAGTCGGTCATATAATAACTGTAGGAGCAGACCTTGAATCGAGCAGAGCTGCCGTCACACTGGCTGAAAAATACCAGCATATATCATCTGCTGTCGGAATCCACCCCCACGACGCAGCCAGAGTGACTGAACAATGCTATGAAGTTATCCGGCAGCTGGCCGTCAATTCAGACAAGGTGGTCGCCATCGGCGAGATCGGACTCGACTTTTATCGCGACCGTTCACCTCGTCATCTACAGGAAGAGGTGTTCCGCCGCTTTATTCGTCTGGCAAAGGAATTGTCCCTGCCGATAATTGTGCATGACCGGGATGCCCATGATCGGGTCATGGCTATTCTCAGGGAGGAGCAAGCCGAACAGATCGGAGGTGTTCTGCACTGCTTTTCCGGAGATCTCTCCATGGCCAGAGAATGCATAGCCATGGGCTTTCTTATTTCAATCCCAGGGACAGTCACCTATCCAAACAACGAATCGCTCCGGGAGGTGGTGCAAGGGGTAAAAATCGAACATCTGCTGCTTGAGACCGATTGCCCATATCTGGCACCGATACCATATCGAGGCAAACGGAACGAACCGGCCTACGTTAGCCAGACCGCCGCCATGGTAGCCTCGCTGAAGGGTCTCAGTCTGGATGATGTGGCACGCATAACCTCGCTTAATGCCAATCGTCTCTTTGGGATCGGGCAGACGAAGCAGCACGCCAGGATCGCTTATCGGATTCGAAATAGTCTCTATCTGAATATCACCAACCGTTGTTCGAACCGCTGTTCTTTCTGTGCCAAGTTCGACGATTTCACTGTCAAGGGTCACTTTCTGCAGCTAGACCACGAACCAGCCGCTGCCGAGGTTTTGGCCGCTATCGGCGATGCATCGTCCTACGACGAGGTGGTTTTCTGCGGTTATGGGGAGCCGCTGCTCCGGCTGGATATTATCAAAGATGTAGCTGCTGCTCTTAAATTGCGTGGAATTCGCATCAGAATCAATACCGATGGCCAGGCAAATCTCGTTTATGGTCGCAACATCTTGCCCGAACTGACCGGGCTGATAGACACCATTTCGGTCAGCCTGAATGCTGCCAATGCCGACGATTATCTCCGGCTTTGTCATACACCATACGGCATAGCAGGATTTGCAGCTGTCTGTGACTTCATCCGGGAGGCCCAACTGCATATCCCTCAGGTAGTGGCTAGCGCAGTAACTGTTCCAGGAATAGATATCGAGGCAGTACGAAAAGTCGCCACTGAACTAGGTGCCGAATTTCGTCTTCGAGAATATACTGAGGTAGGTTAACCGACTGCTTGAATTTTTATTGTAATACAAATTTGATAAAATCTTATTCAGCGCAGACTCAACTTGAAATCATCACGATCCGCTGCCACTTCCTGCAGCAGACTCACCAACCGGTCAAAATCTTCACCCATAGCGATTGCAGAGTAGTCGGCGTCACTCCATACCAACTCACATGGACCGGTCAGGTCAGTAGTCAGATAATCCCATAGAGCATCAAGGTTACGACCGAAATGGTCTGGCAAATGGAGTTGAGTTGCCAATTGTTCGTAAAAACGATCCAGTGAATCAATTTCCTGGCCACACAGCAGATACTGATTTGTTAACGGCATGCCGGTATCTCCTTGAATGTCCGGTAATGATCGACCGTCACCAGTCGTTTGCCGTCAGTTGAATAGATGAGTCTATTTGCGCCGCGATGACCCCCCCGATAACCAAGATCGGCTTCATGCCAAAGGCCATTAGCCGGCGGAAGACGTTTTTCACGATCATAGAACCGGTCGCCACCAATACTTTTTCCCTGCAGAGCATTTATCTTCCAAAGATCTTGTCCTGGTCGCCACCCCTCTTTCCTTGCCTGCCGCTTGGTAACAAACTTTGTCGGTAATTTGCTATTTCGGCTGCTATTTAGCACATGCAAAATAGCCGTCAATTCGTCGGCATCTATGGCAGATCGCAGTTGCCGATTAATGGCCTGCGCTGCATCGCTGCATGACATCTCGGCAAGTGCAGTAAGGGGGGTAATTACCAGTAACAAGCACCCTATAATTAACATTGTATATCTGCCAGGACCAGGCACTATTCTCCTCCAAGAATGAAATGTACACCACGATAATTAATATTCAGATTAAAAGCAAAAAATTTGTTATAAATAAAAAATTGACATTATATTTGACGCGGATTAAGTTAAGTAAATTTTAATTATTTTATTGGGGTAGATTTGTCATGCTGTCTCGGATAAGGCCATTTTTCACCATTATCAGCGCCATGCTCATCATGCTGGCCTCTTCTACAGTTGCATTGATTATTCTGGAGCGACAGCAGTTGGAGCAAGAGACGGGACAAAAACTGGTAATGCTACATCATAATTTTCAGCGGCAAGTCCTGGATGAAACATCCCATATGTCCAGTCTCCTCACTTTCATTGCTGAAGACAAAAATATTCAGCGGGAATGGCAAAATGGCGATATCGATGCTCTGCTGCGCCAGACCATGCCGATCTTCCATCGTATCCAGGCGCAACACTCAATCACTCATTTTTATTTTATTGCCCTGGATCGTACCTGCGTGCTACGAGTTCATAACCCATCGACCCGAGGTGATTATATTGACCGTACCACCCTCGACATGGCGGTCCATCTCAACAGACCAACCTATGGTCTGGAACTCGGCCCTCTCGGGACATTTGCATTGCGGGTCATTCACCCATGGATTGTCAATGGTCGCCTGATAGGTTATCTGGAACTGGCCGAAGATGTCAGCCACCTTTCTAGTCAGGTTGCCTCACTGATGAATATCAACATCATATGCCTTACCGGGAAAGACAAGCTGGACAGGTCTAAATGGGAAGTTGGCCAGCGAATGCTGGCGCGCAAAGCTGATTGGGATCAATTTCGTGAAGTCGTCATGCTCTATAGCGATATTGAAAATATTCCGGCGAAACTTACACATATAATCGACTCAACAAGACCAAGCAACAAGGTATTTTCGATATCCATAAATGGTCACTATTATATGGGCGGAATTGATCAGCTAAGTGATGCTGACGGCAATTATGTGGCCAGACTTGTCATGCTCACTGACACTACTTCAGCTACCAAGGATCTTTTACAGCTGATTGGCAAATTGTTTATATTTACTCTTGCTGTGACTGCACTGTTGATAGTGATAAAATCTAGAATGATAATGAAGCACTCTTCTCCGGACTAACCTGCCGGTTAACATTATCTGCATATTACAATTCATCTCCTGCAACTCCATAATCGGCACAGAAGAATGACTCCGCCCCTTATTACCTTCATCAGACAAAAAAAGGGGGGCACAAGCCCCCCCATGACATCACACTCTTTGGTCCTGCTGTAAATTGCT
>CAZYTM010000003.1:0-426386 GCA_964649725.1 uncultured Geobacteraceae bacterium | reverse complement strand
TTTCCGCCTCAGCTTTTTCTTTGGCGATACGTTCTTCTTCAGCCTTTATAGCAGCAAGACGCTGCAGTTCTGCTTGCTCAGAAGCGATCCTGTCAGCGTCAGCTTTCTCTTTAGCAATACGTTCCTGTTCGGCTTTCTCTCTGGCAAGTCTCTCTTCCTCAGCCTTGTGAGCAGCGACTCTTTCCGCCTCAGCTTTTTCTTTGGCGATACGTTCTTCTTCAGCCTTTATAGCAGCTAGACGCTGCAGTTCAGCTTGCTCAGCAGCGATCCTGTCGGCTTCAGCCTTCTCTTTAGCAATGCGCTCCTGCTCAGCCTTCTCTCTAGCAACCCGCTCCTCTTCAGCCTTGAGAGCAGCGACTCTTTCTGCTTCAGCTTTTTCTTTGGCGATACGTTCTTCTTCGGCCTTTAGTGCTGCAAGACGTTGCTGCTCAGCTTTCTCCGCAGCGATCCTGTCAGCCTCAGCTTTCTCTCGAGCAACCCGCTCCTCTTCAGCCTTGAGGGCAGCGACTCTTTCCACCTCAGCTTTTTCCTTGGCGATCCGTTCTTCTTCAGCCTTTATGGCTGCAAGACGTTGCTGCTCAGCTTTCTCAGCAGCGATCTTGTCGGCGTCAGCCTTCTCTTTAGCAATGCGCTCCTGCTCAGCTTTCTCTCGAGCAACCCGCTCCTCTTCAGCCTTGAGGGCAGCGACTCTTTCCACCTCAGCTTTTTCCTTGGCGATCCGTTCTTCTTCAGCCTTTATGGCTGCAAGACGTTGCTGCTCAGCTTTCTCAGCAGCGATCTTGTCGGCGTCAGCCTTCTCTTTAGCAATGCGTTCCTGTTCGGCTTTCTCTCTAGAAACCCGCTCCTCCTCAGCCTTGAGAGCAGCGACTCTTTCCGCTTCAGCTTTTTCTTTGGCAATCCGTTCTTCTTCAGCCTTTATAGCAGCGACTCTTTCTGCTTCAACCTTTTTTTTGGCGATACGTTCTTCTTCGGCCTTTAGTGCTGCAAGACGTTGCTGCTCAGCTTTCTCCGCAGCGATCCTGTCAGCCTCAGCTTTCTCTCGAGCAACCCGCTCCTCTTCAGCCTTGAGAGCAGCGACTCTTTCCGCCTCAGCTTTTTCTTTGGCGATACGTTCTTCTTCAGTCTTTTTCTTGAATTCATTATTCTCGATCAGGGCTGTTTGAACAGCTGACCCTGAACCTGCAAATTTGGCTACAGTACCTGTCGCCTCTGCAGCAACAACAATGCTGACCGGAGGTGGGGGCTGATATGCTGCGGCGAGTTTAGCCAGTTCACTGCCTGCAGCTGCGATTAGATTGCTGGCAGGGAATTCCTTGGTCAGTTTCATCATGCTAGCTGCAGCAACAGTATTGTTGCCAGAATGCAGGCTTGCTTTAGCCAAATAATAAAGGGTGACTTCTCGAAGTGATGAGTCAGGAAAGCTAAGAAGAAGGAAGTTAAGCTTCTCCTCAGCTTCTTTATAGCTCTTTTTCTGAAAAGCGGCAAAACCGGCCATAAAAAGAGCAGAGTCCCGGTCGGCCCGTGCATATGCCGACGTTGCTTGCGTTAAGCAGATAGCTATAAAGATGAATATTATGAATTTTTGCAGGCACTGCTTTTTCAATGACAAATGGCTACCTATCAGAGTGGCAAGATATTGAATATTGTCACTATTTAATGCTGTCTGGATATACTTACACGTCTGTTTTTCTTCTGTCAACAGCCAAGGTGTTGCAGATGATGCTTTGGGTAAACCGGATTGTTACGAGGTAAGTTTGAACTCAAAGCTTACTGTTTTGCTATAGGTACAGTCTGCGTTAAATGACCTTTCAAAGAAATAGACCATGCGATTTTGATCAACAAATATGACCGTTGATGAGCGGGTCCCATAGATATTATTGCAGATGAAGATAGGAGAGAGCAGTCGTTCCCTGTCAATGCCGATCCCGGTATCTGGAAGCAGGTGGTCAGGGGGTGGGGTCTGGTCGGCAAGTAGAGCTAATAAAGGTTCTGGATCTGGATTGGTAAGTTTTGCAATTTTGTCAGATAGGGAGGTCAGAGCGGTTGTGACTTTTGGCCATGGAGTATTGAGAAAATTGTTACTGAGGCCATGGTAGCCGATAGAGAGTATTTCCGGGCCACGGCCAAGATTTGAGTAATATTGCAGTTCATCAACATCTCCGACAATAATGTTGTATGAATTATAGACTGAACTGGATGTATCGAGAGAATTAAGAAATTCTGCGCCACTTTTTTTGCCGAGAAGATAATCTGTGACCAACTTCCCTCGCGAAGGGAGATCGGATCTGTCCATGTATGGGTCGCGATAGTTAGTCAGGGCTGCAAAACGTCCACTTCTGGTGATGCCAAGCCAGGTACCACCACTGCGGAGATCTCGACCTGCAAGCAGCTCTGGGGAGTCATGCCAGAAGCATGCTGCAGCTGTTGGCCGCGCATGGTATTCATCACGATTGGCAATGATGATTAGCGGGTAGTCTGAAACTGCTTTGTGTGCAATAAGTATAAGACACATAAACTCTTCCCGGTAATGAAAAAGCCCCGGATTACGGGGCTTTTTCAGCAGATATTTGAGTCAGGAATCAAGCTTTTTCAATCTTTACTGTAATCAGATTACAACTGTTTTCCAGCAGGGCGTTGGCATTCAGTTCACGGAAATGTGTCGGTGCAAAGATGAGCCCTTTTTGTAGCTTGGCGTTCAGTTTTGCTTTGCCGATGCGGGTGCCGGCTGCAGTTGAGACTTTGACCTGTGCACCATCTGTTATGCCAAGACTCTCTGCATCAGCCGGGAATATTTCAAAACAGCCTCCCGGGGAGACAGAGTTGTTGTTCTCTGACCAGGTGGACATGGTCCCGTTGTGATAACCGACGGCTCCGACCAGCAGTTTGAGACCAGCAGCAGGTGCAGCAGTAGCAGAAAGCGGCGCAAATGCCAGACCTTCCTTTAATGCCGGTAATGCCTTGACGGTTCCGGTACAGCGGCCATCGACAAAATTACACTCACCGGCATAGCCAGGCACAGTAGCCTTGATCTCGGCCAGGATATCCTTTGGTGTTGCCACCTTGCTCTGGAAAGAGAGCCGGTTATTGAGCTCAGTTAGGATGTCCCAATCCTCGCGGGCCTCGCCTGGTGGTTCCACAGCCTTATTGAAGCACTGCGCCCGATTATCCGTTGATGTAAAAGAGCCGTTTTTTTCTGCTGCAGCTGCTGCAGGGAAGACAATGTTCGCCTGTTCAACTGTTTTGTTGACAAAGATATCCTGAACTATGAGCAGTTCTAGCTTGGCGAGTGCCTGCATAATGCGGCCACTGTTCGGATAGGTTGACAGGTCTGACCCGACAACATAAAGAGCCTTTATTGCCCCTGCTTCTATACCGGAAATTATCTGCCAGAAATCTTTACCCTTATTGGCTACTGCGCCATAACCAGGGAGGTGATCCGGTGCAACCCCCATATCGAGGAGCCCTTGGCTGTTATTCTTGGCATCTACGGGGAAGAGGCCACCCGACTCTTTACCGATGCAGCCGGTAAGGAGGGCAAGGTTGGCAATAGCAGCAGTACATTCAGCTGCAGCAGAGCTGCGTATAATATCGGCACCAAAGAGAATGGCGATACTTGATTTACCGGCGACAAGTGCAGCAGCAGCTCGCAACTCAGCCTCGGTTACGCCGGCAGTTGCTGCAAGTTCTCCCATATTCTGGCCCGCAAGAGCGGTACGGAGAGTCTCCAGATTGTTCACCTTCTGGCAGGATTGCTGGTCTTCAAGTCCTGCTTCAAGTATCGCTTTCATCAGCCCGTTGATTAGGGCCAGTTCTCCACCTGGGGTATATTTGAGATGGGAGTTGCTGAACTTCTTCAATTTGACATCGCGCATATTTGCCAGCACCAGTTTGGCATCATTCTTGGTGGCGGCCTTGATGACCCGGTATTCAACGCCGGTAGCCTCGGCGTTAAGATCGCAACCGATGACAAATACTGCCGCGGCGGTATCTATTTTGTCGATATTGGCACTTGAACCGTTTATACCGAGTTGGGCACGGAGCAGGGCTTGGACAGGGGCGATGCCGAATCTGGCTTCAGAGTCGATGTTGTTGCTGCCGATAGTGGCACGGAGCAGTTTCTGGAAGAGAAAGTTCTCTTCATTGGTGATCCGTGGTGAACTGATTCCGGCAACTGCGTCTGCACCTTTGGCGGCAATAATCCCTTTCAACCGGTTGACGGCCTCATCCATGGCATGGTTCCAGTTGGTTGTTATCTGGATACCGTTGGCACCTTTGCACAGAGGGACAGTGAGTCGGGTCGGCGCATTCAGGTAGCCGTAACCATAACGACCGTTTATGCAGAGGTTGCCGTTGTTATAAGTATTATCATCGCTGGTGACCCGCTCGACACGACCGTTGCGGGAATGGTATTCGATCTGGCAACCATTGCCGCAGAATGCGCAGACGCTCTTGGTCACCTTGAAAGCCCATGGTCGGCCACGAAATTTGAACGGTTTGCTGATCAGTGTGCCGGTAGGGCAGACACCGACACAGTTACCGCAGAATTCGCAATTGAGCGGTTTACCGTCAAATGTATCAATGATAGTAGCTTCACCACGATTAACGATGGCAATTGCATCACAACCGACTACTTCATGGTCGACCTTGACGCATTTTTCGCAGAGGATGCAACGGTTTGGATCACTTTCGATAAGAGGCCAGTCATAGCGGATAGGGCGTCGCTCAAGCTGGGCTGAATATTGTTGGCGAATTGCACCAAGGCTATAGCAGGTGTTTTGCAGGTCACATTCGCCGGCAGCATCACAGACCGGGCAGTCGAGCGGGTGGTTCACCAGCATCAGTTCCATGATCTTGGTTCTGATCGCAGTGAGCTGTTCCGACTGGGTGGTAACGGAGATCCCCTCCTTGACCGGGGTATTGCAGGCGGTCATGGTCCGGTCCACACCTTCGATCTCGACGGCACAGACCCGGCAGGCGCCGGTCGGGGAGATCTTCTGCAACCAGCAGAGGGTAGGTATGGTGATGCCGAGTTTGGCCGCAGCATCAAGAATGGTGGTCCCCTTGGGTACCGTTACGTTTTTGCCGTCGATTGTCAGACTGACCATATGTAGTGACCCCTTGTACGTCAGAGCGTGTAATTGGTAAGACTAGAGTGCTGCCATGGCGACACGGTAACAACGGAGGCAGCGCTCTGCCTCCTTGACTGCCTTGCTGTTGACAAAGCCGAGTTCTACTTCTGAATAGTTCCCCTTGCTGGCCCGTTCTTTGCCATGTATCTCTGTCTGGTGGGCTCGGCTGGCCGAATCGAGCCAGGGAACCTTCTCGTTTTTGTCATAGACCGGCAGGTAGTTGATGATATCTTCGATCAGGTCATCATCGGTCAGATACGCTTTACCTTCCTCAAGCCAACGCTGGACGACCTTGGCGGCCCTGTGGGCATTGCCGACGCAGGCGACAACGGTAAGCGGGCCGATTTCGGCGTCACCGCAGGCAAAGACCCCTTCGTTATCGGTAATAAGTATCCGGGAAAGGGGGTTGCCCATGCCGTCCAGCAGGTCTTTCCCCTTGGCATCCTTGAGCGGTACATACTTGGTGACCACGGTGTTCCATTTGGTAATGTCGATACCAATGTCAGGGGGGATAAAGGAGAGGTCGGCATCCTGGCCAATGGCAGGGATAACGGTATCACACTCAACTATAAATTCGCTCCCTGGGATCGGTTCCGGTCGGCGGCGACCAGAGGCATCCGGCTCGCCAAGTGCCATCCGGACGCTCTCGACACCGGTGACATAGTCGTTTTCATCGACCACGATCCTGGTCGGCAGGACCTGGAACTCGAAGCGGACCCCCTCTTCATCGGCACCATCAACCTCCCAGGAGTCTGCCGGCATCTCCTTGCGGGAGCGGCGATAAAGGAGAGTGGACTCTTCTGCTCCTTCCCGGAGGGCGACCCGGACGCAGTCGATAGCAGTGTTGCCGCCGCCGACCACGCAGACCTTTCTCCCCATTCCGGTCGGTACGCCCATGTATGCATCGCGGAGGAAGTCGATCCCACCTTTTAGGAAACCTTTATAACCTTTGTCCTCCCCCTCTACCCCCATCGGTTTGGAGCGGTGGGCGCCTGGTGCGAGGAGAACGGCATCGAACTTCTCCTTCAGTTCGGCCAGGGAGATATCTTTGCCGATGCGGGTGTTATAGACGATCTCAACCCCCATTGATGAAATAATATCGATATCCCGCTGCAGGATATGACGCGGCATTCGGTATGCGGGAATGCCGACGGCGATCATCCCGCCGCCGAAACCTTCCGGGAGGGCCTCATAGATTGTACAGGGGTAGCCCTCCAGGGCTAGATAGTAGGCTGCAGTTAAGCCGGCCGGGCCGGCACCTAGAATGGCAATCTTCTTGCTCTTTCTTGGTTTTGGCTTCATGGGGGGGTGATGCTGATGCTGCCATTCGTAGTCCGAGGCAGAGCGCTTCAGGACCATGATACTTATCGGTTCGTCTACCTGCGTACGGCGGCATGCTGACTCGCAGGGGTGCGGGCAGACCCGACCGCATACCGATGGGAGCGGCATGTTGTCGCGGATAACTTCCAGCGCCTCTTCGAACCGGTACTCCTTGATCGCTTCGACATAGGCAGGGATATCGATATGGGCCGGGCATTTATCCTGGCAGGGGGCGGTATATTTGTCGACGAAACGGAATTTGTCGGATGGGGTGCGGTTCCCATTGATATAAGCGAGGAAATCGTCCCGGAAATGCTGCACAGCGTCACGTACCGGTACTGATGAGCTGGGGCAGAGGGTACATTTGCAGTTTTTCAGAAGCTCTGCCAGATCTTCCAAGGTTGCGAGATCAGCTTCTTTCCCCTGGCCGGAGATGATCCGCTGCAGTGCATCCATCATCACCCTGGTCCCTTTTTTGCCGGGAGTACATTTGCCGCAGACATACTGGGTCTGGACCCTCTTCATATATTCGGCGGCCATTACCGGTACATCCACCTCTTTATTGTAAAGGATAATCCCGTCCCACCCCATGAATGCGGAGAGGGCGCGCTCGCCATCAAAAGTGGTGGGGAGTCTAAAACTTGCCTCCTGCACCTCGCCGCCGGCGCGGTTGTCGATGATGTTTCTACCCCAGCTGGAAAAGACCACCTGTGCCACGTAAACCTCCGCATAAAACCTGGAAATTAAGTCATTTAATACAGGTAACTGGTTGCATTTATTATAAAAAACAACCATATATAGTTGTATACAGTATGCAAGTATTACCACATCTATCCCCTCAAAATCAAGGGAAAAAATAGGGGTAAATTGGTTTTTTTTAAACATTGTCAGAGCTGTTGGGCTTTGTATATATATCCTGACAGTATTAGGAAATAGTATTAAACTTGATCGATATCGTTCATATGATGCTGTCACTGGAGGAGAATTTTATGACTGAACTGGAAAATGCATTCAAGTCACTTTTCGAAATAAACATGGGTGTCAGGTGCGGCGAGCGGATTGTAGTCTTCAGTGATAAAGTACGGGGCGATGAGACTCTTGCCGCAGTCGAAGCTGAACGCCGCCACCGTTTGCTGGAGGTTGCCGAGGCAACGGCCAGATTTGCCGATAAGTCTTATGGCCTGGCCAGATTCCTCAGTTATCCGGCTACCGCGGCAGCCGGAGCAGAGCCTCCAGAAGAACTTTGGCGGGGAGTATTCGGGGAGACTATTGTAGAACAACTTGCAACTGCGGGATTATTGTCAAAACTGTTGCAAAAGCAGACCGATGATGAAGAGTTAAGACAGGCAGAGAAGATCGTTCTTGCCAAGGCAAAAGATGTAGCCCGGGTAGTGGTTGCCCTGGCAAATAATTCTACCAGCCACACCCGCTTCCGGGCACTAGTAAATAGAGCAGGGGGGCGTTTTGCCAGTTTGCCGTCATTTGACCCGGAGATGTTTTTTACCTCCATGCGGGTCGACTGGCAAGCCTTGGCCGATCGTACCCACAAACTCTCTGACAAAGTTAATCAGGCTGTGGCAATCACAGTTGTGACCCCTAATGGGACTAGGATGCATATCGGCATGGAGGGTCGTCAGGCTGCTGGTGATGATGGACTCCTGACAAAACCTGGGAGTTTTGGCAATCTGCCTGCCGGAGAAGTTTACCTTGCTCCATTGGAGGGTACCAGTGAAGGAAGGATGGTAATTGAGTACTCGCCATTGAGCAAACTTGCATCGCCGTTGGAACTGGAGATAGAGAAGGGTAAGGTAGTGGCAATCAGGGGGGATGATCCGTACCGTCTCCATCTGGAGAAAAAGTTTACAGAAAGCGACTTGAATCGGAATATCGCTGAACTCGGTATAGGGACAAATGACAGGGCAACCCGGCCAGATAATATCCTTGAGGCAGAAAAAATACTTGGGACAATCCATATTGCTCTTGGTGATAATTCCGGTTTCGGAGGTAGAGTTCAGACCCCCTTTCACGAAGACTACGTCTTTTATCGGCCTACTGTCACAGCACTGCATGCCGATGGCAGCAAAAAGCTGCTGCTTGATAATGGCAAGTTGTTCAATATTTAAATAACATTATGAGTTAAAGCATGTTTATCTGCTGGTCGATAAGTTAAACAGCAGTTTCATAAGTTGTCATGAAATAAGGAGTTGGTATGGCAGAGGCTGACGAGCAGGGAGCAGGTCTGCATTTGCAGAAAAGCAAGGATGGGACCAAACTGTTGGCTCTCTATACACCAACTGATAGCAAAAGAGCAACGATCGACGAGGCATGGGTACTACAGAACATCGATAACAATGGGTATGCCGATTGGCAACTTTTTGCCAATGCAGTCACTGACCTGGTGAGGATGTACAACTCAGCTCCGGCTCCATTTTCTCTGGAGATTGGGGAGTGTCATGACGGAACATTTACCATATCTGTCCCACCTGACCTGATGTCCGCTGTTCTCACTATTACCCCGCCTCGAGGTGGAGCGAAAGTAACCTCTGAAGAGATCTACCGTTTTCTTCGTGAAAGGAAGATTGTTGCCGGGATATTAGATGATGTGCTTGCTGCAGCAATAGCCGAGGGGGAAGCATTAAATCTGACCATCGCCCAGGGGCGTGAACCGGTCCCAGGAAGCGACAGCCAGTTTGTCAGCCTGATTCCTGAGATGCGCGACCGAAGACCTCAATCTGCTGACAACGATATCGTTGATTACCGTGAATTAGGGGACATCATTAGTGTCAAGGCGGGTGACCCGCTCATGCGCAGACTCCCCCCCAGCCATGGGGAACCAGGCGTAAATGTGCTCGGAGATTCTTTACCCGCATCAGATGGCCGAGAACTCCCTTTTGCCGAGAACTTGAACGGCGCAGAATTTTCTCCGGAAGATAGTGACCTTTTGGTTGCTGCAATTGCTGGGCAACCAATCCTTCTCCCATGTGGAGTTATGGTCGAGCCAGTAATCAAGTTGAAGGATGTTGACCTGACGATCGGTAACCTCCATTTCGAAGGGTCAATCAATATAACCGGCGACATCAAGGATGGCATGGAGGTACGGGCGTCAGGTGATATAACAGTTGGCGGTATCATTGAAGCGGCGGTGGTCGAAGCAGATGGTGATATTGAAATCAAGGGGGGGATAATCGGCCATACCAATGAGCATTCAGATAATGGTGATACAGGTTACAGCGTAGCCAGGGTCAAGGCGGGGAGGAAGTTGTCGGCAATGTTTGTTGAACATGCAGTTGTTGAAGCCGGGGGTGATATTCTAGTGCGAGAACTGGCGATGCAGAGTGAGCTTACTGCAGGCAACAGCATTGTGGTGGGGGAAAAAGGGGCGCGGAAAGGTCATATAATCGGTTGTATCTGTCGTGCCGGAAGCCTCATCAAGGCGATCATTGTCGGCTCTCCTGCTGGGGTGAGCACACGACTTGAAGTCGGCACCGATCCGTATGTCGCAGAAAAAATTGCTGCAGTAAAACAACAGGTTCAGGAAAAAGATCATCAGGTTGAGGAGGCAGGGAAGTCGCTTGTATATATGAGAGAGAATCCGGATCACTACGAAGCGGAGTTGGTCACGCAGAAGGAGGAGGATTATAAGCGGCTTCAGGCTGAGCTCATGGAACTGGTCGGGAGGAAGAAACGGCTGCAAAAGCGTATTGAGGTTATAGAATATGCCCGAGTAGAAGTGGAGCGTACGGCTTATTATGGAGTGCAGATAGCGGTTGGTGAAAAATCTTTACAGATTGATGAGGATACGCACGGTATCATGTTTCAGGCTGACCAGGATGGCAATGTACAATGCTTGCCGGTTACCTCTAGCTGATCAGGTTGTCAAAGCTAAAAGCAATTAAATTTGAAGCAGGTGCGCGCGCAGAAGGTGAGGCTGACTTCCCGAGATTGACAGAAATGGATATTTGTGGAATCTTGGAGTTGGAGGGAGTCATGCGGGTGATCGGACTCACTGGCGGAATTGCTTCAGGTAAATCAACGGTGGCGCGGTTATTGGAAGATTACGGGGCGGTAGTAATTGATGCCGACCAGTTGGCCAGAGAGGTGGTTGCGCCGGGTGAACCGGCTCATGCTGCCATTATTACCGCTTTCGGCGAATCGGTCCTTGCCGTCGACGGTACCATAGACCGGAATGCCCTGGGGAGCCTGATCTTTGCCGATGCCGCTGCCAGGGGAAAACTGATGGCCATAACTCATCCGGCTATCGGCCGCCGGGCAGAAGAGAGGCTAGATCAACTGCGTGAGGCTGGTGCTGCGGTTGTGGTCTATATGGCACCACTCCTTGTCGAAGCAGGGGTGACCGGGAGGGTGGATGAGATATGGGTAGTCTACGTTGATCGGGAGACTCAACTTGTACGTCTTATGGCACGTGATGGTATAGACAGAATCGCAGCGGAGCAGAAGATAGCCAGTCAGATGTCCATGGACGAAAAGAGACTCCATGGCCGGGTGATCATCGATAATAGGGGTGATATCGAGGCACTGCAACTGCAGGTGCAAGAGATCTGGCAGCGGGAGATAGAAAACAGATAGGGCTGATCATGTATATACAATGATGCATACTAAAAAAAAGCAGCCCCCCAGTGGGGCTGCTTTTTCGCTCACAGTAAGGATATATTAACTTTTCTCTTACTTATGATAACCGAGCTTGGTCGAGATCTCTTCGGCCGCACGTTTTACCATCGGCACCAATTCCTTTTCCAGCCTCTCGTCAGTGAAGCGCATCGATGGGCCAGAGACACTCACTGCACCAATTATCCGCCGGGTGTAATCGCGAATCGGTGCACCGACACAACGTACACCTACATCAAGTTCTTCATTATCCACGGCATAACCTAGGTCAGCAATCTTTTTCAGGTGTTTTTTCAGTTCGTCCCGATCGGTTATGGTATTGGGGGTGAACCTTTTCAACTCCTTAGTGGGGAGATAGTTCTCCAACTCCTCATCGGTCATGTAGGCTATCTGAATTTTACCTGCTGCAGTGCAGTAAGCAGGCAATCTGGCTCCGACCCTCGGCACGACGCGAACAGTTAGGTCGGTTTCCACCACATCGAGATAGACGATATGGAAATCTTTCAGGATAGCTACGTAAGTTGTCTCGTTACATTCCTTGACAAGACTTTCCAGCACCGGCCGTGACTGCCGCAGCAGTCCCATCTGCTTGATGAAGGTCTGGCCTAGTTCAAGGGTCTTCAACCCGAGCCGGTAGTTTTCCGTTACTTTGTTCTGTTCAATGTAGTTGCGTGATTCGAGGGTGGCGAGTAATCTGAAAACATTGTTCTTGTGTAGCTTGAGGCGCTTGCTCAGTTCAGTGACCCCTAATTCGTCTACATCGTCATGGAACTGTT
Organism: uncultured Geobacteraceae bacterium; assembly: GCA_964649725.1. Classification (GTDB taxonomy): domain Bacteria; phylum Desulfobacterota; class Desulfuromonadia; order Geobacterales; family Geobacteraceae; genus CAZYTM01. The sequence goes on along the minus strand of CAZYTM010000003.1, from coordinate 414,535 downwards.
CAAGCAGGTCAAGGGCATGGGAAACAGCCTGTATAATATACTCTGATTTTTCTTTCTTTGCCATAATGTTTACACCTGCGTATGGTTGTATTTCAATCGTTTTAGATATGTTGTTTTGCTCTACATGTCAAGATATTTGTCAGATAATGAATATTTAAACTCTTTACGGCTCTTCCCCGACCGGTTTACTCGGGACTGTTTTATTACAGGCAATACTGGAGCAGGTGCTGAATTTTATTTTCAAATTATATTTGCCTAACCGCATGTGATTAAAAAGAAGATTTTTTTCTTTTTAAAGATAGAATATTGTTTTATAATTGTCAACAGGGAAAATCATTAAGATTAAATTTCTTGGCAAGATACTTGACAGAGGCTATTTATTATTAATAAATAGAATGGCTATTGACAACATGCTGCGGCAGCGATAGGGTTGAATCGCAGGGAGGATTATGGATGCTCAATCTTCGGAAAAAAATACTTGTGGCCATTGATGGGTCACCATTGTCGGACAAGGCTGCCGAGGAAGCAGTAAGGATGGCCGCTGGTAATCCTGGGCACTACAAGAGTCAGATCTTTGCCATGCTGGTTCTCCCTAACACACCTCGCTCGACCTTTACCGATTTTGTCCCTGCACCCCCTATTACTGAATCATCGAAATGGGACGATCTGCGCGAGCGAATTTTCTATGTCATCGAAAAAAATGCCAAAGAAGCAGACATTACTCTAGAAATAAAGGTTGTATATGGAGACCCTGCTGACGAACTGATCGGTTTTGCAGAACGGGAAGAGATTGACGTCATAATACTTGGCAGTTCCGGCAAAGGTTTTCTGAAACGTAAACTGTTGGGGAGTGTCTCCAATAAAGTAGTTCAGCAGGCCAAATGCTCGGTTTACATTGTCCGTGGCTGAATTTCGATTGCCCGATGAAACCGGCAATGCAACTGCCAAACCGCAGCAAAAAGAGCTGCATGCTGTCATAGCAGCTTTCTGCCGCCATTTAGAAGTAGAACGTAACTACTCCATCCATACTCTTACTGCCTATCGCACCGATCTGGATCAATTCGCTGAATTCGTCCACCGCGACAGGGGCGATTCAGATCTCGATCAGATCAATCATCTCCTCATCCGTCGCTATCTGGCAATACTGCATAAGACATGTCGAAAAAGTACCATCGGCCGAAAGCTGGCTGCTATCAGGTCGCTATTCAAGCACCTGTTACGGCAGGGGGTAGTGACGAAGAACCCTGCTGAACTGGTCAGTACCCCTAAACAGGAGAAGCGGCTCCCCTATCATCTCACCATTGATGAGGCAACCACGCTGATCGAAGGTGTCCCGGTGCAGACGGGGGTAGGGAGTCTGCGTGATCGGGCGATACTGGAACTTCTTTATTCCTGCGGCATCCGGGTTTCTGAACTGACCGGGCTTGATGTGGGGAAGATAGATTTAGAGGAGGGGTTGGTACGGGTGCTGGGCAAAGGGGGGAAAGAACGGATAATCCCGGTCGGTAGTTTTGCCCGTCAGGCGATTGCCGCTTATCTTGATGCCAGGGAGAATCCATCTGTGGCCGCGCCACTATTTCTCAATTTGCGAGGGGGGAGACTTAGCCGTCGTAGCGTGGCGCGGATCGTGGATCAGCAGATACTTCGCCTGGCAACCATGAAAAAAATATCTCCTCATACCCTGCGCCATACCTTTGCTACCCATCTGCTGGAAGGTGGGGCCGATCTCCGCTCGATCCAGGAGCTTCTTGGGCATGCATCACTCTCTACGACGCAGAAGTATACTCATGTCTCTATCGACCGGTTGATGGAGGTTTATGACAAGGCGCATCCGAAAGCCCGCAAGTGAGGGGTGAGGAGCGCCACTTTTCCGCCCAGGCGGCTTAATTATTCGCCCCTCTCTGGTTGACGTAGCGCTGCTACGCATGTGCGATAGCAGATCGACATCCTTGTTTGGACGAAAATTGACGCTCTCTGTTGCTGCAAATTTCTTGCTTTTTCAGATGAATATTGTACATTCACTGCAATTTTCGTCTATTCGAAATGAGGAGGGGTGTTATGAAAAGATTGCTGGTGCTATTCTGTCTGGGGCTGGCTATTGTTGGTTGCAGCAAACAAGGGGGAAAGGATGCCAACGTCATCAAGCTCGGCGCAGCCGGTCAGTTGACCGGCCCGGAGGCGGTTTTCGGCGCTGATATGCTGAATGGCGTCAAGCTGGCGGTAGAGGAGTGGAATGCCAAAGGTGGCGTACTCGGGAAGAAGATCGAACTCGTTCCGGGCGACGATCAGGCCGAGCCACGCCAGGCAGTGGCCGTAGCCAACAAGTTTGTCACCGCCGGTGTGGTAGGGGTGGTTGGGCACTTCAACAGCAGCTGTTCCATCCCGGCCTCGGATATCTATCATAAGGCGGGCATTCCGCAGATTTCACACGCCTCGACCAATCCGCAGCTGACCGAGCAGAAATTTACCAATGTCTTTCGCGTCTGCGGACGTGACGACCAGCAGGGTAGGGTGGCGGCCGAATTTGCCGTCAATAGACTGAAGGTGAAGAAGGTGGCGATCATCCATGATAAGACCACCTATGGCCAGGGGTTTGCCGAGGAGTTCAAGAAGGGGATCGGTGATAAGGCCCAGGTGGTACTTTTCGAGGGAATTACCAAAGGTGAGAAGGACTACTCACCGGTGGTGACCAAGGTAAAGGCTGCGACACCCGACGCCATCTTCTTCGGCGGTATCTATACCGAAGGCGGCTTGCTCATCAAGCAGTATAAGGCGGTCGGCGGCACAGCCCCATTCATAGGCGGCGACGGTATCATGAGTGAGGAACTGGTGAAGATAGGCGGCCCGGCCACCGATGGCAGCTATGCTACTTTTGGCCCGGACACCAAGGAGGTGGCGAGCGCCAAGAGTTTCAACGAGAATTACCGGAAGAAGTTTGGCGAGCCTGGAGTCTACTCGGTATATGCTTATGATGCAGCCAACATCATCCTCCAGTCGATTCAGAAGACCGGTGGCACGAACAGTGCCAAGCTGGTGGAGGCGATCCGCGCCATTGACTACAACGGGGCGCTGGGCCATATACAGTTCAACGACAAGGGTGATGTGAAGGATTCTCCTTATGTGGTATGGCAGGTGACTGGTGGTAAGTTCAAACAGCTTAAGTAGGAGAGAAAAACGCGCCTTTTCTTCATGCCTTTTATATCTATTATGCAGAGTGATAAATCGTGTTTCCTGGATTCAAACAACAAAGGCCCTAGTTTTGCGGGCCTTTGTTGTTACATTTATATATTCTGGAGCTTTTCTGATTTGAAAAGAAGAAGACCGGAGCCTACCCAAGATTCCCCATGTGAATTTTAGACAGTGATAAATAACCAGATATCAAGCTTGCCCTCAGAAATTAAGCCTGCTATCCGCAGGCAGTACTGGCAAATCCTCTGTTGCCAAGGGGGCAGTTTTTCCCGCTTCCCATTCCCTATCATTTTTGGTACCTTAACACAATTATTGCCCCGGCGATAAGTATCTCAATAACATGGTAGCGGCAGGCAGTTTGGCTGCCCGACAGGAGAAACGTAAGTTTTCTCCTGTTACCGTTTCCAGGTCACGAGTCACGGATGTTTTTTCAGCATCTCCTGAACGGCATCACAATCGGCGGCAGCTACGCTTTGATCGCACTCGGCTATACGCTTGTCTACGGCGTGCTGAAGCTGATCAACTTCGCCCATGGCGAGATCTACATGATCGGTGCCTACTTGGGCTTCATCCTGGTTTCGTTGCTGCCGGCCATGCCCGGGGTCATCCAGGACCAGCCGTTTCTTTTCGTCTCTATCATCTTTATTGTCGCTGCCTGTATCTGTGCACTTTACGGCTATTACCTGGAGAAGGTCTGCTACCGGCCGCTGCGTGGCGCGCCGAAACTGACCCCGCTGATCAGTGCACTAGGCGCCTCGATCTTCTTCCAGAATATGGTGATGATCACCATGGGGGCCAAGGACAAGATCTTCCCCCAGTTGGTGACCCAACAGACCATGACCGTCGCCGGAGTCTCCTTCACCTGGTTGCAACTCGGCATGGTGAGTATCTCCTTTCTCCTGATGGCTGGGCTCTCCTGGTTCATCAACCGGACCAGACTTGGCACTGCCATCCGGGCTGTCTCTACCGACCCTTTCATGGCATCGCTCCTTGGCATCAATGTCGATACTGTGATCTCTATCACCTTCATGATCGGCTCTTTCCTGGCTGCCGCCGCCGGGGTGATGATCGGCCTCTACTACGGCACTATCAACTTCACGATCGGCTACCTGGGGGGGATGAAGGCCTTTACCGCGGCGGTACTAGGCGGCATAGGCAGCGTCCCTGGGGCGATGGCCGGAGGGCTTCTGCTCGGAATCATCGAGGCTCTAGGCGCCGGCTACTTCTCCACCGAATACAAGGATGTCTACGCCTTTTTCATACTAATTGCGGTACTTATCTTCCGCCCGGCAGGGCTGCTCGGAAGGAAATTCAATGAAAGGGCGTAGCGCTGTCACTGACATATTCTTCTACCTCGGCCTGCTGCTGGTCTTTGCCCCGTTCCTGAAGGGTAACGTGGTCTGGCTGCCGCTGGTATTTCTGTTGATCTGGGCGCTAAGGTGGTTTGGTGACTATTCTGCCGGTAGCGTTACCATGGAAGAGGTACGGGGGAAGCTGATCAGCTATACTCATCGTTACCAGACCCAGCTGGTTGTTCTGCTTCTCGTCGTGGCCCTACTGGTACCCTTTGCTACTTCGTCTTATCTCCTCGACGTGCTCACCATGGCGCTCCTTTATGCAATACTTGCCTCAGCTCTTAATATTACGGTTGGCTTCACCGGTGTACTGGTATTAGGTTTCATCGGTTTCTATGCCATCGGCGCCTATACTATCGGGATCCTGACTGCCAAGTTCGCCCTCTGCAACTTCTGGCTTGCTCTCCCTCTGTCAGGCATTGTGGCGCTTCTTTTCGGGCTCCTCCTCGGTATCCCGACCCTTCGTCTGAAGGGGGATTATCTGGCCATCGTCACCCTCGGTTTTGGTGAAATAGTCAAGATATTCTGCAACAATCTCGACCCGCTCACCGGTGGGCCGAACGGGATCCTTGGCATCAAGCGCCCCTCACTCGGCTTTTTCACCCTAGATTCGGCAGCTGCATATTACTGGTTCTGTCTATTTATCCTGGTGCTGGTGGTCGTAGTAGTCGCCCGGTTGGCCGACTCCCGCTATGGCAGGGCCTGGGTGGCGGTACGGGAGAATGAGATGGCCGCCGGCGCTCTCGGTATCGACGTCTTCCGCAAACACCTCCTCTCCTTCTCTATCTCGGCCTTCTTCGGCGGCATCGCCGGAGCGCTCTTCGCGGCCAAACAAGGGTTCATCTCTCCGGACTCTTTCACCTTCTACGAGTCGGTGCTGGTTCTCTGCATGGTGGTGCTGGGGGGTATCGGCAATGTTGCCGGTTCGCTGGTCGGCGCTGCGCTGCTTATCATCCTACCGGAATTTCTGCGGGAGTTTTCCCTCTACCGCATGCTCCTGTTCGGTGCCTTGATGGTCGCCTTTATGATATTCCGTCCGCACGGAATTGTCGGGAGCCGGAAGATTGCCATGGAAATGGAGGACAAGCTAGATGCCGGGCTCTGAGCTCCTCATTACCCAGGGGTTGACGGTTGAATTCGGCGGGGTCCGGGCGCTGGCCGGTGTCAACATCACAGTCAGAGAGGGGGAGATACTGGCAGTAATCGGTCCGAACGGTGCCGGCAAGACCACCTTCTTCAATGCCATTACCGGCTGTTGTTTGCCGTCGGCCGGGAGGATCATCTTTGATGGTATAGATATTACCGCTAAGAACCCCCACGAGGTTGCCCGGCTCGGTATAGCACGCTCCTTCCAGAATCTGAAGCCTTTTGCTGAAATGACCGTGACAGAGAACGTCATGATCGGCCGTGAAACCCATCTTAAAAGTAACCTCTTCGATGCGGTGTTACGGACTGCCCGTTACTGCGACGATGAAAAGAAGAACCTCCGGAAAGTGCGTGATCTTGTGGATTTCGTCGGCTTGGAGCGGCGAAAGAACAGTCTGGCGCGCAATCTGACCTATGGCGAGCAGAAGATGCTGGAGATAGCCAGGGCGTTGGCGCTGGAGCCTCGCATCTTGCTGTTGGACGAGCCTGTGGCAGGGATGAATGCCACCGAGACCGGGTTTGTCATGGAGTTGGTACGGAAGGTGAAGCAGCAGGGGATCACGGTGGTGATGATCGAACATGACATGAAGATGGTTATGGGAATATCGGAGCGGATCTACGTCCTTGACTATGGCGAGCTGATTGCTGAAGGAATACCGCTTGAAATCCGTAATAACCCGGCGGTGATAACTGCCTATCTGGGAGGGGGGAAACATGCTCAACATCATTGACCTCCATCTCTATTACGGGCATGTCCATGCACTGAAGGGGATTTCGCTCAATGTCCCGGCCGGGGAGATAGTTACACTGATCGGCGCCAACGGGGCTGGGAAGAGCTCCACCCTGAAGGCCATATCTGCTGTTCAGCCGCTCCGCTCAGGGAGCATACTGTTTCAGAACAGGACGATACAGCAGCTCCCCTCCCATCAGATTGTGGAACTCGGGATATCCCATTGTCCAGAAGGGCGGCGGGTCTTTTATGACCTCTCCATAAGGGAGAACCTTGCTATGGGTGGCTACCTGCTGGACAAGGGGGAGCTTGCAGAGCGACTGGATTGGGTGATCGCTCTATTTCCGCGCCTTGGTGAGCGTCTGGGGCAGGCAGGCGGTACCCTTTCCGGCGGGGAACAGCAGATGCTCGCCATAGCCAGGGCGCTTATGTGCAAGCCGGCTCTGCTGCTGCTTGATGAGCCGTCGCTAGGCCTGGCGCCGCTAATGGTGGAGAAGATATTTGAGACAGTTGCCGAGCTGAACCGGTGTGGGCTGACAGTACTGTTGGTGGAACAGAACGCAGCCTTTGCCCTGGAGATATCCCACCGGGGGTATGTTCTGGAGACTGGCAAGGTAATCCTGGAAGGTGAATCGAGGGTGCTTCTGGCTGACGAGCGGGTCAAAAAGGCATATCTTGGGGGGTAACAACTCTAATTAATATTGTAATTTTACCTTGACATCGAGTTCAGCATACTGATACATATATAAGAATCCATTTATGGATAAATTAAAAAGCATTTGAGAGAAAAGGAAAAGAACGATGGTAAACGGTACTGTAAAGTGGTTCAATGACAGCAAGGGGTTTGGTTTTCTGGAGCAGGAGAATGGTGAAGACGTTTTTGTGCATTTCTCCGCAATCGCTGGCAACGGATTTAAGTCCCTCGCTGAAGGTGATAGGGTGACTTTTGAAGTGACCAAGGGGCCAAAGGGTTTGCAGGCTGCCAATGTCACAAAGCTTTAATAAGCTTTATTGGATGGTAAAGAGCTCCGGAGAAATCCGGAGCTCTTTTTTTTTGAGTTCGACGCAAATTGTTGCAGTTCATAAGGTCGCAATAATAGAGTTTTAGTAAATATAGGGGTAGCAGTGAAATTTACCGGTAAAATTTATAGTTTAGCATAGAAAGACTAGTGAAACTTTCTTGAGTTATATCTATTCAAGGAGTATAATGAAAAAATAGAATATTGGCTGCAAATTAATTTGCTGATTGTTTGACTAGAAAATTGACAGTACTTTAGTATGGAAGGCGTAACACTATTAAATGCAATAGAAAGGCAGGTAAAAATGGCTTTCAAACCTGGCAGTGTAGTTAATCATGTAGGGGCAGAGCAGTGGGGAGCTGGTCTGGTAATGGAGATTTTTGACAATAAAGCCACAATACAGTTCAGTGATGGAATCAGTCGGAAAATTGCAGCATCCCATTACTCTTCTCTAGAATTGACCGATCCGCACTCTTTTGTGCCGCCTGTGGCTACGCTACCGGTGATAAAGCCGCGCCAGGCGAAGCGGACCCAGAAAGCCAAAAAGTAACACTCGGTTTGGCAGCCAGATTGAAAAACCAGCTAATGAGTGGTTGGTATTTGTGTGCAACTATATGATATTGCAGGTAACTTATGGATAAGACGGTTTTCCAGCGACTATTGGCAACTGCTCTGCAAAAAGGTGCGTCAGATATCCACCTTCAAGTTGGCGCTCATCCTTTGCTCAGGGTTAACGGTGAGCTGATCGAAATTAAATACCACCCCCTCTCTCCTGATGAGACCCATTCTGTAGTAGAAGAGATTCTTTCCCAATCTTTGGCCCCTCAGAATATCGAATCGATTACTGAGATTGATCTCTCATACAATCTTGAAGGTTATGGCCGATTCCGGACCAACATCTTTCGCCAGCGTGGTTTTTTCAATGTAGTATTGCGTGTTATCCCAATCGCAGTAAAACCTTTTGCGGAACTGAACCTGCCGCCGGTGATCGGAAAGATCGCCGGCTTGCGTCGCGGCCTGGTTTTGGTAGTTGGTGCCACTGGTAACGGTAAATCAACAACTTTAGCTTCAATGGTAGAACATATCAACAATACTCGTCGTGCTCACATCTTAACCATTGAAGACCCGATCGAATTTCTCTTTAAGAACAACAAGTCAGTGATCAGTCAGCGGGAGGTAGGGTATGATACGCCTTCCTTTGCAAGGGCAACGGTGGCTGCCATGCGCCAGGATCCTGATGTTATCTATATCGGAGAGATGCGGGAGCGGGAAACTATTGATGTTGCACTTAAAGCGGCCGAAACGGGACATCTTGTTCTGTCGTCTCTCCATACCAATGATTGTGCCGGCGCCTTGGCACGGCTCATAAGTTTTTATCCGCCAGACCAGGAAATTACTATCAGAAAGCGGCTTTCTGACTGTTTGATGGCGATCATTGCCTTGCGGCTGATGCCGATGAAAGAGACAGCAGGAAGAATCCCGGCAGTTGAAGTCCTCAGGGTGACAAGGACTATACAGGAGTGCATCCGGGATTCGGCAAAATCGAGCGAGATCATCGCTTATATGGAGAAGGGTGCAGAGATGTATGAAATGCAGACTTTTGACCGACACCTCTTACAATTGGTCAAGGATGACAAGGTTGATATAGAAGTGGCAAAACAGGTCGCCAATAATCCAGAGGAGCTTGCCCGGGCGATTATGCTGGAGGGCACATAGAGCTCGAATATTTCCTGCGGTTGATACAAATACCATGCAAAGTGTATCCGTAGCAGTTGACAAGCTCTATTAATCAGTAGTACTTTAAGGCGCATTAATTGCGCCTGTTTCTTTTGAATAGTGAATAGAAACAGTTTTGACATATTATCTAGCTTAGCGGTTTATTTTTCAGGATAAAATGATTTGTAAGAGATATTCGTTGCAGTGTCAGATGACTGATCCTGACAGGATTGGGGAGAGCCCAACTATTTAATTTAATCCCTGGGAGAGAAGAATATGCGGGAAACGGTTCTTTTTGTCGATGATACCCAATTCACTCTGCAACTATTGCGTGATCTGTTCAAAGATGCAGATTTCCGTCTACTAACTGCTGCCGATGCTAGTGAAGCCCTCGAGATTATCCGCCGAGAAGATATCACCTTGGTAGTATCTGATAATGTCATGCCAGGGATGAGTGGGCTCGAATTTCTCAGCTGCCTGAAAGAGATATCTCCTGATACGGTCAAAATTCTCATGTCTGCTTACGCAGATCTGGCAAGTGCCTTGGCAGCGATCAATCGGAGCGAGGTCTTTCGATATATCCTTAAACCCTGGCAAGATAATGACATGATCGCAGCAGTGCAGCAAGGCCTCGAACGCTACCGTTTGTTGCAGAAGATGCGCCAGGAGGATGAGGGGGTACTTCGCTCGCTTGCACAGACTATCGAACTCAAGGACCCTTCTACCCGTGGACATTGTGACCGGGTTTCGGTCTATGCCCTTTCCATCGCCGAGGCACTCAATCTGTCGCGGGAATTCCGGCGGGAAATCAAGTATGGAAGTTGGCTGCATGACTGTGGCAAGATCGGAATTTCCGAAGCTATTCTTAATGGTTCTGGACAGTTGAGTGCAGATGAATTCGAAACAATGAAAAAACACTCCTCATGGGGGGATGATGTGGCATCCAAGGCCAATCTCTCCCCGGTGGCGCGAAATATAATCCGCTACCATCATGAGCGTTACGATGGTAGCGGCTACCCTGAAGGGCTGGCTGGCGAGGCAATTCCGCTTGAGGCAAGAATTGTGGCGGTAGCAGACGTCTTTGATGCGCTCTCATCAGATCGCCCTTATCGGTCCTGTTACTCCCTGGAAGAGACTCTCAGTATGGTAGAATCAATGTGTGGCAAGGCACTTGACCCTATTATCACCAATGCTTTTCTTGGCCTTATCAGAGAAGGAGTTGTAACCGAACAACCTGTAACACCTTCTCATAACCCATCTCCTTAGGAATAGTACCCCTGTAATTAATGCTGCGATGATCGCAGAATTGCAATTGAGGTAAAATTTTCTGACAATTAATGTCATTAATATGACAAATTATGACAGTGCTTTGCCATATGAAACTAACAGGTTATCGCCTCTCCATGGAATATTCATCGCATTTATATTTTTTCAATAAATCTCGCATTCTCAAAACATCTTTTCACAGCTTTTCTCTGTATTTTCTTGACATTATGGGGAGTAGATTGTATTTTCCCATCAATCTATTACATTGTTATATTGAGGTACAAGAACACCTCTGCTTTATTCCGTGCTGGTTTGGAAAAACGGCGCATTGATTGTTTAAATTTTATGCCATTGATATGTTAATATGCTGGCGCTAAGTAGTATGTATTGTGGTATATTTACTTACTTTTACACACGGCAGTTTGGCACTAAATTCGCACCAACGGTACGAAAACCATTGCTTATAAGTAAGCGATTGCCACTAGTGTGACGATTCTTTTTTATAGGCAATATAATATCGTCCCCATGGATGTGTAACTATGAAAAACCAGAAAAATATTAATGAGGCATGGAGAAGTAAATTAATTATTATATTGCGCAATGCTACAAAGAGTGGGGGAGCAGGGACAATCGCTAACAATCTGGCCTTCACCCTGGTGGAGTTAGTGGTTGCCGTTGGCATAATCGGGATATTGGCTGCCATGGCAGTCCCGGCCTATAATGCAATGGTTGGCAAAGCTAAAGTTGGTAAGGCAGTGGCAGAGATTAACGGTTTGGAGAGGGATATCAACGCATATTACATCGATAGAAACGTATATCCTGATGTCATGAGTGTGAGTGTAATCGGTCGCCCAATCCCGATGGACCCATGGGGGAGGCCTTATCAATATGCAAAACTTGCAAAAGATGATGGTACAGTAGATCCTGGTCTGTTATCCGGCGCAGGTACTTCATTGAACGAAGATTTCGATCTGTACAGCTTCGGTCCTGACGGTGTTGAGACCCCATTTGATGTTGCAACATATAATGAGACCAACAATTTTGATGTTACCAGGGTGAATAACGGTGCTGAAGTCAGGAAGAGGGATTATTAAGGTAGTGGAGTTGATGCATCCATATTTGAAGCGAGCTGTTAATAAAGGTGATTGACCTATGAAGTCGACTTGCCCAAAGTGCCAAGCCAAAATCGAACTGGATGTCCCGGTCATACCTGACGATGGGACCACTACTGCCTGTCCTGCCTGCAAGGGGAGCTTTTATCTCTACCGGGAGTCCTTTGCCGGCCGGGCTTTCAGAAAGAGGGGGGAGATCTCCTGCCTCCAATGTGGCGATGAGCTTGGCCCATCAATTCACTGCCCTGGTTGCGGTCTTCTTTATCCTGAGTATGTAGTTGCCAGTACGAGTAAAAGCAAGATAATCAAGATTAAGGAGATCAAGGAGACCAGATCTGCCAAGCCTACGGCAGGGAAGGGGGTCTCCCTCCCCAGACCGGAAGAGAAACGCGAAGCATTGCCTGAGACCGAGGTGAGTGCGAAACGGCAGAAGATAATCAAAATAATCATCTCCCTGCTGATATTGACTGCTGTCGCCGCTGGTAGTTTTGCCCTTTACACGAAGACCCAGGCGGAAAAGAAATTTGCTTACGCTTATGTATTGGCCCTCTTTTATATGAAGCAGGGGGTTGATATAAATACCGCCATCTGCACTAAGCTTGCTACAGACTGGAAGACAAAAGCGGTGCCCCCGCGCATCAGTGCTGAGGATGAAGCTAGAATAAATAAAGCAAGAACAGCAGTGGACAAGATGATACAAACGTTCAACGAACCACCGGCGAAATTCGTTGCTGCCAAGGAGCAGTTGGTTAAAATAAACGGGATTTATATCAGCTACAATGCCTTGACTATGGCACCAAACGGCACATTGGCCAGCTTTAGCGAGGCATCAGCCAAGGCGCAGGCTGATTTCAAGAAGGCGGCTATTGACCTCAAGGCGAATATGCCGGAGCGGGTTTCTGAGGAACTGCAGGCAGGCTTTGTCAAATATCGAGGGTTTAAAGAGCTCTTCATGTAGTGCCAATATAATTACTTACCGCAGGAGGGAGAGACAGATGCTATCAGTCTCTCCCTTTTTTTATCGACATAGCTGTTCTGATCCTACAATAGAGGAGTCGTGCTAGCCATGAAGAAGTTGATCAATATAGTGTTGCTCCTTATCATTATAACCTGGTCACTCCCTGTCTTTGCTGCCCCTGTCACTATCCGACTGCTGCATGTCAATGATTTTCATGGTTTTGCCAACCCAGTAAAAGAGACAGGCGATGGTAAGGCTCGTGGCGGGGCAGCCTGGTTGGCAGCCAGAATAAAGGCATTACGCGCAGGAGATGCGACACTTCTGCTGGCTGCTGGCGATATGATCCAGGGGGATAACTGGGCCAATCTTTTTCAGGGAAAATCGTCCATAGCTCTGCTGAACCAGCTCTCTTTCGATGCAATGGTGGTCGGCAACCATGAGTTTGATTTTGGTCAGAAAGCACTCCGCCAAAGGATAGCCGAGGCAAAATTCCCGATACTGGCAGCCAATCTGGAGGGTATGCCGGGACTTAAACCATATGTTATCCGTGAAGTTGCCGGATTGCGGGTAGCGATAGTCGGACTTGTTACCGATGATGTGCCGCTTACCTCAAACCCTGCCAACAGTGCGGGACTTGTTTTTTACCCGCCACTGGCGACTGCAGAGCGCTTGATTGCTAAGCTCCGCAGTCAGGCAGACCTGATCATACTCCTCACTCACACAGGTTACGCAGCAGACCGTATGCTTGCTGAAAAATTGCCAGGCAACCTGATAATAGTTGGTGGCCACTCCCATACAAGGCTGGAAAAGCCGGTTCAGATCGGCGCAAGTTGGGTAGCTCAGTCATGGGAGCATGGCAAGAGTCTTGGAGTAGTCGATATCTCTGTTGACCAAGGGAGGATAGCTGCTGTTGCAGGTCGGCTTGAAGATATTTGGCCGATAGATGGTGCAGGGGATCGGGAAACTGCGTTATTGGTTGATAGATATAACGCCATTTTTGATGATCTGCTTAGTGCTCCGGCAGGGGAAACAGCAGTCGACTTAATCGGAAATGGTGTCAGGCAAAGAGAGACCAATCTGGGTAATCTGACGGCAGATATTGTTCGGCAGACTGCTGGTGCTGAGGTCGCAATCATAAACGGAGGCTCTATCCGCACCGGCATTAATAAAGGTGAGATTAAGGTAAGAAATGTTTATGCAAGCCTCCCTTTTAATAATTATGTTGTTGCCCTCCGCCTGAGTGGCAAGGATTTGCGCCTGGCTCTTGAACATGGGGTGTCGGCGATAGAGGAGGCATCTGGCAGATTCCCACAGGTGGCGGGGCTTAAGTTCACTTACAGCCGCTTAGCACCTGTTGGCCAACGGGTCAAATCGATAGAGGTGAATCGATTGCCGCTGGACGAGAATCGTGAATACCGGGTTGCCACATTAGACTTTCTGGCTGTTGGTGGTGACGGGTACCAAATTATTGGCAAGGGAATCCGACGTTCTGCTGATTTCTCCCTGCAGGGTGAAGATCTCCTCTTCTGCGACCCTGGCCATTGGTTGCGCGATCTTGTCGTCGACTACCTTCGCCGTGAGGGTGCTGTCGCACCGACTGTCGAACGCCGAATAATCGAGTTGCCTTGATGAAAGTATTTGTCGACGATAAACCGGTTGAGATTATCTCTGGCATGACAGTACGACACGCTCTTATAGCTGCCGGCCTTGATTTGAATTTTTTGCAGTCATTGCAGGTGAGAGATGAATGGGGAAATCTGCTTGGCCATGATGGTGCCCTCTGTGAAGGGGCTCGGCTTAGAACAACGGATATTGGTATAGAGAATAGGTCTGGACGGTAAATTTGCATTTATAAACTGTAGAGCCGGCGTTTTTATCCTCTCTTGACATCAACTACTTATGGCCGTAATGTTGTCACGACTAGTTTCTGATTTGAAAGGGGTCATTCTGTGCAACAGGCGACTATACTGATATCGGTATTATTGCTCATATTACTGACTGCTGGCGGCCATGCTTTCACATTTGAAGAGGGGGCCGGCCGCTTCTCCGGAATATGGCGCGCAACCTGGGATGGTACTCCCGGAACACTGAAAATCTCAGAAGAGCGGGGGATGATTATAGGCCGCTATCATTTTATCCGCAATCGTTCCGAGGTCCGTGGCGTCATTTCCGGAACTCTGGAGGGTAATCTCCTGCGCGGCTCATATGCCAATAGCCAAAAAGGGGGGGGCACATTCGAACTGACCGTCGATCCTGCTGGACGGAACTTTAAGGGTTACTATTCATACCAGGGGCAACGTTTTCTCTGGAACGGTGAGCGGAAGTAAAGATAATTAACAGATTTTTCGCTAAGAGTAAGGTGAGGGACCCTCTCGCAAATGAGCAGCAGGGGGTCCTTTTTTTATTATGCATGCAGATAACAATTCAAGAATCTTGCCGCTGTGACGATAAAATAAGCAAGACAACTCCATCTCCATAGCGGTGAACACTGTCATGTTAAAGTTTGACGACGAATGGGTAGTGGAAAAGGTATTGCTGATCAAACCTTTATCCACCGGTGAGATTGCCAAGGTCGCTTTAGTGAGCCAAAGTGGTGAGTATAGGGCGGTGCTTTACCTTAATGATCGGACTATAAATGGTCCGTCAGTGCCGCAACCTTTAGAGCGACCGACTGAAGAGATCACCCATTATATTGGTAACCGGCCAGCAGTAGGACTTACCAGCGAGCAGGCACAAACAATAACTGATACGGTCAAGGAAAGAAATGACCGGGCGCGCCGTGCATAAGTCCTGCAGGTGTGAAGCAGATTTGCTTTAAGTAACAAAGGGATTTAACTGTTATATATTTAAATGCATAAGGGAGAGGCAAGTAGTCTCTCCCTTTGTTTTTTTGTATGGAATATGTTGAACTGTTATTTCTTCGTAGAAGCGACGAGAGGCCATAAAGAAAGTTTACGGAGCTGTTCGCGTTCTTCGCGGATTGAACTGGCTGATGTACGCCAGATATGGAAGTATTCAAACAACAGGACAGAGAGACCGCAGAGGAAGATAGGAGCAAAGCCTGCAGCCAGTACATCGGAAAGAAAATAGACCAGATAGAATATCGACCGGTAAAGCAGCTGCGACCAGATACTCCCCGGCTCTACACCGCTTTCCATTCTCCCGGCAATAAGGATCAAGGCAGAGATAGTGGAAATGGCGAGGATGATATGGATCATGAAGGCTGGTGGCGTACAGCCTAGTATCTCCCGGAGCGGTTCCGGGCATGCTTCGAGGATGCTGAGGTCACGGCAGAGGAGAGCGCCGATGCTGATAAGTATGAAAGCAGCAATGCCCCAAAGCCCTTGGCGAGATCTGGCATGCAATGCGTCGATGTTGGCGAGAATATTTAGCCTGTACGAGTCAAGTTCCGAATTTGAGTCATATGTCTTGTGAGGGCTTATCCTCTTTCCTGTATTTACAAGGCCAATGATTTCTTCTCGCATTATTTTTCTCCCTTCTTCTGTTTGTCAGCTTTATAACTTTATATTCAATTAAATTAGATTTTACTAAGAACAAAGCAACCTCGGTGCCAAAACTGTTAGTTGTATTTAATAAAATAATATTAAATTTATGCAATGAATGATATCAATTAGTTAAGCCATTTAGCTTGGGTGCTTGGCGAAAACTGCAATTTGCCTGGATGAAGAGTGAATTATGGCTGGATAGGCCCTGCTGTTGTGTGGTCTGGTTATATTGGCATAAGGAAAAGCAGCAGGACAATTATTACTGTTTGGTAATAATTATTGTATGGCAAGAGATGTTGTGACCGTTTAATTAGTCACATTCGTATCCCAGCTGGAGTTCATAATCTCAATGAGAGCTGAAACTACGGTTGTCTGTGATAAATGGACAATCCCCTCAACACAAAAAAAGGTTTGAAATTTCTCATATACATAATGCCCCAATATACTATAACCCGTTCACCTCGCGATCCTTCGGATACTCTACTTGCATTCCGAATAACAGTTCTTTCTTCTCCCCTGGTTGCAACGGGATTTTCCAGGTGATTCGTCCATCTTCTTTTACCTCGTCCGGCTTGATACTAGATTCATCTATACTCACTTTGATTTCCTCTTCGCCGGAAACAGGGAGCTGATCGCGAATGGTGACTGTCTGCATGTTCTTGCGGAGATTTTGTATTTCGATTCGATAACGGTAGCCCATCTTGTTCTTGCTGAACAGGCCAGCCTCGGTGTGCCGCTTCAACTCTTCTCGTTTTACAGTAATCTGGTCATCGGTACCGAAAAAGAGATCAAATTTTTCGCCGGCTGCGACTTTTTTCAGAGTCGATGAGCCGGTGAAATTTGCGCCGCTGAAGATATTTACCTTGCCAGCCAGGAGCGGGTAAGTGGTCTGGTTGACCAGTTCTGATTTTAGAAAGACGAATGGAGAGAGCTTTGGCAGGGCAAGAAACTCCAGCTTTACCGGCATCTTCTCAATGGCAACGATGTTACCATGCCTGCTACCATCGGTCGGGATATCTACCTGACGGGGGATGCGGAATAGTACGGAGCTCTGTTCGTCTGCTACCTGTGCGGTCAGGAAAGCTGCCGGTGCAGAGCTTTTTGACATCTCGGCAAGATATTCATCACTAGACTGCTCTTTTTGCAGCTTGGCTTTTTTTGCCCGGGCTGGCATTGGTGCTGCTGCAGGCATAGGTGGAGGAGCCGGTCGATAGAAACTTAGACGCCATGGGTAGAACTCTGGTGGAGTGCCGTTAATCGAAGGTCTGGCAGTGGAGAGTGCCAGGTTGATATTTGTCCAATCCTCACCTGTCTGCTGTGTTACTATGGCACGGAAAGTAAGCTCGGCCGAATTGCCGTCAGCCGCCAGACGTACATCATAGGCTGGCTCCCAGGAGGCCTGGGGGGTGACTGAATTAAGCTCCAGGGCCAAGGTGCCGGCCTTTGCCACTTCAACACTCACCTCGACACTCTTTATCTCCTTGCGCTGCGAACCGGTGACCTGCTCCTTCTGCCGACGCAGGAGGTCGCTCTTTGCCGCCAGCTGTCTCTTTTCTGTCTCTATGTCTCGCCCCTGTTCTTCCGCCTTGATTATGCTGCTGCCAACAAAGAGGAGAGCTTCGTTAAGCTCTGCACTGGTCGGCTTGCCAATGGCCAGCTCTTTGGATATCCGGTCACCCCAGGCAACCCGAAGCGAATCGATGAATTTCTTCTGACTGAGCAGTGCCGTGCTTCTTGATTCCAGGCTTCCTATCTGCCTCTCTATAGTCCGAATCTCCTCCTCCAACTCCTTGACCCTTTTTTCAGATATCTGTTCGGTATAGCGGTGCTTAACCTCAATCCCGACGATGGTCGACACTGAGGTGCCTCTCCCCTCAATCCGAACCGAATCATCCTGGACCAGGGCCGGCAGGTTGTCGAAGATGATGATATAACTGCCAGGCTGCAGAGTCATTGTCGCACTCCTGGTAGTCATTGCCTGGTCTGGATAGAGAGTGACACTGTTGAGGCTTGAGATCGCCGTCAGTCTTTGTGCTTCGGCAGCACCCACCAGAGTTGGCAACGAGATAGTGCAAAAGAGGATAAATACCCTGATTATGTTCATGGAGTGCTCCTTGATATTTATGAGAGTAGGGAGAGTACAGATAACTTTAGCTGATATTTCACCGGCTGCAAGGGGCAGTTAAAGATGAGCAGACAAATCTCAATTTTTCTCAGGAATGGTCGAGAATATTTATCAGCTCAGGCGGTAGATGAGGCCTCCCCTTGGCATTAAGTGCCGTACCGGTAACAAGCCCCCTGACAACCAGTTGCCGCTCTGGCAGGCGATAAATATCCTGATAAAAACCAATTCTTATTGCAGATAGACGCTCCAGCTGGACTTCAACTACAAAACTGTCACCGCTTTTGAGCGATAGTTTGTAGTCGATCTCGACTCTGGTCACAACCAGATTTACCCCCTCTGTCACCAGGGTGGCAAAGTCGATGCCGATACTCTTTAAATACTCATGCCTGGCATGTTCCAGGTAGTTCTGATAAACAGCGTTATTCACCACCCCCTGCAGGTCACATTCATAATCACGGACCGCCATCGTCAGGGAAAAGCTGGTCGGTAGCATAAAAGTATCCTCCATCATTCTCTGTGTCAGACTATGAATAGCAAGTTTAAGTCTAATCGGGGCGGTATGTAAAGGCAAAAGCAGTAGTAAAATAGGGACTTGCCCCGCTTGCCATGCTGTGATATTCTGCGCCGGTTGCCAAAAGGAGCATGCAAGATGAGTAGAAAGGAAATATGTGTGAACTATACCAAGACTGAACTTAGCCGTGGCTATGCTAACAAAATTCTCAATATTGAATTGGGGAGCGGTACCATTACCACCCAGGAACTTGACCCCCAGGTGCGAGACTACTTTATCGGCGGTCGCAGCCTGGGGCTGTTTCTGCTGCACCAGGCCATCACCCCGGATACAGCGCCCTACCACCCTGAAAACCCGTTGATAATTGCCAATGGTCCACTTGGAGGCATCCCCCAGTTCCCTGGGACAGCCAAGGCAATGGCGGTATCGCTCTCACCCCTGACCGGGATTCCAGGCGTCTCCAACTTCGGTGGTTATTTCGGGGCCTTTCTCAAATATGCCGGATTTGATGCCCTGAAGGTTACTGGCATAGCAGCCAGTGAGAGCATGATCGTCATCGATGCTTTCAGACAGGAGATCACTATTCAGCCAGCACCGGCTGACGACGAGGCGTTCGACCTGGAGCGGGACGTAGCAGCGGGCCTGGTCGCTGCCGGCTATGAAAAGAAGCAGATGGCCTTTCTCTCCACCGGTATCGGAGCGACCAATACCACCTATGGCTGTATCAACAGTCACTACTTTGATGTCACCAAACCGGTTAATGGCAAGCGGGGTATATTTCGCACCAAACAGGCTGGTCGCACCGGCATCGGCAGTGTGATGCGGCAGAAGAATATCCGTGCCATAGTTGTCCTGGCGGGCTATCCCCACGGAGATAACCCTTACGGAGCAGTGGACTGGGCCAAGGCCAAGGAGGCCGGGGCACGGCTGCATACCGTGGTCAAGGAGGTCGATCCCCAATCGCTGAAGATGTACCGCAAGGGGAGTGCCGGCCTTATCACCTTCATGGCCAAGCATGACTACCAGTCGTTGCCGGTCAATAATTACCAGGCCGGTTCCGATGACCGGGCTGTGCAGATCTGCGGCAAATACTATGCAGAGCATCTATTCGAACACCGGGGGATGGATGGCTGTTTCCCCGGCTGTAACCTGCAATGCACCAAGGGAGGCTGGGTGACCTTAACCTCCGGCACTCACAAGGGGGAGAAGGTCTGGGTGGACGGTCCGGAATACGAGACTGCGGCAGGCTTCGGTTCAAATCTGGGTATCTGGAGCGCTGAATTCATTCTTGAGGCGAACTGGCACTGCGACAACTATGGCATCGATACCATCAGCACCTGTGTCATCATGGCTTTCCTGATGGAGTGTTTCCAGCGTGGATTCTTGACCATGGAGGATGCTGAAGGGCTGGAACTGACATGGGGTGACCAACAAGGGGCACTCACCTTCCTGCACCGGCTGGCTCATGGTGAGACAAGCATGGGGCGAGCCGCAGGTCAGGGGATGATAGAAATGGTGGAATGGGTGGCTGACTGTTATGAAACGAGGACTGGCCATGACCCGCGGCCGGAGTTGGAGATCTTTGCCATGCAGACCAAAGGGCTCCCCTTTTCCCTCTACCGGACCCACCGATCACTCTCCATGCAGGCCTCCTATGCTGCGGCAAGCGATATCGGTGCCCATCATGCGGCTGCCTGGCTGATCAAAGCCGACCTGCTCGGCGCTTTCCCGACATTTCAGGAGAAGGCCAAGGCGCTCATGACCTATCCGAGGGTAAGGCTTGGCAACGACAATCTGGGCCTCTGCAAGCTCCCTTGGGTCGATGTCTACAATCCCGAATCAGCGCAAAGAACCGGTACAGATGTCCATATCAACCCGGCTTCCCAGGAGATATACGCCGATTTCTACAATGGAGTGCTTGGTACCAGCATGACCTGGGAGGAGATTTTTGCCCAGACCGACCGGGATATTAATCTGCAGCGGGTGATGAATGTGACCCGATACGGTCGGGATACTGTAACCCACGACTGGGTGCCGGACCGGGCCATCGGTCCGACCGACGACCTGCTTTACGAGGCGGAACAGGAGTACAATGACCGTGAGGTTAGCGCAATCCTTGGCCAACAGCTGGCTGCTCTGCAGAAGATGCCTACCAGCGAGAAAAGGCATATCTTGATGCAGCATCGCAAGGAGGAGTTGCGCAAGCTGGTACAGGTCTATTACGGTGAGAGGGGCTGGAGTGCTGAAGGTGTGCCTACGGTAGAGACTCTGGAAGAGCTCGGCCTCTGGAAGTTTCTCACTGCCGAGACTCAGTCGTTGCTTGCCGAACTGGCCGGATAACGATAAATCTTCATCCGGCTCTATCAGGAGTTATTGAACTGCACGGCCTTGATCGGTTCGGAGCTGTTGTGCATGGCCTGGTGCAGACACCATGAGGCTTTCTCCAACAGCTGCTCTGCGGTAAGCCCTTCCAGGTTCTGGCTGGCAGAGAATCCTGCCACACCGAAGCTGGCGGAGATTCTTATCTCTCTGCCGTTATGCCGGATAGCTGCCTGAGCCACTCTGATTCTTAACCTTTTGGCCAGGATCACCCCCCCGGCTGCATCTGTCTCCGGTAATACCACCGCAAATTGAGCCTCGCCATAACGGGCCAGCCAGTCGATATCCTTTCGCACAGAAGCGGCCAGTGAGTCGGCAAACCCTTTCACTACCATGTCACCGGCATAATAACCGCTGGTCGCGGTCACCTCGGCAAACTTGTCAATACCGGCCAGGATAAGTGCCATGGAGCGCTGATAACGGAAGGCCCGTTTCAATTCGTGGGGGAGTCGCTCCTCCATGTAGCGACGGTTATAGATGCCGGTCAGCGGGTCGACCAGGGAGAGGGTGCGGATCTCTTCCACCTTCTGCTGTAATGAGCTCTCCAGATCGATAATCCTTCGGGCGGTCTTGAGTCTGGTCAGCAGTTCGACCTGGTGGGCAGGTTTGATCAGATATTCGTCTGCACCCGCCTCCAGCCCGGCGATGATGTCGTTTTTGGAGTCGAGCGAGGTGAGCAGGATGATATAGGTATAGTGGCCGGCGCTGTCGCTGCGGATGGCACGGCATAGCTCCAAGCCATCCATCTCGGGCATTACCCAGTCGGTCATGACAATAGGGTAGTAACCTGAACGGAACAGTTCCAGCCCCTCTCGACCGTTAGCTGCTGTCACCACCTCGTAACCCGCCGCCTTCAGTCCGCCTTCAAGCATGTTGCGCAGTAACAGGTTGTCTTCTACTACCAGAATCGGGAATGTTGCTGCTCTGTTCAGTGCCAGTTCTGCCATAGTGCAGCTCCTCATTATATGGTTTCGTCAATTGGCAGGATTTCTTGAGCCGGTATTCTGCAGAATGCTACTGGAGTAACTAAATGCTGGATTTTTCTTCTGGGTGGTGTAACCTAGTGGTAGTTTTCCGTTTCGGAGAGAGAGAGGATTAATATGGGGAAGCAGCTCTATGTGACTAATATTTCATTTCAGGCCAGCGAGGAGGATCTGTACAAACTCTTTGCTGTATCCGGCAAGGTCAAGTCGGTCAAGCTGCTGGTCGATCCGCTGTCAGGGAAGCCGAGGGGGATCGGATTTGTCGAGATGGCTTCAGCAGCCGATGCTAAGGAGGCGGTTGCGACACTGGATGATGCCCTGCTGATCGATCGGCAGATAACTGTGGTTGAGGCCCGTCCGCCGCAGCCAAAGGAACGGAGCTTTGCTGCCGGTCAGAAAAAAGACGTGCGAGATGGCCGTCCCCGGCGGGGACGAAAATAATCTATATCGGAGGTAGTTATGCGGCATGCTTTAATAGTGGCAGTGCTGGGTATTCTTCTTTTGTCCTGCCGTGAGGGGATAGCCAAGGAGATCACCCTGTCGTCCGGCGACACAGTACAGAAGTTACTGGAAAGCTACAAGGGGAAACGGGTCACAGTCCGTCTTGGCAGCAATGAAGAAGTGACCGGTACGGTCCGCTTTGTCAGTAAAGAGCTGCTACAGTTGGGTGAGTTGGCCGGCAAGGAGTTTTTCGATGCGGTGATCGACATCAACCGGGTAAGCGCTGTCATCATCAGAACCAGGGATAAATAAGGGGGGCTACTTCTTTTTCGGCCAGTAGCTCCCTTCCACCAGCAGCGCCTTGAAACTGCCGATCTTGACTTTCGACTGCAGCTTTACCGGAATGCGGCGGTCGTCGTCGGTCAGCCAGATAAAGAGGTCACCCTGTTTGCTGAAGATCGTCTGGGTCCTGAGGACCGGCATGATAACAATGGTCTTGAAGGTCCCCAGCTCGGTCTCAACGGTTTCCCGACGCAGTACCTTCACCTCGGTTTTGTGCAGCTTCTTGCCGTCAAAGACATCTACCGAGAAAGAACTCCCCGGATCCAGGCGCTGCAGTCTGGCATAGTAGAAGCAGGAGAGGGAGTCGAAGGTTATCGGTGTAATCGGCAGGGTACTCTCCTTCTTCTCCAGATGGTTGACGATGGTGGCGATACCTCTGCTCTGGTCAAAAGTGACCTCCTTGTGGAAACGGGTTCTCCCCTCCCTGATCTTTTCCCGATAGATGCGCGGTTTGCCAAACAGCTGCTGCCCCTCGCCTTTCGCCATTATTGCTTCGATCCGGTCGTCCACGGTGAAGAAGACCGAGAGCCAGTCTGCTGATCTGGCGGTAGAGACGATACTGATGCCATCGGCAGTGCGGGTAACCTCCTGGACAGCAGTCCCGGCCGATATGCCGGACCAGCTGATGTCGAATACCAGTCGCTCGGGGATGCTGAAAGCCCCCTTGGCCTGGTTGGCAACAGTTGCCAGCAGAATCGCAGTTATGATCAAGATACGCATCCTTTTCTCCTTCGTCGCCACAATAGCACATGTTGCCGCTCAGTACCAGAGTAACCGGCGTGCGCCTATCATTAATTCAGTCGCTTGCGTTCTGCCGTTGACCCTCTATACTTTAAATCATCATCTCCGGGAAAGGAGCAGACCATGAAAAAGAGATTTCTGATTGCCACTATTTTGCTCATCTGGACGGCAGCAGCCATAGCCGAGGAGCAGAAGACCATTTTGCTTCCTTCTCAGCGTGGGGACGTAAATTTTGAACATCAGAAGCATATAAATCTGCAGAACTCCTGTGCTCCCTGCCATGTCAGTGACAAGGGGGGGAAGATCGAGGGTTTCAACAAGGAGATGGCGCACAATATCTGTGCCGGCTGTCATGAAAAGCAGAGCGCCGGGCCGACCACGACCCAGTGTTCAGGCTGTCACAAGTAACGGAGTGTAACTATAATTTGGGAAAGTGAAAAGCCCGCAGCAGCGGGCTTTTTCTTTTGGCTGGATCGCTGCACGGAGAGGTTCAGTCGATCTGTTCCACCAGGTAGTTCTGCACCCCCATCTGTTTGATCTGGTCGAGTTGTGCCTCGATCAGGTCGATGTGCGCCTCCTCATCCTTGAGGATCGATTCCAGCAGTTCCCTGGTACCGTTATCGCCAACTTCTACCGCCAGACGGATGCTTTCGTTGTAACCCTTGATAGCTCCTTCTTCGGCTTTCCGGTCGTTATCATGCATCTTCGGCACTTCGGCGCCGATATGGATCTTGTTCAGGTCGCTCACTATCGGCCGCCCCTCCAGGAAGAGAATTCTGGCGATCAGTTTCTCGGCGTGTTTCATCTCGTCTATGGCACGTTTCTCGATCATCTTGTGCAGCTTTTCATAATTCCAGTTGTCGCACATCTCGGAATGGACCATGTACTGGTTGATGGCGGTCAACTCTTCGGCCAGACGCAGGTTCAGATGCTCGATGATCTTGGCATTTCCTTTCATTTCTTCCTCCTTGGTCGCTCCGGATAACAGCAAAATCCGGACTTGATTTATAGTTATAGTCCTATTGAAACAGACTTCTGCAATTGGTCAACCCCTGATAATCAGTTCATGGGGTAAAATTCCGGCATTAATTTGCGGATTATCCGGCTGAGCTGCCGGAAAATCCTATCAAATTTACTGCTAACTCCCTGTAACCATATAAATTATAAAATTAATTTAAAAATTTCTTTGAACTTCCACCCCATTTTATGTTAAAAAGACCTTTCCCTCTATGGACCGATAATTCATTTCTACTCCGCAAACTTCTGAAATGCACACAGCCCGCTGTGCGAGGAGGCTGCCATGAAGAAGCTTCGGCCGTTGCTGAAAAAATTGACCACCCCGGTCACCATCATGCTTGTCCCCCACTCCAGGACCAGTGCGTTCAACCTGAAGGTGCCGACTGCCGCGCTCTGGCTGCTGTTCGCTTTTTCCGGTATCGGTCTGATCTATACCCTCTCCCTCACCTACCATGCCATCGATTATTATGTGATGAAGCAGAAATATACCAAGATGTCCGGAGAGTTCCAGGAGATGAAGAGTACTATCGATTCCCTCAAGGAATCGGAGTCGGAGTTCAAGCGGCTCTTCTCCTTAGGTTCGCGGAAAAAGGTGCTGGACAGATATGAACCAGTTAAAGGGGATGGTTCCATAGACATCGATGAGCTGAAGAAGCAGATTCGTGCGTCGATGGATTCGGTAGCAGAGATCAAGAAATATCTGGCCAAGGAGCAGGATGCCTATATGGCTACTCCGCAAGGGATGCCGGTGGCAGGACGGCTCACCTCCGGATTCGGCATGCGCAACCATCCGAAATATGGTGGCCAGCGTTTCCATAGCGGGGTAGACCTCTCTGCCCCGAGGGGGACCCCGGTCCATGCCACTGCTGACGGCATAGTCAGTTTTTCCAACTGGAGCCAGGGGAACGGCAATGTTGTGGTCGTCGAGCATGGTCATGGTTTCAGTTCGGTCTATGCGCACAATACCACCAACATCGCCAAGGTGGGGCAGACCGTCAAACGTGGCGACACCATCGCCACTGTCGGCGCCACCGGGGTGACCACCGGGCCGCATGTCCATTACGAAGTCTGGAAGGGTGGCAAGTGCATCAATCCGTCCCGGACTGTGGAAGAGCAGGGGAGTTGATTATGTTCGGCAACAGGAAACAGCAGAAACTGGAGGTTATCATCGGTAGCGAGACGGTCTTCCGCGGCGAACTGGAGTCGAAGGGGACAGTCCGGGTCGATGGCAGGATGGAGGGTAATGTCATTGCCGACTCCCTGATCATCGGCGACGGCGGTATGATAACCGGTGACGCCAAGGTACGGGAGATGATCGTCGGAGGGAGGATAGTCGGCAATATCCGCTCCACCGAAGGGGTGGAGATTCAGCAGAAGGGGGAGGTCTACGGCGATATCTCCTCGATCCGTCTTACCATCGCTGAGGGGGGGCGTTTTGACGGCCGCTCCACCATGCAGCGCCCCAAGGAGATCACCTACAATACAGAGTTGAGCGACGAGGAGGAGCAGAATCTGGAGCATACTCAACCTGAGCCGGTGTCGCTTCTTTAAGCAGCTAGTTGTTCAATGGTCGGTCTCCACTTCTTGCAAATATATGCTAAGCCCGCTGCTGCGGGCTTTTTTGTCGCCGGCGCGCTGCCGTTGCCCCGGGAGGGGATGAGAGTCTCCTGCCGAAGCAGTGGAAGATCGAAAACTGGCGAGCATTGACCGGGACTTGGAGTTTAACTGAAATGTGGAGGGGAGATGGCTGCAGGAAGTTGGATAATTGGCCCCGAATCGATACGGATAGTAGAGCTTGGCCACCCATGGATAATTGCTGACGCCTATACCAGGCGCTGGCCGGCCGGTAAGGCCGGGGACCAGGTCGAGTTGACCGACAGCAATGGCCGGTTTATCGCCATGGCGCTGCTCGACCCTGGAGAGAGGATCGTCGCCAGAGTCTTCTCCCGCCGGAAGGTACGCCTCAATATCGACTGGTTACAGCAACGATTCAGAGCTGCTTTGCAACTGCGGCAGAATCATGCCCTGTTGGGGGAGAGTGATGCCTATCGGCTGGTGAATGGCGAGGGGGACGGTCTGCCGGGACTAACGGTCGACTGCTACGGCGACTATCTGCTGGTGCAACTCTACAGTGCCGTCTGGCAGCCCTATCTGGTTGAGGTGACGCAGGTTCTGCAGGAGCTGCTGCAGCCGCTTGGGATCTACGGAAAGAACCGGCCGCAGCAGACCAGGGTGCTTGATGGGCAATATGAGACCAAGCGCTACGGGCGCCTGCTGGCCGGCAGCCCGGCGCCGGAACCTCTGATGGTAAGGGAAAACGGCCTCAACCTGCTGGTTAACCTGGAACTGGGGCTTAATACCGGGCTCTTTCTCGACCAGCGGAAAAATCGCCGCGAACTGATGCAACGGGTGGCCGGCAAACGGGTGCTCAATCTATTCTCCTATACCGGTGCCTTTTCCGTGGCTGCCGCAGCAGCAGGAGCGGTGCGGGTCACCAGTGTCGATGCCTCGGCAAACTACATCGACTGGGCCAAGACAAATTTCGGGGCCAATCGGCTCAACCCGAAACGGCACAACTTTATTGTCGGAGATTGCCTGGCGGTGCTGGCTGAGCTCTCCCGGCAGGAAGAACGATTTGAGCTGGTGATAATGGATCCCCCCTCCTTTTCCACCACTGCCAAGAGCCGCTTCACCACTCGTGGTGGCACTGCTGAGCTGGTGACGGCGGCGCTGCCGCTCCTTGCCGATGGCGGGGTGCTGATTACCGCCTCGAATCACCAGAAGGTGGAGGTTTCTGACTACCTGAAGGAGTTGCGTCGCGGCGCCCTGCAGGCTGGCTGCGAACTGCGGGTGATCGAGCTGGCTGGCCAACCGGAGGATTTCCCCTATCCGGTATCTTTTCCGGAGGGGCGCTATCTGAAATATGTCGTCGCAATAAAGGGTAGTCAGTGACGCTTATGTCAGGGTGAATTAGCCTGAAGATTGTGACCGGCAAGCAGTTCAGGACTCCTTCTTTAATGCCGGTCCGAGTGGGGCGAGTTGCTGGCTGAATTCTCCCAGCAGGTCCGGCAGCGTCTCTCCAGAAGGATCGAGAGAGAACCTGACGGCCAAACGCTCCGGTTCGATACCGTAGGCAGTCAGCAACATTCTCAGAATGGCTACTCTTTTCCACGTCTGGGAATTACCCTCCTGAAAATGGCATTCTCCGGTCCGGCAACCGAGCAGCAACACTCCGTCGGCCCCCTGGCGGAAAGCCTGAAGAATCTGCCCGGCCTCCACCTGACCGCTGCAGAGGACCGGTATCCAGTTTGTCAATCGGCTGGCCAGCTCTTCCCGGTCACTCTGATAGCCCCAGCCGAAGAGGCAGGAAAAACAGACCAGTTTCGGTCTGAATTCGTTGCAGCTATCTTCATCGTCACCCCCCAGCCGCTCCCGGACCAGGTTGAATCTCTGCTCCTGGGGATCATTGACCAGTCGCCTGGCTCCGCTCGGACAGATAGCTACGCAGCTGCCGCACGCCTTGCAGGCAAAGCTGTCAGTCAAGCTCCGCTTTTTCCCCCCGGCGGATTTCAGCTGTACTGCACCGTAACAGCAGGTGGCGACACAGATACCACAACCGCTGCAGGACTCTTCATATAAGGTTACGGTCGGCAGCTCATCCTGCAGACCTGCGGCCAGACATGCCTTGCAGGTTCTGCAGGGGCCGCAGCAGAGGCAACGGCGCGCCTCAGCAATAGCTTCGGTATGGCTGAAGCCCTGCTCGAATAGCTGAAAGTGGTGCCTCTGCTCAGGGGGTATCCAGACCACCTCCGGCTCGTGCATATAGTCACGCCGCAGCGGTGCCCCCTGCATCACCAGCTCTGGGGTACGCCCTACCCGCAGATCGAGCTGGCGCAGAAAGCGCTCGACAGATTCGGCAGCCTCCAGGCCGTCCCGCAACGCCTCTGCCAGAAAGCCGATATGGCGCAGATCACCGCCGATGAAGATCGTATCCCTGGTAAGACTCTGCAGGGTTACAGGATCGACAGCTACCCCCCCTTGCTGATTGGTAAGTCCCTCTCTGGTCAGGAAGTCCTGTTGCGGCTGTTGGCCGACGGCGATGATCAGGACATCACCGGCCAGGGTGAGACTGTCGCCGAGGTCGAAGCGAGGGTGGAAACCGTGGTCATCGAAGACCTGCAGGCAACGGGGGCACTCTATGGCAGTGAATTTCCCCTGCTGGCCGACAATCTCCCGCACTCCGCGGGAATAATGGATAGTGATACCCTCCTGACAGGCCGCCTTCACTTCGTCATGGTCGGCCGGGATGCTGTCGCGCTCTCCCGCGGCGGCACTTTCCAGGCATATCAGCTCGGTCCGGGCACCGAGTCGCTGGGCGGTGCGGGCTGCATCAAAGGCGACATTGCCACCACCGACCACCAGAACCCGCCGGTTCTGGAAATAGTTGTCATGGATTTTGTCGTGGCCCACTTCATAGAGGAAGCTGTGGCCATACATGACACCAGAGAGATCCTGGCCTGGCAGTACAGTACCGGCAAAGGAAAGGATCCGCGGTGCCGGTGAACCCTTGGCGATGAAGACCGCCCGGAACCCCTCTGCATCGAGTTTTGCCAGGGTCAGATCGCTCTCGCCGATCTTGACATCGTATCTGATATCTATACCTGCCAGTCGCACCAGGTTCTCCAGGGTACTGGTCAGGACTTGAGCAGGGAGCCGGTAGTGGGGTATCAGCAGGAGAGCCCCCCCTAACTGATCGGTCGCTTCGAAGAGAGTGACCCGATAGCCTCGTCGCCGCAGGTCATAAGCGGCCATCAGACCAGCCGGCCCACCGCCGACAACCGCTACAGCCTCCCTGTCGGCGGGCCAGGCAAAGGCTTCCCGTGTCGCCAGCCGGTCGGTATAGGCATCGGCAACATAACGTTTCAGCAGGCGGCGATGGATTGCCCCCCCCCTGCTTGCATAGTTGCACGCCAGTTCGCAGAGGCCGCAGACATAGCCGCAGACAGAGAAAAAGGGGTTTCGTTCATAGAGGTAGTCGCCGATCAGCTGCAGCTTCTCCTGCGCCTCTGCCGGATCGAATGGGAGTTGGGAGATCAGTACATTGGTACGCTGGATATCCTCATGGATGGGGCATTTGACCTGGCATGGCGCCATGAACTGGCGGACGGCCGGCTCGACAGACGAACTCCCATGGCTGGAACTGTTCCACATAACTACCTCAAAGAGTATGGCACATTACGACAAATGATTAATGCTGTTTAAGTATATCAGGTGACAGGGGGATTTGCAGCGATAACCGGTGAAATAGAGCGACAATTTTGCAGCGACAGCTTTACCGGGAAAGTATCTTGACAGCCGCGTCAGGCTCCGTGTAGGGTGCAACTTGGAAGCGATATGCTGCCAGTATGGCAGGCAGGAGGATAGATTGAAAAAGAAATCGACCGATGATGCGCCGCTCGTCTGGTCATCCGAACTGGGCCGGGTCTGCCCCGGATGCGGCAGGGGTGTTGCGGCATGCAGCTGCAAACGTGGTGGTGAGCGGCCTTCTGGTGATGGTGTCGTCCGGATCAGGCGAGAGACCAAAGGGCGCGGTGGCAAGATAGTGACTGTGGTGACCGGTCTCCCTGGTGACGAGGATGCCTTGCAGAAACTTGCCGGCGAATTGAAAAAGCGCTGCGGCAGCGGTGGTACCAGCAAAGAGGGGGTCATCGAGATCCAGGGTGACCATCTCACTCTGCTGCTTGATGAGCTTGCCAGGCGTGGATTCAGAGTCAAGCATGCCGGAGGGTGATGATGCGCAATGAAATCAGACAACTGCCGATTGAGGGGTCCATGTGACACTGCTGACACTCCGTAATATCTCACTCGCCTTTGGCGGGCCACCCCTGCTCGATGCTCTGTCGCTGCAGATAGAGGCTGGCGAGCGGCTCTGCCTGCTGGGGCGGAACGGTTCCGGCAAGTCGACCCTGCTGAAGCTTATAAATGGCGATATCCCTCCTGAAACAGGGGAGATCATGCGCCAGCAGGGGCTAAAGGTGGCACTGGTAACCCAGGAGGTGCCGCCGGAACTGCATGGTACGGTCTTCGACGTGGTTGCAGCCGGCATGGGCGAGGCAACAGCGCTCTTGGCAGAGTATCATCAGGTGAGCCATGAGCTTGCCTCAAGCAGCGATGGAGAGCTGCTGAAGCGGCTGGAGATATTGCAGAAAAGACTGGAGGAGACCGGTGGCTGGCACCTGCATCAGGAGGTGGAACGGGTGCTGGCAAGGCTCACGCTCGATCCGGAGGCGATCTTTGCCACCCTCTCCGGCGGTACCAAGCGACGGGTGTTGCTGGCGCGGGCGCTGGTGTCAGCCCCTGATATCCTGCTGCTGGATGAGCCGACCAATCATCTCGATATCGATACCATTGCCTGGCTGGAGGAGTTTCTTGCCAGGCATGTCAGCACCACTATATTTGTCACCCATGACCGGGCCTTTGCCAGGCGTCTTGCCAACCGGGTTGCGGAGCTTGACCGGGGGCGCATCTATGCCTTCAACTGCGGCTACGATGTTTTCATGGAGCGCCGCGAAGAGCTGCTGGCTGCGGAAGTGACCCGGCTGGCGCTCTTTGACAAGAAACTGGCCGAAGAGGAGGCCTGGATCAGGCAGGGGATAAAGGCGCGCCGGACCCGTAACGAAGGGCGGGTGCGGGCCCTCAGGAAATTGCGCGAAGAGCGGCGCGAACGGCGCGAACGGGCCGGCAAGGCGAAGCTGCAACTGCAGGAGGCGGAGCGCTCCGGCCATCTGGTTGTCGAGGCAGAGGGTGCTTCTTTTGCTTATGACGGACGACAGGTTATCAGCGAACTGAACACCACTATCATCAGGGGGGACCGGGTCGGCGTTATCGGACCGAACGGCTCGGGTAAGACCACTCTGTTACGGCTGCTACTCGGCGAACTGGCGCCGCAGCATGGCAATATCAAACTCGGCAGCCGCCTGGAGGTGGTCTATTTCGACCAGCTGCGGGAACAGCTCGACCTGGAGAAGAGTGTGCAGGATAACGTCGGGGAGGGGAACGATACCATCATGATCAATGGCAAACCGCGCCATGTCATCGGCTATCTGCAGGATTTCCTCTTCACCCCGGAACGGGCCAGGACACCGGTACGGATCCTCTCCGGAGGGGAACGGAACCGGCTGCTGCTGGCCAAACTCTTCACCCGGCCGGCCAATCTGCTGGTGCTGGACGAGCCGACCAACGATCTCGATATGGAGACTCTGGAACTGCTGGAGGAGCTGCTACTGGAGTACAACGGCACCCTGCTGCTGGTGAGTCATGACCGGGAATTCCTCAACAATGTGGTGACCAGCACCCTGGCTGTAAGTCCTGACGGGCAGGTGCAGGAATTTGTCGGCGGCTACGACGACTGGCTACGCCAGGTCCGGGCCGAGGCACCGCAGAGCCAGCCATCGCCAAAGTCGAAAGAAAGACTGCGCCAGACAACGGAGCGCCCCCGCAAACTCACCTTCAAGGAGGAGCGTGAGCTGGAGTCGATCCCGGAGCATATCACCAACCTGGAGCAGGAACTGGAGGGACTGCATCGCCAGCTGGCCGACCCTGACTTTTACCGGACCGCCGGTGCGGCAGTAGTCACCATCAATGAACGGCTCACCACGATCGAAGCAGAACTGGAGCAGCTCCTCAGCCGCTGGGAGGAGCTGGAAGCGGTCAAGGGGTGAACGCGACAGTTATTTTTTGCAGGGATGGTAATTGCCATTATACTTAATATGAGTGGAAGGAGAGTAATTTTGTTGCGGAGGTGAAGATGAAACTGCGGGGCGCTGGACTGCTGCTGACCATATTGGCCATGATGCTGGCAACAGGTCTGGTCAATGCAAGGGAGAAGCATCCGGTCGGGGAGGTAAGGGTCTATTCAGTGGCTGCGAAGGGGTATATCATGAGCGACAAGATATATAAAAGCGATGCGGAATGGAAAAAGCAACTGACTCCTGAGCAGTTCAAAGTGACGCGGAAGAAGGGGACCGAACCGGCTTTTAACAACGAGTACTGGAACAACCACGAGAAGGGGCTATATCAGTGCCGTTGCTGCGGTCTCGACCTCTTTACCTCTGCCACCAAGTATGAATCAGGGACCGGTTGGCCCAGTTTCACTGCACCGGTGGCCAAGGAGAATATCCGCACCGAAGAGGACCGCTCCTTTTTCACTACCCGCACCGAGGTGCTCTGCGCCCGCTGCGATGCCCACCTGGGGCACGTCTTCCCTGACGGGCCGCATCCTGCCGGGCTCCGTTACTGTATGAATTCCGCAGCGCTAAGTTTTGTCAGGGAGAAATAGAGACCGGCAAGCAACCTTGCTAGCAGGCTGCTTGCCGGTCAATCGGGATCACTTCTTGGCCGACTCGTTCACCAGCTTCAGTACCTCTGCCGTGACATCCTGGGTCTCGACGCCGCTGGCCAGATAGAGCATATCCTTCTTCACCACGATGGCGGTGTAGCCGTTCCCTTTGCCATAGCTCTGGGCCGCCTGCTCGATCTGCTGGTAGAGCTTTATGGTCAGCTCCTCCTGCAGCCCCTGCATCTCCTTCTCAGCTTTCTGGACAAACTTCTGATAATCCTCCACCTTCTTCTCGAACTCCTTGGCCTTTCCCCCCCGCTGCTGCTGGTTCAGGGTTGGCAACTGCTCCTGGATGCTCTTCTGCAGTTTCTCGATCTGTTTCTTCCTGGAGTTTATCTTCCCCTGCCATGAATCTGACTTGGCCTTGATCTGCCCCTTGATGGCCACCCCCTGGAGCGATTCGCTGCCAACCTTGACCAGGTCGACATAGCCGATCCGTATGGCCGGTTTCTCAGCCTTGACCGGTTCAGAAGATTTCAGCTCGATTACTGATGGCGAGATAGGTGGTACTACCGCTGGCGTGTTGGTCGGTGCTGCTGGCGGCGCGGCTACCGTTGCTGCTGGCGCATTCGGCGTCGCTTCGCCGGCCGGGGCTGCTCCTGCAACTCCGGAGAGGAGTGCCAGAGCCAGCAGGGCAATAGGTATGATAATAAGGGTTCTCTTTGACATTGCATACCTCTTCAGGCAGATCAGGGCTGCCGGTATGATGGACAGACCGGAAGAGAATAGCCTGTTTCGCCTTTAGAGGCAACCAATCTTTCCATGTTTCCGCTCCAGAGTAGCCCGAATGGGGGGGAGACGTTCACCCCTGCTGCAACTCAGCCAGCAGAGCCAGAAAGCAAGCTAAAAAGAGTTAATAGAGCAAAGCAGGAAATATTAACGGGGGGAGGCTACAAAAAGCAGTCTGTCTTTTTTATATTCCGGGAATACCCTGCAACACCCGCCGCACCGCAAAGATGGAGAGGCTGTTGCCGATCAGGTGCCACTGCTGGCGCAAGGTGAGTTGCGGCGGGAAGGTGAAGTCGGCCGGAAAGCCGAGCAGCCGGGCGATCTCCGGCGGGGTGAAGTGACGGACCCCTTCACCGTGGCGGAGGTAGGAGCCGGCATGGACCAGGGTCTTGCCGTAACTGCCGGCAAAACAGGTGGTGTATGCGGCCGGGTCGGTTGGGTCGAGGATCCGCAGACCGTTGCCGAAGCGTTCCAGCAGCTGGTTGTCGACCAGCAGCTCTGGTTGATCGATGGCCGGAGTTGGGTCGAGATAGCTGGCCAGCGGTTTGCAGTGCTCCTTTACCGCCAGGGTCGACTGGTTGAGCCCGCGCCGCGAGGCGGTCAGATAGTAGCGCGGTCTGCGGGATGGTATCCCCATTTCCGTGGGGCAGAGCTGCTCCTCCCGTACCTCATAGCCACGCTCGCCCAGGGTAGCCAACAGCTTTAGTCGCGCCTGGGAGGTGGCAAAGCCGGCTACATTTTCCAGGGCGAGGTAGCTGGGGAGGCGATTGGCCGGGAGTTCTGCCAGAATATCCAGCAACCGCACCAGGCTGCGGGCGCGGGGGTCGGCCAGGTCCTGCTGTCTCCCTCGGACGCTGTAAGGCTGGCAAGGGGGGGAGAGCCACCAGAGGTCGGCCTGGTAGAGCCCCAGCTGATGAGAGTTAAGCCGCTCCAGATCGGCATTTCGACAGGGGTGATCAGGGAAGTTGTGCCGGTAGACCGCGAGCGCGGCTTCGCTCTGGTCGATGGCAGTCATAATCCGGATATCGTGAGCTGCCACAGCAGCGGCAAAACCGCCGATGCCGCAGAAGAGCTCCAGGGCCCTGACGGTCATCCTGTCATCTCCTTCCGGAGCTGGCCGCAATTTCCGGACGCTCCATGGGCGATTCTAGCCGGCCGCTGCTGCCACTGTCAACAGCTTTGCCTCTCAAACTCTGCTGCAGCATGATTCAGCTCTGATTGAGCCACTTGGCGGCATCCTTGACCGAGTTCTGGTCGAACTTGAAGCGGAAGCGGAGGAACGGCCCCTGGGCGGTGTAGTCGGCGGCGGAGAAGTCCTTGTCGGTGAAGCCGAAGAAGTTGTAACCCAGGCTTACCCAGGCGTTCTGCATGATGTTGTAACCGATCGAGACCCCCATGCTGTCGTCGAACTGTCCGGCATTCCAGGAGTGGAGCAGGCTGGCGCGCAGGCCGATGTCCCAGTGTCTGGTGAAGTCGTAACGCCCTTCCATGCCGATCAGGTCGGTAAAGCCGTTATAGGATTGACCGTCGATGGTCTCCCAGACATACTTGGCGCCGTACTGGAAGGATAGCTGGGTGACCCGGTTCATCTTCCAGTTGGCATTCAGGTTGTTGACGATGCGCCGGCTGTCGAGCTCCTTGCCACTGCCAGACTCCTGGTCGTAGAGGAAATCGATCCGGTCGAGGATGATCCAGCGGCTCTTCACCGGCCGATAGGCGGCGCCGAAGCGGAGGTCGCCGCTGGTCTTCTCCAGGCCGGTGACCGATTCAGTGGAGAAGATCTGCGCCCGGGCCGAGAGGCCGAGACCATCGCGTACTTCACCACTGATACCGCTTAAGAGCCCCCATTTATCATCGGTCTCGGAAGTACGGTATTCCCCCCGGTTCGACCAGGACCACTTCTTCTCCTTGTAGTTGGAACCGACCGAGATAGCGGTGAAGTCGACGCTGTTGCCTGAGGCATTTGGCACGTTGGTGTTGAACTGGTAGCCGGTTGAATTCTTGATGGTCTGGCTCCGGTCGATGCCGCCGTCGACCGACAACTGGTCTGTCAACTGCAGGGTCTGCTTCAGGCCGAACAGGGCAAAGATCCGGGCGCTCTCATCCCTGGTCTCCTGGGCCATCGATGAGTTGACCTGACCGCCGTTCCAGGGGGTGGCCCGCATGCCGACTGTGGTCATTTCGGCGTCGTAATCCTTACCCTTGGTGAATTCCTGATTGGCAAAGATGGTCGCCCCTTTGTTCAGTTTGTAGTCTGCCCCCAGGGTGGTGCGGGTCGGGAAGTCGACATTGTCGTTGCTCCAGAGCGACTGGTCGTGCCCGACCCGGAGGGTGAGCCGCTCCTTCAGGGTAGTTACGCTGGCGCCGCTGGTGAGCTGGGTGGAACGGTTTTCCGTGCCGTCGCTCAAAGTGTCGGTAGCCTGGCGCAGGCCGAGTTGCAGGTTGTAAAGCTTTTCGCTGTACTTGAGCTGGGCCTCGATAAGGTCCCGGGTGGCATCAGTGGCAAGGTTGTACTGCCGGTACCCCTGGCCGCTGGCGGTGAAACGGTCGGTAAGGCGCCATGCCGCATCGGCTCCCACCTTGCGTGTCCCAGATTCACTGCCCGCCTGCTGGCCGAGACCGAAGCCAGTCTCCTGCTCCCGGACATAAAGCTTGGCATCGAACAGCTTGGTGCGGTGCGACAGTTCGGCCAGATAGGCGTTGCCTTCAGTTTTGCTGCTCCCCAGTTCGGTAGTGGTGGTGGCGAACTCACCCTTCAGCCGGGTGGCGCTGCCGAATTGCATGGTGGTGTCGAAGCCGTACAGGTTACCGGTACCGCTCCCCTGGTCCTCATGAATATGGGTGGCGCCCACTTTGAGCTGTTCGTCGAATAATTTGAGACCGGCGCGGCCGCCATAGTTCCATGCCTCGTTGCCCCGGTCGCTGGTCTCGTAGTCTACGACGATGTAGATCGGGTTGAAGTTTTCGTCCCGGCTCGTTATCGGCTCCTTGAAGAAGATCGTCCCTGCTTCGTAATCGATGCTGTAGTCGATGAAGCGGGTCATGCTCCGGCTCGATATTACCACTTCACTGCGGAACCGGTCCCGTATTTCGATAGTGATCTTTTCCGAATTCATGACGATGTTCTTCTTCCGCAGCCGGTAGAGTCCGGAGGTGCCGTCACCCGGGATCTCGTCCTTGACAAAGGACTGGCCGGCCTCTGAGGCGAACAGGTTGAACTCGACATTCTTCCCTTGCAGTTCGCTCTTGATGCCGGTGAGACGGCGGCTGTAGCGGGAGAGTTCAGTGACGGTGAGGCCGGTGTCATAGTCGCCGAACATGGCGTAGAACTGCTCCCGCTCGATCCGGAGATAGAGTTTGCGGGCGCTTGCGGCATCGTAGTTCTGCTGGGTGGCATCACCGTAGAGAGTGTAGTAATCTTCCGGGTTGATGGTCTGGAACATGCTGTTGCCGACATCGCCCCGCCCCTTGTGGGTGTCGTAGGCCATGGTCAGGAGCCATTTCCCCTGCACAGTCCCCTTGGCGAAGAAGGCGATCCGGCCGTTCTGGTAGAGGTCCTCATCGCTGCCGCTCCCCTTTAACCCCTCCATATTGCCCGAGACGGTGTTGTAGCCGACTGTCCCCTCACCGAGACCGACCAGGATCCAGTCGCGCATCTTCGGCTGGACATAGGTCTCGGCGGTCACTGACTTGTCGCCGTAACGGAGTTCAACCCGGTATGGGCCGCTGACAGTGGTCGGCTGGAATTCGACCCAGCCGTCGGCATCTATCTTAACGATCGGCGGCCCGCTCTTGTCCGGCAATGCTTTGTCCGGCTCAGTAGGCGCTTTCAGCGTGCCGCTCAGCAGCTCAAGTTCAGTCGGGGCGTTGATAGCCACCCCTGACTTGTCCAGCAGCTGCAACCTGATCCGGACCGGTGATTTGCCATCGGCGATATTCTTGCCCGATTCCAGGAAGCGGAGCGAACCGACCTCGCTGGTCCTCACCAGGATGGCTGACTCGCTGAAGCGTACATTGCCGAACGGATCGACCCCCTCCAGCTTCAGGGTGTGCCTCCCTGGCTCGCCAAAATCGACCCCCAGGTAGCTGATGGTTGTCAGACCCTTCTCCTTGTCCGTACTCCGAAGACCGATGCGGTCCTCAGGGACCTCGTTGTCATCCAAAAGGAGCCGCGGCGTGAGGCGGGAGTCGAAGCGTA
Organism: uncultured Geobacteraceae bacterium; assembly: GCA_964649725.1. Taxonomy (GTDB): domain Bacteria; phylum Desulfobacterota; class Desulfuromonadia; order Geobacterales; family Geobacteraceae; genus CAZYTM01. Next base: position 376,674 of record CAZYTM010000003.1, on the reverse strand, counting down.
TCAGGATGCTGTTGATCCGGTTCACCAGGCTGCTCTTGTCGGCCGGATATATTATCCCCGACTGCTTCACTGCTTTCTTGGCCGGCTCTGCACCCTTGTCGACAGTTACGACATTGGTAGCAGCGGAGTTTAGCTTGGTCTGGTCTGTCTGGGCAGTGGTAATTGCAGCGTTGTCGCGGGATACTGCCGGTCGGAGCGATGCTTCATCCACCTGCTGTGGAGAGAGAGGAGCTTCCTGCTCCAGAGCTGCCGACCCTGCGCTCGCCTTTCTCCCTACACCCGGGAGAGGCGACAGTCCCCCATCGGTCTCGACCCGCTTGATATCGCTGCTCTCCTTGACCACTCTGGAGCTGCTGCTCTCGACCAGACGGACCGTCTGCACCCTGATCTCTACCCGCCGGTTGAGGGCTCTTCCTGCCTCGCTCCGGTTGCTGGCCAGCGGATTCGACTCACCACGGCCGGCCACCACCAGCTTCTCGGCCGGGAGGCGGAGCGCTTCGAGCAGATAGTTGCCGACACTCTTCGCCCGCGCCTGTGACAGGGCGCGGTTATCCCTGAAGAGATGACGGTTGCGCGGGGCTATCCTGACGTTGTCGGTGTAGCCGGTGACAAAGATCCGTTCGATGTTCAGGACCTTGAGCAGCCTGGCCAGGTCGTCGAGGGTCTGTTTGTCCATCTCCCCAAGTTCGGCGATCAGGGTGTCGAATTGCGGCCGGATGACGAATTCCGGTAGCGGTATCCGCTCTTCCCTGCTGGTCCTGAGCAGGACGTTCTCTGCCACCGGTGTAGTGACCCCCTTGCCGGTCGGCGAGTCAAAGGTGAGGATGGCGCTGCTGACCAGTTCACCGGGCGGGGTCTGCGGGGAGAAGGTGGCGTTGAGGATCAGCTCCCGGCGCCACTCCCCTTCGACGTCCGCCAGCCGGTAGGAGAGGGTGGATCCGTTTATCTCCGGGTCTGGTAGCGGCTTGCCGTCCAGCTTGCTGCTCTGCCGGGAGTAGATCATCCCGGTCGGCAGGGTGACGGTGAGCTGCTGGTTATTGAGCGGTACCGCAGTACCATCCAGCAGTACCCGGTAGGTGCAGGACTTGCCGGCAATGGCGCTGCGCAGTTCCAGTTGCACCTCACCCTTGCGCTGCTCGACCAGCTGTTCCGGCTGATTGGCTGAGCCGCTGGCCTTCTCTCCGGTCCGGCTCTCTTCCTCCTGCAGTTTCACCTCGCTACCGCTCGACTTGCCCTGCAGAGAACTTTCTTCATCTTTCGGCCTGCTGACCGGACCGACATGGAAATCGACCCGCCACATCGTCCCACCCTGGATATCGACGAACTGGGAGAAACTCCTGCCGGCAAAGCGGGTATTTTCGTCACAGGCCAGCACTTCATAGCCGGCCGGCAGCGATTCGAGGTCGAGCTGCACGACATGGACCCCTGGGCGGATCCCTTCGAAGTGGAACATCCCCTGCTGGTCGCTCTCTACATAGGTGCCATCCTCCAGGTAGATGCGTACCCCTTTCAGCCCCGGTTTGGCGGTCTCGTCCAGCGAACAGGCTCCATCCATCACCCTCCCCATCAGGATGGTCTTGTCGCGGAAGAACTGTTCACGCACCTTGACGGTCGCCTTGGCCTGATTGGAGGTCCCCCCCCTGCTATGGGTCGCCTGGGCGAGATTGGTGGCGATCCCTGCCCTGGCTCCGGCAGCTACTTCGACCACGTAACGGATTTCTCTTGCTCCAAGTGCCGGGATATCACCGATCTGGAAGGTGAGGGTGCGGCCGTCGCTGCTGATGCCAGGGTCAGTGAGCGCCTGACCATCCACCCTGCAGGAGCCGGAGCGGTAGCGGAAACCGAGCGGCAACCGGTCAGTTACCTGTACGCCGGGAGCTACCGACAGTTTGCCCGGGTTCTCCACCCGGACCGTATACTGGAGGAAGTCGCCATGGCTAACCACCTCTTTGTTGGCGCTCTTTTGTACCCAGAGGCTGGTGATGATCGGGTCGAGCGGGATGTCGATACGTATCGCCGGACCGGGATTGAGCTGGAATGTCTCACCGCGGGAACCAGGATTGACTATGGCAAACGGCCCGCCAGGGAGAGCCTGGATGGTCTCGGTCGGGATGGTCGACGGCGCTGCGTAACCGGCCGGCGGGGTGACGACCAGTCGGTAGCTACCTGGCCGGATAAAGGGGAAGCGGTAGCCGCCAGGGGGGAAGTCGTAGACTTTACCGCTGGCGTCAGTGGTTGTCCCCCCTGACGTCAGGGTGGCCGGATAGGCGCTCAGGCCGTCATCCCCCAGAACTGTGGCGGACTGGCCAGTGGCGGTGTCGATCAGGGTGACCGTGGCCCCGTTCACCGGGGTGCCGCTGGTGGTGTCGATCAGGATACCATAAGGGTCGACCAGGCTGGAGCAGAGGCTCGTATCGGTGCTGTCGACCGGGTCGGTATAGTTGGAACTGATCAGTTCCCCCTCTTTGACGCTCAGTTTGCCATCATAGGTGGTAATGCTGCTGCCGGCGGTGGCGGACTGGATATAGCCGACGAAGATGCCGGTATTGGGGCCGGTCTCAGTCAGGCGGATCGTCTCGCTGTCCCTGGTGGAGGGGGTGGAGACTGTTACCACCACGGTCTCGGCGACATTCCGGTCGAGGTTCTGGTCCATGTCGGTAAGCCGGATGAAGATCGGTTCCCCCTGATGGAAGACGTCAGCAGCGGTCAGGGGGAGCGGCTGGCTCAGGTCGATGGGGGTGTTGCTGCCAACGGCAGTCGGACGGGAGAGCGGGGTGAATGGTGCGTCTGTTCTGGCCGATGCGCGGTAGCCGGTGGTGGCGACAGTGATCCGCTCGGCAGTCGCCACAGTCGGTGCATATTTGAGGAATTCGATCTGTGACCTGGTCCTGGCGACTACGGTGACGTTGCTGCTGGCAGAGACGGTAGAGCTGTTGGCAGAGTCGAACCTGGCATTGTTGGCTATCAGATCGCCATGACCTGGGACCTGGGCCTGTGCTCTCCCGCTCAGAATGAGGAGGGTGGCGGCCAGAGTTGCGAAGGGAATAGCATAAAGCCTGCCGGGTCGCATCATGGCTGCCATCGGCATGCAACCATAGACCCCAGCCGTCTGCCTGGCGCGGTTGGCCTGGCGATAGACGGCCGCCATACCGGATTCAAGTCCGGAACAGAGGCGTTGGAGTATGCGTTGGCAGTCGATCAGCACTGTACAGAGTACCTCGTCACTGGTTGATGGTGACCTGATAGAGAATCTTCACATCTTTGCCGGCGGCTATACTGCCGCCACTGCTACTACTGGCGCCGCTCCCCAGATTGACCGTCAGTACTGCACCGGCCAGGGTGGCGGTATCGCTGTCGCTTCTCAGGGTAAGTCTGCTCTCGACACCGTTCTCATCCTGATAGAGCAGATCGCTGCCGGTGCCGTAGGCATCAGGTTTGGGTGCTACGAACTGGACCGGCAGGGTATCCCGGATGCTGCTGTTACTGGTCGGGGTGGTGCCGCTATTGCCGGCAACCAGCAGGTATTCCAGCAGATCGCCGACCTTGCCGGTCACACCGGCGGTGTAGAAGGTTACGCTGCTGCCGTTGATAGTAAAGCTCCTGACACCGCTGCCGAGGGCATTGCCGGTCCTGGCATTGCTCAGATTGCGGACATATTTGACCAGCGTGGCGGTGGTGCTGGTGAAGGTACTGGTCACCTGGCCGCTGCTCGTCCCTGCCGCGCCGGTCACCCTTACCCCTCCCTTGACGACGACAGCTGTGCTCTGGTTGTTGATGCTCCCTGCGGTTATATCCAGGGTGACCACCTTCTGCTCGAATACCGGTATCCCCGGGGCGGGTGGTACTGGTAGCGGGTGATCAAGGGTGATGCTGGCGATACCGCTCGGCGGGTCGGTGATGGCTGTCACAGAGCGGGTCTCACTGGCTATCTGTACCAGGCTGCCGACTCCTATACCGTTGATCGAATTGTTGCTTATGCCGTCTGCCGGCAGGTTGATGATGGTGGCGCTGCTACCGGCTATGGTGAGCGAGGAGCCGAGGCTTATGCTCGCTGGCGAAATTGTAACTCCCGCTCCTGAGCTGTTGCTGCTGCTGTCCAGGTAGCTCACAACGGTGAAGTTGGCCGGGCCGTTGCCGCTTGCGGTAACGATGAAATTGTAGCTGTGGCGGGAGGAAGTGCCGCCGTAGGTTGTGGTCTGGTCCGGTGGTATGCTGATCGTGGCCAGGCCGTCCACTGAAGAGACAATGAAGCTGACTGTCGCGCTAACAGTGCGCATCACCCCTCCTCCGGAGTTGTAGCGTACTGTTGCCGTGTTGGTTATCCTGGTGTTGGCAGGGGTCACGGCATACGCAGTCCCGGCGAAATACGCCAGTTGCAGCGTCAGTAACAGTCCCCAGAGGGTTATGTGGCCAAGGAGTCTCTTCACTTTATCGTCTCTGTTCCATCTTTCCGTTCCGCTCACCGACGGCCCGGTCAGGGCCGCCGGTGAGCCCGGTCAGATACTGCTATGAGCTACTGTATGGTCACCTTGTAGTTGATGGTCGCAGAAGCCCCTATGGCTATGTTGCCGGTTGCTGCAGCCCCTGCTGCACGTACCGGGTTGTCGTCATCGATGGCCAGGCCGCCTCCTGCCAGAGGAGAGGTAGCGCCGTCACCTAGCACGGTCTTGCCGTTCAGTCTGGTGCTGTTGGCCACGTAGCTGGTGTAGGCAGGCCCTGCATCGATCAGGTTGGCATTGCTCACAGCAGAAGTGGTCGAGTTGTTGGTCACAACTACACGGTACTCGATGGTGTCACCCGGGAGAGCTCTTGTACCTGGTGCGGCAAAGGTGGAGCCGGCGCCCACGGTGTCGTTGCGCCATGATTTAACCACGCTGAGGTTGGGGGAGACGACGGTCGTAGTCTGTGAACCACCAGCGGTCTTGGTGTTGTCTCCAGAGCTGGTCAGGGTGAAGGTGGTTACGTGGGTCCCGTCTACCCCTACTACAGCTGGGATACCCGAGGTGTAGGTGACTGCCAGGGTCTTGTATTCACCCACCTGTACAGGTGTGCCTACTGTGACAGTTGCTGCGGTGATGGGAGGGGATGCCAGGATCGGGGTGAGGTTGACTCTGGTCGGCACTTCGGCAACCAGGTCGCCGTTCACGTCGGTTGAAGCTGCAGAGCCCGGGGTGAACGAAGCGACGGAGTATCTGTTGCCGTTCAGTTCAACCGTTGCTCCTGCGGCAAGCTGATAGGAGACTGGTCCGGCCACATTAGGGAGATTGAAGGCGTTGTTGGTGCCGAACGGGATGTTGATGTAGCCTGCCCCGGAACTGACGGCATAACCTGCCCAGAGGTCGACGTTGGCCGGGATAACTGCTCCTCCAGCAGCAGATACACCGACTGCGGTGACGTTGAGGGCTGAAGTGGAGTAACGGTCGATACCGTTGTTGGCAGCCCTTACAGTGAAGTTCACTGTAGTGGCGGTGTTAGCCGGTGTAGTCTGCGCGGTGGCGGTGACGACCGGAGAAGCGTAGACGCCGCTAACGGTGACGGTGACAGTACCGGTGGAAAAGTAGGTGTTGGCACCGATCCGGTAAGTTACCTTGGCTGAGTTGTATAGTGATGCGTTGGCGCTGGTCCCTGCCTCAGCCCCCTGAGGAAGGGTGAATGCCAGGATGGCTAGTGTCAGGAGCGCAAGAGCTGTCCTGAAAAATCCCGGCGGTTTGTAGTGATGATTCCGTTTCATGGTATTACCTCCTTTGTTATTTGCTTTCGTTGTCTATGCATCGTCTCTGGAAACTAAAGTCTGTTCGGGTCAGGTCCCCCTGCCGGGAGGTCCCGGCCCTGCCCGCTCACGACGGTAGCTGTAGGCTTTGCTTATATTCCTGATCTCTTTTCCCATTGTTCTCTCCTTTCTTATGCTCTATCTGGTTCATAAGTCATTGTTTCGTCTCTGCTGGCTATTTAACCTTTACCTTGAATCCGACCTGGCCGGACCCGCCGGCTGGGATACGTTTAACATCCCACCTGATGTGGGTATACTCCTCTGGGGTGGCGATCCGCTTCTCGACTTTTCCGGCACTGTTCTTCATGTCGTAGGTCAGATATGCCGGTTGCTTGTAGCTCTTCCCCTTATCGATGGAGAAGGTTATGTCGGCGTCATTCCCGAAGGCACTTCCCGGCAAGTAGATGGTGCCGGCGGGGATCGGATCGTCCACGATCACATTTGTTGCTGTATCCTTGCCGCTGTTCCGGCAGGTGATGGTGTAGGTGATGATATCGCCCGGTTTGGTCTCCTTTGCCGGCACCCGTTTAGTGGCCTTTGTCGTCTTGTCGGTCACCTCTTTTTCTGCGGTGATTTTGATGGTGACATCGTCTTTGGCCAGTGAGAGGGTTGGGATAAAGAGCAGGGAGAGGATGGTTATTGCGATGATTTTTTGGTGGGACATAAATACCTCCTTGGTCTGGTAAGCTGCATGAATGGAAATGGTAATCTGGTTAAATAACCGAATCACGTTCTTTACAGTGAAAAATTTGCAGTTAATTGACAATAAGTGCTCCTCCTGGAAGTAGATTGAAATAGAGCTCAATATTTATGGCCTCCTGCAGCAATAACAAAAATAATCATACAGATGGCATAGTTACCCCTGCCACCGAACGTCAATAATGCTCAGCAATATATTTATCACGCAGATTATATATTCGTAAAATAATATCCCAGAAATATAACAGCATTAATTGTGCCGATAGCAGGAATTACTTATAGTTAAAAGATATTACTTATAGATAATTGTATTTTGCAGGATTCTGTCGGTGGGGCGAGTTAATTAAAAAACGCAAAATAATAGCAGATCGATTTTGATTGTCAAATAAATGACCATTTGGCAGGGTATGGCAGGATGTAGCAATAATAAAGCCTTATGGATAAAGGATATACACGCACTGTATGGGATTATTCAGCTCTGGCTAAGGGTTTGTGTCATTAGGTAGGTCAGCACTCTTCAGTTAGAGCCGGAACAGAGTCTAATGTAGGCGGGGGTGACAAGCAATCTGATCACGGCTGTTGTTTGTCACTTTTGCATAATGGTTGACTTCTAAAAAGGGGGGGAATGGTTATTTCACCGGTAGTGGCGAATTTTTGAACAACGACTTGCTCCCCATCAGATATATGCACGGAAGTTACCGGAAAAATAGCAATTATCTGACTGCTGCCTGGTAGGAGATGGTGAAAAAGGCGTTGCTGCCGTTCATCGTCAGGGAGGGGTTGAAGACTATCTTCCAGTTAGTGACCTGGCCGTTATAGCCGCCGCCCAGGTCGGCCGGTGCAGTAGTTGACCATGTGATGCCTTTGTCGTATGAGTAGTAGGTGGTGCTGCCGGTCATGGAGAGGCCTGAGGAGGGTGTCCCGTCGGCGTATGCGAGAGTGTTCAGTTTCCAGACCACATAAGGGCTTAGAGCATCGCTGATCTCTATATTTGTGCCGATACCGCCGCCGCTGTTGCTTACCTTGAGTTGATACGGGATATCCTGACCAGGTCTGGCTGTTGCTCCGGAGGTGACGCCGAAAGCGGTTTTGAGAATAGTCAGCTGCGGCATAGGGACGACCGGAAGGGTGGAGTATACGGTATGGGTCACTGTCCGTTCTGTCCCTTCGATTGCGGTGACACTGATGTTCCAGCTGCCGATAGCTACCGGGGTGAAGGGGCCGTACTGGAATATCTTGGTCAGACTCGGTGTTTCTGTGCCGGTAGATAAAAGAGTCATTGCCGCGGCATTGACAACAGGGTTGTTGCCAGGGTCCTTTACAGTGACATTGACGCCGTTGATGTCATAGCTGCCGAACGGGTCGCTCACCGTGGCACGGATGTAGACAGGGGTTGGTGGTATGACGGCAGTTATTACATTCCCCCCGGCGTCGTAAAAAGCAGAGGAGGTTATATTTATCACCGTCGATGCCGGCAGGTCGATCCGCGAAGAAGCGCCAACCGTGCCGGAATAAGGATATATCCGGGTAGGGTCAGTGCCGGCGGTCTGGGAGACGGTCATGACCCAGCTGTTCCCCTGCCCGCAGGAGAGTGGCGCTGCCAGCGGCAGGTTGAACGGATAGGCGGTCTGTGTAGCGTTCATGTTGAAAGTCTGGGTCTGGGTCAGCACGGTCCCGCCGGAAGAACATTGCAGGTCGACACGGATGGTGCGGTTGCCGGAATTGGCACTTCTGCGCATGTGCAAAACCACCGGAACTGTGGCACTGATCGCCGGATCGATGGTTATAGTGCCGGCGGCGACCGGATTCATGGTCCAGCTCTGGGAGGTGGTGGTATTTATGGTGGCATAGGTGGCAGTGACCGGATTGACGGTCCTGGAGAGTTTCCAGGCTGGGGTCGATGTCCCGTCGTACAGATAGAGCCGCTTGGTCCCGCTACCGGTTACAGAGCCGGAGAGAGTTACCGTAGTGGCAATGGCGTTCATTGCCGGATATCCGGGGAGGGAGATGATAGCCGTGTTATCGATGGTGGTGCCTGCTGTTGCCGCAAGGATGGTGACGGTATAGGTGATAGTCGCGCTGCCGTTGGCCGGTATATTCAGACCGGTCACTGACAGAACGCCGAGAATGTTGTCGTAGCTGCATGATGCGCCGCTAGGGCAGGTCACCCCCCCCCAGGCAAGGTGGGCGGTATCGATAGTATCACTGACCGCCACCCCGTTTGCTGCCGCGCCATTTGATTCAGTCACCACGATGGAGTATTGCAGCACGTCCCCCGGGTATTGTCCGCCGCCGTTCAGGTCTAGCCAGTTCTTTGTCGAGGTCGCCAGATTCGGGTAATTCCCGACAGTGGTGGTATCGGTAACATCCAGGGTCTGGACCGACTGCCCCATGGTGAAGGTGGCTCTGGTCACCAGCTGGTCGTTGGTGCCTGGTGCGGTCCCGTTCGGGATGTTGACAGCAGCGAGGATACATACATTCACTCCGGCCGCAGTGACGATCGGTCCGCTGATGACAGTATCGCCGGCGTCGTAGCCGTTGCAGGTATTGTCCAGATAATAGGTGACAGCTGGCCATCCCGCCTGGGTACGACTGTTGCTGGCAAAGGTGAGGCTCCCTCGGCCGGAGGCGGTGAAGGTATGGGGATAGTAGACCGGTGCCGCCGGGGTGCCGGTGGCTGTTCTGGGTGTGGGGGTAAAGGTGATGGTCACCGGTGGCGCATCGCCGAACAGCGCGCCGCTGTAGTTGGTATACTGGGTATAGGGGAATTCCAGGTAGTCATTGGCCAGGTTGTAGGTGCCTCCTGTAGTACCGGCATTGCTGCTTACCGAGATATAGCCGGCCAGGTTGCTCTGATAGATACGCAATGTCGCTGAGGCTACATTGGTGAAAAGAGTGAAACGGCCGTCACTGCCGGTGGTGGTAGCGCCGAATGGGATGTTGGTGCCGGTACTGTCGGTGAGTCGCATTGGAACGTTGGCGATGCCGGTCTCGGCCGCATTGAGGATGCCATCGTAGGCTGTTGAATAGGCGCCATTGGCGCCGTTGTCGTTGATGACGATGCCGGTGATGCGGCTGCCGTTGTAGACGAAGAAGTTCTGGTTGGTCAGATTGCTGCCGCTGGCAACGACATTCCCCAGGACATAATTGGCCGGCGCCACCCAGGTCCAGTTGGCCGGGAAGGAGGGGTCGTAAAGATTGGCAGTGTTGCTGGTGCTTAAGATGATAATGTAGCTGCCGTAACCCGGCACATTGGTAAAGGTGAAGGCACCGGTGCTATTATTGACCTGGACCGGTGCCACCACGGTGGTGGAGAGGTCACTGGCGCGAAAGAGCTTGGCATAATAGGTCAGGCCGGCATTCACCCCTGCTTCAGTGCCGTCCCTGATGCCGTTATGTGGGGTCCCCGCTCCGGCGCCGTTGTCGTTGTAAACAGTTCCGGCGATGGAGATAGTGGCACCTGTAACAGTGGTGGCAATCGCGGAGATGTTGTTGGCCGGGTTGATATCGATGATACCGGCTGGCGGGGAGAGTGAAGCGGTATTGCTGATCACTGTACCAGCCGGGGTGGCCGGAACGACCCTGCCGATGGCAGTATAGGTCGCAGAACCGTTCAAGGGGAGATTGGCAGAGGCAGTGAAATTGTTGCCACTGGCAGTGAATGTGCCGCAGTTCGCTGCAGGGGTGCAGCTCCAGGTGACGTTGTCGATCGTATTCGGGATGGTGTCGGTGATCTGGACACCGTTGGCTGGCACATTGATAGGGCCGTAGTTGCGCACCGTGATGGTGTAGAGCGGGTTGTAGCTGGCCCCTTGGGTGACGGTCGGTGCAGTGACAGTTTTGGTGATGGCCAGGTCGATGTCTGACCCGGAGGGGAGAGGGTCGACGATCAGGTTGCGGATCTCGTGGTAGTTGTTGGAGCCGCCGGTGCTGGCGGCGTAACCGATCTTGACCTGGGCCGGTGGCAGCTGGCCGACCAGCAGATTGGTCAATACCTGGGTGAAGGGCTGGTTGTAGCCGACCTGCAGGTAGACATCGACACGCAGGTTGGTGGCCGGGGAGCCGACCGGTGTGAGGTAGATCATCACCTTGCGGAATTGGGTATTTGTCTGGATAGGCCGGAATGCCTGGCCGGGGAAGGCGAGTTGGGCGATGTTGGAGGCTGTGCCGCCGATATAGTTGTAGCCGGAGCTCTCCGTTCCACGCACGGCAACACCGTTGCAACGCCCACCTACGCCGCCGACCCGCCCTTCGGTGCCATTGGAGAAATTCCCCCATTCATCGATGCCGACCCCGATGTAGCCCCCTTTAAGGCCCGGGATCCCGGTTTTCTGCGCATAACCTAATGAACCGCCAGATGCGCCGACCGAGAAAGGCTGACTGGCATCGAAGAGATAGACGCTGTAGCCGTCGGCACCGGTGGTGCCGCAACCGAAGCCGCCATCACCGGCGCCGCCATAAGTGACATAGTCAAAGGAGATGATCGCTCCGGCAGAGATATTGAATGCGGTATCCAGATAGGCGTAACCTGCTTCGTACAGGCCAAGGTCGGTAAGACGGAGCCAGCCTTCATCGGGCAGGTCGATCCCGGTGCTGGCGGTCAGCGAAGCTGAGCCGCCGATCACCCAGCCAGGGGCGGTGACACCGGTCATAGGTTCATTGATGATGGCGGCATTAGAGATGCCGTTCAAGGAGAGGCAAAAGGCTATGACGCTGCAGAAGCGCAGTAGCGTTGAGTTGGCAGGGAGTAATATCTGCTGGAGAAATCTGGTCATAACGGCCTTTGGCTGTTGCTGGCAGACAATCAATAACAAGATGATTGCAGCCATAATGCTCTATATAGCAGAGTTGCCCGAGGTTGGCAACTTCTTCTAATGAATGGGGTGGTAAGGGAGTAACTATCTGAATTGTTAAAGCAAATCTCAAGCCAGAAAAAACGGCACTATCCATTCCCAGAGATAGCGCCGTTTGTCCCGTTGCAGCCCTCTCTAGCGGGCATTGAGAAGTATCTGCAGGTCATGCAGCTCTGTTGTCGAGAGCTGGATGGAGTTATGCCCGGCAGTGTTTGGTTGGAACTTGCCGTTAAGGACCCCCCCCTTGAGAGCAAGGTCAGGGGCGAGTTTGTTTGCTGTTACTGTCGACGGTTCATGGCACTCAGCGCATTTGCTGTTATAGGTGACTGTGGCGGTAGCCGGTACCGGACTCGGTGTCGGCAGGACAGGACCATAACTATCCAGCCGGTAGATGAAATTCGATTTTATCGAATAGGTAGAGACAGGGGTGGTGGCAAAATTATCATCCTCGACCAGCGCCTCGAAGCTGCCGCTGATGGTGCTACCGTTGCTCCTGGCAAAGGCACTGAAGTTGATGGTGCCGTCGACTGTCTTTAGCAGGGTGGAACTGTGGCCGTTGAAGAAATAGAGCTGGCCGGGGAAGGTGCTGGTTTCTCCACGTTTCAGAGAGTAGTTGACCCCGGTGTTGACAGTGACAGACGGCAGGATATCGATGCGGAAGACAGTAAGGAAATTAGGGTCGGTCATGCTGTTGGCGATGGCGGTCCTAAGTGTCACGGTGCCGTCCGATACCAGGGTCGCACTAAGATATGTGGCGTTTTGCAGCCCATAGGTATCTTCAGTGAGCAGATAGGAGTTCCGCACCGGCTCAGCTGCCTGTTGCTGGGTCGGGACCGCTGCACCGACCGAACTGCTGCTGTCGCCACCCCCTCCGCCGCAGCCGCTTAAGAGGAAGAGCAGCAGCATCGTAATTATGGCGGTAGCATACCGCATCAATGCCGGTACGGTTTGTCGAAACTGCTCAAGGGATCTCATGACAGGCCTCCTTTACTGCAATTGGATGTTTGTCAGGAGGTAATTCAAGTCGGGTGCCGAGCGAAGCGGTCTATTCATATCCTAGGCTAACATACTGATATTAAAGTCTTAAATTGAATTATGGTCAGCTGTAAATGAATATAGTTTTCATGATTGGGCTGTTCATTGTTTGCACAGTTGCTGGTTGGGGAGGGTAACCAACTAAAATCATGTTGTAAATTGCACGGGGAAAATTGTGCAGCAAAAATGAAGGGGGGATATGGTTCTCTTGATTAGTTAAAAGGGGGCAGAAAAAAACCCCGCCGGTTTGCCCGGCGGGGTAGAAAAAATGGTTGGGGAGAGAGTAAATCTCTCCCCGATAAGACTATTCGCAGAGGTCGAGCTTGACATCCCAGTTCTTGACTTTCATGGTGCCATTCTGGGCCAGGTTCAAGTGCATCTTGAAGGCGCGATCCCACAGCTGCGGCTCGTGACCGATACCTTTGGCCAGGGTGTCCTTCAGGGCCATATTGTAGTAATCGGTGAGAATCGGCTTGTAGTCCGGATGGGCGCACTTCTCGATGATCTTCAGGGCGCGGTCACGTGGGCAGAGACCACGGAGGTCGGCCAGACCCTGCTCGGTAACTACGCAGTCAAGGTCATGCTCGGTGTGGTCGATGTGCGAGCAATGCGGCACGACACAGGAAATCCCGTTCGGATCGGTTTTGCTCGGACGGCTCGACGGGGTGTGCATGATCTTCAGGTAGCCGTTCCGGAGGAAGTCGCCGGAGCCGCCTAGGCCGTTGATCATTCTCGTCCCGCCGACCAGGGTGGAGTTGGCATGTGCATACATGTCGATCTCGACCGGGGTGTTCATGGCGATGCAACCCAAGCGACGGATAGGCTCAGGGGCGTTGGAGATGGAGAGCGGCCGCAGGGTGATCTTGTCGAAATAGCGCTCCCAGTTCTCGAAGAAGCGCGGGAAGCCCGGGGTCTCGGAAAGGGAGAGCGAGCAGGAGGAGGCGCAGAGGAGGTTGCCGCCGTCGAAGAAGTCGAGCATGGTGTCTTGCAGAACTTCGGTATAGACCGACAGATTGCGGAACGGACCTTTGGCCAGACCACCGATGACGGCGTTGGCGATGGAGCCGACACCTGACTGCAGCGGCAACAGGTTCTCAGGGAGACGACCAGCCTTGATCTCATGGGAGAAGAACTCCATGATGTGGCCGGCGATGGCGTCCGAGGTGTCGTCCATCTCGGTGAAGGCACGCCCCTTGTCACGCAGTTTCGACTCGACGATGGCGACGATCTTGTCCGGATCGCATGGTACATAAGGGGTACCGATACGGGTGTTGGCCGCGGTGATCAGGAAAGGTGCGCGATGTGGCGGCTTCTGCTGCATATGGATGTCGTGCATCCCTTCGAAGGAGGGCTGGCCGGTGTTCACCTCGATGATGATCTTGTCGCAGAGGTTGATCGCTTCAGCGACGATGCCGCAGGAGGTGGTGAGTGCCAGACCGCAGTCCTCGGTGATCGCCGAGACTTCGATGATGCCGATGTCGTAGCGGCCGTTGCCGGTGTAGAAGCCGTAGCTGATGTCCTGGGCAAAGTGACCGAGGTGCTTGTCGCCCATGCGGATGCGGCCGGCGTTGATCCCGGCGGCGATGTTCTTGCCGGTCTGGTAAGGCCAGCGACGGTCGATCATGTCCAGCGTTGCCCAGCGGTCTTCGGTCTCAGCGCCGACAGAGGCGCCGATGAAGAGGTTGAACTTCATCTTGCCCTGCAGATTGTTCTTCTCAACATGATCTGCAAGAGCGATGGGCACTACTTTCGGGTAGCCGGCAGGGGTAAAGCCGGACCACATCAGGTCCTGACCGGCCTGAAAAAACTTGATGGTGTCTTCAGGCTTGCATACCTTGCTGAGCAGTGACTTGCGACGAACGCGGCTTTCCAGTGTACCGAATTCTGACATCTTCTACCTCCTATGTGGTGTATTGCATAAGGCTGTTGGAACAGGCCCTAAGTAAACCTAAATATTCTTAGTTGCTAATAATTTCGCAAACTTATCTATACCGAGTGAGAAAAGTAGAACCGAATTTTACTTTAGTGTATTCCTTTAGTCAAGCAAAATATTGGCATGTTTTCATGATTCTTTTGCGAGGTTGAGACAGGATCTATTAGGTTACTGAGGTTTACGGTCGAGACTCCGGTATTGAATCGCTTCAGAGAGGTGGTTTTCCCGGATATTGTCGCTGGCATGAAGGTCGGCGATGGTTCTGGCGACCTTGAGGATGCGGTGATAACTGCGGGCCGACAGTCCGAGGCGGTCGGTGACCAGTTCGAGCATCCGGTTGCCGGTCTGGTCGAGTTCGCAAAATTTTTTGATATAGCGGGGTGTCATCTGGGCATTGCAATGGACCTTACTCCCCTTGAAACGATCCAGCTGGATCTGGCGGGATGTTTCAACGCGGCCTGCTATTGCGGCCGAGCTTTCCCCATCGGTACGGTCAGCCAGTTCGCGGTATCTGACGGCCGGTACCTCGATATGGATATCGATCCGATCGAGCAGCGGCCCGGAGATGCGGGAGCGGTAACGCTGCACCATGAGTGGTGAGCAGGAGCAGGGGTGGTGCTGTTCGCCGAGATAACCGCAGGGGCAGGGATTCATGGCCGATACCAGCATCAGCCTTGAGGGGTAGGTGATTGAAGTGAGTGCCCGGGAGATGGTCACCCGGCCATCCTCCAGCGGTTGGCGCAGCACCTCCAGGACATGTTTCTTGAACTCCGGCAGCTCGTCAAGGAAGAGGACGCCGTTGTGTGAGAGGGAGACCTCGCCAGGCCTGGGGGTATTACCCCCACCGATCAGGCCGATATCGGAGATGGTATGATGCGGGGCGCGGAAGGGGCGACAGTTGATCAGCGCCCGCTCCTTCTCCAGGAGACCCATGACGCTGAATATCTTGGTCGTTTCGATAGCTTCGGCAAATGACATGCGTGGCAGGATAGAGGGGATACGGCGGGCCAGCATGGTCTTCCCTGAACCGGGGGGGCCGATCATCAGCAGATTGTGAGCGCCGGCCGCAGCCACCTCCAGAGCACGCTTGGCATGTTCCTGCCCCTTCACTTCAGCAAAGTCGTCGCCATATTCCAGGTCTTGCTGCAGCAGCGGTTGCAGATCTACAGCGCAGGGGGGGATGGCCAGATCACCATTCAAGAACTCGACCACTTCGGCCAGTTCCAGCACCCCGATGACATCGATACCTGCCACTACCCCCCCCTCGCGGGCATTTTCCCGGGGGACGATAATCCCGGCATAACCTGCCTTCTGGGCTGCAACGGCAACCGGCAGGCAGCCGCGCACCGGTTTGACGCTCCCGTCCAGGGATAGCTCTCCGAGCAGAAGATAGTCATGCAGCCGTTCCGGCTTGACAACTCCGGTGGCGGCCAGTATGCCGATGGATATCGGCAGGTCAAAGGCGGCGCCCTCCTTGCGGATATCAGCGGGAGCGAGGTTGACGGTGATCCTGCGGCTGGGGAATTCATAACCGGCATTTTTCAGTGCTGATTTGACCCGGTCTTTACTCTCTTTGACAGCTCCGTCCGGGAGTCCGACTGTGGCGAGTTGCGGCAGCCCCTGGGCAATATCGACCTCTACAGTGACGATCATGGCATCTATACCATGCAGGGCGCTACTTAATATTTTGGCAAGCATTTGACTCCTCCTTGAGTCGGGGATGTGTGATGTGTGAAACGTGAGTAGTGATGCGTGAAATGTGAAATGTGAAACGTGAAGTTATCAATTCACTTTTCAATCTTCACCATTCACGGTGTTTTAAGAATCTCCAGATAGCGATCGGCATCCAGCGCTGCCATGCAGCCGGTACCGGCAGAGGTTATGGCCTGGCGGTAATGGGAATCCTGGACGTCGCCGGCGGCAAAGACCCCGGGAATGCTGGTGGCGGTAGAATTGCCGTCATTGCCGCATTGGGTGCGGATATAACCGCTTTCCATGTCAAGCTGACCATCGAATATCTGGGTGTTGGGATGATGGCCGATGGCGATGAAGACGCCGTGAACCGGGATCACTTTGGTGGAGCTGGTCGAGTGGCAGATGCTGATGCCGGTTACGCCGGATTCATCCCCCAGCACCTGATCGAGCTGATGATGCCACTCGATGGTGACATTCCCCCCTTTGGTCTTTTCGATCAACCGGTCGGCTAGGATCTTTTCCGCCCGGAGCTGATCGCGGCGGTGGACCACAGTCACATGGCTGGCGATGTTGGAGAGATAGAGCGCCTCCTCGACGGCGGTATTGCCTCCACCAATTACAGCGACCGGTTTGCCGCGATAGAAGAAGCCGTCGCAGGTGGCGCAGGCCGACACCCCTTTCCCCATGAAGGCTTTCTCCGAAGGGATCCCCAGGTACTTTGCCGAGGCGCCGGTGGCAATGATCAAGGCGTCGCAGGTATAGATACCGCTGTCACCGGTAAGGGTGAAGGGGCGTTGGCGCAGGTCGGCCTTGTTGATATGGTCGTTGATGAAGGTGGTGTTGAAGCGCTCGGCATGGAGACGCATCCGCTCCATCAGGTCAGGGCCAAGCACCCCGCCTGGATCGCCGGGCCAGTTATCGACAGTGGTGGTAGTCATCAACTGCCCCCCGGGGAGGAGTCCGGTGATGATTGTCGGATCAAGATTGGCGCGTGCTGCATAAACGGCAGCGGTATAGCCGGCCGGTCCCGAGCCTAATATAAGTAGCCGGTGATGTGACCTCTCCATTACTGCAACCTCCCGTATTAAGTGGCGTAAAGATAACACATCGACACAAAATTGCAAGCCGTCTGCATAGATTTGCGATTGACCAGCATGAACCGCTCTGTTAAACTGACAGCCAGTTACATCTGCTGAATAATCCATGCAATGAGGAGGAACTGATGAAAAAGATATTTCTGCTCGCCGCCGGCCTGGTCATGCTGGTGTGCGGGTCGGCCACCGCTGGGAACATCAGTATTGACAGTACGATCGGGCAGACCAGTTTCCGTACCCTGAGCAAGGAGTTGGGGATGGCGCTTGCCTATAAGAATACCGCGCCGCCGCACCCTCTGGGAATAACAGGTTTTGATGCCGGTGTCGAATTGAGTGCCATCGATATCAAGAAGGAGAGCGCCTACTGGAAAGCGGCATTTCAACAGGATGCCCCTTCCTATCTCTTTCTCCCCAAGCTTAGAGCCCGCAAGGGTCTCCCCTTCGGCATCGATATCGGGGCGATGTATTCCAATCTTACCAATACCAATATCCAGCTGGTCGGTGTCGAGGTCTCCAAGTCGATCCTCGACGGGACCCTGGCCACCCCGGCGCTCGGTGTCCGGGCTACCTATACCAGGCTGGCCGGCGTACCTGATATAGATCTGCAGACCGTTGGCATCGATGCCTCCATCGGCAAGGGGATCCTCTTCCTTACCCCCTATGCCGGTGCAGGGATGGTCTGGATCGACAGCAAGCCCTCCGGCAATCTGAAAGTGATCGCCCCGAACGTCAAGGATGAGAAGATCTATCAGCCCCGCTTCTTTGCCGGTCTGGAGATCAAGCCGATCCCTCTGATCCGGGTGGTCGGTGAAGTCGAATATGCATTACGACCTATCTATTCGCTGAAAGCAGCAGTAGGTTTCTAGGCAGTTGCACAATCCGGGGCTAACGTGCATGCCGGCGGATATCCGGTTGCCGTTAGCCTCGACTTGTATTTTCCGGAGTAACTTCCATGCCTGCTGATAGACATCTTGATGACAGGATCGCCGGACGCTTTTATTATGCAATTGTACTCACCGCGTTAACCCTGATCGCCGAGGTGGTTGGTGGCATCTGGACCAACTCCCTGGCACTCCTCTCCGATGCAGCCCATGTCTTCCTTGATCTCTTCGCCCTGATACTGTCACTGGTGGCGATCCGCCTGGCCGCCTATCCGGTCTCCGATACCCGTACCTTCGGCTGGCACCGGGCCGAGATATTCGCCTCTTTTATCAATGGCGCTTCGGTCTTTCTCATTTCCATCGGTATATTTTACGAGGCCTGGGGCCGACTCTGGCAGCCGCAGGCGGTCAAGAGCCTGCCGATGTTCGTCATCGCCATCATCGGCCTGGTGATGAACCTTATTGCCGCCTCTGCCCTGCATCAGCATTCCCATGACGATCTCAACGTACGGAGCGCCTTCCTTCATGTAGTTGGCGATGCAGCTGCCTCGGTCGGGGTTATAGCAGGCGGGGTGGTGATGTATTACACCCACTGGTACCTGCTCGACGCACTGATATCGATAGGTATCGGCTGCGTCATCTTCTGGGGGGCGTGGCGGGTGCTCAGGGAATCGACCCATATTCTGCTCGAAGGGGTGCCGCGAGGGATGAGCAGTAGCCAGGTGGCCGATGCCATTCGGGGGGTCGATGGCGTCAATGATGTCCACCATCTCAATCTCTGGGCCATCTGTTCGCATATCCTGGCACTGTCGGCGCATGTGGATGTCGATCCTGCCTTCAAAGGGAGACAGGCCGATGTGCTGCGCCGGATAGAGGAGCTGCTCCTGGATAATTTCCATATCACCCACACCACCCTGCAGGTGGAGTGCACCATGTGCGTAGATACACCGGTGCTGAAAGAGTTCCGTCACCGGGCCAGGAAAGGGCACCATGGCCATGGTCACGGCCATCCCCACAATCATGGGCACCAGCATAACGATGACCATGCGCACGAACATGATAATGATGGGCATTCCCACTGAAGCACGCAGCGTCCGGAGTCATGATGCTTGATTATCAGCTTATCCAGGAAGCTTACGAGCGCCTGAAAAAAAGGGTCCGGCGCACGGAACTGATCCATTCCCACCATTTCAGCGAAAAGCTCGGCCTGCCACTCTATTTCAAATGCGAGAACCTGCAGCGGACCGGTTCCTTCAAGATCCGCGGCGCGCTCAATTTCATGACCGCCCAGCCACGGGAGGCGTTGCGCAACGGGGTGATAACCGCCTCGGCGGGCAACCATGCCCAGGGGGTCGCATTCTCCGCCGATCTGCTGGGGGTTACGGCAACAGTCTATATGCCGGAGAGCACGCCGCCGCAGAAGGTCTTCGCCACCAGGGACTACGGTGCCGAGGTGGTGCTGGCCGGCAGGAATTTCGACGAGGCATACGCTGCAGCGGTCCAGGCTGGCAAGGAGAGCGGCGCGCTGTTCGTCCACCCCTTTGATGACCAGCTGGTGATGGCTGGCCAGGGGACCATCGGTCTGGAATTGCTGCAGGAGCTCCCCGACATGGCCAACCTGATCGTGCCGGTCGGCGGCGGCGGTCTGATCGCCGGCATAGCTACGGCAATAAAGGAGAGCAACCCCTGGGTCAGGGTGATCGGCGTCGAATCGGCCGCGGCTGCCTCGATGCACTTCTCCTTAAAGAAGGGGAGCATCGTCAAGGCCCCGTTGTCGGTCACCCTGGCCGACGGTATCGCCGTGAAGAAGGTGGGGCGGAAGACCTTCCCGATCATTCGTGAACTGGTGGACGAGGTGGTGCTGGTGGAGGAGGAGCAGATCGCCCAGGCGATAGTGGCGCTGCTGGAGCGGACCAAACTGCTGGTGGAAGGGGCAGGCGCTGTTACTCTGGCAGCTCTTCTGAACGAGCGGGTGAAGAATCTGAGCGGGAAAACCGTCTCTCTCCTCTCTGGTGGCAATATCGACGTCAAGACCATAGCTGTTGTGGTGGAGCGGGGGTTGGTGGCAGCCGGCCGATATCTGCGGCTCAAGGTCGAACTGGACGATGTGCCAGGTTCTCTGGCAAAGCTCTCTACCGACATTGCCGAGACCCGCGCCAATGTTTCGCTTATCTCTCATGACCGGCGGTCAAAAAACCTTCCCATCGGTCGTGCCGAGGTGTTGCTGGAACTGGAGACCCGTGGTTTCGATCATATCCGCACGGTGGTGGGGCATCTGAATGGGCGGGGTTATGCGGTGGAGGTGGTTAAGTAGCCGTTACCGTTGCAGACGGCTCAGCAGTTCGCGGGTGTTAATGGCCATGTTCTGCTCATTCAGCAGCTCTGGCCGTTGCAGGTCTGCAGCAGTATCAATATCGTACCAGAGAGGGAGATAAGTATACCGCAGCTTCCCCTCAATAGCCCTGAGCCGGCTTATTTCCAGCACGCTGCTGCTCGACCAGCTGATATCGCGGAACAACTCTTCATGCAGCTCTCTCATCGCCAGCAGATAGTAACCCCCATCCTCTGTCGGGCCGAAGACCACTTCACAAGCATCTGCCGCAAGTAGCGCAAAGGCCTGCTCCAGATAGTCGAGCGGCAGGTCTGGGGAGTCGCTGCCGATGATGGCGACCTGTCGGTAACCGAGTGCAAATATCGACCTGAAGGCGGCAGCCATTCTCCCCCCGAGATCCTCACCCTGCTGGGGGAAAAGAGTAGCATCCTCTGCCAGGGGCCGGAAATAGCCGAGCGCATCCGCATCATCAAGATAAAATATAAAACGGGCGGTATCCGGGAGTCGGGCAGTGCTGGCAAGGGTGTCCCTGAGCATGCAGTCATACAGCTGGGCAGCCTGCTCCGGAGTAAGGAAAGGGGTCAGCCGGGTCTTGACCCGACCAGGTGAGGGACTTTTGGCGAATATGATCAGGGCCTGAAGTGGAGATATCGACATAACGGGTTGTTTTTGTGCAGTTTCTGCCGCCGCTGAAAAAACCGTGTAAAACCGCGCCTGTCAAGGCATTGACAGCAGCGTTCCAGAACCAAAAAGCTAGCTTTTTCCACAATTTCGGGGCTTATCCACAGAGTTATCAACACGGGGTGTTTATCCTCTGTTGATGGGCATGTAAAATGATGTAACTTATCTGTATGACATTATCAGGCAACCTGATACTGGTTTTTACCCAGACTCCCTAGCGTAGATACCGTTCCACGGCAGCATAGGCGGAATGGTTATGGATCGATTCGAAGTTTTCCGCTGCCACAGTGAACCAGGTAATAGTGTCGAGGGCGGAGAGTTTGAGGGTCGCTTCCCGCACCATGTCTTCGACGAAGCGGGGGTTTTCAAAGGCCTGCTCGGTGACAAATTTTTCGTCCTGTCGCTTGAGCAGTGAGTAGACCGGTGAACTGCCGCAGGTTTCGATTAGCTCGACAAGGTCTTCTATCCAGATGAATTCCCGATATCTGACCTGCACGGTCATGATGGAGCGCTGATTGTGGGCGCCGAAACGGGAGAGTTCCTTGCTGCAGGGGCAGAGGGAGGTGAGGGGTACCCTTACCTCCAGGATAAAGTCGAACTGCTCTTCCAGGCTCCCCTTGAAGGCGCAGGTATATTCCATAAGGCTGCGGGCATTGCTCACAGGAGCGCGTTTTTCGATGAAGTAAGGGAATTCTATCTCCAGATGGGCGCAGGAGGCCCCGAGCCGGCGCTTCATCTCTTCCAGCATGGTCTCCATCTGGTCAAGGGCGATCTGCTCACGGTAGGTATTGAGGATCTCCACGAAGCGGCTCATGTGGGTCCCCTTGAACTGGTGCGGCAGATCGACATACATGTTGACCCTGGCAATGGTATGCTGGATGGAACGATTCTTGTCCTTCACCACGATCGGGTAAGTGATATCTTTTACCCCGACCTTGTTGATCGGAATCTTGCGGGTATCACGGGTTTTTTGCACGTCGCTGAGCGGTGACGGTTGTAACTTGACCGTTGCAGGTTGTAAATCTTTTTCTCTCTTTTTCATTTCGAGTCGTACCCCGTTTCCTCTCCCTTTTTCATGCATCCCGCATCAGATAACGGAGCGGGTCGGTCAATCCGGCTTCGATGAAACCTTTGAGGCGCAGTCTGCAGGAGTCGCAGAGTCCGCAGGAGTATCCTTCCGGGGTCGGGTCGTAGCAGGAGTGGGTCCGGGCAAAATCGACCCCCAGTTCGTCCCCCTTTTTGATGATTTCCGCCTTGCTCAGATTGATCAGCGGGGTATGGATGGTATAGTTCCCTTTCCCTTCCACCCCCGACTTGGTGGCCAGATTTGCCAGTTGCTCGTAGGCAGTAATATATTCAGGCCTGCAGTCGGGATAACCGGAGTAATCAAGGGAGTTGACCCCGATGAAGATGTCGAAGGCGCCAAGCACTTCGGCCCAGCTAAGGGCGAAGGAGAGAAAGATGGTGTTGCGGGCAGGTACATAAGTGACCGGGATAGCACTGCCCACCCCGCTCTTTGGTACGGCTATATCGGCGGTCAGGGCGCTACCCCCGACCCTGCGCAGGTCGAATTCGACGATCAGATGCTCCACTGCCCCTATCTTTTTGGCATTCTGCTTGGCCACTTCCAGCTCCCGGCGGTGCCTTTGACCATAGGCGAAACTGATTGCATAGGGGGTGAAACCATCGGCAATGGCAATTGCCATGCAGGTAGTGGAGTCGAGTCCGCCACTGTACAGTACGACTGCTTTTTTCATGGTGACTATCCTTTTCGATTGTCTAAAGCTATATTTGCTTATGGCTCGAATATTATAGTATACCAGTCTGGCAGAGATTTGCCTCTCTATTCCCCGCTTTGACCTGACTGCTCCGGTTTTTTCTTCCGTGGCCGGCGCCGGCGCTTCTTCTTCTCTCCCTCTGCACCGGCAGCTGCAGGCCTGGGCTCTGCGACTGCAACAGGAGCAGGCTGTTTAGCAACAGGTTTTTTCCTGCTGTTTCGGCCGGTCTCGCGCCCCTGCTTCCCTTTTGTCTCCGGTCTCTTCTCCCGCGGCTTGGCCTTGACCCTGATGTAATCATGGACGAACATCTCGTCTTCGGCCCATTCGGTAGGGATCTTGTTCCGGATGAATTCTTCGATCGCCTCCAGATAAAAGGCGCCATCCTCGTCGGCCAGGGAGATAGCCTTCCCTTCGGCACCGGCCCGGGCGGTACGGCCGATACGATGGACGTAGTCCTCGGCATCCTGGGGGAGATCATAGTTGATGACGTGGGATACCTCATCGATATGCAGACCCCGGGAAGCGACGTCGGTGGCGATCATGATCGGCAGTTTGCCACTCTTGAAATCTTCCAGGATACGAAGTCTCTTCTTCTGTTCGACGTCGCCGGAGATGAGTCGGGCGGGAAAGTTGTTGGCATTGAGACGGTCGTAGAGATATTCACCCTCCCGCTTGGTGTTGATGAATATCATGGTCCGCTCCACCCCCTCTTTTTTCAGCAGACCGAGGAGGAGCGGGAACTTCTCCTTGCGGGAGACATGATAGAGCACCTGCTCGACATTGTCGGCAGTCATCTTTTCCGGGGTGACCGAGATCTTTACCGGAACGTTCATGAACTCGTAGGCAAGCTCCATGACCCGCTGATTGAGTGTGGCGGAGAAGAGGAAGTTCTGCCGTTTATCGAACTGTGGCAGTCTCCGGAGGATAAAGCGGAGATCGGCAATGAACCCCATATCGAACATCCGGTCCGCCTCGTCGATGACCAGCACTTCGATCTCCTTCAAGGAGTAGACCTTCTGTTTAAGATAATCGATCAGCCGTCCAGGGGTGCCGATTACCAGATCGGCGCCGACCTGCAGCGCATTTTTCTGCAGCATGTAATCGACGCCGCCGTAAATCGCCTGGATGGTCAAGCCGCAGTGGGCGCCAAGCAGCTGGGCATCATTGTCGATCTGTACCACCAGCTCTCTGGTCGGGGCGAGGATCAATGCTCTCGGCTGGCGGCTCTGTTCCGCTCTCGGTTGACTGAGGAGCCTGGTGAAGAGCGCGATAAGAAAGGCAGCGGTCTTGCCGGTCCCGGTCTGCGCCTGGCCGGCCACATCTTTGCCGGCCAGTGCGAGTGGCAGGGTCTTGGCCTGTATCGGTGTACAGGCATTGAAACCGGCATCTTTAACCCCCTGCAGGACCTGGGGGGGGAGTTGCAATTCAGAGAATTTCATCGGGGCATATTCCTTTTTTCCGTTATTTCAATCAGATAGCTATATCACAGGGAAGTGCAAATGGCAATGGCAGGGTTGGAAAATTGTCTCTTCTCCCTCGCCGCTTCATGTGATAGAGTACGCAAAACATCCCGGTCCGGAGAGACATGACGCAGTCATTCATCCATATCGCCTCAGCGAATTTCATCAGGCATGAGACCCTGGAGATGCCGGCTGACTGGTCGGCCCTGTTCGGCAACGACCAGTCGCTGGCGCTTGAGATAGGCTGCGGAATCGGCGATTTCATTGTCGAAATGGCCGCAGAGAGACCGGACCGGAATTTCATCGCCATTGACTACTACAACAAGGGGTGCGACAAAACCTGTCGCCGCATCGACCGCCTTGGTCTTACCAACGTCCGGGTCTTTCGTGTCGAGGCGCGTCAGTTCATTGTTGAGAGGATTGCCAAGGGTTCGCTTGCAGCGGTCTATATCAACTGCCCCGATCCATGGCCAAAAAAACGGCATCGCAAGCGACGGCTGGTTGATCGCCGTTTCCTGGAATTCCTCCACGACTACCTTGCCCCGAATGGGGAGCTGTTCTTTGCCACAGACTTCGATGATTACGGTATCGAAGTGGCCAATCTTCTCCCTTATGTGGCAGGTTACAGCAATGTTCTGGCGCCTGACCTCTATCGCCATGAACTGGCTGGTTACCCTCTCTCCAAATATATGCGCAGGTTCATAGCAGAGGGGAAGAAGATATATTTCATGAACTATCGCCATAGCAGCATTCAACCATTAGACCAGCGGAGGTGAACAGGGAATGGAGCAGGTAGCAAAAGGCAAGGAGCGCTCAACAAATTTTCTGCTGTTCATTCTGGCTACCTCATTCATATGCGGTGCTCTGGTCATGGTGATAGAGGTACTCGGGTCAAGGGTCATAGGGCCGTTTTTCGGCTCCAGCCTCTTTGTCTGGACATCGCTCATAACGGTTACTCTGGTGGCCCTTTCCGCAGGTTATGCTGCCGGAGGGGTCATTGCCGACCGGCGGGAATCTGCAGACTTCCTCTATGCTATAATTATGGCAGCAGGTTTTGCGGTGATACTGGTGCCATTTATCAAGATCATGGTATTGAAGGCCTGCGTCCCGCTGGGGCTTCGACTCGGCACCCTGGTCTGCGCCGCAATCCTCTTCGGCCCGGCACTTTTTCTGCTCGGCTGCGTCTCGCCATATATCGTCAAGATCGCTGCCTCCGAGATCAGGAACATCGGCCGTACAGTCGGCCTGTTTGCCGCAGTATCGACAGTCGGCAGCTTTGTCGGAACGGTCTGCACCGGTTTCCTGCTGATCTCCTATTTCCGGGTAAACCAGATTTTCCTGGCGGTCGGCATCAGCCTGCTGATACTGGGGCTAAGCTATTTCATCCTGTTCAGAAAACGCTGGCAATTCACCATGCTGCTGCTGATACCGCTTGCGCTCCCATATCCTGCAGCGCCTTCGTTCAAACTGCTGGATAATGGCACTACTGTGACCAGAGTTGCCAGCAAGGAGAATTTTTACGGTACGATGGCGGTGCTCGACTATTCAGGTGCTGACCGCCGGACCAGGGAGATGAACATTGACGGTCTGACGCAGAGCGCTATAGATATGAACAGCGGTATGTCGATATGCGAATACACCTATTATCTCCAGTATCTCCCCTATCTGCTCAATCCTGCCGGCAAAGATTGCCTGGTGATCGGTCTGGGAGCCGGCATTATACCGGTCTGGTACGAGAGCATGGGGATCAGGGCCGATGTTGTCGATATCAATCCCGATGTGGTAGCACTGGCGAGGAACTATTTCGGTTTCAAGGTCTCCGGTACTGTCACAGTCGAAGATGCCCGCTATTATCTCGCTACTACCAGCAAGCTATACGATTATCTGATTCTCGACGTCTTCAATGGCGATACCACCCCCTCCCATATTCTCAGCCGTGAGGCGCTGCAGCAGTTGAAGGTGCGGCTGACCGGCAACGGCATCCTGGCGGTGAACCTGATCGGCAGCATCAAGAAGGAGACATACATGACCGCCTCGGTGGTAAAGACCCTGCGGGATGTATTCCGGACCGTCGATATCTATCCGAGCAGAGGTTCGGTCGGCCCGGACGGGGTCGGTAACCTGACGATAATCGCCTACGATCAGGCGCCGCGGACTATTCCCCCTGACCAGCTGCGTCTCTTCCCGGTCCACCCGCTCGCAGCAGCCGTCCATTCATTTGACGGCCGCAAATTCGAATTCCCGGCCGATACACCGGCAATCGTCCTTACCGATGACTACAACCCGATAGATTTTTTCGATGTCTGGCTAAAGGAGAAGTTACGGGCTGATATCCTGAAATATTCCGAATGGGACATGCTGATCTGATGACCGGTGCATTGACCCTCGATACTGCCGGCAACAGCGCCGGCCAGGCTCTTTATCTCACTGCGGAACTCCCGGGTACCGGCGGGGTCTTCAAGGAGTTGCAGGACGATTTCGTGGTGGAGGAGCTGCCGCTCTATCCCCCTTGTGGAGAAGGGGAGCATTGTTATGCGACGCTAGAGAAGCGGGGCATAACCACTCTGGAAGCGATCCGTCGCGTCGCCCGGGCGTTGTCAGTGGCGGAGCGGGATTTAGGTTATGCCGGGATGAAGGATGCCCGTGGCATCTGTTTTCAGACCGTCTCTGTCCCGAGGATCGACCCGCAGGCGCTGCTGGCCCTGGAACTGCCGGGGGTCAGGGTCGTGGCAGCCAGGCGGCATGTCAACAAGTTGCGGCTTGGGCATCTGGCCGGGAACCGCTTTACAATTCTGCTGCGCGACGTAGTTAAAGATGCTGCCGAGCGGGCAGAGGCAGTATTAACAATCCTGCAAAAGCGTGGTTTGCCAAACTGGTTCGGTGAACAGCGTTACGGCCTGCAGGGAAATTCCGGCCGGATTGGCCGGGCCATGCTGCGGCAGGATTACCAGGAGGCGATTGCCACCCTGATAGGCGACCCGGCAAGGATAGATGACGAACGTTGGCAGGCTGCCATCAGGGCTTTCCAGGACAATGACCTGGCAGAAAGCCTGCGGCTCTTCCCCGGGCATTGCAGGACCGAACGGGATGTCCTGCAGCGCCTGCAGCGTAAGCCGGAGAACCATGCTGCGGCATTCAGGGGGGTAAACCCGCGACTGCAGAAACTCTTCCTCTCGGCCTGTCAGTCAGAGCTCTTTGACCAGGTAGTTGCCTCGCGGTTGCAGAGTATCGACCTGCTGCTGCATGGCGATCTGGCCTGCAAGCACGCCAACGGCGCCTGCTTTCTGGTTGTCGATCCGCTCCGGGAGGAAGAGCGGGTCAAAGCTTTCGAGATATCACCGACCGGTCCGATGTTCGGTTGTCGAATGACTCCGGCCGAAGGTGACCAGGGGAGATTGGAAGATGAGATTCTGCAGCGGGAGGGTCTCCGCCTTGCTGACTTTGCCTTGCCAGGCGGGCTGCGCATGGAAGGGGAGCGTCGACCGCTGCGTGTCCCGGTCGGAGAGCCATCGGTAACAAAAGTTCAGGATGGGTTGCGACTTGTCTTTTCCCTGCCGCGCGGTGCATATGCTACTGCTCTGCTGCGGGAGGTGATGAAGGTGCCGGTGCATGGACAGGGCGCTGCTAGCTGATAAAATTGATCTTCAGGCGTAAGTGTGCATGCTGGTCCGCTCTTATGCCGGGCCGGCATAGGTAATCATCTGCTGCATACCCATGCAATGGGTTTTGGGAGGCAATATGAAAGAGTGGAAAAAGGACTTCTATGACGTCAACCTGCTCCGACCGAACAAGGGTTACATGGGGAGTGAAGTCGCAACAATGCTGGAGATTCTCCTTGGGTGGGGGATGATGACCTTCGGCTTTCAATTTGCAGTCTGGTTGCTTGCGGACTGCAACGGCAAAAGTATCCTGACCAAATTCAGTTTCTTCAATCTGCCGTTCCATTTTTGGTTCACCGGACAGTTTCTCCCCCTCTGGTTCATAATCCTCTGTATCGTCTTCAACTTTTACATCGACCGGCTGACCAAAGAACACAGCAGAAGGAGGGACCGGACCTATGAATAACTCGGCACCCAACTTCTGGCCGCTGGTCATGGTAGCGGGGGTAATAACCTCGCTGATCCTGGTCGGGCTGCATAACAAGGCAAAGGAGAACTCCGAATACGGTTTTGGCGGCCGCTACACCGGCAGGATCGGCGGTGGTGCCGCAATTGCCAGTAACTGGATGAGTGCTGCCAGCTTTCTCGGGATGGCCGGACTCCTTTATCTGCAGGGTTACTTTGCCCTTGCCTATGTTATCGGCTGGACCGGCGGCTATGTCCTGCTGCTGGTCCTGCTGGCGGGACAGATCAGACGCTATGGCAAGCATACTGCACCTGATTTTGTCGGTGACCGTTACGGCTCTCCTCTGGCCAGGCTCATTTCGGCAGTTATTTCCATCACCATTTCGATTATCTATTGTGTCGCCCAGTTCAAGGGGATCGGCATGGTCTTCGCCTGGCTGTTCAATACCGATTACACCCGCGGGGTGATGCTCGGCGCACTGGCGGTGATCTCATTCGTGGTGGTCTGCGGCATGCTCGGGGTGACCAGAAACCAGCAGATGCAATATTTCATCATCATCGTCACCTTTATCGTCCCGCTGATGGCCCTGGCATACAAGCTCGGCTATTTCTGGCTGCTCCCCCAGTTCGGGTACGGTACTGCCATGAAGGAGCTGGCAACAGAGTTCAAGATCGATTTTGCGCAACCCTTTGCCGGTCAGGGGGGGCTGTTCCAATGGGTCGCGCTCTGCTTCACGCTGATGGTCGGCACCGCCGGCCTCCCCCATGTACTGTCGCGCTTCTATACAGTCCCCAATGTCCGCGATGCACGCTGGAGCGTTGTCTGGGGGCTCTTTTTCATCGCCCTGATCTATTGGTCTGCACCGGCCTATGCGGTCTTTGCCAAGCTGATGGAGGCCAGAAGCGGGGTCATCCTCTCCCCTGATGCGGCCCGTATGATGGCGGATATAGTGGTGCTCCGGGCGGTTACCGAAGCCGGTCTCCCCTCATGGCTGGTCGGCATGGCGGCGGCGGGTGGCATCAGCGCCGCCTTTTCCACGGTTACCGGGCTGCTCATGAACGGTGCATCTTCCATGTCCCATGATATCTACTACCGGTTGATCAATCCTAAGGCGTCGGAGTCAAGCAAGATGTTCATCGCCAAGGGGTCGGTGCTGGTCCTCGCCGGTCTGGTGCTGCTCATTGCCCTTAAGCCGCCCGGCCTGATTGCTGAAATTACTGCGGTCGCCTTTGCTCTTGCAGGCAATACGATCTTCCCGGTCTTCCTGCTCGGGATATGGTGGGGGCGGGCCAACCGTTTCGGCGCCATTGCCGGCATGCTGACCGGCATAGTGATAACCTTTGCAGCACCGCTGGCCGGCAACTGGTTGCCGGTGCTGAAAACCATCTTTCCGCTCACAGCATCGGCTCTTTGCGGTGCGCCGATAGTGATAGCGG
The DNA here is from genome assembly GCA_964649725.1 of uncultured Geobacteraceae bacterium. Classification (GTDB taxonomy): domain Bacteria; phylum Desulfobacterota; class Desulfuromonadia; order Geobacterales; family Geobacteraceae; genus CAZYTM01. Next base: position 346,962 of record CAZYTM010000003.1, on the reverse strand, counting down.
TGATAATAACGGTCTCCCTGCTGACGCCGTCACCTTCAGATTCGGTGCGGCGCTACCTGGCTGAAGAGGTCCACGGGCACCTCGATTGATATGCAGTAGAGTTTAGCGGCTCAGGAGTGAAATAATGGCAATATTTCTCGGTGCAAAAGGGGATGACATCCTTGCCTGGCGGAATGTGGCGGAACTGGTAACAGGCCTGCAGGCGAGCATTGCAGAAAAACAGCGCTCCATCAGCGCAGCTGAAGGAGTAAGCCTGCTTGCCGACCTACGGCAAAGGATTGCTGCCGAGCTTGCTTACGAGGAGTTTTACAACACCAGGATCGCCGAGCTGGTTGCTGAGTGTGCGGCAGTAGAGACGGAAGAGGCGCTGCAGAATGTCGTCCAAAAGTGTCGGGATATGAGCGCCGAATATTTTCAGCAACGTGGTTCGGTAGTGGCATACCACGCACTTTGCAACCTTTTTCAGGAACTGCTTTTCGCCCGGGTCCTCTGGCTTGCCGAAGAATGGATGGCGCGGCACGGTTTCGGCAGGGCACCGGTCCCCCACTGCTGGTTTGCTGTCGGCAGTGCCGGCCGCCAGGAAGGAACTTTATGCCGGGATTTCGACTCCCTGCTGGTGCATGATGATGGCAACAAGGAGGCGGCCGCATTTTTCATCGGCTTTTCCAGCAGGGTCGTAGCTATGTTGGAGAATATAGGTCTGCGGAGCAGAAGCGGCATCGCCCCGGTCAATCCGACCTGGCGCGGCAGCCGCAAGGAGTGGCGGAGTCGACTGACCGAAGGGTTCAGTGGTAAAGGAGCTGATGGTATCAATAATGTCTTGCCGTTGGCTGATATGCGCCTGCTGTATGGTGACCAGCAGCTGGCTGACGAAATGAAGAACCTGGTGGCAAGCATCCTTGACCATCATCAGGAAAAATTGCGCGAACTGGCGGTCAACATCTCGGTCCTGCCGGTCGGGCTCGACTTTTTCGGCAGATTGCGGGTGGAGCGGAGCGGGCCGCACAAGGGTAGATTCAATCTGGAGCTTTATGCATTGATACCGTTGGTGGCTAATGCCCGGGTCATGGCGCTCAAGTATGGTATCGCGGCAACCTCGACCCTGGACCGCCTCAAGCAGCTGATGGAGAGAGGACCACTGAGCATCGATCTGACCGAACGGCTGCTGCGGGCTTATCACGAATTTGCCCGCTGCAGGATCTCCGCTGGACTGCGATATTGGCAGGAGCAGGAGTTGGAGAGTTTCATCGACCCGGACGAGCAGTCGGAAAATGAACAGCACGATCTAAAAGTCGCTCTTGAAGCGTTGCTGAATCTGCAAAAACTTGTCTATCTTGATTTTGTCGAGCACGGTTAGGTATCCATGCGTATTTCCATCTCAACCGGCACACTGTTCAAGTTCTCCTTCAGCAGGATCTTCAAGATCGCCTGTGAGGTAGGATTTGACGGTCTGGAGCTGATCATCAATCATGATTTTCAGCGGACCAACAGTCGCAAGCTCATTACTGAACTGAGCCAGATCATGCCGATATGCTCCATCCATGCGCCGTTCATGCCACTGGATGGCTGGGGTGGGCCGGTCGATTCCCTGAAGCGGAGTGTAGAACTGGCGGCCATCTGTAATGTGCCGCTGGTGAATTTTCACCCCCCCTCCTGGCTTGGCGGCGAGATAGGTTTCTGGCGCTGGTTTTACAGTATCATCGATTTTCAGAAAGAGGTAGGGCAGGGGGAGGTCACAGTAACCCTGGAGAATATGCCCTGGGTCGGTAAATTCAAGGTGAACCCGCATATCCTCTCCACTACCGAGAAGATGATCGAGTTTTTGAATGAGCGCAACCTCTACCTGACCTTTGACTGCACCCACATGGGATCGGGCAAGGCCAACTTCATCAACGATTTCTACCTCTTTTACAATACCGGTAGAATCCGTAATATCCATTTTTCCGACTACGGCTATGGTCGCGAACATCTCCTCCCCGGCCACGGCATTCTCCCTCTCACCCGCTTTCTCAATCATCTCCGCAATACCGACTATGACCAGACCCTGACCCTGGAACTCTCTCCGCACGAATTCCCCAACGACGAAGCTATCATCATCGATACGCTGATCGAGATACTCGCCTATCTGCGCAAGGAGACCACCCCTGACGATCAGCTGTCGTTACGGCATAAATAGTCCCCTGGCGGAGTCGTTCGGATAATTTTTGACTTCTGCTGTGACGATGCCATATAGTGCCATTATGCATCTGGTGAGTATAGAAAAATTGGCGGACTATCGACGTGACCAGGTAATGGTGGCACTTAGGAGTCTGCTGGCGCCTCTTGGTGGGATGGGAGCCTATGTCCGGCCGGGAGAACGGGTCTTGATCAAGCCGAACATGCTTGCCGCCAAAGCTCCGGACCGGGCGGTCACCACCCATCCTGAAATTGTATTTGCGGTGATAAAGCTGGTGCAGGATGCCGGCGCAACAGCACTGGTGGGGGACTCGCCAGGGATCGGTAATTTCCGCAAGGTGGCGGAGCGCTCCGGTATGCTCGATATTATTGCAGAGAGTGGCGCAGAGCTGGTGGAATTCGACACTACCAGTGAAGTCGCCGGTGAGGGGATATTCAAGCGGTTCGAATTGGCCAGTCAGTATCTGGCAGCCGACCGGATAATCAATCTCCCCAAATTGAAGACCCACGAGATGATGACCATGACCTGCTGCGTGAAGAACCTGTTCGGTTCCGTAGTAGGGACTGCCAAGGCTGCCTGGCACCTGAAGGCGGGCGCTGACCGGGAGCTGTTTGCCCGGTTGCTGCTGGAGATATATCAGCTGCGCCGGCCTGATCTGAATATCGTCGATGCGGTCGTGGCAATGGAGGGGGATGGGCCGGGGAGCGGGGACCCCCGTCAGGTCGGACTGCTCCTGGCCGGCGAGAATGCCCTGGCGGTCGATGTCATTGCCGGCGAGCTGGTCGGGATACCGAAAAAGCTGCTCCATCTGGAGAAGGTCGCCCGTCGGCTTGGGCTGGAGGGGGCCGGGCGGGAATCGATCCAGACTGTCGGGGCAGGGGTGGAAGAGGTGCGGGTGGCTGATTTCCGCCTCCCCCATCTCTCTGATGTCCAGTTTGGCCTGCCGAGATTTCTCAAGAACCGGATGCGCCATTATTTGACTTCACGCCCCTTTGTGCTGCCGGAAAAATGCAGCAGCTGCGGGATATGTATTGCCGCCTGCCCCCCCAGGGCTATCTGCGAGCAGGATGGCCGGCTGCGATTCGACTATCATTCCTGCATCCGCTGTTTCTGCTGTCGGGAACTCTGTCCAGAGGGGGCGCTAGACGTGAAGGAGGGTGGGCTGAGCAGAATAATAAAGAAATTTATATAATCATATTTAATGGCAGGGGGCGTTGACAATTCTCCGGGTGAGGATTAGTATAATATCAACCACTGCGCAAGCGGTGGGAGAGAATGCCATTGAAAGGAGACCCAAGGTTATGTGGACCACAATCTATATGCTGCGCCCGGTAACCCGCTGCAAAGAGGGTTGCCCTAGCAAGCCCGCCGGCAGCTGACGGCGGGCGTCACGAAACGCCCCCCTGCGAACTATTCGCAGGGGGGTTTTTATTTCTTTGCCTTGCGGCGATAAATAGACTTGACAAAATATCTCTGCTCCTGAACAATTGTTCAGGTGAACAAATGTTCAGTCTCAACCAGGGTGAACTCTCTTCGTTTATAATAATAGTCTGTTATAATTATGGAGCAGTTTTTGCCATCACTCCTGGCAGAATTTCCGGTCTGGTTGGGAATAGAGGAGTTGCATGAAGAAGATACTTATTCCGCTGATAGTACTCCTGTTGCTGGCAGGGGGGATAGCTTACTTCACCCTGCAGAAGAAGCCGGAAGTTACCTACAAGACCGCCAAGGTGGAGCGGGGGGATATCGTCTCGGCAGTATCTGCCACCGGTAATGTTGCTGCGGTGGTCACCGTGCAGGTCGGCACGCAGGTCTCCGGCACCATTGCCAGGCTCTTTGTCGATTTCAATTCACCGGTAAAAAAGGGGGAGGTTATCGCTCAGATAGATCCGTCCCTCTTTGCTGCCCAGGTGGAACAGACCCGCGGTAATAACCTCTCTGCCCAGGCAAACCTGCTCAAGGCCAAGGCCGATCTGAACGATGCCAAACGAAATCTGGAGCGGAACCGGCAGCTGGTGAAAGACGGTATTGTCGCCCAGAGCGATTTCGACAGCGCGGAGAACCGCTACGAGCAGGCAGTCGCAGCGGTCAGGGCGGCAGAGGGGAGTGTCGCCCAGACCCGTGGCGCCTTGACCCAGGCCGAGACAAACCTTCGATATGCCACTATCCGCTCACCGGTGAACGGCATCGTCGTCTCCCGCAATGTCGATGTGGGGCAGACCGTGGCCGCCTCGTTCACCACCCCGACCCTCTTCACCATAGCCCAGGACCTGACCAAGATGGAGGTCGATACCAGCGTCGACGAATCGGACATCAGCCGGGTCAAGGTGGGGCAGACCGTCACCTTTACCGTTGATGCCTATCCGGAAAACCGCTTTCAGGGGGAGGTCTACCAGATCCGCAACGCACCGGTCGTCACCTCCAACGTGGTCACCTATGTGGTGGTGGTGAGGGTCGACAACAAGGATATGAAACTGAAGCCCGGGATGACCGCCAATGTCAGTATAGAGACTGCCCGCAAGGAGAATGTCGTCAAGCTGCCGGCCGCAGCCCTCCGCTTCAAGCCGAAGAGTGGCAAGGGGCAGAAGGATGCCAGGAAGGAGAAGGATAGCAGCGGCAAACCACCTGCAGCCGAGCAGCGAAAAGGGAAGAAAGAGCTGGGGCAGCAGGTCTACATCCTGAATGCAGAGAAGAAACCGGTGGCAGTGCCGGTCAAGACCGGCATCAGCAACGACGGCCAGGTGGAGATGGTGGAGGGTAGCCTGAAGGAGAATGACGAGGTGATCGTCGAGCAGGTCTCTACGCAGAAGAAGAATGGCAATGCAGGGGGCGGGCCGATGGGGATGGGGCGGCCGCACTAAATGGACGAGGTAGTCAAGGTCACAGAGGTCACCAAGGTCTATACCATGGGTGATCAGCGGGTAGAGGCGCTGAAAGGGGTCTCCTTCACCATCCGGCGCGGCGAATTCGTCGCTATCATGGGGGCTTCGGGGAGCGGCAAATCGACCTGCATGAATATGCTCGGCTGTCTCGACGTCCCTACCAGCGGCGATTACCGGCTCGAAGAGGTGAGTGTCGGTGCCCTGTCGCGCAACGAACTGGCCGAGATCAGGAACAGGAAGCTCGGCTTTGTCTTTCAGGGGTTCAATCTGCTGGCCCGCACCTCAGCCAGGGAGAATGTCGAGCTGCCGCTCGTCTATGCCCGTGTGGCAGCCGGGACGAGACGCGAGAAGGCGTTGGCCGCCCTGGCCAAGGTAGGTCTGGCGGACCGCGCCGACCACTATTCCAGTCAGCTCTCCGGTGGCCAGCAGCAGCGGGTCGCCATTGCCCGGGCGCTGGTCAACGAACCGGCCATCATCCTCGCCGATGAACCGACCGGCAATCTCGATACCACTACCAGTGAAGAGATAATGACCCTGTTCCAGCAGCTTAACCGGCAGGGGATCACCATCATCATGGTCACCCATGAGCCTGATATCGCCGCTTTTGCCGGCCGGCACCTGATCTTTCGCGACGGTCTGATCATCTCCGATGCAACTAATAATAGCTCGAAAGAGTCGCCAGCAAGCCAGGAGCAATTGTCATGACCACTATCTGGCAGAGTCTGCTGATCGCACTCCGGGCGCTCCGGGTCAACAAGATGCGGGCGCTCTTGACCATGCTCGGGATCATCATCGGTATCGCCGCGGTGATCGCCATGGTTGCCATCGGTACCGGAGCGAGCAAGATGATCTCCGACCAGATCGCCAGCATAGGGAGCAACCTGCTGCTGGTGGTCCCCGGCTCCACCACCAGCGGCGGCCTCCGCTCCGGCTTCGGCGGTACGCCGACCCTCACCTATGACGATGCCAAGGCGATCAAACTGGAGTGCCCCTCGGTTGCCGAAGTGGCGCCGACGGTGCGCGGTACCTCCCAGGTGGTCTTCGGCAACCAGAACTGGTCGACCATAATCATGGGGGTGACCCCGGAGATCCTCTCGGTGCGGGACTGGTCTCTGCAGGGGGGGAGAAACATCTCCCAGGGGGATGTGGATGGTGCCACCAAGAACTGCCTGATCGGCCAGACTGTGGTAGACAACCTCTTCGGCAGTGCCGACCCGGTCGGCAAGATCATCCGTATCAAGAAGATCCCCTTTACGGTGATCGGTCTGCTCGATAAAAAGGGGCAGTCCCCCCAGGGGCAGGACCAGGACGATGTCATCTTTGTCCCGCTCCGCACCGCCCAGCGCAAGCTCTTCGGCAGCCAGTTCCCCAACACCATCGGCGCCATGATGGTGCAGGCGAAGAGTGCCGATGACCTGAAAAAGGCCGAAGAGGAGCTCAACTCCATTCTCGACCAGCGGCACCGGATCGGCCCGACCAAGGAGCGGGACTTCACGGTGCGCAACCTCTCCGAAATCCTTGCCGTCTCGGAACAGTCGTCAAAGGTGATGTCGCTGCTGCTCGGCGCAGTCGCCTCCATCTCCCTCATCGTCGGCGGCATCGGCATCATGAACATCATGCTCGTCTCTGTCACCGAGCGGACCAGGGAGATCGGCATCCGCATGGCAATCGGCGCCAAACAGCGGGATATCCTGCTGCAGTTCCTCACCGAGGCGGTACTGCTAACCACCTGCGGCGGCATCATCGGCATGGGGGTCGGCGTGGCAGGTGCCATGGTGGTATCCAAGCTGATGCAGTGGCCGACCTTGATCTCCACCAATGCGATCGTCATCGCCTTCCTCTTCTCCGCCGGAGTAGGTGTCTTCTTCGGTTTCTACCCGGCCCGCAAAGCGGCCGGACTCAATCCTATCGACGCGCTCAGGTATGAGTAGTCCTGCGTTTTGACAGTTGACTAATTACAGTTTTGTTTGACAGGATATTCTCTGGAGGTTATATTGTTAACATGACATGGATTGTCGAATATACCAATGAATTTGGCCAATGGTGGGATCCCCTGCCGGAGGAATGTCAGGACGATATCGATATTGTGGTCATTCTTCTTCAGGAGCGTGGCCCCTACCTGGAGTTCCCATACAGTTCCGGCGTTTCCGGTTCGCGCTTCAGTCATATGAGGGAACTCAGGGTGCAGCACAAGGGGAGACCTTACCGGATTCTCTACGCCTTTGATCCACGTCGCGCTGCTTTGCTGTTGATAGGGGGTTGCAAAGGTGGGGACAATCGCTGGTACGAGAAGATGCTCCCTCTGGCCGACAAGCTGTACGAAGAGCATCTGCGTGAACTGGAAAACAGCGGGAAGGAGCGGTGAAGATGGCTCGACCATTCAGCGAATTACAGGAGAAGATGGGGCCGGAACGGCGTGTGCGGAACCGGCAAAAGGCAGCGGAACTGCTGGAGCAACTTCCCCTTACCGAACTTCGCCATGCGCGGAAAATGAGCCAGGAACAGCTTGCAACATTGCTTCATGTAAAGCAGGCCAGCATCTCCAAGTTGGAACGACGGACAGACATGTACATCAGCTCCCTGCGTAGTTTCATTCGCGCCATGGGTGGAGAGCTGGAGATAATCGCCCGCTTCCCCGACGGCAGTGTCAGGATCAACCAGTTTGAGGAGTTGGAAAACAAGACCATATCCTCTACGAAGCTAATATTATGAAAAAAAAATGATGAACTACTCCCTGAATACGACCTGGCGAATCTGCAGGGAATAGTGAAAGGGAAGTACGCAAAGGAATTCGCAAAAGGGACCAACCTTGTCCTGCTGGAAAAGGATATTGCCGAATATTTCCCGGATGCGAAATCGGTGAATGATGCCTTGCGCTCGCTGGTCCGGATTGCTAAAGCCAAGGCGAACAAGGCTGTGTAATGGGAAGAGGAATTATTGTCAAGCAGAAATAAAGAGGGGTCTCCAGATGCAAAACCATCCCCCGGCTTTCCCTTGACAAAGCCGTCGGGAAATCGTAGATTCCGTTAACGTTCTTTTACTTTGGCACGCAGAGCTTCTCTTGGCAGCAGGCCGCTCGGCTGCTCCGGAAAGGATGCCAGGGATGGGGTTATACGGGTTATTATCAAGCCGCCTTTGACGATGGATGTCGTCAGGCGGTTTTTTGCGTTTGGTGCTTGATAACGTTAAGCATAAAAAAACCATATAGATGTAGATGGAGTGATAAGTAACAAAAAACCAGATTCCATATAAATGTAGATAGATTTTTCCCATATAGATTTAGATAGTTCTATCTAAATCTATATGGAACGATATACATCTATATGGCACAACCGGACTGCTCAATAAGTAGTTGTAACGAAAAGATATGGATAACGAACAAATTTGGACATATGGGTTTTTCGCATTTGTCGCATGCTCCGGAATAAGCACGTTCTGTGTATTCCAGATGACCAAGACAAAAGGTTTATGGAGTAAAGTGATAATGAGGGCAGCTGCCCTATCACTTTTTTACTCACCCTGCATCCTCGCAGGAGAGGGAGGCGCAGCTATTGCTCCGGTAGGAGTCGTTTACCTCTTTATCCTAAACGGCATATTACCAACGAAAACCTACTTAGTCGGCGCAATTAGTTGGATGACCATCTCCTTTTTCTTATGTTCTTGGTATCTCTTCAGAAAGTACATGTCCCGTTAAGAAGTTCCTGTGTATTGAGAGGGCTGCATGAACTGAGAAGGCAAGAGTAATTACAACCAGGCCAGTAGACGCGGACGCGGCCAAACTGCTGCCGCGCCGGTCACCGGCCGAGCCGTTAGCTGTCATTTAGCCAATCAAAATAAATGGAGGTACTGCATTGTCTCATATCTTAGATTTGATGAGTGGCGCGGTTACATTAAGGCCTGATCGTATAAGCATAGAGAAATACGTGGTGGAGAGTAGCTATATTACGAAGTATCTGGCACGAGTTGTAAAAGACAAGGCGCTGGCCGTATACCACGTGCTTTTTTACTTGACGTACTTTGAATCAGGAAAAGGACAAATAATAATACCTTGGGTACAAGTCGGTTCATATATTCGTTCGGATCAAGGCAACATAATTGAAGATAGCTCGACAATAAAGCGGCGCCTTACAGATCTTTTGCAGAATAAATGTATTTCGGTCAAACCTCAGCGAGGTGGTGCTAACGAAATAACGGTTCACCTTCCCAGCGAAATTCAAGCTTGTAAAATCTTGATCGAATCAGAGCAGCAGAATGCTACTCCTCCTGAGGAAATTGATAATCGTGATTACTACACTGATAACGAGCGACGCCTAGAAATTCTCGGTCGAGATCAGCGCAAGTGCGCCTACTGTCTGCTAGAAGTTTCTGAGGATACATATGTCCTTGACCACCTTGTGCCGACATCAAAAGGAGGAACTAACAATAAGCAAAACCTTGTAACATCCTGTCCGGCCTGTAATGGGCGTAAAGGGAATGAAGATTCTATTCAGTTTCTTTTGAAAAACTATCGTGAACAACTTCTACAACAAAATGAGTTTTTGGCACAGAAAGCTTACCTGGAAAAGCTTCTCAGCAAAAATGTTGAATATAATGGCTAACCAGGCAGAAGCAGCGGCCTAAAACCGCCGCTGTTCTCCCACGACGTTGGTGCAATAAAGGAAAATGAATTGAAAGCTGACTGTCCAAGATTTCTCCGAATCACCACATTGCTAAGCATCATTGGATTCATTCTTTCGTTGATTAGCTTCGCTTTCCCCAATTTATTAGGGCGTGCGCTAAGTTTCTACTTCGGAGGACTTTGGCTGCTCTGGAATGGTTGCATTTTCATAAGAATCAATAAAAAGAAAACCTGGCTGACTTTTCTGTGGGCAATAATTGACGTCTCAATTTTGATGATGTTCTTCTCAGTGGCATCGGTAGTTAATGTGCACTCCCAAGGAACAGGAATCGCTTGGCGAATAGCATATTTGCCGGTGTGGACCGTCATAAATTATTTGTCCCCGAAATTTTGGCTATCTTTTGAGGAGACATTTGGCTTTGTGGTGTCGTGGTTCGGAAATATGTATGGTGCAGTGATTGCTGAATGGCTTGCTTTCTCGACAGTTGCTGCCACACAACTACTTTTGGTCTTAGCTGTGTTGTGGGGAATCAAAATGTGGAGAAAAAAAGCACCAACCAGGCCCTTGGACACCGACCGGGGCTGAGAAGCGCCCCGCTGCGGGTCAAGGCCCGGCCCGTTGTGCAAGAAAAGGAGATTGAATATGACAGATATTTTGTCAGCGGGTTTCGATAAGGCAGAGCGATTGTTGAAAAAAGCGAGGGGTAATATGGACAGTATTCCTACCTCCGCTGCGAACTTATTGATAATTTTCTCTGCCCAAGGAGTCATTGACAATGGCGGATATAGATATTTTTTCGAGTCAGATTGGCCAAAGCAACCTCCATATTCAAGATTTATTGAAGCATACTCCGCGATAGGCTGTGAAAAACAAGCTGCAGACTTGGCCCGCGTTGTCTCAACCTTCCCATTTGACGAGCCTCACCTCAACGCAGAGAAACGCAATCAATTCATGGATGCGAATTACGACGAAGATGAATGTATTGTAAACGGATGGGGCGACATGCTCTGTGGTGACGAAGAAGTTTGGAGCAAGCTTGAAGCGTACTATTTGAAAAACAAAAAGGACTTCGCATAACACGGCCATCGGGCACCGACCGGAGCTGAGAAACGCCCCGGTGCGGGTCAAGGGCACACGCCGTTGGGCGATTGGATATTGAAAATGTCAAAGTGGATTATAACGATCTTGTCGGTGTTACTCATCGGAACTAACGGTTTCTGGCTCTATTCTTTTGTTGATCGCATGGTTACTGAGAAATATCGACAACAGGAAGAATATGAAAGAGAAAATCGATTAAATGCCTTAACAAAACTAAACGGCCATTTTGTCAACGGAATGCGAAAAGAAGAACTTACAAAGATTCTAAAGCAACTATTTCCGGAAACAGAGCCATTTGAGAAAGACGGATATCTGAATACTTCAGGGCTGTCTTACAAGGTAAATGGCAACGGCAAAATAGACGCAACGAAATGATGCCCAACCACGTCCTCAGACACGGACGGCTGACGCCGCCGGTCAAGGCCGGACCCCGTTATACCATGAAAACAAAACATGAGAAAAAGACCTGAAATTCATGAGCGCATAATATCTGGAACACATCTATTAGTTGTGCCTTCTCGTTTTAAGCCAATGTCTGGCTGGCAAAGAAGTCTTGTCTATGCCTTGTTTTCGGGTTCTGCGTTGGGTTTCGTCATAATACCATTCAAGCTACAACCAAGTGTTCCTGCGTTGGTTTGGGGAGGAAGCCTATTATTGGCGGCTTCAGCTCTTTTTCTAGGGTATTACCTTGCTGTATGTGGAAAAGAGCGAAAAAATCCTCTGATTGTTACAGATATAGGATTTACTATCAGTCCCTTACACTGTGCGACATGGGACGAAATCGAACTTTGGCACTTTCGGTCTTTTCTGGGTTTGAGACGGCGGACTTTAAGCAAAGCCGGTGAGGGGACGACGCTTTGCATTAAAGCAAAAACGTGGCGACTTAAATATAACCTTGGAAGTGATAAAAATTCGATATTTGCCTATCAGGGGTATTTTTTCACAGAAGAACAACAGGCAATTTGGAAGAAAATATGTGCCGAGCGAAACGTACTTGAATCAGATGATATTTTCATCTGGTGAAAAGGTATAACCAGACAGTTAGACGCCGCCCGCCCGAAACGACTGGGCTGGCGGGTCAACTGCCGAGCCGTTGAGTCATGAGAAAAATTATGAAACCAATCTCAGTGATTATTCTGATGGCAGTAATTTTCGGCAGCGTAGCTTTTGCTGAAGTTACCAAGCTTGAATCGACGCAAAGAAAACTCATTGAATCTTCCAGTTTCCGGCACCTTCATTCTGTAAAGGAGCTACCGCCTAGCGTGGCGGCTTTATGTGCTGACAATAATGGTAGAATTGCCGATCCCGGGCAAAAGTGGGAGGCGACTGACGTCATTTATGACAAGAACCTTCCTCGAAAAAGATTGATCTGGGCAGAAACTTCAAAAGACTATTATGTCGTTCACTATGAAAAAGGTGGCTATGCCCATAGCTTTCACGTCGTTCTTATTAAAGCTGATAAAACACCAAAAATTCTATGGCATGTGACAGGATCTAAACTTAACGACTTCAGCGAGTTTAAAAAGGCACTGGCAGAAAACAAATTGGATGATCGCCTTGACTATAAGAAATGACTCAACTAGCGGCACGACCGGCCCAAAAGCCGGCCGGTCAGCCTTGTGACGTTGGTGAGATAAAAATGAGAAAAATATTTTTTGGCATCTTATGCGCTGTCGTTCTCTTACTGGCATTTTGCAATCTGGAACGAACTAAGGCGAGAAATTACAAGGGCGAGGGAGAAATTGAATTTTTACCAGGACCTCCGCTGGGAACAAGCGGTTGGAGAGTAAAGTTGCCTCCATTCGACATGTCAAAGGGCATAGACAAGAAATACAAGCTCACTGGACTACCTAAGGGCAAAGAATACAGTGTGTTTCTTGTTGTGCCGACGGAGTTACCTCAAGAGGCATTGAACGGAACGTTTTCATTTCGTGTGAGTTACAACGGAAAGACTTTGCAAGAAGCCCCTTCAAAACAAATTTCCCAGATGATCAAGTCAAGCAACGGCCTAAATGACAATAACTTCTACTTTTTTGATCAACAACCAACAAAAATATACTGGTTTAGTGTGCCTGCTGATTCGCTTCCTTTGGAATTAGACATCACCTGTCAAAACACATCATTGAAACAGCCGCTACAAGCATTCGTAAAAGTCGAGCGAGGTGGTTTCAAATAGTCATCACCAACCATCGGGTGGTGCGGTCAAGACCGCACACCCTCAGCCCCGTTAGGCAGAAAATGAAATGAACAATAAAAAGTTGAAACTCACCTATCATCGCACACCGTATTACTCTGCAGAAATATCACTGGCGATTATTCTGATCTCATTTGCCGTTTCGATGGCATCAGGACGCCAGACTCCAATGATATACGCCTCCATTATCATTACGGCGCTCTTGACTGTCACTTGCATATTGGAAGGAATAAGAACAGCTAGGTCTAAATCAAGTAAACATGGAAGCAGAACAACAATAATGAGTTTAATACTGTATTTTGCTGGTACAGTGATAGGTATCATAGTTATAAGCGAGCTTGTATCGCTCCTGTGAGAGAGAAAACCTAAAAGAAATGCCTAACCACGGCCTAAGACGCGGACGGCTGACGCCGCCGGTCAAGGCCGGACCCCGTTGAGCGAGAAAAAAATGACAACAGATAACGACAAATCAAGCCAGCCCACTGTTCAGTTACCGAGGAACCTTCTCCTGTTCTGCCTGTTAGTTGCGGCGTTAACTCCTTTCATAGCTCGCCTTCCAAGTGTACCGTTCCGCGGATGGGAATGGTTTACAGACTATATCCCCGGAATTGGTGGCCTTTTGTTCTTCTCTGCGTTCAACCTGATTCCTGGCGGAGTGCTGTATGGTCTTGGAAAAGGAAGCAAGAAAAAACCACTGGCATTTTGGTTCGCACTGGCTGCTGGAGTAGCCTTCTTTCTGTTTGCACACGGAACAATCAATTTACGATCCAGCTCCACCGCCGCGATAGGGTTGGTCTTTATTCCAATCTATGGAGTCGGAGCGATCTTTGTTGGATGGGTTGTAGGGTTTATTATAAATGCAATTATCAAAGGCGAGCGGGATCGCACATGGTTGCGTTGGATTGTATTGGCAACTGCAATTATAGCTGGCATGGGTCCCGCCGTTTATAAATCACGTACCACATCGGTACGCGAGGCCCGTTTTCCGGTCGTTTCAGTAAAGGAAATCTCATTTTCAAAACGGATTGTTTATTCGAATCCCCCAGAAGGACGAGTTGAAGCGCTGGCACTTGGCAGCTTTGATAAGGACCGTGGGGATGAGGTCGCAGTGCTTGGCAAATCGGAGATTACGTTGCTTGATCCAATTGCCTACACGATCAAATCAAAATCCGAGTTTAAACAGGATGCGTGTGATGGCTGTGTGCATATGTATCCTTATCTGGTCCCTGACGGTAAGGGAAACGTGCTCGTATCCTCCAGTGACGGCCTTGCTGACAGCCGTGGACATATACTGTGGAGATTGAAGGCAACTGGATTCACGCGTCTTGTGCCAATCCAGACTTCAACTAACACCCCAACATTCTTTGCTTATCACAACAATGAACGAATGGATTGCCACGATATTGACGGCAAAGTATTGTGGAGTGCCAAACTGGGTTTATCAGGAATCGGCACATATATAACATCGGATGGAGAACAACTGCCGGTTGCACAAACCGGCTATGGCAAATCGCAAGAGATTAATCTCTACGACTTGAACGGCAAGTCCCGAAAGACCATAAAAATTCCTGAATGGGGCTCATACGTCGAAGAAGTTGCTTGGCCGACCCGCGGTCACCTGCTCGTAGGGGCTGGAAGTTCGTTGGGGGTCTTGGATTCAAACGGAAAAGAAGTATTGAGATATTTAATCAAAGACACTTCTTTCAGACCCTATCACGGACCCGAAGGTACTGCAGTGCTATTTAATGCGAACGAACAGCCATATCTGGCTGTAATGAGTCATGGCAGCTCCGGTTATCCTCGCTCAGTATTGCTGATTTTTGATCCTAAAGGGCGCCTCGTCTGGCAAGAAGAAATGAAGAAATTGAGCTCAATTCTATCTGTGCCACAAGCAGATGGAAATGGAGAAAAGCTTTTGGTAGGCGGCATGGATGGAATCATCGAATACAGTCTACCCAAGAGAGTAGAGCCCAACCAAGCGCAGCAGCGGTGACCCCGCTGTGCTCACAACCGTTGGGCAGAGGGGGAAAAATGGCAATTAAAGAAATAATCAAAAATACGATTTGGGAATATCAGCTTAAACATATCGATTACTTATTGAAGAGTCGGAATTGCCTATCAAAACGGAATCATGACGAACGGATAGGAATCAATATCTCATTGATCATTAACACGGCTTGCTATATTGAGGGAAGATTGGAGCATGAGATAAAGGAATTATTAGCCAATCGCAACATAGTTCTGAATAGTATTGTTATAGAAGACTTCTACAAAAGAAGAACTCATGCCATATTCATAAATAAAGTAACTGAAGATTTAGATGCCAGAATTGAGCGCATTACTGGCGTTGATGGATTTGATTCCATAATTGAGTTGCTTTCATATATGAGGACTCCCTCTAAACTGCGATCATTTAAAAACTGGGAGGGAATCACTGTCTTATTTCAACTTAGAAATGTTCTTGCACACGGTCGTCAGGTTACTGCACAAAGAACTAAAGCATGGTGGACAAACGATAGTTGGGAAGATGAATTTTGTGGTGGTTATAAGAAGGCCGAAGACTATCTGTTAAAGAAGGGAATAAGGGGACAGGCACCAAATTAGGAAAGGAAATTGACAGTGCCAAGGATAGCCAGGCCATTAGCTGACAATAACTGCTATCATCTGATCAATAGAGGCAACGGCAGACAGCAGATCTTTCACAAAGATACTGACTATCAAGCCTTTGTAGACTTGCTTTTGCAGGCGCGGGGAAAATACTCAGTCAAGCTGCTTGCGTGGTGCATAATGCCCAATCACTTTCACTTACTCGTTCAACCTGTAGAGGCTGACCTTCTGAATAAATGGATGCAGTGGCTTATGACTACCCATGTTCGCCGTTATCACAAACATTACGGCACCAGCGGACATGTGTGGCAAGGGAGGTACAAGAGTTTTATTGTTCAGGACGATGATCATCTTTTGACCGTAACCCGCTACATTGAAGGAAACCCGGTGAGAGCACTGCTGGCGCCAACAGTTGGGCAATGGCAATGGTCATCGTTTCAAGGACGAATTGCGGCAACGGATGAACTACAACCCGATCCCTTACCCATAGCTCTACCTGGAGATTGGGCAGCTTTTGTGGACACACCACTTACAGATGCAGAAATAGAAAAGGTTAGGAACAGTGTCAATCGTCAAACGCCCCTTGGACACGAAAGCTGGCTAGAAGAAATGTGCGTGAAACTGGGGCTTGAGTCCACAGTAAGGCGACGAGGATGGCAAAAGGGACGGAAAAGGAAAGAGTAATAGGTGCCTGTCCCCTTATTACGTTTCATATAAGGAGAAGTTAGGCTTTATTACGACGGCGATAGGTGTGAGTGCAGACGGATTGCTCCTCATCATCATCGGTGCTGGTTTGGCAGCTTGGTCACTATCAAAAATCAAAAGTAAATCGAATTGAGGCATAAAGGCCATCCAAGCGCAGCAGCACGCTTCGCTCCGCTGCTTTGCTCTACAATATTATGCGAGAATAAATATGAAAAATGAAAAACCAGTCAGCATGAAGATAAATTTTCTGCTTTTTAGAGCAAAGTGGATTGTTGACGAAAAAGGGGATTATAAAAAGGCATTAGCGATGTATCAGAAGATCGTTGATTCAGGGAATCATTTGGCAGATGCCTATTGTGGTATTGGAGTTTGTCAGAAAATGCTCGGCAATCAAGAATCAGCAATAGTGGCAGCTAAAGAGGCATTACAGATAAATCACACCCACTACAAAACACTTCAATTGCTGGCGTCAATCTACCATCCCCGAGGAAATGAAGAATTAACATATGAGTATGTGTCTCGTGCATTGGCATGCAAGCCCAAAACGATGACTGAAATATATCCGCAAATTACTGATTTTTCCAGAAAAGCATTACGGTCTACCAGTAACTTTGTATCAGATGATTATATTGAGGACACTGTCGAGTTCGATTATTTAGATGCTACTTGGGTTGCATGGGCGCAGGAATTTAAGACGGAATATGAAGCAAATCATCCGTGCAAGACACAAGAGCAAAACGGCAACGCATAACCAGACAGAGGGGAACATGTAGGTATCAGGTCTCCACCCATGCCATTGTCACAGGTAGACACCTCTATTGTTTTAAGATCCTGATAAAGTGGTGCCATGAGAAATATTGTGAATTATCTAGCGTCGATTGGTATCAATATCTTGATAGTGATTTTGTACTATAATTTTCTTTTTATGCGTGACGGCATTTCAGGTCTGGCTGTGATTTACACACTAGCAATCATTACAAGTGGTCTCGTGTACATATTCAGAAAGAAAACACTAAAAGTTGATTGGATTCTGGCAGGAATTCTAATGTTTGGAGTCATTTACGCATTGCTGTACAAGAAAAGCTGGTATCTGCTTTCGGAAATTATTATGACCCAAATGATAGTGCTCTCGTTGACTTACTACTACTTCGACTGGAGTGGATCTGAAGAAGAAAAGTGGCGAGTAAAAGCCATGAAAGCAAAGAAAGAGACCAATGAAAACAACCAGCCCAACTAAGCGCGGCAGTCGGTCGACGCGATAAGTCTACGCCCCCACGACGTTGGATTACAAATGAAGGACTGATTGATGAGCGAGAAAGAGTATTCATATAGGCTGAGTAGCTTTTCTTTTGATTTGGCGGTAATGGCTTGTATTCCGATAGCAGGATGGTTCTTAACCTATTTTGCATTCACACACGATCTTGATCCAGTAATTCGGGCCTTCGTGGGCGTCTTCCAATTGCTTACGTTCCTTCCGCTGATATTCATATACACTAAATCAAAACAAAAGATAACAATCTTAGAGAATGGCATCAAAATGAAAACTGCTTACAAAGAACGGTTTATCGAATGGCAGGACGTCACTTTAACTAGATACGATACGATTGTATCCTCATTCTCGCGATGCACATTCAGCCAACCAACAGATTTGGTAATTCAATCCAGACAAGGCAATATCTATATCATGGATACAATCGAAGGGTACGACGAGATAATTCAGCTGCTTGCTGAGAAAATAACGATGCCGGAGAGATGGTAAAATCCAACCTGCGGCGGTTCGCGGTCTCCGCTACGCTCCGCCGGATCGCCTTGTGACGTTATACGAGAATAAAACATGATAATAAAAAGACCTGAAACCCATGAGCGCATACTAGCTGGATCGAGATTGTTGGTTGTGGATTCTCGTTTTAAGCCTATGCCTGGTTGGCAAAAATTTATCGTATATCTGGTGTTTTATGGTTTTGGCGCATTTTTCCTGATAAGCATGTTCAGGATAAAGGCACTTATACCTTTATGGCTATCAATCGGAGGAGTTTGTTCCGTT
Source organism: uncultured Geobacteraceae bacterium (assembly GCA_964649725.1). Taxonomy (GTDB): domain Bacteria; phylum Desulfobacterota; class Desulfuromonadia; order Geobacterales; family Geobacteraceae; genus CAZYTM01. The sequence continues at coordinate 328,637 of CAZYTM010000003.1, read as the reverse complement.
ATAGCGTTACTTATTTTAGGCCACTTTCTTGTTATCTGTGGAACTGAACGAAAATGTACATTCATAGTTACTGAAATCGGACTTACAATCAGTCCGTTTCGCTGCGCAACTTGGGACGAAATTGACACTTGGCACTTTATTACTATCAAAGGACTAATGCGACAAACATTAAGCCGTGCAGGTGAAGGAACTACACTATGCATTTATGGCAAGAAACCATTTAGATTTAATTTTGGATTCGAGCGGAATTCATATTTTGCCTATCAAGGGTATTTTCTTACAGATGAGCAACAAACTGCATGGCGGAAAATATGTTCTGATCGAAATGTACTTGAATCGGATAATTTTCCAATCTTTTAATTTTCCATACAAGACGAACTGAAACGTATAACCAGGTAGATACAGCCGTTGACATTGATGATCTCCCAACCCGTTGCTGGTAATATCGACAAGCATGAATCTGTCAATAGTGCAGGCCTGCCCCTTAGGGAAAGACTTTTGAATGGGTGCCAAAACAGAGCATAAGATGCTAGAATTCGCAAAATAGTCGAATCGCAGCGCTGATGTAATCAACCGCGAAAAACAAAGAATCATCGACAGGATCGGATAGAGACCCATGGGGCCCATTGATAAACTGAAATCTGCCATTTTATGGTGTTACAGAATTTGCCACCTCTTGATAACAGGAGTATTGCTGGTATCGGTGATGTTTCTTTCGGTGCATTCTGGCATTATCACCTCATTCCCTTCCGCAATCATCAATGGCAACAGATTGGCACTTTTCAGAGAAATAGCTATCATGCTCCTGCTTACAGGCTTTTTTGCCCTGGCGTTTATTCCGAGTTTTATCTGCTGGGTTCAGAGACCGTTAAAACATTACCTCAAGAACCGTCGTATGCAGAACCCGGCTCCGGCACCCATAATCAAGACATCGAAGCTGGTAATAACAATAAATATCATTTTTACACTGATCCTGATATTTGTTGTTTCATCTGCTTTCTCCCTTTTTCGCGAGAAAGTGGCCCGATCCAGAATCATTGAAGTCTTCTCTGTGGCAAACGAGGCCAAATTATCTGTTGATAATTACATTGAAACGCATAACGGTCAACCACCGAAAGCTCTTGCAGAAACCGGATTTACAAACAAGCAGACCAACAGAATCCGCTCGGTTATTTATGATGCAGAAAACAGCTCGCTGAAACTTGTTCTTGGCGAATTTGACAAAGTCAAAGCAGGGGCCAGCCTCACCTTTGTCAAGCGCGACCAGGGGTGGGACTGTTTTTCCAGCGGGATGCCTCCGATCCATTTTATGCAGATAAAATGTCCCGAACAGCTTGAAACCATAACCAAGTAATGGGCGACCCATATTTTTATTCAAGGTGCTGGGTAAAATCTGGAGGTGCGCGTAGCGTAGCTGTATGGTATACAGAAATCTGGAGGTATCGCCATATGCAAAACCTGACCCTGGCAGCGAAGGCTGTTAAAGATTAATCACGACCTGCGGATATCCCGATCCGATCTCCCTCGAACTTCTCCGGGATGAAGGTAATATTTGCTCTGTCCCGCTGCAGTGCCAGGTTGCTCTTGCATTATTCGTCAATTCTTTTATACTTGAACATTATCTGCGACTGGAAGGAGTCTCTGCATGGTGATCATCGGCCTGGCCGCGGTAGTCGCGGCAATTACACTGGTGGTGCTGGCAGCATACCTGATCCCGGCAATTATCGAGATCAGACGTACTGCATCGGCCATGCGGGAATTCCTGGTCTGTACCGAAGGTGAGTTGAGCAGTGCACTGAAGGAACTGCGCGAAACCCTGGCCGAACTGAAAGAGCTGAGTAACGACCTTGCCAGCAAGAGCGGCGAAGTGACAAGTTTCATGGAGGCGCTGGGAGATACCGGCCGCAATCTCCACACCATCAATAATCTGGTCGGAATTGTCACCGGACTGGTGGGGGGCTCTTCCATCTGGATGACCGGTGGCAAGGCAGCCGGTAAATATGTTATCGAAAGATTATTCAAAAAAAGGGGGTAATGGTATGGCAGAGGAAGATCGGGGCGTAAATGCAGGGACTGTGCTTATTTCGTTTCTGGCCGGGGCGGCTTTTGGCGCTGGTGTGGCGTTACTGATGGCGCCCAAGACCGGCAAGGAGCTGCGGGACACGATCTCTGACCTCACTGACGACGCAGCCAGCAAGCTGAAGGAGTTCGTTACCGAGGCCCAGGAAAAACTTAAAACCACCATCGACGATGGCAAGGAGATACTGAAGGAGAAGAAGACGATTCTCTCTTCAGCTATCGAAGCCGGCAAAGAGGCGATGGAGAGGGAAAAGGAAAAGCTGAAGGAAGGTTAGCAAAGGTCTGGTCACACGAGAAAGCCCACCCAGCGTGGGCTTTTTTCTTATCAACGGAGCAATCATGGTAAACGGGGAGAAGAGTAGCGGGGTGATCCATTTCTTTACCGTCCGGCTCTGGGAGCTGGAGCCGGAGCAGCATCGCGGCATCCGGCGCCTGGCTATCAGATATCTGCAGATCATGTCCCTGGTGGTGAAGGATTTCTGGGAGGACCAGTGCCTGCTCAGGGCCTCGGCACTCACCTTCAGCACCATCCTCTCCATAGTCCCCTTCTTTGCCCTCACCTTTGCCCTGCTGAAAGGGCTCGGGGTGCAGAACAAGCTGGAGCCGCTGATCCTCGACCAGGTGGCGGCCGGCTCCCACGAAGTAGTGGGGAAGATCATCACCTACATCAACAATACCAACATGACCTCTCTTGGCGCCATCGGCCTGGTGACCCTCATCATCACGGTGATCACCCTGCTCGGCAATATCGAGGAGGCGTTCAACGCCATCTGGGGGGTCAAGGAGACCCGCCCCTTCAATCGCATCTTCAGCGACTATATCAGTGTCATAGTCACCGGGCCGCTTCTGCTCGTCGCTGCCACCAGTGTCACCACCAGCCTGCAGAGCCAGGCCATGATAAAATGGCTGCTTAATACCAGCTACCTTGGCGACCTGCTGCTGTTCGGATTTCGTCTTATCCCCTATCTGAGCATCTGGGTGGCGCTGGTCTTCCTCTACATCTTCATCCCCAATACCAAGGTCCGCCTCAAATCGGCCATCATCGGCGGTATCCTGGCCGGTACCAGCTGGGAACTGGCCCAGTGGGGGTATATCCATTTCCAGGTCGGGGTGGCAAGATACAACGCTATCTATGGTACACTGGCGATGCTGCCGATCTTCATGGTCTGGATCTATACCAGCTGGCTGATCGTGCTGTTCGGCGTGGAGGTGGTCTATGCGCACCAGAATATCCGCACCTTCCGCCGCGAAGTCCACACCCCTTCGCTCAGCCACGGGATGAAGGAGCTCCTGGCCTTGAGCCTGCTGCAGAGTATCGCCACCACCTTTCATTATGGCAATCATCCCCATACTGCGGAAGAGCTGGCAGAAGAGCTGGATCTGCCGGTCCGGGTGGTGCGGGAGATACTGCTGCAGTTGCGCGATGCCGGTTATCTGGCAGAAGTTGCCGGCGATCTCCCTGCCTACCAGCCGGCCCGTTCCCTGGATCAGCTGAAGGTGGTCGATATCCTGGCGACCCTGCGCACCTTCGGCGAAAAACTCCGCTTGACCAGACTGACCCGCGGAGAAGAGCTGCTGCAGGGGATATTGGCCAGGAAAGAGGCGGGAGGAGCAGCAACGCTTGGCGAAATGACCTTCCACGATCTGCTGGAAATCCGGCTCAATGGTGACAATGGTACGCAGGATAGGGATTGTTAGCTGTATTTAATGCTGCTTGAGTCGGCCACGCGTTGACATTGTACGGTATTTGGCATATAGTGGCGCAAAACTTCCACTGTACAGGGGCCATGCGGGACTTCAAGCATTTCACAGCCAAGCAGGGGTTACTTGGCACCCTCTTCAGCGGCCGTCGCCGCGCCAATAAAGCCAAAAACCGCCGTCGACTCATTGAGCCGAAGCCGGTAAGGCGTCGTTTACGGATTATTCTGCCGGTGCTGGCACTGCTGCTGGCTGCCTACCCGCTGGCTACTCTCTTTATCTCTTCAAAAAGCGCCCTCTCCAGTGTCAGCAAAACTCCCCCTGCGATTCCCCAGCCAGTAAAGGTCGAGCCTCTCCAGGAGTTGAACCCCGGCTCATCGTTCAAACTTGCTGCCGAGGCACTGCCGTCTGCTGTCCAGAGCGGTGACAGTTACATGTCGTCACTGCCGGATGGCGGAAGCGTCCTCTATGGCATCGACCAGGACCTGCAGGAGCGGATGAACAAGCTCTTTCGGGAGAACAGGGTCCCCTACGCGCTCTTTATCGCCATGGAGCCTAAGAGCGGGCGGATCCTGGCCATGACCGGCTATTCGGAACTGGAGCCGGAGTGGGGGAAGCGCTGTTTCAATCAACTCTACCCGATGGCGTCGCTTTTCAAGATCATTACTGCCACTGCCGCCCTGGAGCAGAAGAAGGTGACCCCGGAGACGCTCTTTGCCTACCGGGGGCGGCTCACCTCGGAAAATCCATCCTTCTGGACGGTCAAACCTGGTCGCCGCAACCAGGAGATGACCCTGGCCATGGCCATGGGTAAATCGGTCAATCCGGTCTATGGCAGGCTGGCCAGCGATGTTGTCGGTAAGGATGCGATCATGACTTATCTGGAGCGGTTCGGCTTCAACCAGGATATCTTCCCCGGTACCGCCGTGCCGCCGAGCCAGGCCACTATTCCGCAGAACGACCGGGAACTGATGCTGATGGGGGCAGGACTCTGCCGTGAGGTAAAAGTATCACCGCTACATGCCGCTACCATCATGGCGGCCATCGCCAATGGCGGCACCATGCTGACGCCGGCGCTGGCCCGGGAGGTGAAAAACGGCAAGGGTGAGATCGTCTTTGCCCACAATACCGCGCAGCTGCGCAATCTGGTGGCGCCGGAGACTACCGGCCAACTGGCGACCATGCTGGCCCAGACCGTCAGTACCGGTACTTCCCGCAAGGCGTTCCATGACCGGCGTGGCCGACCGCGACTGGCAACCCTCGATATCGCCGCCAAGACCGGGTCTATCAACGGCAAGGAGCCGCTCGGTCACTACAGCTGGTTTGCTGCCTATGCCCCGGTTAAGGACCCGCAGATAGCTCTGGTGGCGCTGGTGATCAATCAGGCGAAGTGGCGGATCAAGGCGTCGTATGTGGGGGAACAAGCCCTCGAAGCCTTCTTCCGCTAGTCTGGAATGCGAATTTTGCCCAATATCTGCGTAAGTCTGCGGGTTCGCGTGTGCGACGTAGCGCTGCTACGTCTCCGTGCTCACCCTTGACGGCCTTGATCTTGGACAAAATACACATTCCTCGGTAGAGCATAATTACAGGGTAGTCTGGAATGCGAATTTTGCCCAATATCTGCGTAAGTCTGCGGGTTCGCGTGTGCGACGTAGCGCTGCTACGTCTCCGTGCTCACCCTTGACGGCCTTGATCTTGGACAAAATACACATTCCTCGGTAGAGCATAATTACAGGGTAGTCTGGAATGCGAATTTTGCCCAATATCTGCGTAAGTCTGCGGGTTCGCGTGTGCGACGTAGCGCTGCTACGTCTCCGTGCTCACCCTTGACGGCCTTGATCTTGAGCAGAATCCTCAGTTCTCGTTTTGCACAATTTATATTTCCCGGAAGAGGGAGTTATTGATGGAATGTCTGCGCTGCGGGACCTGTTGTGTGGCGCCTGATATCGCGACGCTGGGGAAGGGGGTAGGGGTTGCCTGCCGGCATCTGTTGCCGAGCGGCTTATGCTCTATCTATATCGAGCGGCCATCGGTCTGCCGCGGGTACCGACCTGACGAGATCTGTCACCGCATTGCGGCGTCGACTCTGGAAGAGCGGGTAAAGCGGTACCGGCAGATATTCTCATTGTAGTCCTACTTCAGCTGTAGGTCTTGAGGGAGATGACCCCATCCTGCCATTCGGCATAGGTGAAATGGGTGATCCAGTCCCCCAGCGAGATCAGAACCTTTCCGGAATCTGCCGGCAGTTCCTCCTGGAAAGGCCGGTGGAAATGGGCACAGATGACCACGTCGCAACCTTCGGCAAATCGCTCTGCGGCGAAGTTTCTGATCAGTGCCGGGTAGTCCCATTTATGCTGCCGCTCGCCGTGCTGGCTGCGGCTCTTTTTGCCAAGCCGGTCGGCAATGAAGATCGGCACTGCCGGTGGCACCAGATAGGTAAGTCCCTTGGTCAGCCAGCTGTGAAAGAGAAGCCTGAGCAGGCGGTAGCTGTAATCCTTGCTGTTGATCTCGTCGCCGTGGCAGAGGAAGAACGTCTTCCCCCCCAGGGTGAGGCGGGTCGGTCCGGTAAAGATAGTTGACTGCAGGGTCTCTGCGAAAAAAGGGCCCATATGGAAATCGTGGTTCCCTTCGAAATAGACGATGGCGACCCCTTTGGCATGTATCTCGCGGAGCCTCTCCAGCAGGGGCAGATAGTGGGGGAAAGGGACCTGTCGGTAACCTATCCAGAATTCGAAGAGATCTCCGAGGATGAAGAGGGTGTCGGTTGTGCCTGGCAGGGTGGCGAGAAAATCGAGCAGCAGCCTGTAATTCTCGTCAGACGGGTCCCGCAGGTGGGCATCAGCGATAAAGACCTTGCGCATTGCGGTAATATATACGAAAATCATGGCGAGGTAAAGCTGAAGCGGCAGAGTTTCTGGCAGCTGCTATTCAACCTGGCTGGAAATGCCGGTTCACCTGTAGAGGATATTTTCTGATGGTGGTTATGCGTGATGTCGAGATAGTCTGGGACGACCTCCTGGATGCCTTTGCCAATATCGACCCTGACTTGATCTATTTCCTTGACCGGAACAGCGGCGAGATTTTTTTCGTCCCTGCCGATTATGAGGACGAGTCTTTCTGGGATGAAGTGGAGGAGAGTCAGGATGATCTGTTGCAGATACCTTCTTTTGACTACGATCAGGAGCGGGTTGTGCTCCATGACTTCATCAAGGGGATAACAAACGATCACCTGAGGGTCATGCTCGAACAGGCTTTTGTCGGCAAGCGCCCCTTTGGCCGGCTGGACGAGATACTCTCCTTCTATCCGGAAGAGCAGGATCGTCTGTCAGTGCTGAAAGAACATTTTTTGACCGAGCGTATCCGCCACTGGCTGGAAGAGCATGACCTTTTCCCTGCCGAGGAGACGGATTTAAGCTGAACGGCAAAGAAAGGAATCTTGATTGTCAAGTTGGCCGTTCTCCCAGAAAGTGATCGCGGCCCTGCTCACTGCCGCAGCCCTGTTTGGTGCCGGTCTGGCATTGCGGCATACGGCTTCCTGTTTTCTCCTGGCCATTGTCCTGGCCTATCTTTTCGATCCATTCGTGGTCATGCTCGAGCGGCGCAAATTGTCGCGCATGACCGGTATTGCCATCCTCTATCTGATCCTGGTTGTCATCACCATATTCGTGGTCGCTTATCTGGTGCCGTTTCTGAACATGCGCTGGGAGTCGCTGCTACGGGATCTCCCCCGTTATCTGCAGAAGGGTAAAGAGATCGTGCTCGGCTGGCAGGGGAATTATCGACCTGCCTATGCAGGTGAGGAGTGGCGCTGGCTGTTCGAAAAGATCACCAACAGCTTCGATCGGCTGCTCGGCAAGTTAGGCGCCGGCTTTTACGATGCAGCGACCAGCTTTGCCTTCAACCTCTTCAACCTTATCCTGGCGCCGATCCTGGTCTTTTTCATGCTCTCCTACAAGGAGTTGATAGTCAACGGCATCGTCGGCTGGCTGCCGGTAGGGCGGCGTGCTCTCTTCAGGGAGTTGGGACGGGAGATCAATGTCAGCATCGGTGGATATGTCCGCGGCCAGCTCTTTGTCTCGCTGATCGTGGCAGTATTGTCGACCATCGCTCTGATGGCCCTTGATATCGACTATCCGTTGCTGAATGGGATATTTGCCGGATTAGCCTCGGTCCTCCCCTTCATCGGGGTGGTCCTGGCAACTATACCACCCCTCTTTTTCGCCTATGTGAAGTTTCAGTCAGGGTTGATGCTGCTCAAGGTGATCGGCTCCTTTGCCATAATCTATTTCCTCGAAGGGTACCTGGTCAAGCCGTTGGTCTTCAAGGAGGCGATGGACCTGAATCCGCTCACTACCATCATCGTGGTCATGGCATTTGGCGAGTTGATGGGTTTCTGGGGGATACTGCTGGCTATTCCGATTGCTGCGGCTGGCAAGATAGTCTCTTATCACCTGCGGCGCGGCGATTTTTCTGACGGGGTATGAACCATGCTGGCAGATAAAGCGGGTATCAAGACCATCTATATCCTGGCAGGGTTTTTCGCCGCACTGCTTTTGGCCGGAATTTTCCTCCGCCACACCCTTTCAGCTCTCCTTACTGCACTGGTGCTCGCCTATCTGCTCAACCCGATCCTGAAATGGCTGGAAAAGCGGGGTTTTGACCGGATCACAGCCATAGTCATGATCTATGGTTTTGGCGTCTTTGTGGTATTGCTGATAGTGGTCTTCCTGATCCCCTATATCAACCACCAGTTCAACTCCCTGATCAAGTCTCTGCCGGTCTATCTGCAGCATATGAAGGGGGCGATCAGGGAGCTGCAGATGAGGCTTGCTCCCCATTACCAGGGTGGGGAGGGGGAATGGCTAGCGGCAAGGGCCGAAGAGTCGCTGCAGCGCCTTACCCAGGAGCTCTCCGGCCAGGGTTATGAACGGCTCAAGGGGCTGGCCTTCGGCATGTTCAATCTGGTCCTGGCGCCGATCCTGGTCTTTTTCATGCTCCTCTACAAGGAGTATTTCAAATCAAATCTGATGCGGACGCTCCCCTATTCGGAGAAAGACCATCTTGCCGCCATGGGTAACCGGATCAACCGGACGCTGGAGCGCTTTATCATCGCCATGGTACTCGACTGCCTGCTGGTCGGCATATTGAGCGGTACGGCGCTGGCCCTGCTGAATATCGAATTCCCGCTGCTTAACGGGCTCTTTGCCGGATTTGCCTCGATCATCCCGATCCTCGGGGTAATGGTGGCGATTATCCCCCCGACACTGCTAGGCTATGCCCAGAGTGGCGATCTGATGGTGATCCCCAAGGTCTGCGCGGCCTACTTTATTATCCATATAATCATCGAGGCGAACCTGATCAAGCCGTTGATCATGAAGTCGACACTGAAGCTCAATCCACTCACCGTCATCTTTGCGCTGATGGCAATGGGGGAGCTGCTCGGCTTCTGGGGGATCATCCTGGCGATTCCGGTGGCAGCGGTGATCAAGATCTGCGCCAATGAGGTGCGGGACCTTTTGCATGAGGATGGCGTACTTTGAGCAATGAAATGAGCGAACTCCGTTTCGGCGTGCAGGGGCTGCACTGCTCCTCCTGCGTGGCTACTCTGGAGGGGAGACTGCTGGCCCATCCGGCCGTATCGACGGCAGTGGTCAATCTGCTCCAGGAAGAGGCGCTGGTCAGCTACGATGCTGCCAGCATAAGTGCCGAAGAGCTCTTTGCCCTAGTGACGGCCGCCGGTTACCAACCGGTCAACTTGACCGCAGCTGCTGACGAAACAGCACCGCTACGGCACCAGCGAAACTGGTTCATCTTCTGTCTGCTCGCCGCGCTACCGCTCATGGCGACCATGGGGAGCCATCAGCATCGAACCATCGGCTGGATCAGTCTGCTGCTGGCGACGGCAGTCCAGTTCTCGGCCGGCCTTACCTTCTATCGAGGCGCCTGGTTTGCCCTGAAGAACCGGAGCGCCAACATGGATCTGTTGGTGGCGCTCGGTACCACCGCTGCCTACGGCTATTCACTGCTCGCCTTTGCTGGGATCTTCGGCAGCAGTGGCGAGAGCTTTTTCGAGACCTCGGTAATGCTGATCGCCTTTATCCGGCTCGGCAAATACCTGGAGGCAAGGGCCCGAGGGAAGGCTTCGGAGGCGCTGAAAAAGCTGCTCCGCCTGCAGGCTGACCGGGCGCGACTGCTCCTGGATGGCAAGGAAGAGGAGATCCCTGCTGCGCTGGTGAAGGTCGGTGATATCCTGCTGGTCCGGCCAGGTGATACCATGCCGGTTGATGGTGAGGTGCTGGAGGGGCAGTCTTCGGTGAACGAGGCGATGGTAACCGGGGAATCGCTGCCGGTCAGCAAGGGGGCCGGTGACCTGGTGACCGGTGCCACCAGCAACCTGACCGGCCTGTTGACCATCCGGGCGACCAGGGTCGGCGAAGCTACCCTGCTGGCCCAGATCGTCCGCCTGGTACGCGAGGCCCAGGTCGACAAGGCCCCTATCCAGCGTTTTGCCGACCGGGTCTCGGCGGTCTTCGTCCCGCTGGTGCTGCTTCTCGCAGTGATCACCTTTCTCGGCTGGTATTTTCTCCTCCAGACCGCTTTCCTCTTCGCCTTCAAACTCGCCATTGCCGTGGTGGTGATCGCCTGCCCCTGCGCCATGGGTCTGGCGACCCCGACCGCAATCATGGTCGGAAGCGGTGTCGGCCTGCAGCGGGGGATCCTGATCAAGCGGGGCTCCGCGCTGGAACATCTGGCCGGCATCCAGACAGTCATGCTGGACAAGACCGGTACCCTGACCCGCGGTGAACCGGAACTGACCGAGCTGCTGCCGACAGCGGCGGTCGCTGACAGCAGGTTGCTCGAGTATCTCGCTGCAGCCACCTCCAGATCCAGTCACCCCCTCGCCCAGGCGGCATTCCGCGCTGCTGCTGCTCGAGGTATTGCAGCCGGGGTGGTGAGCGACTATGCCGAAGAGGGGGGGCTCGGCATAACCTGCAGCTACGCTGGCAGCAGCTTGCGGGCCGGCAGCGCCAATCTGCTGGAGCAGGCCGGCATTGACACCGCACCGCTGGCAGAGAGTGTTGAACGGTTGCGGCAAAGAGGCAGATCGCTCATCTTTGTCGCGGCCGGAGAGCGGCTGCTCGGTCTGGCGGCCTTTGCTGACCAGCTCAAGGAGAATTCCCTGGCAGCTGTAGCCTCTCTGCGGCGTATGGGGTTGACCACTGTCATGGTGACCGGTGACCATCAGCAGGTCGCTGCGGCGATAGCCGCCCAGGCGGGGGTCGACAGCTTTGTTGCCGGGGTGATGCCGGAGCAGAAACAGAGAGTGGTGCGGGAGCGCCAGCGCCAGGGGGAATCGGTAGCCATGGTAGGGGACGGCATCAACGATGCACCGGCGCTGGCCGCCGCAGATGTCGGTATTGCCATCGGCAGCGGCGCCGATGTAGCCAAGGAGACCGGCGAGGTGATCCTGGTACGGGACGATCTGCTGGATGTGGTACGGGCCATCAGGCTTGGCCGGGCCACCCTCGCCAAGATCAAGCAGAATCTATTCTGGGCGCTCTTTTACAATGTGCTCGGCATACCTTTGGCAGCCGGGGCGCTCTACTACCCGTTCGGCATCACCCTCAAACCGGAATTCGCCGGCCTGGCCATGGCCTTCTCGTCGGTATCGGTAGTGCTGAATTCTTTGCTGTTGCGCCGCCTGGAGCGACAGCTATAGCAGGATGGAGAAAGTTATCGTTAATGCTGGAGGCTTTATGGCAACAAAACAGGGCGGTCTGCTGGCAGAGATGGCCGCAATTGTCTCGCTGGCAGTGGTGATCGGTCTCGCATGGAACCACACCCTCATCTATAATGCCTGGAGTGGTAAGGCTGTAAAAACTGCTCCCAAGGCAGCCAATTCGGCAGGACCCGCCAACCAGTTGCCTCTTATTGCCGGGCTGATGCAGGTAAAGGATTTCCATGACCGGAACGAGGCGCTCTTCATCGATGCACGGGACCGGGTCACTTATGCCGGCGGTCATATCAAGGGGGCGATCCCCCTCCCCATCGGTGAGGTCGACAAGGAGATCCCGCGACTCTTGCAGCAGACCCCGGTGACAACGGTGCTGGTGGTCTACTGCAACGGCTATGACTGCCATGACAGTACCACTCTGGCCGAACGGCTGCTCAAGGCCGGTTACCGGACCGTATTCGTTTTCCAGGGTGGCTATCCGGAATGGCAGGATGCCGGTTATCCGGTGGCCAGGGGGGGGCGATGAAAAGAGCGGCAGAGATAACTACTGTGGTTATCCGCGTAATCCTCGGGGGGGTCTTCATCTATGCCGGGGTGGTGAAGATTGCCGATCCGACCGCATTTGCCGGCAGCATCGCTGCCTACAAGATCCTCCCCTATTTCGCCAACTACCTTACGGCTGCCATTCTCCCCTGGTTCGAACTGCTCTGCGGCATCATGCTGTTGACCGGCTACCGTTACCGTGCCGCGGCAATGCTGCTGTTACTGCTCAATCTGGCCTTCATGGCAGCGTTGGCATCGACGCTGGTCCGCGGCCTCGACATAGATTGTGGCTGTTTCAAGCAGGGGGGGAGCAAGACCTCGGCATGGACCGCCCTGGGGCGTGATATTATCTTTTTCCTGATGGCACTCTTCCTGGTGCGGCGAACCGGCCGCTGAGGTCGAGCTTCCCCTTGCAGTCGTGCGACAAATGAGGTAGTATGCGAAGAGTTTGCCACAAATCATCCCAACGGGCCTGAAGATGTCATTGAGTACTGTTATCTTTTATATTGCCGGCGCCTATCTGCTCGGTTCGATACCGACCGGTCTCCTGCTCGGCAAGGCTTTCGGGGTCGACATCCGGACTACCGGCAGCGGCAACATCGGCGCCACCAATGTCTACCGCACCCTTGGCCGGAAAGTCGGCATCCTGACTCTGCTGGGCGACGCTCTCAAGGGTCTGCTCCCGGTGCTGCTGGCCCGTTACTATGACCTGCCGGTGCTCTGGATCGCAGCAATCGGCCTGGCAGCCTTTCTGGGCCATGTCTACACCATCTTCCTCGGATTCAAGGGGGGTAAAGGTGTCGCTACCGCCCTCGGGGTCTTTCTTGGCCTTTCACCATTGTCGGTGCTGCTCGGCCTGCTGGTATTTGCCGTGGTCCTCTGGCAGTGGCGTTATGTCTCCCTGGGCTCAATAGTCGCTGCAGCGGCAATGCCGGTGATAGTCGCCATGCTTGACCACCGGGTGCTGGTAATAGCGGTGACAGCAGTAATCAGTTCGGTCGTCATCCAGAAACACCGGGAAAATATCGGTCGGCTCCAGGCCGGCACCGAGAACAAGTTCAAGGCGTGATGAAGTTTTCCCGGCGCAATAAAGTTGTAGCGGTAACAGCTGTCGGCATCAGTCTGCTGCTCTTTGTCGCAGCAACAGTGATAGGGAGTTATCTGACCGCGCCGGTCGGTGCCGGCAAAAAGGTCGAACTCTTCAACTGTGAAAAGGGGGCGCCGCTCTGGAAAGTTGCCCGCGAACTGGAAGCCCACGGTTTCATCAGCAGCGCCCGGATGCTGGTCCTCTACGCCCGGTTGCGGGGTGATGACAGCCGGGCGCAGGCCGGGACCTATCAGTTCAGCGACGCCATGGCACCGGTCGAGATGCTGCGCATGATGGTCGCAGGCGAGATATTCACCCGTAAATTTGCCGTGCCGGAAGGGTATTCGATCTACCAGCTCGGTGAGATCCTCGAAGCGCGAGGCCTGATGCGCAGAGATGCCTTCCTCAGACAGTGTACCGATCGTGCCTTGCTGCAGGAACTCGGTATCCCCGCCCGGAGTGTGGAAGGGTACCTGCAGCCTTCTACCTACAGCATCCCGGTCGGGATGGAAGGGGCGGAGCTGATCAGGATGATGGTGAGACAGTTCGATAAGGTCTACAATGAACGCTTTGCCGCACGGGAGAAGCAGAGCGGCATGTCCCGCCATGCGATCCTCACCATGGCATCGCTTATCGACAAGGAGGCGCGGGTGGCGACGGAGCGCCCCTTGATCGCCTCGGTCTTTCATAACAGGCTGAAACGGCGGATGCGGCTGCAGAGCGACCCGACCGCTGTCTACGGGGTGAGGGCCTTTAGCGGGCATATGACAAAACGGGATATCCAGCGGCGCAACCCCTACAACACCTATCTGATCGATGGCCTGCCGCCCGGTCCGATCGGCAATCCGGGGAGCGATGCCATCGAGGCGGTGTTGAATCCGGCAGCGACCCAGTATCTCTATTTTGTGGCAAAGAAGGATGGAACGCACTACTTTTCCGGCAGTCTGGCTGAACACAATCGGGCGGTGCAGAAATATCTCCGGTCCAGCGCCATATCCCCATCCGGACCCGGAACCAGAGCGGAGTCGTCATGACCAGGCGGATCGTACTGGCAGAAGATAACGAATCCCTTGCGCAGATGTTGCAGAAGTTTCTCACCTCCCAGGGGCATGAAGTGCTGCCTGCCAGGACCGGGGTCGAGGCGTTGCAGCGCCTGGCGTCCGGCAACATCGACCTGCTGCTGCTCGACCTGCGCCTGCCGGAGCTGAGCGGGGTCGAGGTGTTGCAGAAGATCCGCAAGTCACCGAAGTGGGCCAATCTGCCGGTGGTGATCATGACCGGGGTATTCAAAGGGGAGAAGTTCGTTACTGCCGCCAGAAAGCTTGGCGTGACCCATTATCTGGAAAAGCCGTTCAGTCAGAAGGACTTTCTCATGGCGATCAAGGAGAGCCTGGCCACTGTGGTGCCGGCTCCGCAAGTCGCTCCTGCTGCATTGCCGCTGCTGGAGCAGCTGGTGGATATCTATAATCAGCGCCAGAGCGGTCTGCTAGCCTTTGGCCAGGGTCTCCCGGTGGTGATGCTCAAGGGGGAGCCGGTCTCTTTCGTCTCCAGCGGCCGTGACGATTTCCCCGCCTTCCTGCATGGTCGGGGGAAGATCTCCGCTGCCGACCGGCAGGCCTTTGTCACCAGTAAGGAGGAGCGGCTCTTCTTTACCCAGGCCGGCCTGTTGAACTATGACGAACTGGCCGAAGAGTCCCGCCATTTCCTCTACAAGCGGCTTGCCGATGGTCTGGAGCAGAGGGTGCCGGCCGAGTTCCGCCCCGGGCTGGTTGAACCGGAGTTCCCGCTGGTACCGATGTCGGTGCCGCGCATCGTCTATGAGATCGGCAAGGCGCAGGTGAACCAGTTCAACACCATCAGCTTCATGGCCAGCTATGGCCAGCTCTACCCGGCCCGTACCACCCTCTTCTATCGTCGCGCCAACCTGCTGATCATGCGCCAGGAGGATATCACCCTGCTGGAGAGGATCAACGGCCTGACCAGGCTCACCGACCTGATCGCCCAGACCGGCCCGCAACAGATCGGGGCGGCCTTCTGCCACTTCCTCATGCTGCTCGGGATGCTCGCCTTCCACCCGGCTCCGGTCGCCGAAGCGACCCCTGATTTTCCCCAGCAGAACCTCTTCAACCGGCCGCTGGAAGAGCTGAAGGCCGATGAAGAGATGAAGATAGATTTCGACGACCTGGTGAACGAGGTCTCCAGCACGGTCGGCCTGCCGGTCGGCGACGAAGGGATGGCAGCCCCCCTCTCCAGTGCCGAGATCGGCTTCGAACAGGAGGTCCACCGCGACTTCGCCTTTATCAAGAACAAGAACTACTACGAGCTGTTCGGGCTGACCTCGCAGAGTTTCAGTTTCAATGCCCTGAAAGAGGCCTATTTCGCCAAGACCCGCCAGTACTCGCCGGAGAAGTTCATGGAACTGGCCGGTCCGGTGATGGTCCAGGCACAGGAGGTCCTCTCCCATTATGCCGACGCCTACAATACCCTCTCCAACGTAGTCGCCAAGGAGCGTTACGACGAGATGCTCAACTCCGACAAGGTCGGGCTCGACGGTAAACAGGACGACAAGCTGCAGGCGAGTATCCAGTTCCAGTCGGGGAATGTCTTCCTCGAGATGGGGGAGTACGATAACGCTGAAAAGGCGCTGCAGGACGCCTACCGGCTCGAACCTGAAAACGGCCTGCATTCGGCCTGTCTCGCCTGGGCGATCTACAAGAACCCGGCGAACAAGAATTCCCGTGCCGCCCAGGACAAGGCCCGCAACCTGCTCGGCAAGTCGCTCCAGGCTGGTAAGCATGCCGAGGCGTTCGCCTTCCGTGGTTGGATGCTGCTCGATGAAGGGCGTGACGGCCTGGCCGAAGGGGAGTTCCAGAAGGCGCTGAAGATCAACCCGAAAGAGTCGAACGCCCGCAAGGGTTTGCGGGTCATCACCGAACGACGGGAAGCTGAGAACAAGGGGTTCTTCAAGAAGATCTTCGGTTAGTACCGCCAGAGCAAAGGAAAGGTGTCAGGGATGGATGCTGCATATATCCAATTATCAAGCCGCTGCAGACAGATAGATGTCGGGCGGCTTGTTGTATTTATATTTTGGGAGATGAAGGTGCAGAGCGAATTGCCGACAAGCTCAGATTAGTTATAAGTGATATATTAAGTCTTCTTTTTCACGACAGAATTAGTTAGAACGTTTATAAAGAAGTTTTTTGTTAAGTGCAGGAGGATATAATATTCTTTTACTTTGATTGAGATGGTCTACATGCTGATTATCAATATATTTAAACTTATTTAAGGAAAATTAGTTGTGCAACTGTTAACAATAAAAAATTGGTATTTTAATTTAATTGCCATTTTCATAGGTATCTCAATAGCTGCTTTAATTGTTATAGCAATTGAGTTGATCATGAGACAAAACTCCCCGGATTGGAAATACAATAGTGGCAATAATGACATCATAGTTATGCATAAATATTCTGAAGTATATGGCTGGGAATTAAAAAGAAACTTCAAGGTTATAATTGATGGAAAAGCTGTTTCGACAAACAAGAATGGATACAGGACAGGGAATATATTCAGTAGAGATCCTAATAAAACAAGAATAGTTGTATTAGGTGATTCCATATCATTTGGTTATGGTGTTGGCGATAATGAGACTTTTGCATATTTATTAGAGCAAAAGGATAGAGATCTTGAAGTAGTAAATTTAAGTGTTCAAGGATATGGCACAGACCAAGAACTTCTGGTGTTGTTAAATGATGGCCTATCATTTCAACCAGATATAGTTTTACTGACCTTTTGCTTGGAAAATGATTTTATCGACAATGTAAACTCTAAATTCATCTATGACCAAATACATCTGAAACCATATTTTACTGTCTCAAATGACAATTTGATATTGCATGATGGGCATCTACGTATAGGGAGCACAAAAAAAATTCTGTTATGGCTTAATGATGAATCTATATTGTTTAATTGGTTGTTGAACAGATTCACAACAAAACCACAAGTATTTAGAAGAAATATTGCAGATGCTGAACACTTGTTTAGGAATAATTTGACTACAGACTTAACTTTATCAATACTAACTAAAATGAAAAACATTGTTGAAAATAATAATGCTGAATTTATTATTTTATTAGTTCCTTCTAGGAAGTTGATTGCAGATAATAAGCTGACAAATATAATAATGAAGTCTGAAAAATTGATAGGGACTAAATTTATCGATCTAAATAAATATTTCATTTCGACACAATTAATAAATGATTTGTATATTGATGATAGAATTCATCTCAGTCCCAAGGGGCATAGTCTAGTTTCTGAATTGATATATAAAGAAATTTTTCCTTTAATAAAGGTAAAACGCCAATAAGCAATACCTTCTAAATTAGTAGAAATATAAGTTTTCTTCAAAAAATAAATCCTCCGCATCCTGATTTTCGACATAGTAATGAGGGTGGATTTATATTTATGTTGATTAGCATAAAATAGATCTATTCCGAATTCATACTCAGTTTATAACAACTTCCGCAGAGAAAGAGACTCTATGCTCGATGAGAGTCGGGGACGGTTCTTGGATTCCACATATATTTCAGTTGGTTGGGAAATAATTACGGCATAGATGGGGGCAGCGGCCGAATAAAGTTCAGAAGATGCTGATATTTCAAGTGAAAAGAAGTACCGTCCCCAATTTTACCAATTTTATAACACCTTCACCGTGAAAGGAGATGCAACATGCGTCGGCTAACTTTGATACTTTCTGTTTTCTGCCTGGTTATACACATAGCGGTATATGCGGCGGCCAATGAAAAGCAGACGGGCATTATCGGAAAATGGTCGCAGGTGGAAGAAAAGTTCGTTCCTTCGTTCATGGGACCAGGGGAGGTTAGGAAGACCGACAGCCTTATTGAGTTCTTCCGTGATGGGACCATCGTCATAAAGGACAAGACAGTGACGATCGCCGATCCGAATGATGACAGGTGGGGGGAGAAGAGAGGTAAAGTCTTGGATGACCACGTCTCCACGGTGACCGGGAGCTATGAATGGATCGCAGACGGAAAGATGCTCAAGATCTTCTTTCCGAATACCCTTGATGTTGTGACATATGAGGTGGAAACACCTGATGCCGCCACCCTCACCCTGGCGGGGAGAGGGAGTGTAGAGAAATATACACGGGTCAAGTAGCTGAAAAGAGGCAGGCATAAGATAGAGGGTGCAGACCCCTATGGATAGACCGTTTCTAGTGAAAAGAAGAAACGTCCCCAATAGAACCCGATTTATATTTTTGTTGATTAGCATAAAATAGATCTATTCCGAATTCATACTCAGATTATAATAACTCCCGCAGAGGAAGAGACTCTATGCTTGATAAAAAGACCATTGAAGCGATTGTTCGCAAACATGGCTGTGCCGATTTCAGCTGGATATCGGGAAGCGATGTCCAGGTCTGTCAATGGGTGCGCTTCAAATGCATGTTCGGCTGCAGTTCCTATGGGAAGAAGGGTGGCTGCCCACCTGCTGTCCCCTCCATCCAGGAATGCCGGGAACTGTTCAGTGAATATGAACATATCCTGCTGCTGCATATCGCGGTGCAACTTGATGACCCTGAAGAGAGGGAGGAGTGGAGCCGCAAGATGAACCTCTCGCTGCTCCCTGTGGAGCGGGAAGTCTTTCTGGCCGGTCACCGGAAAACGATGCTCCTCTTTATGGACGAATGCCGGCTCTGCCCTGAATGCCCTGGGACGCGTCAGGAGTGCCGCAACCAGGGGATGGCCCGTCCATCGCCAGAGGCTTTGGGGGTGGATGTCTTTGCTACAGCAAGGAGGGCAGGGTTTCCTATCGAAGTGCTGAGCGGTTATGAACAGGTGATGAACAGGTATGCCTTCCTGCTGGTGGAATAAAATTGTCGTAAAACAACGATGGGCCGTTATTTTCGATTAAATCTAACTTGAGGATGTTATGCCAACTCGATCTGATGAACAGCGGGACAACTGTATCGATCTGCTGCTGAACAGGGTCAAGGCCCTTGAGGCAGAAGTAGCAAGGTTGAAAGGGGCGCCGCTGGCCGGGGAAAAGCTGCCGCCGCTGCAGGAGGTCGAACTGGACGGGGCCCAGGAGTTTGTCTTCAGCAAGGCGGCACCGCAGCCGAAGCCGAAAGCGAAAGCGGAGAAGAAGGGGGATGGTGACCTGGAGAGCGCCATCGGCACCCGCTGGATCGGCCGCATCGGGGTGCTGGCGATCCTCTTCGGGGTCGCCTTCTTCCTCAAATATTCATTCGACAACAGGCTGATCGGCGAGACCGGCCGGGTGGTGCTCGGCATCTTCTGGGGTGGAGCCTTTATCGGTGTCGGCGAGTATCTGCAGAACAGGAAGAACATGGGGCTGTACGGGCAGATGTTGAGCGGCGGCGGCCTGGCAGTACTCTACCTGGCGCTTTATGCCGCCTTTGCCCTCTATCATCTGATCCCTGCACCGCTGGCTGCAGCAGGGATGCTGGCTGTCACCACTACCGGCATGACTCTGTCGGTCCGCTATACCACCTATTCCCTGGCTGCCATTGCCCTGCTGGGGGGCTTTCTCACCCCGCTCATGCTCTCCACCGGGCAGAACCAGCCTATGACGCTCTTCAGTTATATACTGCTGCTCGACATCGGCACCCTGCTGCTGCTCCGCTTCCGCCCCTGGCCGTCACTGATTGCAGCCTCGCTGTTCGGCACGATACTCCTCTATTCCGGCTGGCATGGGGAATATTACAGCGATCCCCAGCGCTGGCTCGCCTTCGGTATCGTCCTGGCGTTTTTCGTCTTCTACAATCTCTATATAATCACTGCCAGGCTCTATGCCGAAAACAGCGAATCGAAGCTCGACCAGATCATCATCTTCGGCTCGGCAGCATTTCTGCTGCTCGCCTTCTTCGCGCAGAATCATTGGCACTACAGCTGGCCGGTAAAGTCCTTCATCCTGCTCATGGCTGCTCTGGAGATCGGTCTGGCCGAACTGGTCAGGCGCCGCGCCGCTGCAGCACGGTTGACCATTCTAAGCTATGCCGCTGCCTCAGTCATCATTACGGTCATCGCGACTTTTGTCGCCTTGGGGCAGCGCTGGATCCTGCCGGCATTGGCAGCCGAAATGGCAGCACTGGCCTGGATCGGCTTACGGCTGGATTTTCCTCTCCTGCGTCGTGGCGCCTATCTGCTCGGGCTGCTGGTGCTCTTCCGCTTTGCCGATGATATTTCCCTGCGGCTGGAGCCATTCGAGCGTTTCATCCCGCTCTGCAACGGCCGGTTCCTCGCCTGTGCCGCAGCTGTGGCAGGTTTTTACCTGCTGGTCTACTTCTTCTACCGCTACCAGGAGCGCCTCGACATCAATGAGCGCCAACTGCTGAAGATCGTCTTCATCATCACCCAGGCGCTGTCGCTCATATTGCTTTCAATAGAGGTCCATGACTATTTCCGCTACCGTTCGCCAGGCCATATGCTGCGCTGGGGGAGTTCCCATTACGCCTACCAGCTCTCTATCTCGGTCCTCTGGGCTCTCTATGCCTCTTTGCTGACTGGCGTCGGCATCTACAAAAGGGTGCGTGGCGCACGGGTCCTCGGGATTCTCCTTCTGGGCTTAACAGTGGTGAAGGTCTTTCTGCTCGACCTCTCCTCGCTGCAGACCCTTTACCGGATCATCTCCTTTATCGTCCTCGGGCTGCTGCTGCTGGCTGTATCCTACAGTTATAACCGGTTCAAACACTTTATCTTCGGAGAAGATCAACCATGACCAGATCGCTAGCTGCTACCTCATTATCAGGCATACTCCTGTTTTGCGCCTCGGCAGCACTCTGTGCGACCTTTGACGAGCGGCACTGGGAGAAGTATGCCGAGTTCCAGACAACTTCCTTGCGCAGCAGCGGGGGGGTGGCAGGGGTCTATCTGGACCCTTATCAACTGGGGGATGTCACCGGGAAGACCCCTTTTGCCGATCTGCGGGTGCTGAATGAGCGGAAGGAGGAGGTCCCCTGGCAGATCGTGGTAAAACGGCCGGAGCAGCGCAAAGAAGAGCTGCCGGCACAGCTGCGCAACCTCTCCCGCACCGAACAGGGGGAGACCTGGCTGGAGCTGCTGGTCGACAGGCAGGATGCGCGGGTCAGTGCCCTGGAGATCATCACCCCTGACAACGACTTCTCCCGTCAGGTCCAGGTGCTTGGGAGCAATGACGGCAAAGCGTGGAACACCATCCGCAAGGATGGCGTCATATTCGACATCAATCGGGGCGAGAAGATGCGCCATACCCGGATCACCTTCCCCCAGTCGAATTTCCGCCAGCTGGCGTTGAAGATCGCCAATGCCGATGCGCAACCATTGACCATCAGCGGCGTCAAGGTGTCGCAGGAGAGTGAACTGCCAGGCCAGACCTACTCGATTGTCGGCACTACGGTGCAGGCGGAGTCAAATCCCTCTCGGCAGGAGAACAGCATCCTGGTGCGGATGGCGCAGGTATATCCGCTCGATCGGCTGATTGTCAGTACCACAGAGCGGAATTTCCAGCGTTGCGTAGAGGTGCAGGTCAAGCGGGGTGCGGGTGACTGGGAGCACTGGGCGCAGGGGACCATCTTCAACTTCGACACCGCCAACATGCGGGAGTCGCAGCTGGCCATAGCCATGCCGGAGATAGCGACGAAGGAATTCCGGCTGGTCTTCAGGAATCTCGACAGCCCGCCACTCAAGATCACCAGTGTCAATGGCGAAGGGTACCGCAGATTGCTGGCATTCAAATATCAGGGGGGGGAGAAGCTCTACCTCTTCTTGGGGAATCCGCTCGCCCAGCAGCCCCGGTATGACCTGGCCGGTCTGCTGGCAAAGCAGAAAGCGGATGATCTGCCAATCGTCTACTTGGGTCAGCCCCGCCCGAATACCAGGTTTGCCGGCAACAGTGCCCGACTACCCTTTACTGAACGGTACAAGTACCTGCTCTATGTCGTTGTCTCGCTGGCCATAGCAGGACTCGGCTTTGTCCAGTATCGGGTCTTCAAGCGGGTGGAGGGGTAATCTCCTACTTGTCGTGCTGCAGCTTTACCGGCAGCATCATGGAGATGAGCTGCTGGGCGACCTTTTCCGCCAGAAGCGATTCAACAACGGCAAAACCGAACGACAGCATGGCGTAGACTGCGATCGCCTCTGCCAGGTGCTCAGGGGGGGCGAGTTCGGGGAATAGCTGCAGCATAACCACTATCACCAGCCCTGCCAGGGTGCAGAGCGAATGGCGCAAGATCCACTCCCTGGCCTGACGCTGCAGGATAAAGAGGGAATCGAGGTCGTCTTCCCGGGCAAAGGTGCGGAAGCGGAGCCAGTCGCCGTAGATGCGGGGGGCTGTCAACAGAGTTACTGCCATAGTCAGCATTACCATGAGTGCGGTCAATGTATGCATCGTCTGGGTCTCCTCAATATTTTTTTGTTACTCTCTCTCGTTCTCTGGTTTTAATGAATGGCAGATTCGTGCCAAATTTTTGACTTTGGACATTACAATTCATTAAAATACATATCCAGTAACATCGAATAGTTGCATGATTATTTAGGGTTTTTAATTATATACTCCGACCCATTTTCGCCATATGCAAGGGGTGAAAATGTGAAATGACCATCCCCACCCCTGACGAACATCAGCAAAAAACAAATCAATTTTGATAATTGACGATCCGATTCCCAGGAAGAATATTTTGCTCCGGCTATGGTAGAGGCCGATGGGGAATGTTTGTTTTACCAGGTAAAACAGAATCCTGTTTTACTGCAAATAAAACAATAATATCAAGATGTTAAAGTAATACTAAAAAAAAGTGTAAACCGAAAAACCAAAAACCAGTCTATACAGTAATACGCATATAATGTAACATATTGTTTTATTTTATATTTTAAGCATTTTATGCTTGCATCTAGAAAAAATTGAGTTTAAATTAAATTAAACAATACAACTGATAAAGGAGAACTACCATGAAGTGCCCTGTATGCAAAACCCATGAACAGCAGGTGGAAATCGACCTGCATGTGGCAGGATTCGCAGAGGATATCGTCACCTGTAATATCTGCGGCGCCATCTGGTCGATCAATCATGGCCTGACCGAGATCGTCAAGGACCCGCAGGAGAAATCTTTTCTCGAAGCCACTTCTGCCAATGTCGATGGTGATGATTACTGCTTTGCCGCCTGATTGAAAGGTAACTGCGCCGGCGCAATTGTGGGGATTGCCGCCGGCAGAGATATTCATGCTCCACAAACGGTAAAGCCGCGAACTGGGAATTATGTTTGCGGCTTTTTTGTTGCCACTTTCCCTGCCGGGTATTATTCTGTCACAACTATCCGTGAAGGTGCCGGAAGAAGTGCCAGGCGACAGGGGGGACGATGCAGAAAGGTAAACCGGCCAAGAAGTATTCCCAGGCAGGGAGGGTGCATGACATAATCCGTCTGATCGAGGCGCGCCACGGGGTGACCCTGGAGGAGCTGGCAGAAGAGAGCGGAGTGACCCGCCGCACCATCCACCGCGACCTTGCAGCAATTCAGGAAGCGGGCTATCCGCTCATTTCGGAATGGTTGAATGGGCGGAAGACCTACCGCTTTCTCACCCGTTTCAAGGATGTGCCGCCGATAAACTTCACCCTCCAGGAGTTGATGACCCTCTCCCTCTTCCGCTCCCAGATCGACACCCTGAAAGATACCCCCTTCAGCGACGATATCGAAGCGATTTTTCGCAAGGTGAATTCAGTCCTCCCCCCCCGCTACGCTGCCCATATGGAGCGGATTGCCAGGGTCTCGCTGCCGCTTTTGCAGGGGGGGAGGGACTATGGCCGGGTTGCGGAGCAGCTCAAACAGCTGCGTGAGGCGCTCCTCTATCAATACCGGGTTACCATGACCTATCGTGCCAGAGGGGAGGGTGAGCCGGTCAGTTACCAGGTCGACCCCTACACCCTCATCTTTTACAAGGGGGGGCTCTACCTGCTTGGCTATGCCCATAACCGCCAGGCGCTGCGCACCTTTGCCCTGGAACGGATAGAAACGGTAACGGCAGGTAGGGAGCGCTTTGAACTCCCCGAGGATTACAGGCCGGAAGAGCAGCTGGGGCAGGCCTTCGGTATCGTCGAAGAACGCCCCCTGGCAGTAAAGGTCCTTTTCGCTCCGGAGGTGGCCTACATGGTGCGCGAGCGGCTCTGGCACCCGAGCCAGAAGATCAGCGAAAGCGCTGGCGGAGGGGTGCAGCTGGAGTTCACGGCCGGCGGGCGGATGGAGATCATCGCCTGGGTACTCTCCTACGGCCAGTATGCTGAACTGCTGGAACCTGCGGAGTTGCGGGATGAACTGTGCAGCATCATCGCCGCGCTGGGGAAAACCTATGCAGTCTGAGCCTGGCAGGTTTAAGCACGGCAGCTGCTGGCGGATTGACAAAATCTCTGCCATGCTCTATAGTTAAGCCTTTTGGAGGAGCTGTGGAGACCGATCTGACATTACATAACCTGTTACTGGAACGGATCAGAGACGAGGGGCGGCTCACCTTTGCCGATTTCATGGCCGCCTGCCTCTACGAGCCAGGCATCGGCTACTATACCTCCCCTGGCCGGAAGGTCGGCGCCGAAGGTGATTTTTACACCAGCAGTAATGTCCATCTCGTCTTCGGTCGCCTTATCGCCCGGGAGATATGCCAGATGTGGCAGACCATGGGGCGGCCGGAAGATTTCACCCTGGTCGAGGTGGGTGCTGCCAATGGCCGGCTGGCCCGGGATATCCTGGAGACTATTGCCGAACTGCAGCCCGATTTTTATGCCACCCTCTCCTGTCTGCTGATCGAGACCGAACCTTCGCTCTGCGAGGTGCAACGGACCATGCTCGGTGAGCATGGCAGCAAGGTAAGCTGGAGAACGCCGGCTGCCCTGGCGGGTGGAGAACTCTCATTCAGCGGCTGCATCTATTCCAACGAACTGATCGATTCTTTCCCGATCCACCTGGTGGAGATGACACCTGCAGGGCTTAAAGAGGTCTATGTCGTTGCCGGCGACGATGGATTCATGGAGGAGCTGGACGAGCCATCGACGGCAGCGGTCAGCTCTTACCTGGAGTACCTCGGCATGACCTTGACCATCGGCCAGCGGGCAGAGATCAATCTGGCTGCCATTGAATGGCTCAGGTCCGCTGCCTGCGCGCTGCGGCGCGGGTTCATCCTGACCGTCGACTACGGTTATCTGGCGCCGGAACTGTACGGCTCGATGCGGAAAAACGGTACACTCCTCTGCTACTACCAGCACAAGGTGGAAGAAGACCCCTTCCTCCGCGTCGGCAAACAGGATATCACCTCTCATGTCGACTTCACCACCCTGATGCGCCGGGGTGAGGAGTTCGGTCTTGCAACGGCCTGGTTCGGCGAACAGTACCGCTTTCTCCTGGGCGCCGGGATGATGGAGGAGATGATGGCGCTGGAGGAGAAGGCGAGCGGCGAAGAGGAGCGGCTGAAGAACCGGCTGGCGCTGAAGAAACTGATGCTCCCCGAAGGGGGGATGGGGGACACCTTCAAGGTGTTGATCCAGTCCCGTGCAATCGAAGAGCCCCGGCTGCTCTGCATGCGCGACTGGGGCGCCGGTTTTTGACAGGGTAGAACCCGGCCAGCAGGGTCTATTTCGTGCTATAATAAAAAAGGAGCCAATTTTCGTGCAGAATGACCTGCAGGCAGTAATTTTCGACCTCGATGGTACCCTTTATGTCAACGCTCCGCTCGGTGAGGCGATATATGCTTCGGCCTGTCGCTATATCGCCTCGGTGAAAGGGGTCGAGAGCAAGGCTGCCGCCTCCCTCTTAAGGGCGACCAAGAGGATGCTGACAGCACAGCACAAGGTCGAGACATCGCTGAGCCTGGCCTGCATCGAGTTGGGTGGGGATATCCGCGAACTGCACCGGCATTTTACCGCCGAGATCAAACCGGAAGAGTATCTGCAGCGCGACGGACGACTGGTGGAGCTGCTGCGGAACCTGGCGGAGCGGTTCGAACTCTACATCTATACCAACAACAACGAGGAACTGGCGACGCGGATATTGAAATTGCTCGGGGTGAGCAGCCAGTTCGAGCGGATCTTCGCCATTGATGACACCTGGCGGCCAAAACCTGACCTGCAGGCGCTACAGTATGTCTATGCCAGTATCGACCGACAGCCTTACGAATGCCTCTTTGTCGGTGACCGTTACGATATCGACCTGCGACTCCCTGCTGCCCAAGGGAGCACGGTCTTTCTCGGCAGTGGCGTGGATGCGCTGATGCCGCTTTGCAAATTAGTGACAGAGGAGAGTTTATGAGTGAAAACCGGAAAGAGATGCTTGACGCCATCATGCGGGCCATGGAGATCGAAAAGGAGACCTTTGATTTCTATGTCAAGGCAGAGCAGAAGACCTTCAACCAGGCCGGGAAAAAGATCTTCCACTGGCTGGCCCGGACCGAGGAGGAGCACTACCTGAAGCTTACCGAGCTCTACTCTTCCCTTGACCAGAGCGGGCGCTGGGTCTTCTATGGCGGCACCACCATCTCCCTGGAGCCGGATGGGCCGACCGGCCAGCTCGGTTTCGCTACCAACGACCTGGAGGCGCTGGAGATCGCCATGTCGATCGAAAAGAAGGGGATCGCCTACTTCGAAGCGCTGCTGCAGAAGACTGACGACCCGGCCGGCAAATCGATGCTGGCAACGCTCCTCAAGGAGGAGCGGGAGCATCTGCGGATAATCAGTGAGAAGTGGCGGGCGGTGAAGGGTGAAGGGTGAAGGGTGAAAGGTGAAAGGTGAACGGTGAAGGGTGAAGGGTGAAAGGTGAACGGTGAACGGTGAAGAGTGAAGAGTGAAGAGTGAACGGTGAATAGTGACGGGTGAAAGTAATAGGGTTGCTATGAAGAGCAGGGTCGAAAAAGATACCCTTGGTACAGTGGCGGTGCCGGCAGAGGCCTATTATGGCGCCCAGACAGCCAGGGCGCTGGAGAATTTCCCCATCTCCGGACTGAAGCCGAATCCGGCACTGGTCTGGGGTACGCTGGTCATCAAGCGGAGTGCGGCTATCGCCAATATGGCCACCGGCCGGCTGGCTGCCGAGATAGGCAGCGCCATCGTCACAGCGGCCGATGAGGCCCTGGCCGGCAAGTTTGCCGCCGATTTCCTGGTCGACCCGTTTCAGGCCGGAGCCGGCACATCGCACAATATGAATGTCAACGAGGTGCTGGCCAATCGGGCAGCGGAACTGCTCGGCGGCAGCCGCGGCGATTATGGCCGGGTCCACCCCAACGACCATGTAAACATGGCCCAGTCGACCAATGATGTCTTCCCGACTGCCATCCGCCTGGCAGCGCTGCAGGGTGATGCCTCGCTGGCGGCCAATCTGGCCGGGCTGATCGGCACCCTGCGCGCCAAAGGGGAGGAGTTCGACCATATCCTCAAATCTGGCCGGACCCATCTGCAGGATGCGGTGCCGATCCGCTTGGGTCAGGAGTTCACTGCCTATGCCGAGGCGCTGGCTATCAATCGCACCGGCATGGAGAGTTGTCTGGCCGGCCTGCAGCAGCTGGGTTTAGGCGCTACTGCCATCGGTACCGGCCTGAATGCCGAAGAGCGCTACATCGATCTGGTTGTGGCGGAGATCGCCAGCTACACCGGTCTGCCGGTCAGCCGCGGCACCAACCTTATCGAACGGACTGCCAACATGGACCCGTTCGTGGCGTACAGCTCCTCGCTGAAAGGTCTGGCCATCAATCTGATCAGGCTTGCCAATGATCTTCGGTTGCTCGCTTCCGGCCCGCGTACCGGTCTTTACGAGATAGTCCTGCCGTCGCTGCAGCCCGGCTCCTCCATTATGCCGGGGAAGGTGAACCCGGTCCTGCCGGAGGTGACCGATATGGTCGGTTACCAGGTGATAGGTGCCGATACGGTCATCACCCTGGCAGCCCAGGCCGGCCAGCTGGAGCTGAATGTGATGATGCCGGTGATCGCCTATAATCTCCTCTTTTCCCAGGATATCCTTGCCGCTGTTCTAGGCAAGCTGGATGGCGCCTGCGTCGCCGGTATTACCGCCAATGAATCGCGCTGTCGCAGATATCTGGAGGAGTCGCTCGGCCTGGTGACGGTCCTCGCCCCCTATATAGGTTACACCCTGGCTGCCGAAGTGGCCAAGGAGTCGCAGCGGACCGGCCGGAGCATCCGTGACATCATCCTGGCCCGCGAACTTTTGTCTGAGGCAGCTCTGTCCGCGGTAATGGAACCGTATGCCCTGACCAGCCCCGGAGTAGCAGGAAAGAGGTAGTCGAAACAGCACAATTCTCTCTGGTCTTTGTTGCGCGACAGCATTGCCGGTACGAAATCATGGCTGGTTTCTTATTCACTAAAAGGAGAACGACAATGGAAGAAGAGGTAAAGAAGGTCCTTGATATGATCCGCCCGATGCTGCAGAACGATGGCGGTGATGTCGAGCTGGTGGAAGTGGGTGCGGACGGGGTGGTAAAGGTGAAGCTGGTCGGTGCCTGCGGCCACTGTCCGATGTCCACCATGACCCTGAAGATGGGTATCGAGCGGACCCTGAAAGAGAAGGTGCCCGGGGTAAAGGAAGTGGTTGCCGCCTGAAGCACCGCTTTGGACCGCCTGTGCAGAGATAAAGGTGTGGTGATGCTGACCACACCTTTTCTTTTGCCGGTAAAACAGATATACTGGCTAAGTTGCTAAATAGAATCGGCAGCTGACCGTCGGAAGGCATCATCAGATCCATGTCCCGTCTACGTCGCAAAAGGAAGATCCTCAAGTTCCGCACCCCGCGGTTTTTCCGCCGTTTCCGGCGCAATACCGCAGCGGCGTTTTCTGCCGGCAACCGGATCGAGCTCTATAACCATGGTGGCGAGTTCTTCCCGGCCATGCTGGCCGCTTTTCAGGAGGCCCGCCTCTCCCTGGAGGTGGAGTTCTATATCATCAGGAACGACTGCACCGGCTGCGCCTTTGCCGATGCCCTGCTGCAGGCGGCGGCCCGGGGGGTGGAGGTCCGGCTGATCTACGATTATATCGGCTGTTTCGATACCTCTGCCTCGTTTTTCAAACGGCTGGAGCAGGGGGGGGTAAGCTGTCTGCCGTTCAATCGCCCCTCCATCCGGCGGGGGATATCCTGGTTCGACAAGCGCGACCATCGCAAGGTGGCGATAATCGATGGCACTACCGCCTTTGCCGGGGGGGTGAACATCGCCGACGAATATTCCGGTTATGGCAAAAATGCCGAGCAGTGGCGCGACCTGGGGGTGCGTATCGATGGCCCGGCAGTGGCAGAGCTGCAGCGGCTCTTCCGCACCAGCTGGGAAGACGAAGGGGGCGAGGTCCCGGCCAGTTGGAGCGAGGCAGTGGTTCCGGCCTGGAGCGGCGATGCCGAGGTGATGATCGTCAGCGGCGGTCCTCATCACAACCGCTCTTTCATCCGGAGCGCTTTCCGCATGGCTATCTCCGGCGCTTCCGAGAGTATCAGGATCGCCAACCCCTACTTTGTCCCGGGGCCGCGCATCGTCCGCTCGCTGCTCCGGGCAGTGGCCAAAGGGGTACGGGTGCAGCTCATGCTGCCTGCCATCAGCGATGTGCCGCTGGTCAGACTGGTGAGCAGAAGCTACTACGCACCGCTGCTCAAGGCCGGGATAGAGATCTACGAACGGCAAGGGACGATGCTTCATGCCAAGGTGATGCTGATCGATGGCTGCTGGGGGGTGATAGGCTCGGCCAATCTCGACCAGCGCAGCTTTCACCGCAATTACGAAGTTAATCTGATCGTTGACAGCTCCCGCTTCGGCAGCCAGGTGCAGACCCTATTCGAAGAGGACCTGGCCTGCTCGCGACAGATAATTCTCGCAGAACATGAACGGCGCGGCTGGTATCTCCGCTTTCTGGAACGGTGCTGTGCCCCGGTCAGCTGGTTTTTGTAGCAATAATTCATCGAGGAAGGATAGAGCCAGATGGCAAGAGAGAACCCTTTTGCGGAGTTGAGCCGGGCGCTCAAAGAGAAGAGAGGTCGACCGGCTGGGGTGGCGACTGCGGCCGATCAGCTGCTCGATCTGCTGCGGCCGCAGCTTGGCAAGGAGATCCATGTCGGCCCCTGGCTGGTGATAACTCAGCAGCGGATCGACAGTTTTGCCGAGGTGACCGGTGACCAGCAGTGGATCCATACCGATTCGAAGCGGGCCACCCTGGAGTCCCCTTACGGCGGGACCATAGCCCATGGCTACCTGACCCTCGCCCTGCTCCCCTATCTGACCGAGAGTAATCATCCCGACTATTTCGCGAAAAACTATCCGGGGATGCGGCTGCGGCTTAATTACGGCCTGAACAGGGTCCGTTTCCCGACCCCGGTAGCTGTCGGCAGCAAGGTGAGGGCCCATACCGTGCTGCAGAGCGCTGAAAAGACTGGCGATGCGGTGCAGATAGTCTACCAGATCACCGTTGAGATAGAGAACCGCAACAAGCCGGCCTGTGTCGCCGAGTCCATCGTCAGGGTGATGTAACCATGAACAATCCGCCGGAAAACAGTCGCAAGCCCCATCTAGCCCTGGTGACGCCAGCGGCAGTAACCGAACAGCTCGACCAGTTGCGCAACCTGCCGGCAAAAAAACGTATGGAGCGGCTGATATCGGATCGCCAGGGGGGACGGCTGGTGCGGGCGATGTTCCCCCATGAACTCTACTGGACCGCCCAGGAGATCGGCCTTGATGATGCCCTGCCGCTCTTGGAGCTGGCATCGCCCGGCCAGATCGGTTTCTGCCTCGATATGGAACTCTGGCATGGCTGGGATTTCGACCCGACCCGGGCGCTGGAATGGCTCGCGATGCTGCGCGAATTTGCCGAACCGGCCGTGGTGGCGATGGTCGACCAGCTCGATGCGGAGCTTCTGATACTTATCCTGCAGCGGGAGGTGATCGTCGGTGGCGGTCTCGGTGACATGGCCGCGGATGAAGAGAAGATGGTCGAATGGGACCACAGCTTTGACCAGGTCTTCATGCTCAAGTTCCGCAATCCTTCCCATAGCGACCTGATCATGTGGTTCATCGACCTGGTCTTCCGTAACCTCCGCCCCCTCTACCAGCTGCTGATGGAGGGGATCAGGAACGAGGTGAGCATGGAGATGGAGGAGCTCTGCCTGCAGTTTCGCAACAGCAGGCTGGCAGACCTGGGGTTCCCGGCGCCGGAGGATGCCCGGTTGATCTATGCGCCACTCTCCCCGGCCAGATATATCCCGACCGTCGGCAAGGAACCGGTGGTGGCCGATTGCCTGCCGCCGGTACCGCTCGAGATCGACAGCTCGCTGCTCGGTCAGGCGCTGGCCCTGGCCGGCGATGCGGTGCGG
Source organism: uncultured Geobacteraceae bacterium (assembly GCA_964649725.1). Classification (GTDB taxonomy): domain Bacteria; phylum Desulfobacterota; class Desulfuromonadia; order Geobacterales; family Geobacteraceae; genus CAZYTM01. The sequence continues at coordinate 297,152 of CAZYTM010000003.1, read as the reverse complement.
GTGGAGCTGAGCTATCTGCTGAACAACGCCCTGATGGCTGAAGCAGGGGAGGCGGGCGAACGGGAGACGGTGCGGACTATTCTGCAGCGGGTCAAGGGGCGGCTCAACATCGCCCTGGAATCGCTTGACAACGGCCATCTGGAGGAGTCGGTGCGGATCCTCCAGCAGGAGAAGCTGGTGCAGCTCTTCCGCCTCGGCTGCGGTATTCTGGCCGAGCTGCGCCGCCGTGGCAGCAGCGTGGAGAGTGACGAGTTCGCCGTCAAGCGGCTGCTCACAGGATTGCTGCGGGAGCGGCCGGTCTATTACCGGGGGTTAGACCAGGAAGGTTTCGACAGTTTCCGCGAGTTTGCCTCAATGGCCGATATCAGGCGAGTAGAGTCGATCCTCGAGCGGTTCCAGCCACCTTCGCCCGGAGGTATCATTTAACCGGATTCAGGGCTGGAACCGGCGGAAGCGCTCCACTGCCGCCGGGATGAGCGGTTCCGGGAGATTGCCGAAGGCGAGCCGGAGATAATCGGTCAAGCCTGGGCCGAAGACCTCGCCAGGGAGGGTCAACAGCCCCCCCTCCAGCACCAGCCTGCGTGCCGCCTCCCGCCCGGTCATCCCCACAAAGGGGTGCCTTACCCAGGCGAAGAAGGTGCCACTGGTGACCAGCTGGAACTTATTCCCCACCATGCAGAACTCCTTGCGGAAGGTATCGTGCCGCTGCTCCATCATCTTCCTGTTACTATCCACCCAGTCGTCGAGATTATCCACGCCGAAACGGACCGCCTCCTGGCTGATGCGGGGCTGGCAGACCACCATGGTGTCCTGCGCCTTGAGCGCCTGAAGGATGAACTGTGCCGAAGCGGCCAGCATGCCGGCGCGGTAGCCGGTCAGGGCATAGCTCTTGCCGAACGACATGATATGGATGAGATGCCCGCTCCACTCCGGGTCGGCAAAGAGCTGGTGTGGCCTGGCGCAGCAGGGGATGAAGTCGGCATAGGTCTCGTCGAGGATAAGCGCGATATTGTGCTGCCTGGCCAGCCGGTAGAGCTTGGCCAGCGTCTCCGGCGGGGTTATCACCCCGGTCGGGTTGCTCGGCGAGACGAGCAGGATAGCTTTGGTGCGGGGGGAGATCAGGGCGGCGATCCCCTCCACCGAAGGGATGCCGCCGGTCGCCTCGATAAAGGGGGCATAGACCCCCTTGATGCCGAGGATATCGAGCGCCATCGGATAGTCGAAATAGAACGGCACCTGGACGATAACCTCGTCACCGGGGCGGCAGAGGGTGACCATGGCGAGCCAGAAGGCCTGGCTGGCCCCGGCGGTGAGGCAGAGCTGGTCCGGGCTAATCCGGGCGTCGTATTTGCGCCGGTAGCGGTTGCAGATCGCCTCGCGGACATGGAGCAGCCCCTCGTCCGGGGTATATTTGCAGGTAAGCGGGTCGCGCAGCAGGGTCGCCAGATGGTCGGTCATGGCCGCGGCCGGCGGATAGTCAGGGACCGCCTGGCATAGGTCGAACAGCTCAATATCTGAGCCAGCTTTAGACTCGGCGATCCACCCCTGCACTTCGGAGATAGGGGGGAAGTGGACCTTGCGGATATTGTCGGCAATCGGGTATCTCATCGGCCGCCTCGCATCGGGTAGTGTAACAAGTTCTACAATGTGCGGCAGCGTGGTGCAAGCATTATTTAGCGCCGGATACCGCCGGCCGGAAGAACACCCCGGAATGGCTTGACAAGCGGCGGTCAACCGGCTACTCTCCATTAGCATCTCTTAAGGAAAGGATTACCATGGGGAGTATTATTGATTATAAGACCGCCTGCAGTGGCCATTGGCCGCAGGCGGTTTTTTGTGTTTTGGACAATAGACGGCGTGTAGTGAAAATAGGGTAGTGTCCCTGTTTATTTCAAATAACTATTTGAGGAAAATTAAAACATGATTAAGAGCTTGAGCGACAAATTGTTCTCTGAGCGGCCTTCTGGCACTCTATATCACTATACTTCTCTCTCTGGACTAGAGGGGATTTTAAGTAGTGGCTCGCTATGGGCTAGCGATATTCTATACTTAAATGATGCTGCGGAAATGCAGCATACTGCTGAAGTCATAAGGATCGAAATAGCTAGACGACTTGAAGGCGGCTGCAGCAGCCCTAGGCTTCTATCTCAACTTAAGGATTGGATATTTGACCGCCTCGAAAACGGGCACATGCTTTTTGTCTCATCATTCACAGCAAACGGCAATATCCTAAGCCAGTGGCGCGGCTACTGCCAGCAAGGAAAAGGCGTGAGTATCGGTTTTAATGCAGAGTGTATTTGCGCTAGCGCAGAGAAGCAGTCGTTCCAGGTCGGTAAGTGTATCTACGAGTATGCAAAACAGTTAGAACTTGCATCACAAATAATTTCAGCAATCGAAGCTCTCGCAGAGCAACTTGGTGAAGCAGATAAATCAAAGAAACACCCATCCCAATCATATCATCATGTTTTTGAAACAGCCGAAGCAGATATTCTACGGATTGCCTCTCTCTTGAAACATCCATCATTTAAGGAGGAGGATGAGTGGAGGGTTGTATCACCAGTACTTACAAATTACGTAACCTCTCCGATTTCCTACAGAGAAGGAATGTCCATGTTTGTTCCTTATGTAGAGTTTAAATTGTCACGTGCGGCAAGGGTTGAACTTGAGCACATTTTTCTAGGACCTACTCCCAACATAAATCTGTCTATGTCATCCTTGTCAAGATTTCTATCAAGAAAAGGCTTTTCGCCATCCAAGGGCATAAGTTATTGCAATATTCCATATAGACATAAGTGATACTCAACCAGTCGGTGGCAGACGGTCTCCGATTCGCTCCGCTACTGTGCACCCAAGGGGAAAATTAGGGACACTTCCCTAGTTATAGAAAGAACATTGTTGCTTTAATAGGGAAGTGTCCCTGTTTATTCTTCAGAGACTGGTGCTGAGGTTACTACGCTCCCAGCGCACCGGCAGCCCCGTTAAAAGAAAGAATCGATTTATGGCAAATAATTGGAATATTCCGGATTGGCTAGAAAATGAAGTAAGGAAAAGAGATAAAGCTTGTGTCTATTGCGGCATTGAATTCACCCCTACAAAAGTCTCTAAAAAGTCAGCGGCCAGCTGGGAGCACATAATTAACGATGCAAAAATAATCACCCGAGAAAATATAGTTCTTTGTTGCTGTGGATGTAATGCCAGCAAGGGGCAAAAGCAACTTTCTATATGGCTCCAATCAAATTATTGTATAGATCGCGGCATTACTGCTGATTCTGTAGCACCGATAATTAAGCAGGCAATTGCAAGTGGGCAATAAACTTACACATAACAATTCAATAGGTTGAAACCACAGGGAGAAGAAAATGGAGCTGCCGAAATTTCATGAGACTTTTAATCCAATACTCGACATTTTGAGCGATGGAAATACTATTCATCACAGGGAATTATTAGTCCGAGTACTTGATAAATACTATTCTGCACTACCCCAGGAACTGCTTGGAATCAAGACAAAAAGCGGGGAGCAGTTGATTCTAAATCGAATTGCATGGGGCAAGTCATATTTAAAGAAGGGCGGATTTATAACATATCCAGAACGTGGATCTGTACAGATTACTCAAAAAGGTAAAGACGCCGTTAGCAAAAAGTTGAATCTATCTGACATCGAGAACGAAGCTGGTTTTCTTCAATTTTACTCTGAAGAGAAAACAAAAACACCTGACAAGGTAGAAATAAATAACTCCTCGCCTCAAGATCTGATTGATTTCGGATTTTCAGCTATTGAATCACAGATCAAAAATGAATTACTGGATAAACTCAAGAATATCGACCCTTATTATTTCGAAAAAGTTGTTCTTTTACTCTTAGAGAAGATGGGATATGGCGAGTTTATTGAGACTTCGAAATCTAACGATGGTGGTATTGATGGGATTATAAACGAGGATAAATTGGGACTCGATAAAATTTATATCCAAGCAAAACGATACACTGAGAACAAAGTTAGAGAAAAAGATATCCGTAATTTTATCGGAGCTATGAGTGGTGACACAACTAAAGGCGTCTTTGTTACAACCTCTACATTCGACGATTCAGCAGTCAAAAAAGCACATGATGCCCATCATAAGATCATTCTTATAGATGGAAAGAAGCTTGTTGAACTCATGTACCAATACGGTGTTGGGACACAAGTAAAAAATGTCTATGAAGTGAAAGAAGTTGATGAGGATTTCTTCGAATCAACATGATTCGGATGGTAGCTTGGGGAGCCGCACTCCAACTGCTACGTTCGGCTGGAGATGAGATGAGCAAACTTGAGGATGACGTAAAGGCAGTTCTGGTGAATGCAGCCGTGTCTTTTGAGTGCCAAAATAAGATACCACTGGACGATTGGCCATGGGAAAAGCCGCGTTCCCACCAACCTAAATGTGATTTCTTTCTGCCTCAAGCTTCAATCTACGTCGAGGTCAAAGGGTTCATGACAATTCACGCCATGTCTAAAATGTCATGGCTCTGCCGCCAAGAGAACATAAGGTATTACATACTCCAAGGAAGCGAAGACGATTGGAACCCGTACCTGAACTCCCCATTAAACAACTCAAACCCAGAGCAACGGAACACCCGACAGAATATTGAGCAGCAAGTAAAAGAACTCCGTTGGCTTATCGAGAACAATCCAGACAGCGCCTCTCAATTGTCTCTGGCGCGGCTCAAAGACTACATTCGGGTCAGAATTAAAGAGTATACGGCATGGAATAGTGAATGGTACTAGAGAATGTCCCTATTTAATGCAACAATTTTCTTTCCATAATTATATAGGGAAGTGTCCCAAATTTTGCTGGGTTTGCTCGAAATTACATCAGAACACAGAGAAGGAAAGTTCCTTTGAGAAGTAAGACAATTGAAATAATTAAGAAAATCATGAAAAACAAATACATAGGAGAGCTGCTTGGTGTCGCAATTCTTATCCTGAGCGTTGTCGTTCTCACCATTGGCCCCGCCTTCATACGAGAGCACGCAGTTGTCATAATTGTTCTGTTGATCTTGATCATGGTGATAAGTGGAGCAGCAGCCTGAGAAAATTAGGGACACTTCCCTATTAAATTATGAAAGAAAATTGTTACTTAAATAGTAATAGTCCCTGTCTATTCCCGTAAAATATCAAGATAAAATTTCAAGGTGCAAATTAATTCTGTTAACTCAATATAGCCTTGACATTATATAGCGTGTAAGCTATTTTTATTTAAGGAAATGAAATATGGTATGGAAAATCGTTACGGTTGAATACTTCGACGATTGGTTTCTAGGCTTGGATGCTTCGGAGCAGCAAGATGTGTTGGCCGCCATATTGGTTCTTGAGCAATACGGCCCCATGTTAGGCAGGCCGCACGTTGACAGCCTCAAAGGAACTGTCAAGGTAATGAACCTGAAGGAACTCCGCGTTCAACACAAAGGCAAACCGTACCGGGTGTTTTTCGCCTTTGATCCGCTCCGCCAGGCAGTGATGCTATGTGGCGGGGATAAAACCGGCAATAAACAGTTTTACAAAACAATGATCCCTATTGCAGAGCGTGAATTTCAGAACTATCTGCAAGAACTGGAGTGAGTTATGGCAAAGCAACTTGCGGAATTAATAAAAAAAATAGACCCTGCGGTAGTAGCAGCAGCGCGTACCCAAGCGGATCAGGTGATTTTTGAACTTCGCCTTGCTCAATTACGTCAAACGGTTGAGATGTCGCAACATGATCTGGCTGCGGCCCTTGGAATATCGCAACCCTCTGTTGCCAATCTGGAAAAGCGCGGCCACGAAGTTAAAATCTCTTCTCTCAAACGGTACATTGAGGCGCTTGGCGGCAAACTGTCCCTGGATGTAGAACTGCCTGATGGTCGTCACATCGGCATAAACGTTTAGCTCGGGCGGACTGAGGGGGCGTTGGTAAGTTATGTAACTTGTTGCTGATTAGGAAATTAACAGAAATAATCGGTCGAACGAGAGGGCATAGAATAACTTACACAAGTTACCAACGTCCCCTCATCCCTCCTGCCAAACCGTTCGCTGAACAAGACAACAGCAGATTCAAACCATATTAAATGCCATACAATAGTATGGCTATTTACTTTGATTCCTGATAAGGTAATCGCATGACATAAGCACATTTTGAATGGGATTCGAAAAAGGACCATGAAAACGTGCAAAAGCATGGAGTTTCATTCGCATCGGCCCAATACGCCTTTGCCGATCCCTATCGTATCATCGCGGAAGATGTAAACCACAGCGATGATGAAATGCGCTACTACTGCTTCGGCAAAGTCAGTGACGGAATCCTTACAGTCCGATTTACGTATCGAGACAACGTAATTCGTATAATTGGTGCTGGCTTCTGGCGGAAAGGAAAGGCGATTTATGAAAGCGAAAATAAAATACACCGATGAACCATTGGGCGAGATCAAAATAGTTAAAGATTTTCTCCCATCTCCTGCTGAACTGGCCTTCCGTGAAGAATCGGTCAAAGTAACAATATCGCTCAGTAAGAAGAGCATCGAGTTCTTCAAAACAGAGGCTTCAAAACATCATACGCAATACCAGCGAATGATAAGGCAATTGTTGGATTCCTATGCAGATGTGCAATCGGAACAGCGAACATCGCGCTCAACCGGCCGCGCGAAGAAACTACGCACCGGTTAGATCCGGAGTCAGGGAGGGGGACAGTCCCCTTAGCGGGGACAGTCCCCGTAAGGGATAGTTCTTGATTGAGGATAATCGGGGACGGTTCTGATTTTATGTAGATATATCAGCACAATGCAGTTCATTTTTTGTGTTACAGAACTCGCAAAAATTAATTGTTCGATATTTATCCGTAATTAATAGGGATTAGCAGAACCGTCCCCAGACTCATACATATAGATGCATCACTCTAACCGGTCAATTACGAGTTATGCAATGAAAAATGAGAACATGGACATAAGCAATAAAAGGGATTGGAAGCTTCTCGCAATTGCGGTTACTGCGGCAGTTCTGTCAATGGTCGGGGCTAACTCTGCATTCATGGTGGGGGTTATTGCTGTGCCGAGTGCTTTGATTGCTATGGGGCGGAGGTTGTTCGACAAGCAGAAACGTGAAATACAAATGAAATTTATTGCCTACGGCAGTTGCCTCCTCTTGCTTGTTTCTGGCCCTGGAGGTTGTGCCATTGGCACTTACCGAGTAGAAAAGGCTGCAGAACCAATAATAAAGGGAATAGAACAATATCGACTAAAGCATGGTCTATATCCAAAGCGGGAAGAAATAGAACCATTGCTGGTCTCCAACCCGTGCCCGAGTTTTGACCGAAAATTTCATTATGCACCGCTCAAGGAAGGTGGAGACTTCGACCTGATGTGTGTGACCTTCGGTTTCAACAAGCACCGTTATCAAGGGTCGACGAAGCAATGGGAAGATTGGGACTGAGCATGACCAACCGGTTGCACGCCGACCCGCCCGGAGAAACCGGGCGATGCGGGTGAACCTGGCACTCCGTTAGATGGAAGAAAAATGATGAAAGACCTAAATGAAATAAAGGCTGAAGTGACACGCCTAGCCAAACTGATTGGCGCTTCGACGAATGATCTGCCGACATACGGCATAACGAGAGACTTCGGATACCCGCATATCGAAGTGGATGAGTTTGGATACCACTATGTGGTTGTGGAGCGAGGTCAGGAGCTTGAGAGAAAAACAACCAATGACTACGACGAGTTGCTGTACTGGATCTTCGAAGTTGCAACACACGACTTGGCTTTTGCTTACGAGTTAGAAAATCGAATCGAAGATCAAGACTGCCGGAGGATAGCATTTCCGAAGCAGATCGAACTGATGACAAGGATAAGTTCAACAATGGCTGCTCGCTTAGCAGTGGAGATTGCCGAGGTCTTGCGACGTGCGCCATACGATGATGAACCAACGAAGGCCGTTAATCGAATGAGGCGAGACAAAGGGATCTAAACAGGTCCTTGGGTGCTGGGAGGGGGACAGTCCCCTTAGCGGGGACTGTCCCCAAACACAGTCCCCAAACAATTAACCTTTCAGCGCCTGCAGCATCGCCTCTCCCATCCGGATCGGTCTTCTGGTTAAGGCAAATAGCGGCTGAAGGGACATTCTATAGTCCAGCTATCAATCCCCTCCGATCACCCGTAACTGCCTGGTCGTTGCCAGACAGACCCGGTCCCGCCCTTCATGTTTTGCCCGGTATAACGCCTCATCCGCCGCATTGATCAGAGTCGAGGGGTCGTTGCCATGGTCACGGAATGATGCTATTCCCATCGATATGGTGATGATGCCAAGCGGTTGGGAATTGTGGCTCAACTGCAGGTTCTTCACCCCCCGTCTGATCTGGTCAGCCTTTGCCGTTGCCCCATCCAGCGATGAGTCAGGGAGGATCAGGATGAACTCCTCACCGCCAAAACGGCAGGGGATGTCGCAGTTCCGGATGGAGTTGGCCAGGAAGTGGCCGAGCTCCCTGAGCAGGGTATCACCGGCATCATGGCCGAAGGTGTCATTGAACCGCTTGAAGTGGTCTATGTCGAGCATAATCACCGAGAGTTGGCTGTTGTTCCGTTCCGCCCGGCTGAGTTCCTGCTCAAGGGAGGCCTCCATGTAGCGCCGGTTGAAGATCCCGGTCAACGGGTCCTTGATGGAGAGGTTGTGCAGCATTTCCCGTAGGCGGAGGTTGGCAATGGCCAGCGCCATATGGTCGGCCATGCTCTCCAGATGCTGGATCCGGGATTCATGATAGACCCGGCCGGTCTCGCCCTCCTCTGCTTGCGGTAGCTGCATATGCAGCATCCCCAAGGTCTCGTTCCTGGCCATCAGCGGCACGCAGATATATTCCACCCCGTCGTCCTTCTGCAGATGGCTGCACTGCATGTCGGTCATGATGTCGCGAAAGATGTGCAGTCTGCCGCGTCGCAAGGCCCAGCAGTCGTCTGGGGAGATATTGTCGGCCGTTGGCGGTGAACTCCCCCAGAACGATATCGCTTCCAGGTTGTTGCGGGATGCGTTGAGGATGTAGAGGGCGCCGCTCTCCTCGGCAAAGAGCTGATGGGCGAATTTTGCCGCCACACTGTATGCCTCCTCCAGATTATGGCAGGACTGCAGGATCTCCCCCATCTTGCTCAGTACCCTTATCTCCTCGATGCTCCGCTGCAGAATGCTGGCATTAGCGGTCAACTGTTGTTCGGCAACTTTGTATTGAGTGGTGTCAAAGGCAAAGATGGCCAGCTTGATCACCCTCCCCTTGTCAATGGCCACCGGGAAGATGGTGATGTCGTAAAAACGCCCCTCCCGCTGCTCCTGAAAACTTACCTCACGCTCGATCTCCAGCACCAGCCCGATCTTTTCCCGCCATAACTCTGCCAACTCTGCGGGAAACCGGTCAAAGATACAGCTGTCGAGCAAAGCCTCCCTTTTATCCCCGAACCGGCCGGCAGCAGTAGCGTTCAGAGTGAGGATGATCCCCTGCGGATCGATGAGAAAGGCTGATTCGGAGAGGGAGTTGAGTAACGCCTTGATGGTGGTCTCGCTCTCCTGCAGAGCGCTGTCTGCCTCCTGCAACCTGATAATCTGCCTGGCCAGAGGTTTGAAGACGGTAAAATGGAGCGAAGGAAAGACGAACAGTACCAGCAGAATGCCGTCCAGAATATTCTCCTCGGTCTGGCTCAGCCCGGTGAGCAGATACTGGAAGGTGAGCATGACCATGGTCTCGGTGAGCAGCAAGGTGGCAAGCAGAATGAAAAACATCCTGACAGCGGAGATCTCCTGAAAGGACTTCTCTGCGCTCTTTTCGCTCAATGGCAACTGCATCGGTGCTCCAGCTGGATAGCATAGAATAATGATTAGTATGCTATTGATATATCGGTCGCTCTGGGGAAAACATTAATTTTCCCGCCAGACTATCCCTGATACCGGGCTAAAAGATGAGACGGGGACGGTTCTAGATTTGACTGATAATAACAACATATGTATTAAACAATTATTTTTTCAGGGGAGAGCCTCGGGAATTGTCCCATGGTTTTATATTCTTAGGATGAGTAACCTTGCATTATAATTCGTGAGGGAGGGGGACAGTCCCCTTAGCGGGGACAGTCCCCAAACACAGTCCCCAAACGATTAACCTTTCAGCGCCTGCAGCATCGCCTCTCCCATCCGGGTCGGGCTTCTGGTTACTACAACGCCGCACTCTTCCAGGGTGCGGATCTTGTCCTCCGCCTTCCCTTTGCCGCCGGTGATGATGGCGCCTGCATGCCCCATCCTTTTTCCCGGGGGGGCGGTGGCGCCGGCGATGAAGGCGCCGACCGGTTTCTTCATATGCTCCTTGATCCACTCCGCTGCCTCTTCCTCGGCCCCGCCGCCGATCTCGCCGATCATGAAGACCCCTTTGGTGTCCGGGTCTTCGTTGAAGAGCTGCAGCACGTCGATGAAGTTCATGCCGATGATCGGATCGCCGCCGATGCCGACGCAGGTCGACTGGCCGAGTCCGGCGTCGGTCACCTGCTTGACCGCCTCATAGGTGAGGGTGCCGCTGCGGGAGACGATGCCGATATCCCCCGGCTTGTGGATATAGCCCGGCATGATGCCGACCTTGCATTCGCCGGGGGTGATGACGCCGGGGCAGTTCGGGCCGACCAGCCGGGTCTTGCTCTCTTTCTGGATGCGCCGCGCCAGCACCATATCGCGGACCGGGATCCCTTCGGTGATGCAGACCGCCAGGTCAAGCCCGGCGCTGCAGGCTTCGAGGATGGCGTCTGCCGCGCCGGATGGCGGGACGAATATCATCGAGACGTTGGCGCCGGTGTAGTGGACCGCTTCGGCCACGGTATTGAAGACTGGTATCCCCTCGATATGGATACCCCCCCGCCCCGGTGTCACGCCGGCAACGATATGACTGCCGTAATCGCGGCACTGCTGGGTATGGAACAGGCCGCTCCGGCCGGTGATCCCCTGGACAACGATCTTCGAATCCTTGTTGATCAATATGGACATGATTAATCTCCAGTAGTTATTGAGTTGAATCCTTTAATAAGGAGTAATATTTTAAAATTCAATTGCTCAAAGCTCAAGGGTCAATGCTCAATGGTTCATACTTATAACTTTGAGCTATGAGCTGATTCTCATCCAAGCATCTGCACGATCCGCTGCGCCCCGTCCCCCAGCGTCTCCCCCACCTGGACGTTGAGCCCGGAATCCTTCAGCAGCTTTTTCCCCTCTTCCACCTTGCTGCCGTCCATCCTGACGACGATCGGCAGGGTGCACTTCACCTCGCCGGCAGCCTCGATGATCCCCTGGGCGATGACGTCGCAGCGCATGATGCCGCCGAAGATGTTGACAAAGACCCCCTTGACATCCTTGTCTTCGAGGATGATCTTGAACGCCTCGGCGACCTTCTCCCGGGTCGCTCCGCCGCCGACGTCGAGGAAGTTGGCCGGTTCGCCGCCGAACTCCTTCAGCACATCGAGGGTGGCCATAGCCAGGCCGGCGCCGTTGACCATGCAGCCGATATTGCCGGTCAGCTTGATGTAGGAGAGGTCATACTTGCCGGCGTTTATCTCCAGCGGGTCGAGCTGGGAATAGTCCATCATATCCGGATATTCGCGGTGGCGGAAGATGGCGTTATCGTCGAAATTGAACTTGGCATCCATGGCCAGCAGCCAGCCAGCCTTGGTCACCACCAGCGGGTTGATCTCCACCAGCGAGCAGTCCTTCTCCAGGCAGCAGCGGTAGAGGTTGAGGATCAGTTCGACGCAGTCCTCGCAGACAGTCCCGGTAAGCCCGAGCGCCAGGGCGATCTTGCGTGCCTCGTAAGGGCGCAGGCCGGTGAACGGGTCGATGGCCAGGATATGGATCTTCTCCGGCGATTTTCTTGCCACCTCTTCGATCTCCACCCCCCCTTCGGCCGAGGCGATCAGGGAATAGCGGGAGGTGCCGCGGTCCAGGGTGATGGAGAGGTAGAACTCGCTCGATATCTCCACTGCCTCCTCCACCAGGATGCGCCGCACCTTGAGCCCTTCCGGACCGGTCTGCGGGGTGATAAGGCGGCGGCCGAAGAGGTCCTTGCCGTACTCCTGGGCCTGCTCCGGATGATGCACTACCTTCACCCCGCCAGCTTTCCCCCGGCCCCCGGCATAGATCTGCGCCTTGATCACGCAGTGCCCCCCCATCTCCTTGGCGGCCCGCTCGACCTGGTCGGAGGTGAGGGCGACGCGACCACGCGGTACAGGGATGCCGAAGGTGCTGAGAATCTCTTTTGCCTGGTACTCATGAATGTTCATAGAATCTCCCTTGCAGCAGGTTTTTAGCTGATAAGCCTGATCTTTGCGCCAAGCGTAAATTATGCAAAATTATAGCGACTTCTGGACGATCTGCAACCTTGCGGAAGAATTAATAAATCAAACCAAATAACAGTAATAGTAAAATAATTTAGCGAAACTATAATTAACCTGAATAACAAAAGCAATAAAATTTATTAAGATCATCCAGTCTGTCAGCTGATTTATCTGGTTACGTACCGCTACTTCCTCTGCGCCTTGACTGGAATGGCCTGCAATCCTGCTTCTTATTTTGGCTAGACAGTGCCGACCGGCTGAGGTAGTATATGTGTCGTATTTAATTATTCATCGGCATTGCTGCCGGAGAATGAAGGGTTTTCTCGCAGGGGGAAGGGATGAAAATAGTCAACCTGATGCTGCTGTTACTAGTATTAGCTCTCCTTTGCGGCTGCGCCGCTCCGGAGCGGATTGCCAAGAGCGTGCTGGTCACTTCTGAGCCGCCCGGGGCAACGGTCTATCTCGATGGCGACCGGGTCGGTGAAACCCCGTTGAAGATCGAGACCTTTTTTACCTGGAATGATGAAAAAATCTATGCCTCCCTGCTCCGCCGGATAATTCAGGTCCGCAAAGATGGTTACGAATCCCAGACCCGGGATCTCTATCCGGTCGACATGCCGAACGTGCAGTTTCTGCTCAACCGGGAGAATTTGCGCCCTGGCGGCCACGAGGTGAGATGATGCGCTGCCATCTGTTGTTGTTACTGCTGTTTCTAACCGGTTGCGCTGCTGCGCCGCTCCCTAACATCAAGGTCACTTCGCTCCCTGCCGGAGCCGACATCTACGTCGACGGGAGAGCAGTGGGGAAGACGCCGGCAGCTATCCTGGTGGACTTCCCGGAAAACCATCAGCTGGTCAGGGAGAAGAAGCTGCTGACACTCCGCCTCTCCGGCTACAAGGAGCAGCGCCAGGTAATCGGTTATTCAGCTGAAGCGGAGCGGCTCTTCAATTTCCAGCTGATCCCGGAGCCGGGCACCGATACAGGACCGGAGCCGATCAGCGAGCCGGCAGTGAAGACCGATCCGGAGCCGAATGGCCAGCAGCCGGCCAGTAGTTCGGTAAAATAGCATATTCTGGAATTGGCAAAGAAAAAGCCCCGGTCTGTCGACCGGGGCTTTTTTATTCCGCATTTGTCGGCTGCTATTTGATGAAGAGGAAAAAGCCGTTGGCAAAGGAGACGATACCGACCAGCCCGACCGCCAGCCCGAGCCACCAGACCGGCTTCTTCTTGATCAGGGCAGCGATGGAGGAGAGGAGTATCGCTATCTGCAGGAAGATCACCGCTATGCCGAAAGCCTGGCCATGCTTCTGCGCTTCGTTGCGGATGGTTTCGAACTCTTCGGCCTTTTTCTTGATCTCACTCTTCTCTGTCTCGTATTTGGCGATCTTCTTGCCGAAATCCTCGATCCGCTGCAGGTAGTCGGTCGCCACGGCAGACTTTGCCCCGAGCCCTTTCAGCTCCAATTCATACTGGTCTTTCTGCATCTCGTAGATATAACCCTTGATACTCTTGGCCTGGAAATAGGCCCACTGGTCCGAAGCCTGGTTCTGGCTCATCACCGAACGGGTGGAATAGCCCCCCCCCTTGAAAGTCGCCAGGGTGGCGCAGACCGCCAGGATGACGGTGGTGAGTGCCAGCCAGTTGAGCCAGGGTTCCTTCTTCTCTTCTGCCATGCTCCCTCCTTTATTCAACCACGGTCTGCCGTGGTCTGCTGTTGATGGTCGACCTATTATACACAAAAGTGCGCCGAGGTAAATATCCCTGGCAGAAATTTCCCCTCTCCGGGGCAAACCGTCCCGCAAATCTGAAATCTGGCAAATATCTGTTAGAATTTGATTTGAGTCAATTCCCCATCCTTACAACCGAAGTATCATCGTACAACAAACGCTGATTAATATCCGGCAGGGTGAATTTTTCCTGAAAGGGGGATCTCTTATGTGGCAGAAACGGCTCTTCACAGCACTATTGATCGGGGGGGGCGCCTTGCTCCTCTCTCTGCCGGCGCTCTCCACTGCGGCCAAGGGGAAGCCGGTTGCAGCAGCCAAGGATGACGGCAGGGCTACCTGCTATAGCTGTCACGATGAGATCAAGGCGCTCAAGGAGGGGTCGAAGCATGCCAAGCTTAAGTGCGATCTCTGCCACGACAACCTCAAGCAGCATATCGACAGTCAGGGCGATACGAAACCGGTCACTAAAATCGACGCGGCGCTCTGCGGCAAGTGCCACAAGGAGCAGTTAGACAGCTTCTTCAAGATGAATTACGAGGCAGCGGCACGCAAGGAGAAGGGGGTGCCGGCCGGCCGTTCGCCGCAGCAGGACAAACTATTGGCCGGCCACGGTTTCACCTTCGAGCATAACGAGCCACGCGGCCACGCCTTCATGGTGACCGACCAGTTCATCGTCGACCGCTTCCAGGGGGGGCGCTACCAGTTGAAGGAGAGGTGGTTCGGCTACGACAAATCTGGGAAGACCTGGGACGTGCTGGTGGACAACGGTGAGCAGGTCAAGCTCCCCGAGACCGCCATGGCGGGGAATCCGACCTGCATCCAGTGCAAGACCTCGGACCATCTGCTGAACTGGAAGTTCATGGGGGATAAAGACCCGAAGGCGAAGTTCGACCGTACCTCCAATGTCAACGACGTTGCCAGGGCGACCAATAACCCGGTCGGCTGCGTCCATTGTCACGACCCGCACGGCGCCCAGCCGCGGGTGGTCCGTGATGCCCTCATCCAGGCTATCGGCCGGGACAGGGCGAACAACATATTTGCCAAAAACGGCGCCACCGATCTGAAGGAGGTCGACTTCCGCGGCTTCCGCAAGATCGGCATCATGGCCAGGACCGACTCGCGGCTGATGTGCGCCCAGTGCCATGTGGAGTACAACTGCAACAGCGGCAAACAGTGGTCGGACAACAAGGATGTCAAGTATGACGACCAGCGGACCAACCATTTCCCGCTGAAGAACGCCAAGGATCTGCTCGCCCACTACCAGAAGCTCGACTTCTACGACTTCCGCCACGCTGTCACCGGAGCCCGGCTGATCAAGCTGCAGCACCCCGAAGCCGAGACCTATGCCGGCAGCGTCCATGACAAGGCCGGGATACAGTGCCACCAGTGCCACATGCCGAAGCAGAAGGGGAAGGATGGCAAGAGCTTCTCCTCGCACGGGGTGATAAGACCGAAGAACCATATCAAGGAGGCCTGTCTCGGATGCCATCCGAAGAATACGGTGGAGCAGAAACTGTATCAGATAGAGACGATCCAGAACTACACCAGAGGGAAGATGCGCAAGGCTGAATTCTGGATCGGCAGGCTTATCGACAGCTATGCCGTTGCCAAACGTGCCGGAGTCCCTGAAGAGGCCCTTGCCAAGGCACGGGGGAAACATGAAGAGGCCCATGTCCTCTGGGAGTTCTGGACTGCTGAGAATTCAGACGGTTTCCATAATCCTGATCTGGCGCGGGAGACCCTTACCGGTGCGATAAAGGCCGGGAAAGACGGGGTGAAAATACTGGAAGATGCAATGGCAGCAAAGACACAATAGACTTATTGCACGGTTTTGACCTTGGTCAAGGATTTTCAGGGAGAAGCGGGTTAGATTAAAGACCAGGCAGGGCTAAAAATCACTCTAACAGCTACCTATGGGAGAAACGAGAGATGAGCATGTTTTGTAATCAATGTGAACAGACAGCAAATGGTACCGGCTGTAACATATCCGGCGTCTGCGGCAAGAAACCTGATGTGGCGGCTCTTCAGGATAATCTGTTGTACGGGTTGAAAAGTCTGGCGCTCTATGCCGACAGGATCGGTCGCAATGCAGAGATCGACCGGTTCACCATTGAGGGGCTTTTCAGCACCGTCACCAATGTCGACTTCGAAGCATCCCGTATCGTCACCCTGATAAAGCGCTGCTATGAACTGAAAGAGAAAGCCAGGGGCATTTACGGGTCTGCTATCGCCAGTCCGGTTGCCGACTGGAAGCCGGCTGACGAGCTGGCCGGCATGGTCGCCCAGGGGGAGCAGCACGGTATCAACAGCCAGCATGGCAACGAAGATATCCGTTCGGTGATAGAAATCCTCATCTACGGTCTGAAAGGGATGGCCGCCTATCTTGATCACGTCATGATTCTCGGGCGGAGTGATGACGAAGTACTCGCCTTTGTCCAGCGGGCGCTGGTCGCCACTACCGACCCCAACCTCGGTTTGATGGACTTTGTCGGCCTCGCCATGGAGTGCGGCAAGCATAACCTGACGGTCATGGGGCTGCTCAACGCTGCCCACACCGATGCCTATGGCCATCCGCTGCCGACCCCGGTCCAGCTTGGCAGCAGGGCAGGGAAGGCTATCCTGGTCTCCGGCCACGACCTGAAGATGCTGGAAGAGCTTCTCAAACAGAGCGAAGGGAAGGGGGTCAATATCTATACCCATGGCGAGATGCTGCCGGCCCATGGATATCCGGGACTGAAGAAATACAGCCATCTGGTCGGCAATTACGGCGGTGCATGGCAGGACCAGGCCCAGGAGTTTGCCCGGTTCCCCGGCGCCATCATCTTCAACACCAACTGTATCCAGCGACCGGCTGACAGTTACCTCGACCGGCTCTTCACCTGGGGTCTGGTCGCCTGGCCCGGGGTGAGGCATATCGATGGCTGGGATTTCTCTCCGGTCATCGACAAGGCGCTGGAGAGCCCGGCGTTGCCGGAAAATCCGGGGCAGGAGATCCTCACCGGCTTCGGCCACAATGCGGTGCTCGGTGTCGCCGACAAGGTCATTGCTGCGGTCAAGGCGGGGCAGATAAGGCATTTCTTCCTGGTTGGCGGCTGCGATGGCGCCAAATCGGGGCGTAACTATTACACCGAGTTTGCTGAAAAAGCGCCGAAGGATACGGTAATCCTCACCCTGGCCTGCGGCAAGTATCGCTTCAACAAAATGGAGTTCGGCGACATCGGTGGTATCCCGCGGCTGCTTGATATCGGCCAGTGCAATGATGCCTATTCGGCGATCCAGATCGCCGTTGCCCTGGCAGGCGCCTTCGAGTGCGGCGTCAACGACCTGCCACTCTCCATGGTCCTCTCCTGGTACGAACAGAAGGCGGTCGTTATCCTGCTGACCCTGCTGCATCTCGGTATCAAGAACATCAGACTCGGGCCGACACTGCCCGCCTTCATCACCCCGAATGTTCTGAACTTCCTGGTGGAGAACTTCAACATCGGGCCGATCACTACTGCAGAAGCCGACCTGAAGGCGATTCTGGGGTAGCAGCAGCTTGACAGGAATGACGAACCGGTAACGCCTCGCACCTCTGCGGGGCGTTATCTGTTTATATCTTCAGGAGTCTTATGCGCCATATCGCCAGTAATTTAAATCTTGCAAGTTTTATTGTTTCCCTCATCCTGCCGCTCCCGGCGCTGGCCATACCTGCCATTACCTGTCACTGTTTTACCGAGCGCAGCTATAATCCTTCCCAGCCGACACTGGCTGACCCCTATTTGCTGGCCATGACGCAAAACTCCTTCTTTGCCGCTGTCTTTAATGTCGACAAGAAGGCGATTGTCATGAAAAAGCAGCAGGGGACCTCTTCTGACGACCTCTGGATCGCCTACTGGATCGCTGCGAAAGCAACTGTATCGGCAGAAACTCTGCTCCAGACCAAGAAGGATAATATGACGTGGGAGGATGTTATCCTGCCATTGCGGCTCACCTCGAAGGTATTGGGCCATCGCTACTCAACCGCCCTGAAGACAAAGTCGTCAACTGCCGGTCTGGCCGAAATTGTGGTTGATGAACTACTCCTTCGCTACCGGCTGATGGGAGAGGGGGAGTTGGCGGCGCTGCGGCGATCAGCTGCCTCCAGCCAGGAATTGATCATCGCCAGCATTATTGCCGCCAAGAGAGGTGAGTCGGCAAAACAGAGCTATCTTGAGGCGAAAAATGGTGCAAAAAGCTGGGGGTCTCTTCTCCAAGGGGCGCGGCTAGATCCGAAAAACATGCAGCGGGAGATCGCCATTATCCTGAAAACAGCACCGGAGTAATCTTGATTGTTATCTGCAGGATGATGAGAGGGAGAGAGACCCCCATTCAACTCCGGCTCACCCGGGGGTATTCTCTCTCCAGGCGTTTTCAGTAATGGTAATATGATGTTATTGCCGCTGATCTTCTTGCAGTTAGATGAAAATGACTTAAACTGTATAAATGCGTATAGCCACTAAGGAGACGAAGGAAGTCTTACATATGAACCTTGATACCAATAATACTTATAGTTCGTCTCTATTGGTGACCTTCGGGGCATAACAAGTTTCTGGCCCGGGAAATGGTGTTACTGTGATTGAAAATTTACGGGTATTGCTGGTGGAGGATTCTCCCGATGATGCGGCGCTGCTGGTCCGGGCGCTGCGCAAGGGGGGGTTCACCCCTTCCTGTGAACGGGTCGAGACTGCTGCTGAACTGCAGGAAGCACTGCAGCAGCAGGGGTGGGACATCATCATAGCCGATTACAGCCTCCCCCGCTTCAGTGCCCTGCATGCATTGTCTATCGTCCACGCTGCAGCTATCGATCTCCCCTTTATCGTCGTCTCCGGGAAGCTGGGTGAAGATACTGCCGTGGAGGCGATGCGGGCCGGTGCCCATGACTATATCCTCAAGGAGAACATGGCACGGCTCGTCCCGGCGATCCGGCGCGAACTTGGTGAAGTAAGGCTAAGACGGGAGAGCCGGCATGCCCAGGAGACCATGGAGAAACAGCGGGCCGCTATGGAGAGCGCCCTGGACGGCATGGCCATTCTCAACGAGCAGGGGGAATTCATCTATCTCAACAATGCCCATGCCGATATACATGGCTATGAATCTGCAGCAGCGCTGCTCGGCAAGATATGGCAGGATCTTTATGCCGATGACGAGGTGAAGCGGCTTGAAGGGGAGATCTTCCCGCTTCTTTATCAGGCTGGCAGCTGGCGCGGCGAGGCTGTGGGGCGGCGTTGTGACGGCACAAACTTTTTTCAGGAGATATCCCTGACGGTGATGGAGGGTGGGGGGATCACCTGTGTGGTTAGGGATATAACGGAGCGGAAAATGACCGAGTCGCAACTCCGCTATCTCAGCACCCATGACATGCTGACCGGCCTCTACAACCGCGCCTTCTTTGACGAAGAGCTGCTGCGGGCGAAAAATTCCCGCTACCTCCCGGTCAGTATCGTCATGGCGGATGTGGACAGGCTCAAAGAGGTGAATGACCGGTTTGGCCATTCTGCTGGCGACAGATTGCTGCAGGAGACGGCGCAGGTCCTTAAAACGGCCTTTCGCCAGGGTGATGTGGTGGCCAGGATCGGCGGAGACGAGTTCGCCGCTATTCTCCCTGCTACTGACAGAACCAAGGCAAACGAAATAATCGCCAGGGTGAGAAATGTGCTGGAGTCATATAACCGCTCATGTAAAGGGCCGGTACTCAGCCTTTCGCTCGGCACAGCCACTGCTGACAAGGTGGAAAAGCTGCTGGATGCCTGGGCCAGGGCAGATGCGCTGATGTATGAGGACAAGCAGGGACGTTCCGGAAAACTGCGCGACCTGCTGAACCGAATGGACAAGGATTGATTAAACCAGCTGTCACAACCCCGAGACGATTCTCCAGCCCTCTCTCTCCCGCCTCAGTCCAAGCTCTTCCTTGCCGCTCATCTTGAGACTCTTGCCGCCGGAAATAACTTTGAGATCATAGTCACCGGTAACGGTAGCTGCATTGCCACGTAGCTCGATACGCTGGGCAGTGACCCGGTATTCGATGCTGTCGAAAGCAGCCAGGGTATTCTGCAGTTCCACGCTCTTGGTCTGGTAATTCAACCCTTTGTCCTGGTAGTCGCGGGAGATAAGAGTCAGATAGAGTCTGCTGTCTCTGCTTGTCAGGGCCTGCTGGCGTTCCTTGAGGAGTCTTTCAATGGCGCTCCGGTCGGCACCCTTGCTGCAGCCCGAAAGCAGCAGCGAGAGCAGGATGATGAGCAGGAAAAGCGCACTTTTTGCTCTGGCCATCAATAATATTTTTCCATGATCCGCTTCGCTTTTTCTACCGAACTGCTGGAGGGGAACTTACTGAAGAGCTGATTGTACAGCTCGCGCCCCTTGTTCCTGTCACCGGAACGGAGGTAGGCTTCGCCGAGGTAGAGGAGCGTCTCGTCATGTGCCGGTGAAGCAGGATAGCGCTTCAGCACATCCTCGAAACGGTTGATGGCGGCCTGGTATTTCTCTTCGCGCAGGTAAAAACGGCCGACATATATCTCGTACTGGACCAGTTTTATCCGGCATACCTCAAGCTTGTCCCTTACCTCTGGGGCATACTCGGTGGCAGGATACTGTTTGAGAAAGGTCTCGAAGAGCGCGACAGAATTCTTTACCGGAGTCTGGTCGGTGTCGATTGTGCCGATCTGCAGGTAATTGCAGAGCCCCTGGCGGTAGAGTGCATAGGCGGCCTGCGGGTGGACCGGATGCAGCTTGCGGAACTCTTCGTAGGCAGCAGCGGCTTCGATATAACTGCTGTTATCGTAATGGGCATCGGCGATCTTCAGCTCTGCCATGGCAGAGAGTTCTGGCGAAGAGTAGCGCTCCTTCACCTTCTTCCACATGGCTATAGCATCTTCATACTGCCTGGAGGCATATAGCTCCTCACCCTCCTTGTAATATTCGGCAGCGCTTTTGACAGGGGGCGCAGTTGAGGCACAGCCGGCGGCAACAAGGAGTAAGACCAGAATAGCGGCGAGTTTCAAGGCGATCTGCAAGGACATGGTTCCCTCTGTTATATAGAATAATTATATGGAAAATTAGTGTAAATAGGGGGCGTTGTCAAGGTAAAGGAGGAGAGAAGCGGTATTTAGCCACGAAGGAGCACGAAGTTACTCGAAGAAATAGTCCAGAACATAATATGCATTATCGTTAAACCGGTTCATGTTCTGCTTGAAGAATCATCTTCGTGCCTCTTCGTAGCTGATCATGTTTCATACAAGTTCAATATTGCGGCTGCTAAAGGCAACCTTACCAGCTGTTCAACCCGAGATAAAAGCGGAGCAGCATCACCACATCGCCGATGTCGATGACCCCGTTCCCGAGCGGCATGCCGTCGGCATCGAGCGGTGCCACGTCGCAGCGGTTGAGATCGTTGGCAGTCGCCTGCTGCATCCCGTTGGCGATGTAGAAGGCGGTCAGGATGTCGCCAAGGGTCATGGCCCCGCTCCCGTCCAGGTCGCCAAGCACTGCATAGCTAATATTACGGGTGACCGAGACGCTGTTGCCGTTGCCGTCGGTGGCGGTTACCAGGATCGGGTAGTTCTTCTCGCCGGCAAAGGTGAGCAGCTGGCTGAAACCGTTATTCGTAACGGTCGGAGTGAAGCTCTGGCCATCCATTGCCACGGTGACGTCGACTGGTGCGCTACCGCTTACTATCCCGGTCAGGGTCAATGCTCTCCTGCTGCTCCTCAGGTCGTGGGGAGGGTTGGTGATGGCAAGGCTGAGGGTGGCGTTAAGGATGACGCTCTGCTTGATGCTGGAACTCTTGCCGGAGGCATCGGTGGCAGTGATGATAATGGTGTTGAGGCCGCTGCTCAGTGTTACCGGCAGGGTGAAACCGGTGCCGGTCATGACCGCCGCTACCGGAGGGGCACCGTTGATGCTCACCAGTACACTGCTGGTAGCGGTATCGACATTGCCGCTGACAGTGGTCTGGGGAGAGCTGGTGATACTGTTGTCGGTCTGGCCGCTGGTCAGATTGATTATCGGAGCGGTGGCATCCAGGGTGAAGGTGCGGCTCGCACTGCCGGTAAGGCCGTTTTTGTCTGTGGCCACCAGAGTGAAAATGTTGCTCCCCGGGACCAGGGTGACCGGATAGCTGAAGCTGCCGCTCCCCCCGACCGTAACGACAGTACCGTTACAGGTCAGCTGCTGCAGACCGTTCGGGGCAGTTACCGTGCCGGTGATATTGATTGTGGCGATACTGCTGGTGGCGCCATTATCCAGGGTGGAGAGACTGATGCTCGGCCCGGTGCTGCCAAAGCCGACGGTCAAGGTCTGGCTGACATCAGCGGCTGCTTTGTAGTTATCGTCCCCTGCCTGGCTGGCGGTTATGGTGGTGGTGCCGCTACCCTTGATAGTGACGGTCCTGCCGGAAATGATCGCCACCGAAGGGTTTGAACTGCTGAAGGTGAGCGCCAGACCGCTCGATGCAAAGCTGTTCCCATCGATAGTGAATGGGGGTGAATCGGTCTGTTTTGCCGGCAGTAGCGGGAATGAGATGACCTGGGAGAGCTTCTCCACAGTGAGGGTGGCGTTGGTGAAGATGAAGTTGTAGTTGTTTGATGAGAGCGAACCGATAGTGACGGTTATCGGGTAGCTGCCGACCGGGCTGGAGAGGGTGGCAGTGGTGCTGATAGTTGGTGTCCCGGAGATCGCCGCGATGCCTTCGCCATTGACAAAACCGCTGTAGCTGTAGGTAAGAGGCGGATTGACGTCATGGTAGAGCTTGCTCAGACTCTCCGCCTTGACCGTCAGTTGCGCCCTGGTCACAGACAACGGCAGGCTGGCGGAGCTGGAACCGTTGTAGTCGCTGCTACTGCTGCTGAAGACGGCGCTGAAGCTGTAGCTCCCTGCTCCCAGGATATAGCTGTAGAGAGCCTTGCCGCTGCCGTCAAGAGGAACAGTGGCAAGGGTGGCGGCACCATCCTTGAACTGCACGCTGCCGGCCGGGATACCGTTACTCGGCGTCTTCCCCTTGACCGTGGCGGTCAGGGTCAGGGACTGACCGTAGCTGAGCGGGTTGGCGCTGGCGCTGATGCTGGTGACGGTGTCGGCGACTTCGATGCTCTGGGATAATGGCGCGGCAGTGCTGGCCGGCTGGTTATAGGGGTCGCCGGCAAACTCGGCGGTCAGGCTCCTGCTGCCGGTCGCCAGATTGGCGACGGTGATCTCCGCAGAACCGTTACTGACATTGGCGCTGCCGATTGTCGCCCCGTCAGCCTTGAAGGTGACCAGGCCGGTAGGGCCGTTGCCGGTGACCGTGGCGGTAATGGTCAGCGGTTCAGCATACCTGGCCGGATTGGTGCTGCTGCTCAAGGCGCTGATGTCAGCGGGGACGGTCGGGCCATTGAGGATCTGGACAGTATCGTCATCATAATTTGCTACATATATCCGGTTGGTGGTCTGGTTTATCGCCACCCCCTGTGGATATCTACCAACGCCGGTAAAGCTGCTGGTGCTGCTATCCAGGTCGAAGATGGTCAGACGGTTCAGGCTGCTGTTCACGGCGTAAAGCAGTCTGCTCTTCGGATTGACCGCCAGGGCGACCGGGCTGGTCCCAGCATCGGCGCTGCTGGTGCTCTTGTCGCTCCCTTTGATTATGGTCAGGGTGCTGCCGATGCTGGAGGTAGCGACATAGATCATGTTAGTCGACTGGTTGACGGCAATTGCGCTGGGACCGGTCCCGGTCGGTATGATGGCGCTATGGGCAACGTCGTTATAGGCGCCGTCGATCACCGTGACGTTATTGTCCGAGTAGTTGGCCACATAGACCTGATTGGTGACGCTGTTGAGCGCCACGGCATAGGGAAAACTGCCGACCGCTATAGTGCTGGTATGGCTGTTGTCGTTGTATGCGCCGTCGATAACTGTCAAGTCGTTACTGATGGCATTAACCACATAGACCTTGTTGGTTACCTGATTGACCGCCACGGCAATTGGCAATGTGCCGACATTAATTGTGGCTATTACACTGTTGTTGGCTCCGCTTAGCACCGAGACGGTATAGTCGGCCAGGTTCACCACATAGACCATATTGCTGGAGCTGTTGACCGCCACAGCGCAGGGGCCGTTACCGACCGCCACAGAAGTGGTGCTCAGGTCATCACCATTGATCACCGTCACCGAGCCGCCGGCTGAATTGGCCACATAGATCCGGTTGGTCGTCTCATTGACGGCGATCCCCTGGGGTGATCTGCCGACCGGGACAGTGACCGGTGGGAGCAGAGCTTCTGCCGGCTGTACAAGGCTGCTGACCAGTGTCAGGGTAATCAGGAAGACCGGCAGGAAGATTCTGCAAATGAGGCGGATCATTATTCACTCCGATGCTGCAGGGAATGCTCTTTAGCTAGCAAACTGCGGCGAAATAGCGGTAACCGGCTGATGAAAGAGAGAGCTCTGTTCATGAGCGGCAGTTTATCTCCCGGCAGGGGCTGAATACAGGGGTTTTATGGCAGGGGCCCAGCCGGCCGGGTCGATATTGTGTCTTAACCGAAGATAAAACTACAATATCTGTGCCGGCCGATAAATGCTGGGCGATATGCGTTTGCCGACAACAGCGCTAGAGCAGTTCCGCAGCAAAAACAACGCTGAGACTGCTCACCCTGGCACCGGTCAGGTCGATCGGGGTGGCAGTCGGGACCTGGTAATCGCTCTGCGTCGGTGCAGTGGTGCCAGCCGCCACCTTTAGCTTGACAGTGGCGAATTCGCCGCTGCCGAAACCGGTGGCTGCGCTGCTCGCCATGGCAAAGCTGAGACTCCCCGGTGTGGTGCCGCTGGCCGGGATGTAGACCGGGGTCAGGACGGTGGCACCGTTGGCCAGGACTCCGGAAGGGGTGACCACGCTGCTGTCGACCCCGCCGCTGGCATCAAGCTTAGGGGTGACGCCGGCCGGCAGTTGCAGGGTGACGCCGATACCGGCCAGCGCCCTGCCGGTCGGGATGGTCCCCTGGGTGGAGAGGGTCACCTTCGCTTCAGTGGCGCTGTTGTTGACGCTGGCTCCACCACCACCACCGCAGCCGGCCAGGAGAAGAATCGGGATGATTAACAGAGTAAATAACTTTCGCATGTTCAATGCCTCTCTCTTTCTAAAATTATGAATTATGAATTATGAATTATGAAGTATGAGCTGAATGCAATTCTACATTCCTGTTGCATCCTTCATAATTGACTTACGCTTGCCAGTTGAAAGTACGAAGTACGAAGTATGAGTTTCAACTTTCATACCTCATACTTCATACTTCATAATTGCCTTTCCCTTACCAGCTGATCAGCCCGAGGTAGTTCCTGAGCAGCAGCACTACGTCGCCGATGTCGATCCTGCCGTCACCCTGGGGGTTACCGTTGGCATCGAGCGGTGCCACATCGCAACGGTAATAGTCGCTCCAGCTAGGTACCTGCAGCCCCTGGGAGATCATGAAGGCAGTGAGGATATCGCCGATATCCATGGTGCCGTTGCCATTCTGGTCGCCGATCCGGGCGAAGATGACATTCCGGCTGACATTGACACTGTTGCCGGCGCTGTCGCTGGCATTGACCAGAATCTGGTAGCTCTTCTCGGTGGTGAAGCTTAACTGCTGGCTGAAGCTGTTGCCGGTCACGGTCGGGGTGAAGCTCTGGCCATCCATGGTGACGGTGAGGGTGAGCGGCGGAGTACCGTTAATGGTGCCGGTAAGCAGCATGCTGTCGCGACCCGACTTCAGGTCGTAGGCCGGAGTGGTGATGGCCAGGGCCAGGGCGCTGTTCAGGGTGATGCTCTGCTTGATGCTGGAGCTCTTCCCTGAGGCGTCTGTGGCGGTGATGATGATGGTATTGTTCCCCGGCTGCAGGTCGACCGGCAGGGAGAAGCCGGTGCCGGTCATCACTGCCGGTTGCGGAGTGCCGCCATTGACGCTGATCATAACTGTCGTGTTGCTGCTGTCGATCGAACCGCTGATGGTGGTCCGGGTCGTGCTGACGACGCTGTTGTCGCTGCTGCCGCTGGTAGTGATGAGCGGTGCGGTCTGGTCAAGGGTGATGAAACGGCTGAGCGTGGTCTGCAGGCCGGACAGGTCAAGGGCGAAGAACCTGATCTCGTTCTGTCCGGTACGGAGGGTGATCGGCAGGCTGAAGCTGCCATCCCCGGCGAGGGTGACTGCAGAGCCATTGACGGTGAACTCCTGCAGGCCGTTCACCGCAGTGACACTGCCGCTGACATTGAGCATATTGCTGCTGGTCACCGCATTGTCAGGCAGGGTGGAGAGGGTCAGCTGCGGTCCCTGGCTGGCGTAGGTGACAACAAGGGTCTGGCTGACGTCATTGGCCGGATAGTATTCGCTGTTGCCGGCCTGGCTGGCGGTGATGGTGCTGCTGCCGGGGTTGACGATATGGAGCTGGCCATTGACGACAGTAGCGACTGCCGGGTTGCTGCTGCTGTAGCTGACGGTCAGCCCGGAACTGGCGCTGGCGCCAGGGGTGAAATCAGGAGAACCGATACTCCTGTTTGCCAGAGCGGCGAAATTTATGCTCTGATTATATTTGCCGACCAGCAAAGTACCGTTCACCAGGGTGAAGTCGTAGTTGGCCGAGGCGAGTGTGCCGAGGGCTACAGCGATCGGGTAACTCCCGACCGGACTTGAGTTGATGGCGGTGGTACTGATTAACGGTGCGCCGGCTAGTGAAGCAGCGCTGTCACCATTGACAAAGCCGCTGTAGCTGACGGTCAGGGGCGGATTGGCCTGCCCCGGGTTCTTTGACTTGCTGTCGGCCGTGACGGTCAGGAGCGCCTTGTCTACGGTAAGGGTATTGTTGCTGTAAGAGAGTTCGTAGTTTTTAGATGTCAGGTTGCCGCTGGCGACGACGATCGGATAACTGCCGGTGGCACTGCTTGCATCGGCAATGCAACTGACTACCGGAGCACCGGCCAGTACCGCTGCTGTGTCACTGCCGGTAAAGCCGCTGTAGCTCGTGGTAAGTGGCGGGTTGGCCGCCCCGTAGGTCTTGTTCTTCGCATCGGCGCTAACAGTCAGGGGAGCCTTGCTGACTGTCAGGGTCTGCTGGGCAGCGGCCGGCGCATAGCTATTGTTACCTGCCTGACTGGCGGTGATGGTGGTCTTGCCGGCGCCGGTGATGGTGACGCTGTCACCACTTACGGTGGCGACCGCCGGGTTGCTGCTGGTGAAAGTGACCGGGTTACCCGAACCGCCACCGGTGGCTGTAAGGGTGAAGTCAGCATCGCCGTAGGTTTTGGCCGGGAGAGCGGTAAAAGTGATGTTCTGGCTGCTGATACCTACTGCCAGCACGCCGTTGACAAAGACAGGATTGTACTTGGCACAGGAGAGGGTCCCCGCAGCAGCGGTGATCGGATAGCTGCCGGCCGGACTGGCAAGGATGGCGGCAGTAGCGAGATCAGGCGCACCGGAACAGGCGGTAAGAAGGTTATCGGGGGCAATAAAGCCGGTTGCTGTGTAGGTAAAGAGCGGATTAGGATTGCCAAATAGCTTGCTGGCATTATCTGCTGCCACCGTCAGCGGAGCTTTTTCCACAGTAAGGAACTGCATGGCAATCGCTGAAGCGTGAGTCGCGGTTCCTGCCTGAGTGGCGGTAATAAGGGCACTGCCCGGACCGACTATGGTAACGGTCGTACCGGCAATAGTCGCTACGCTAAGGTTAGTGCTTTGTAAAATAATCGGATTAGCGGAACTGCTGGTGGCGCTGATGGTGAATGGGGCATCGCCGTAGGTCTTTACCGGTAACTGATTAAAGGTAATGGTCTGGCTTTGCAGATCAACAGCCAGTATGCCGGGGAAATAGGTAAAACTGTAATTGGCTGAGGCCAGAGTTCCGGGTAGTGGGAGAATCGGATATTCACCCGCCGCACTGGCAAGGTCTGCCGGGGTGACGAAATCAGGTGTACCGCTGAGGACTGCACCGGTCTCGCCATTGACAAAGCCGCTGTAGCTGGCAGTGAAGGTCGGGTTGGCCACACCGGCAGGACGACTGGCGTTGTTGGCTTGCACCATCAGAGTGGCCTTGTCGACAACCAGTCCCTGGCTGGCGGTGGCGCTGTTATAATTATCGTCCCCCGCCTGGCTGGCGGTGATGGTGGCGCCGCCAGCGCCAACGATATGGATCAGGCCGCCAGTTGTGACGGTAGCGACGGTTGGTGTATCGCTGCTGTATGTGACCGCCAGCCCGGAAGAGGCACTGGCGCCGGCGCCGAAGTCGGCGTCGCCATAGCTCTTTGCTGCCAACGTATTGAAGGTTATGGTCTGGTTTGCTTTGGCGACAGTCACGTCAAAGCTGACGCTGGTCGCCTGATTGTAGTCGTTGTCACTCGCCTTGCTGGCGGTTATGGCGCAACTGCCGGTACCGGAGAGGATATGCAGCTTCCCGCTGACGATGGAGCAGGCGGTGGAGCTGCCGGCATCAAAGGTGACGGCGCCGCTGCCGCTGCCGCCAGAAGTGGTGATAGTGGTATCGAGGTCGCCGTAGGTGATGGTGGTCGGCCCGGTGATGGCCAGGGTTGCCTGGCTCCCCTTGTTGACCGTCAGTGTTCGCTGCACGGGAGAGGCGGCGTTGTAGTTGACATCAGCCGCTTGATCGGCCTGGAGGTTGATAGTGCCGGCGCTGGTGATTGTCAGGGTCTTGTTGTTAGCGCCGCTGAGTGAACCGCTCCCTGTGCCGCCGGCCAAGATGCTGAAGGTCACCGGGCTGGTGGAGGCGCCGGCCGTGGCATAGGCCGAGAGATCCACTGTACCGCTGCCAAAGTTGACAGCAGCAGGTTGGCTGAAGGAGAGGGTCTGGCCGGCTTTGCCAATACTGAAGGCGGTATCTGTGGATGAGGCCAGGAGGTAGTTACTGTCGGCAGCTACGCTGGCGGTGGCGGTGTAGCTGCCGGCGTTGGTCGGCAGAGTGCCGCTCGGGCCGTAGACGGTTCCCCCCGTGCCGCTGTAGCTCATGGTCACGGCACCGGTGGAGCCCCCCTTGTTGACATCGGCGGCTACCGGCCCTTGTGCAGAACCATTATAGGTGTAGGTACCGGGGGTGACGGATATGGTGGGGGTACCTTTGCCGATGCTGAAGGTGAGCGTTGCCTGAGGAGCATCGTTATAGGCGCTGTTTCCGGCCTGGTCTGCCTTGATAACACAGTTGTTGGTCCCGGCAAACAGGCCGGTGACCGTTGCGCCGCTCAAACTGCAATCGGTAGAAGTTGTGCTGAAGGTTACGGTGTTGCCCGAGCCGCCGCCGCTGGCGCTGACAGTGCCGGTGCCGTTGACGACGACAGTCGGCGCCGGGTTGAAGCTGATGGTCTGGTTAAGTTTCAGCGTAGTGAAACTCTGATCCCCCCCTACTGTTTCGCCAGAGGTAGTCTGCACCACCACCCGGAAGTGGTAGATGGAGCCCGGGGTAAGGCCGGTCAATGAGAGGGTTGCGGCCAGGTTGCCGCTACCGGAGATATCATGATTGGTGGTCGCATCCACCTTGCTGCCGTAGGCAGTGGTCAGGCCATATTCGAAGAAGACCTCGCCAGTGGCATTGTGCGGATTGACCGTACCGTTCAGGGTGGCGGTCGTGGCAGTCACGCTGTCGGCAGCATCTGTGACGGCGCTCGGCGGGGTGACGGCATAGCTGAAAATTGTACCGCTGCCGGTGCCCGCATAGACCGTGCCACCATCAGGACTGACAGCCAGGGCGGTAATAACCCTGTCTCCCAGGCCGGTGGCAAAGGGCTGGCCCGGCGGGGTACTGCCGGTCCAGGTATTCGGCGCTGCCAGCGCCTGGCTGCATATGCCGAGCATAAGCAGCAGTGTCGTCATGACTGCCAGAAGTTGTCGTTGCATGATAAACCTCCTTGATTGGCTACCCTGTTCTTTATGTAAGTTTATATGTGGAGTCAATATATTGTTCATGGCAAACCGCCATTGATGGCCGCCCAGGTGGTGCAGTTGTCGTTGCTGACAAACACCCCGGCCTCGCTGCCGGCGTAGAGTTTGCCGCTGCCGTCGCTGGTCAGCGAGAGCAGATTGAGGTTGGTCAGGCCGGTGTTGCTGCATGATGTCCAGTGGTCGCCGCTGTCAGTGCTTGTGAAGACCCCGTTGCCGTAGGTCGCAGCGAAGAGCTTCGTCCCATCTCCCGGTTTGATCACCAGCGCCTTAACCCGCTGGTTGGTCGGCTGGGTGACGGCCGCGCTCCAGTTTCCGCCGCTGTTCAAGCTCCTGTATACCCCTGCCCCATCCAGCCCGGCATACAGCTTGGCAACATTGGCAGGATCAATAGCAATGGCAACCGCAGGTTTTGCCGCATCAACAGTGAGGCCGGTGTTCAACGCACTCCACGAGCCGCAGTCGGGGCTGGTGAAGATACCCCCTTCTGTGCCGGCATAGAGCTTGCCGCTGCTGTCGCTGGCCAGGGTGAGCAGATTCAGGCTGCTGCCGCCGAGGCCGGTGTTGGCGCAACTGTTCCAGCTGGCGCCGCTGTCGGTGCTGCTGTAGAGACCGCTGCCGTAGCTGGCGGCAAAGAGGGTTGATGGGCTGCCTGGTACCAGCACCAGCCCCTGCAGCCGGTTGCTGGTCGGCTGGCCGGTGGTGGCGCTCCAGCTGCCGCCTGCGTTGGCGCTGGTAAAGACGCCGCCGCCATCGACCACAGCAAAGAGGGTGGCCGGCGCAGCCGGGTCGATGACCATGGCGCTCACCCGGCCGCTTTTGGTGGCGGCACTGATACTGTTGGAGTCGGCTGACGTGACGCTGCCGTTATAGCTGCGCAACCGGTAATAATAAGTAGTACCGGGGGCGAGATTACTCACTGCCGCAGAGGTGACATTCCCTAGGTCTTTATTGTTGTAGCTGCTGACCATGCCGGTGAAGCTGCTGTCAGCTGCTACATCCAGGTAGTAGCCGGTGGCGCCGGCGGCGCTCCCCCAGTTGGCGGTGAAGCCGCTGGCGGTTGCCCCGGTAGCTGCCGTGGCAACAGGTATTGCCAGCCACTTGGCAAAGAGGGTGGTGTTGGCGGCGATGGTAAAGGTCGCTCCGGCCGCATAGGAGGTGCCGCTGCCGTTGGCAGCCGTGTTCCAGCCGCTAAAGGTGTAGCCGGTTCTGAGCAGCGAGCCGGTGTTGCCGAGGACGCTGACTGTTGACCCGGTTACATATGGACTACTTCCGTCGCTGGGGGCGCTGCCGCCGGTGTTGCCGTTGCCGTCGTAGGTGACGGTGTAGATCGGATTCACCGTCACCGTGATTGTCCGGGTGGCGGTGGCAATACCGTCGCTCACCTGCACGGTGAAGCTGTCGCTGCCGCTATAGCCGGCGGTCGGCTGGTAGGTGATGGTACCTCCCGGGGTGATGTCAGCGCTGCCGGAACTGGCTGTAGCACTGCTGAAACTTAACGTGCCGTGGCTCGGAGCAACGCTCTGGCTCCAGGTCTCGGTCTGGCTGGCGTCGGGGTCGCTCACATGCAGAAGCCCCTTGATGTCGGTGGCCGGGGCGTTCTGGTTGACTGTCAGGGAGGTAGTAGCACCGACAAAAACCGGAGTGACATTGGCGATATAGGTAAAGCCGTTGGTAAGTGTCCCGGTCTGGGTATCCGGATTGGTCACCACAATATTCTTTGCACCGGCCGAACCAGCCGGGGTGGTGGCCGAAATTGAAGTAGCGCTGTTCCTGGTCACTCCGGTAGCGGCTGCGCCGCCGATGGTCACGGTGGCGCCATTATCGAAACCGGTGCCGCTGATGGTCACAGCCGTCCCTCCGGCGGTTGGCCCTGAGGTGGGGCTGATACCGGTCACGGTCGGCGGCGTGAGCGATACCATTATATACTTTAAAATGCGGGGCCGGACAAGGGGTACATTGGCATACGCAATCAGCAGCTTGCCGTCATCCCGGAAGGCAGCTCCCCAGTTATTGTTACTGAACATGAGGTCTTCCCAGTCGTCGGTCCCCGCATCCACGGGCGACAACGTGGAGACTTGCCATGGATTGCTCCCCTGTTTCAGCAATGCCTTGAACACCTTGTCGTTCCTTGATCGCACCGGGATGACGATGGCGCCACTGCTGTTGATCCTGAGTTCCAGGGGGGTGAATCCAGTCTCAGATCCGGCCGTTGACTCCATCAGCTGCTGTGATGCCCAGCCAGACGCCTCGGATGAATAGACCACCTTCTTGCCGAAAAGAGTATTGAGACCGTAGGCAATATGTAGTTTGCCGCTGCTGTCGAAGGCGCCGTACAATCTATACGGAGTTTCAGAACTATTGGTAAAGATTGTGGTGTCGACCCCGCTGCCGGACTTGTTGGTCCAGTAGTGCAGATCGGTCAGACCTGCGGTCTGACGGAAATAGAAGACGTGCTGTTTATTGTTCGCATCGTTTAAGAGCAGGTAATCCTTCTTGACCTCGTTAGAGGAGTCGGGGTTAGGAACCGTGACCAGGGTTTGCCTGCTCCAGGCAGACCCGTTCCAGGAGGCAAGTTTGATGTACTGGTTTCGGGAACCGGTGTTTGCATCAGAATATTCGTAGAGAACGTGCGAGGCGCCGGCTCCGTCGACGGCGATTACGGGCTGGTTTAAACTGGTGTTGACTGTGCTGGTCGAATCGATATCACTGAACGACCAGGCACCGTTGTATTTTGCCTCGGTTATAATAGCGGTGGCCGCTTGACTTCCGGTGATGGCCAGGCGAACCTGGTTGACACCGGTCACTGCTGTGGAGGCGTAATCGCTGAAACCGCTATAGCCGGCGCTCAGCGCGGTAATCGTGGAGAGGTTAGACCAGCTGGCGCCGTCCCATTTCTCGATCCGCAATTGCGCATTAGTATCATTGTAGTAGCTATACCGATGCCCCACGTAGATGTTCCCGCTTGCATCCCGGTCGGCATCGGTCCTGGTCCAGAAATCTTTATTTATAGTCCCATCAAGTCCTGCGATGTCTCCCCTGGTCCAGACGCCGAGACTGCCCCCCGTAGTCTGGTTAAAGGCGTTAGTGGCGCCGGTTGTGAGATATCCCTCCCTGCCGGTGGAGCCATTGTATTCAAAGACGATGAAGCGGTACTGGGTCGTCGCGCTGAGCCCCGTTATGGTGGCAAAGTTACTATTGCCGTTATAGACACATTTCCAGCCGTCGCTGTCCGGATCGGCTGCCAGGCTGAAGTTGCCATTAGCCGCATAGGTGGTGCTGTCGGCAAGGGTCGGGGCGCCGGTGGTTACGCCGGTCTTGGCAAAGACCACCCTGGAACTGCCGTTGCCGCTGGTCCAGCCAATGTTAAACTCAGTAGAGCCGACAACGACCGCCTGCGCGTTGGTCGCCTGGTTCGTCGGGGCAACAGTAGTAGGATAGGCTTCATTGGCAGTTGTGATGGAGGAGAAATCGATAAACCAGACATCATTTGCGGTAGTAATGTCGAACGACAGCTGGGTTATGCCGGTGAAAGCGCTCAGATTCGCCCCAATTCCGGTCAGGGTGAACGAAGCCCCCGCAGCAGTCGAAGGTGGATTCAAGGTGATAAATACCGTACTGCCGCCGACCTTGGTGCCGGTAATCTTGAGGCTGCTGATATCTTCTGGCCCACCGGAGTCAGCATAGATGGTAACCTTCATATCCGTCAGGTCAAAGGAGGTGAGGTTGGTGCCGTCGGCCTTGATAATCATCCCATTGACCGTCTGCGGCGCAGGGGTAAGGAGGCCGAGCGTGTTGTAGCAGATGGCCGTGTCGTTGGGAGCTAAATCGGGCTCGAACTTCTCGCTGACGAGAAAGTGGTTCCCCACCGGTTTGAAACCGCCGCTGGCTGTCCCAGGGCTGGCAAAGGTGTGGACCCCGTTAGTGGCAGACGCCTGGCCTGTCAGGACAACCAGGGAGATGAAAGCCAGAATAATGGTGGTAATGGCGTTACGCAGCTGTCTCATGGTTTTGGGTAACAGATTCATCTTTTTCCTATCATTGGCGGATGTCATGTTTAACCCTTTCTTTTCCAGTTGTCGACATGATTAATATAAACTCACAAAGTATATACGGTCGAACAGCTTCTGTCAGTAAAATACCGATACAATGGTGTCCGAAGCATTATCTTCCACGACATATTTTGCAGACCAGCATGTTTTCATAGTGGCAGCATCGCTCCGGTAGATCCGGACCAGGTAATCTCTCGATATTTCCGCTTGCATTTTTCTAACCCTCAGATCCATGTTTTTTCATGGCAAGCCGCCATTGATCGCCGCCCAGTTGGCGCAGTTGTCTATACTGACAAACAGACCCGCCTCGCTCCCGGCATAGAGCTTGCCGGAGGTGTCGATGGTCAGGGAAACAATATTCTGGTTAGTCAGGCCGGTGACACCGCAGGCGCTCCAGTCAACGCCGCTGTTTATGGTCTGGTATACCCCGCCGCCGTAGGTGGCGGCAAAGAGTTTCGAGCCATCCCCCGGCTGTAGAACGATAGACCTGACCCGGTTGTTCGTCGGTTGTGTGGTTGCGGCGCTCCAGGTAGCACCGCTGTCGGTGCTGTAAAAGACACCCCCACCATCAACTCCTGCGAAGAGCGAGGCGCTGTTGGCGGGATTGACTATCACGCTGCTGATGGCTTTGTCCACCTCGAATATGGCGGTGTAGAACTGATCGGCAACGATGTTCGTCACAGTGAGCGGGTTGGCCGATGAAACAACGCCGGTAGATGCGCTCCAGAAGGCAAACCGGTAACCAGGTGCCGGCACTGCGCTAACCGCTGTCGCTGCACCTCCGCTGTCGGTCAACTGGGTGGTGACGCCAGTTACGCTGCCATTCGGGCCGGCGACAAAGTTGATGTAATATTTTCCGACAAGAGTGCTGAATCTGCTGCCGGTCAGGTTCACCCCGGCAAGAACGGTCCCGTTTAAGTTCGTGCCATTGAATATAGTGCCGGTGAGGTTTGCATTGGTCAGGTCCAGGCCGCTTAGGTCGAACCCGCTCAAATCCAGACCAGACAGGTTGATCCCGGTTATGGCAGCGGCGCTGCGCAGTTGTGCCGCGGTCAGCCCTGTTACGCCGGTCAGATTTGCATTGGTCAGAATGGTATTGGTCAGGTTTGCACTGGTCAGGTTTGCATTGCTCAGATTTGCACTGGTCAGATTAAGGGCGCTCAGATCAAAGCCGCTCAGGTTCAAACCGGACAGATTGACCCCGGTCATGGCAGCGGCGCTGCGCAGTTGGGGAGCGGTCAACCCCGTACTGCTCAGGTTCGCATTAGTAAGGTTTGCACTG
The DNA here is from genome assembly GCA_964649725.1 of uncultured Geobacteraceae bacterium. Lineage (GTDB taxonomy): Bacteria > Desulfobacterota > Desulfuromonadia > Geobacterales > Geobacteraceae > CAZYTM01. The sequence continues at coordinate 261,844 of CAZYTM010000003.1, read as the reverse complement.
TTGAAGATTGTGTTCAGCAGGTCAGCACCGCTCAGGTTAGCATTAGTCAGGTTTGTACCGGAGAAGTTGGTATTTATAAGGTTTGCATTGGTCAGGTTCGCATTGGTCAGGTTTGCACTGCTTAAGTTTGCCTTGTAGAGTCCTGCGCTAACAAAGTTTGCATTGGTAAAATTTAGACTGCTCAGATTTATCATACTTGGCAAGTCGACATAAGCCAGCCGGATTCCGGTCAAGAAAGCGGCACTGCGCAATTGCACCTCAGAAAGACCCACAACAAGATCGAGACGGGCATTGGTGAGGTTGGCACCGGAAAGAATTGCGCCGGTGAAGTTTGCTCCTGTCATGTACGTGCCGGTGATGTTTGCATTGGTGAGGTTTGTGTTGATCAGTTTTGCGCCTGTCAAGGACAAGCCGGAGAGGTTTACGCCCGATTTATCGCAATTTGACCAGTCAACACCGACTCTTGGCGGATCGGTGCAGGCGGCATGGGAGAAACCGGCAAAGGTTGTCTGGAAGATGAATGACAAAATAACAGTAACAACCAATCTGTAATGCAGATATCCGGATCTCATCTCTCTTCCTCCATTCGCTATCATGGCAGCCCGCCATTTATGGCAGTCCAGCTGACACAGCCGTCGCTGCTGACAAAGACCCCGGCCTCGCTGCCGGCATACAGCTTGCCGGAGGCGTCGATGGTCAGTGACAGCATATTCAGGTTTGTCAGGTTGGTGTTGGTGCAACTGTCCCAGGTAACGCCGCTATCCAAGCTCTTGAACAGACCATTGCCGTAGCTGGCGGCGTAAAGGTTCGTGCTCTCCCCCGGCTTGAAGGCGAGCGCCCTGATGCGCAGATTAGCCGGCTGAATGGTGGCAGGGGACCAGTTGGCGCCGCTGTCGATGCTTCTGAATATCCCGGCGCCATCCAGGCCGGCATAGAGTTTGGCGGTATTTGCCGGGTCAACGGCAATAGCTACCGGCGGCTTAGACGCATCCACTATCAGGCCGCTGTTGACCGCCACCCATGACGTGCAGTCGCTGCTGGTGTAGATACCGGCCTCGGTGCCGGCATATAAAGCACCGCTCGGATCGATAGCCAGGGAGACGGCATTCAGCGCCGCACCGCTAAGGTTCGTATTGGCGCATGTAGTCCAGACATTGCCGCTATCGGTGCTCTTGTACATGCCGCTGCCGTAGCTGGCGGCAAAGAGAGTGCTCCGGGTGACCGGATGGATCACCAGCCTCTTGATCTTCAGATTGTCCGGCTGGGTGGCGGCGGCGCTCCAGGTGGTACCGTTGCCGGTGCTGATGAAGACGCCGCTGCCAGCAACTGTCGCGTATAGTCTGGCCGGTGCGGACGGATCGACGACGATGCTCTCCACCTGACCTGGCTGGGTAGCCTGGTTGACAGTGTTGGAATATGAAGACGGGGCGGAACTGTCGTAGGCCCGGACCCGGTAATGGTAGCTTGTGCCGGGAGCAAGAGTGCTGACGGCAAAAGTAGTGAAGTTGCCGACATCTTTGTTCTGATAGCCGCTGACAAAGCTGCTGAAGCCGCTGTCGGTAGCCACGTCAAGATAATAGCCGGTTGCCCCGGTAGAGCTGATCCAGTTGGCGTTGAAGCCGGTGGAGGTTATGGCTGTGGCAGCAATGGCTGTTGGCGGGGCTATGGCATTTATCAGACTGAAAGAGAGAGGATCGGCCCCGGCTGCCAGGGCGCTAACGCTATAGGAACCGCTGGTATTATTGGCGGCGATGCTGCGGGAAACCGTACCAGCGGCGATAATGGCGGAACTGGTGACAGGATCGAGACTGGCGCCGGCAACAGGGGCAGTGAAAGTGACCAGACCGCCGTTCACCGGCTCGCCGGCGCTCTTGGCCGTGACTGACACTGTCAGCGGATCGGCAAAGGAGTTGTTGATTGACGTACTCTGGTTGTCACCGCCGGTCTTGGTCAGGATGAAACCTCGCGATTCAAACGCACCGATATCACAGGCGCTCCCCTGGGGGCGGGCGACGCCGCGCTGGTCAGTGGCCGGACAGTAGGCGCCGTTGCCGGCGTTGATTGCCGATGAGCCGGGGAGCAGCGGGATGGTCTGCGTAGCACCGCCGTAGTTACCGAGCGGTGCAAGGAGCGGATCATTGCCGGACCCCCCCTGCACCAAGCTGTCAGAAATAGTGAGGGGGAAAGGGCTGTTGTTATAAAACTCGGCACTGCTGTCACCCCAGAGGATGCTGTTACGGATGGTCGGGAAACCGTAGAAATTGTATATACCGCCGCCGGAACTGGCGGAATTGCCGCTTAAGGTGCAGTTGATAAGGGTCGGGCCGCCGCCGCTATTGTAAATACCGCCGCCGGAACCGGCGGAATTGCCGCTTAAGGTGCAGTTGGTCAGCACCGGGCTGGTGGCGTTAAGGTACATAGCGCCGCCGGACATTGCATTATTGCCGCTGAGGGTGCAGTTGGTCAGCGTCGTGTTGCTGAGGTCATCGTACATAGCGCCGCCGGTGGGAGCGAGATTGCCGCTGAAGATGCAGTCGGTCAGTGTCGGGTTGCTCTGGTAATTGTAGATGCCGCCGCCGAAGCTGGCCATATTACCGCTGAAGGTGCAGTTGGCAAACGTCGGGTTGCTATAGTTGTTGAATATCCCGCCCCCTTTGTAATTGTTCTGATTATTGCTGAAGGTGCAGTTGGTCAACACAGGGCTGTTGCTGTTATTGTAGATGCCGGCGCCGGCCCCCGTGGTGCGATTACCACTGAAGGTGCAGTTATTAAGCGTCGGACTGCTGCCGTCATTGTACATCCCGCCGCCGAAGTTGTTGAAGCCTGTCCCATCGGCGTTGCCGCCGGTGACAGTAACCCCGTCCAGGATAGCGTTGTTCGCCCCTGTGACCACATGGTAGGAGTTCGTCGCGCTGCCGCTCAGGACTGTGACATTCGTTGTCCAGTTGCGCTGGCTGAGATCGGTCTCGGTGCCGGTAAAGCCGCCGTAGATCGCCACCCCCGACTTGAGCTGGAAGGTGGCGCTGCGACCGGTGTCGGTCGGTGTGTATGTACCGGCCTTGACCCAGATATCCTGGCCGCTGACCGCACTCACAAGGGCATAGCTCAGTTCACAGGCATCGGTCCAGCTGCCGCACAGGCCGCTGGTTGCTCCGCCGGGCGCTGCATAGATCGTGGCAGCCTGAGACGGCAGAACCGTGCCGGTCAATACCAGGACGATCAGGAGAATGGATAAGAGCAAGGGGTATAACTTCATTTCACACCTGACTTTGAATCATTCATTATTGGTGGCAACTTCAGCGAACAAGGTAACGCAGTGAAAACTGATTCCGGTAGTTCTTCAATTCGGCAGCCCGCCATTTATCGCTGTCCAGCTGGCACAGCCGTCGCTGCTGACAAAGACCCCCGCCTCGCTGCCGGCGTAGAGCTTGCCGCTGCCATCGATGGTGAGGGAGACGACGTTCTGGTTGCCAAGACCGCTGCCAGCGCCGCCGCAACCGCTCCAGCTGCCAGCATTGTCGCTGCTCTTGAAAAGCCCGCTGCCGTAGGTGGTGACGTAGAGCACTCCTGTGCTGCTTCGCACCAGCGCCTTGACCCGCAGGTTGGTGATATTGTTTGGCGTCGTGCCGTTGGCAGCCGCCCATGATGCGCCGTCATCAGGGCTTTTGTAGACCCCTTCCGTGTCAATGGCCGCATAGAGGGTGGTAGGAGATGTTGATTGATCGACAACCATGCTGCCGGCTGCCTTGGGGATGGCTACGCAGGCTGTCTGGCCGGTGGCCGGCTGCACTGTGCCTGCCTGGCAGGCTGTGCAGCTGTTTGAACCGGGGGAAGACTGGAAGGTTCCTGCCGGGCAGGGTGTGGGGAGTGTGGCTGTACCCGGTGAAGGGGTCATGAACCCGGCTGGAGCGTCGAGACAGGCGATCTGGCCGGTTGCAGGTTGATATTTGCCGATCGGGCATTGGATACAGCTGGACTGGCCGGTCAGGCTCTGGTACTCGCCGGGACTGCAGGCTGTGGGCGCTGCTGCGCCAGCTGCGGTGAAAAACCCGGCCGGGGCAGGCAGACAGGCGGTCTGCGACCCGGCAGGCTGGTAGCTCCCGGCGGCGCAGGGGGTGCAGGCGGAGCCGTTGTCATAATTCCCCGGGGTGCAGTTTCTGACATACACATCATACTGGGAGAAGACCCGCAGCAGCGGATAGGTTATGCCATCGACCATGCGCCAGACCGAACCGGAACCGGCGGCTTCGGAGATGTCCCAACCGGCATTGGTAAAGGTGGCGAGGCTCTTCATCTGCGCCGTGGTCCTGTCGCCGTTGGAGGTTACCCCCGAAGTTTCAATGTCAGAAAAGCTGTTTGATCCAAACCCATCCCCGACCAGACCGCTGGTATAATTCAAGCTGCTGTTGACGGCGCTGCCGGTGACAAAGCCGCTGTTGTAGGATTTGACCGGTGAGCCGAAAAAATACCCCACCAGCCCGCCGGATCTATTCATTCTATTCGTGCTGCTGCCGGAGACTGAGCCGCTGTTGTACGCATTGCTGATGCTGCCGCCGGCATGGTACCCCACCAGCCCGCCCGTATCATTGTCGCTGGTGATAGCGCTGCCGAATACGGAGCTGCTGTTGTACGCATTGCTGATATAGCCGCCATCCAAATACCCTGCCAGGCCGCCGGAATAATTGTGGCTGCCGCTCCCTGAGACAAAACCGCTGCTGTAGGCATTGCTGATGTTGCCGACAAGATAGCCCACCAGACCGCCGGAATAATTACCTCTGCTGCTGGTGCTGCCAAAGACGCCGCCGGTGCTGTAGGCATTGCTGATGTTGCCGACATTCATATACCCTGCCAGGCCGCCGGAATAGTTGTAGCCGCCGCTGCTGTTGCCGGAGACAGATCCCAGCGCCAGCCCGACGTTGCGCAGCGCCCCGGTAACGTAGCCGAACAGCCCGGCATAATTGTCTGAAGTCGAAATTTTCTGGATGTACAGCCGGTTGATCGTATGCCCCAAACCGTCAAAAATGCCGGTGAAAGGGGTGACGCTGTCCCCGACGGGCAGAAAACCGGTGTAGCTGTTCCACCTTTTTGTTGCCGTGGCATCGATGTTGGCGCCAAGTGCGTACTTACCGGCAAGGCTCCCCTGCATCCCCTGCAGATCCACGAGGGCTGTGATCACCGTGTAGTCGGCACTGTTGATGGTGAGAAAACCGCTGCCGCTGCGAAGAGTTGTGCCGTCGGCCTGGAAGAAATCGACCCGGCCGGCAAAGTCGCCCCCCGAAGCAAAGCCGCAGCGCACCGTGCCGGAGGTGGTGGTCATGGTAAGGGATGAATTGTTTGACTTCAGCACCGCGTTGATCTGGATATCACGGGCAGCGGTGAGGGTAAGGGTATTGCCGGTCCAGGTGAGGGGGGTGCTGATAGTCAGATCGCCGGTCTCGGCTCCGCCACCTGCGGTGGTTATGGTTACACCCTTTGTGGCCAGCCGCGCCTGGATCTCTGTGACAGATACGTTCGATCCTGATGCACTCGGTGTCCAGACATCGGGCGAAGCGCCCGACCAGGAGCCGCCACTGCTTGCCGCGCTGGTAACAGTGACGTTGTAATCGGCCAGCAAAGGAGACGCCGAAACTGACAGAGACAATATGGCTGCAATAAATGACGCTGCGATGATCCTCCACAGATTCATCTTAACCCTCCTGCATCTTCTTTATACAATTCTGATTCGACTGTCGCGCTGCGCAGAAAACCAGGAGATGGCGTCACGCAACGACGCGACGAAAGTCAAAACCTTTTATTTGAACAGGGATAAACAGGATAAAGGCGGATAAGATCAAAACCAGACAGCCAGTTTTTAAGCTCTTATCCTGTCCATCATGTCCACCCTTTTCATCACTGAAAAAATGCCTTTGACCTTCAGCCTTCAGCCTGCCGCCTGCTTCACCTTACGGCAACCCACTATTCATAGGGTTCCACGTTCCGCAGTCATTGACGCTGACGAAAATCCCGCTCTCAGTCCCGGCATATAGATAACCGCTGCCATTAATCTTCAGCGACAGCAGATTGGTGTTTGTCAGACCGGTTGCGCCGCAGGCGCTCCAGCTGCCACCGCTGTCTGTGCTCTTGTAGACACCGCTGCCATAGAGTGCTGCATAGAGGTTTGCCGAATCCTTCATCACAATCGCCTTGACCCGGCTGTTGGCCGGAAGGCCGGTAGCAGCTGTCCAGTCGCCTGTATCGACTTTCTTCCATATTCCAAGCCCGTCAAGCCCGGCGTAGAGAGTGTTACCGGCAATAACTATCACGACTGGCGGCTTTGCAGTATCCACGGTCAGGCCGCTGTTGACGTCACTCCAGCTGTTACAGTCGCTGCTGGAGAAGATCCCCCCTTCGGTGCCGGCATAGAGTCTGCCGCTGGCAGCAATAGTCAGGGCAACGCTGTTCAGGTTGGCCGGCTGGCCGCTGCAGGCGCTCCAGCTGTTGCCGCTGTCGCTGCTGGTGAAGATGCCGCTGCCGTAGCTGGCGGCAAAGAGGGTGCCGGCAACGGACGGGTGGATAACGAGCTGTTTGATGCGCAGATTGCCCGGCTGGCCTGTAGTTGGAACCCAGATCTGACCGCCATCGCTGCTTTTATAGACCCCTTTCCCCTCCACCCCGCTGTATAAGGTCTGGGGCTGGTTTTGATCGATAACAATGGCGGTGACCGTGGGTACAATGACCGCCACCGTGGCTGGAGCGGCATTGGCCCAGGTGCCGATGGTGCAGTCATAGGAGGTGGTTGCAGGATTGTTGTCAACAGCTTCACCGGTCGTACCGCCCCCCCAGATGGCCCGCACACTACTCTGGCGCGACCCTATGGCGCAACCGGCGCTATCGACCGTGCTCTTCAGGGTAAAGCGGGCCGTGGCGCCAGCTGCCAGATTGTTAAACTCCCACCCCAGGAGGTTGCCTGCCAGATCGGCTATCACGGTACCCGGCTTGTCAATGGCGGTAAAACTGCCCGGAACATAGGTCAGCCCGGCGCCAAGTGTCTCTTCCACCCGCACCACCTGGGCATTGCCGGTGCCGTTATTGGTTACGGCCACGTTCCAGGTGACATCCGAACCGCATTCGGCATAGGGGACAACTGGAGTTGCAACCACCGAAAGATTGGGCGAAGAGGCCGTAACGGCGTGGCTGGCGGTGGTGCTGTACTGGGTGGCGCCGCACGCGTCATAGTAGTACAGCGTGAGCCCCAGATTGCCGGTGACATAGCAGGATGATCTGACCGAGAATTTCAGCACCAGGGTATCGTTGCCGCCGTTAGCCTGCAGAGAGTTCACCAGGTTGTCCAGCTTGCTTGCGGTATTGGTAAATCTCAATTGATTGCCGACTATCGTGGGGTCACCAATCGCTATGGCAGTCCCGGTATTGTCCGGTCCCACAAAAAGTTTGGCGGAACCGCTACTGTACGAGAGCCCGTCCGGCAGGGTGACCACCAGGTCGAGATTTTCGGCGTCAACCGTCCCTGTATTGGCGATGGTAACGGTTAGTTCGGTGTTGTCGTTGTGGGTATAGATGGTGGCGGGACTTAAGGTGAAACCGGTAATGCCGATGACCGGCGCGTTCGGGGCTATGGCGGCGCTCCACTCCGCGACGGTGTGGATCTGACCGCAGGGGTCCTCAAACTGCGTTGCCACCTTGACTGTGCCACCGGTAAAGCTGCAATCCGCAATCAGTTCGAAATTGATCTCCAGGGTGTCTCCGGGGTTCATAGAGGACATGCCCGGAATTTCGTTTCTGGTCCAAACCAGGGGGGAGGTCGTGGGATTCGGATTATAGGCCGCGTTCGGCCCGTTCCATCCGCCGCCGTTCACCCGCCAGCGAGTGCTGCTGGGAATATACGTCAACCCTGCGGGGAGTGTCGCGGTCATCATGACATTATAGATCTTGGTATCGCCGCTGTTGCGGAAGGTGGCGGTGGCGGTGGATACGCCAAGGGCGTCGAGCGGCGTAATTGCCTTGCTGGTGTCGAGCTGCGGTGAGGTCGGAATCTGTACCACCCCGGAATCGCTTGCCGATACCTGGGCCGCAGTGCCAATGACGTTCCAGTTGGCAATGGCGGTGCTGGTCAGATTGCTGCAGCCAGTAATATTCCCCGTGGCTGTGATCATTCGCCTCTCACCTGCCGTCATAGCGGCAATGGCGATGGTCGAACCGTTCATGGCGCCGCCGCTGTGATCCTGGTTGCCGGTAACCGTGACCCCGGTCATATTGTCGACCACCGCCGAAACATATTGCAGATCGGACCCCAGAAGATCATCCACCCAGACGTTATAAGCCGTGCCGGCGCCACGATTGATGACGTACAATTTCCGTTGGAAACTGGTGGTATAGGCATCAGCAACAAACACGTCCGGGGTGTTTTCGATGATCAGATCTCCCCCCCGCAGCAGATCCGGCTGCGCAGTGGCAGTGGCGGCGCATAACAGATCGCTGACGCCATTATCGGTCGTGCGGTCGTCGAAATAGGCGGTGGCCACCAGGCCGCCGCTGCCGGTGGCGCGCTTCAGCACCGTCACCTGGATGGTGGCGGTTTGATTCTGGCCGGTAAACCCGTCGTTAAAGGTCCACTCATAATTACCGCTGCCGTTAAGAGCTGGGGTGCAGGAAACGGGGGCTACAGCGCCGCCGCAGGTGACGGCGGCAGGATTGACGACATAATAGTTGAGTCCGGATAATTCCAGTTTGACATCCTTGGGATTGAAGGTGGAGGTCTGGGTCAGGTTCAGGGTGATAGTCTGGGTCCGGCCTTTATCCATGACCGCCGGAAGCCCGCTGATGGTGGCCGCCATGGCGGGTGAGCCGATGGTCACCGGGACGGTTTCGTGGATCACGCCATCTACCAGGCAGGCAGCGCCGGAAGCCCCCATGTTCAGGCTGGACCAGGAGTAAAAAGTGGTGTTGCCGCAGGCGGCCACCGTGTTTGGCGTGGCGGTCAGGTCATAGGAGATGACCAGGCTCTTGCCCGCCAGCGCTGTGGCGGGAGCGCCGCTGAAATCGAGGACCAGTGAGCCACCAGCGTTGGTGGTGGTGTCGGTCACCAGGACGGCAGCGGTGATGTCAACCCCGTCAAAAATGATGGCCAGGCTGCCGGGATTATAGAGCTGCCGGTTTTCGGCGTGCTCGGTAAATACCAGGCTATTGAGAGTTACCGTGGAGCCGCTGTCAAATATATAGGTATTGGTATAGCTGGTGTCGCTCCCCCGCTCAAAGGGTCCACTGGCTGTTTTTGTCGATGTCACCCCTTCGGCGCAGGCAATGGCGGTGCTCTTTGCCGCGGCAGCGTTCAGGGTGCAGCCGGAACAGGCAGTAACTGAGGCGGAGACGCTATTGGTAAAGGTCGTCTTGCAATAGCCTTCGCACTGGGGAGCGCCCGGTGACTGGAGGATGATGTTTTTATCCAGGCTTGCCGGCGGGGTATAGCTCCAGGTAATCGTGCCACCGGTGCCGTCCCCCCCCGGCACCCAGATGCCGCCGTCGGCATTAACTACCGTAAAACCGGCCGGGACCGTATCGACCACCGTAACAGCACCGGTTGAGCCGCTGCCGCAGCTCACGGAACCGCTGTACGCTGAGGTGATATGATACGGTACTGTCTCGCCGATATGTATCACCTCCGGCGCCCCGCTCATGTTCACCTGTATATCCGGCGCACCAGCAGCAGGATTGATGGCGCTGACCTGCGCCCCGGCAGTAAAGTCGATCCCGGTCGCATCATGGTAATGGGGCTGCCAGACCACCTTGCGCGCCATGCTGCCGGAACACCAGTCAGGGTTGACAAGGGTGAAGGTCAAGGTGTGGCTCCCCCCCGCCGGGATCATGGGGAGGGTGAAAAACGGATTAGCGCCGGGGGTATAGGGGTCGTTGGGTGAGGTTACGGCAAGAGCGCCGAAATCCGCATACAGGGCAACATTGTAGGCGGCGCCGTCACCGGTATTGGTCAGCGTCACGCTGTAGCCGGAGCTGCTCTCTCCGTAGCTGAAGGTGATGTCGGCAGGGGTAAAAGTAAGGAGCGGCGTGTAGCGAGGCGCTGCCACTGCCGACATGGGGAGGAGCAACAGGCAGAGAACGATCGCCCCCACAACTCCGCTTTTCAAATATTTCAATAATGCTCTCATCACCCGGATATCCCTCTTCTATGGAAATCACCAGCGAACTCGCCCGCCGATGGTTTGTCAAGCTGGCAGCCTGTTGCTGCTAGTCCATGCTTCTGTTGCTGTTGCAGCAGGAAAAACTGTAAGCCAAATGACTACGTTTGCTTACGTAATTACGTTTTATAACTGCTGTATGCTATGGGCCTTTACTGAAGCTGCCTGGTTCGTCCCGGAAAAGCCTATCTGTAGGGGCTTTATAGACCCGGTCAGAATGGGTTGAAATGCTGCTGGAAAAGCATATGTAAACTACAATAAACGTGCCTTAATGGAAAGATAAATAGCTGTTTGCGGACAAAAAAAGGCGAAGGGGTAATCCTTCGCCTGTGGCTATTCATCATATGCAGGCCGGTCAGTTTAAAGTAGCGGCCAGGTGCTTGCCGACGCTGGAGACTATCATGGCGTTGGTGAACGGTTTGCGGATGAAGCCGTTCGCCCCCGATTCCAGGGTCAAGCGGCGCAGTTCATCGTCGCTCTTGGAGGAGATGAGCAGGATCGGGATATCCCTGGAGAACTCCTTCTCCTTGAGCAGTTTCGCCTTCTTGTTGCCGTCCAGCATCGGCATCATCACATCGAGGATGATAAGGTCTGGTTTGCGCACCGAGAAAATCTCCCGGTTCGCCTCGATGCCGTTGGTGGCGGTGGCGATATCGTAGCCGGCATGTTCCAGGGCGTCCTTGGCCATTGCCAGGACCAGTTCGCTGTCGTCGACGATCAGGATCTTCTGCTTGTTCATGGTCGTTGCCCCTTCATGGGAATTGATCATTTAATGGGAACTAGCAAACAACGTTTTATCTATTTCCATTATAACAGTTTTTTCATGCAAGGCAATACCCTATATCGGGTATTTTAAGGGTAATATCAAAAAAATCGTGTTTGAATGGACTGATGAGAGTTGTCGTTAGTGGAGGTGGGAGCGGGACGGTTGGTCATCATGTCCCGCTCCTTGTCGTAACATTATTTCCAGGCATCCGCAGGGAGGGAGTTGATATCTTCTGCCATTTTGCTTACGACCTCAGGGAATACGATCTTGCCAAAAGCGTCGTACTGGCGTTCAAGGGGGTCGTAAACGATACCGATATTGAAACTTTTGGTGACAGCATAATCCTTGCTCAGGACTGTTTTTTTGCCGTCTGCTGAGACGATGTCCACATGTAGGTTACAGCTCTTCTCGTCGTAAGAGCTTGGAGTGATGAAGTTGAAGAGGAGGCTGGAACCATAGATGATTGCGCCAATGCCTGCGAAATGTGCCCGGCTCCGGTGCTTCAAGTCGATTTTCCCTTTCAGCAGATAGTCTGCCGGCTCGGTAGTCGCAACAGCCTTGAAGAGACCAGTCTTTCTCAATTCTTCGGTCAAGATACCTTCTACTTCATTGTCCTTGAGCCCCTGTTTTGGATCAAGGACGAAACTGTTGTTAAAGACTACATGGGCAAAGGGGCTAACCAGAGGGAAGAGGGCCAGCAGGCCGCTCCCCTGACCATCAACGCTGGTCTCGCCTTTAGCAAGTTTGTCGACCTTTAGGGTGACCGGGAATTTCGCCCCCCCCAACTGGTTGACCGGCAGTTTTGATTCATAGCAGCAGCCGATCATCCCTTTCTTCTTCATCATCTCGAATTGGTCATTAGCACAACCGGTCACCATCATGGCAGCCACTGCCAGGGTAAGCACTGTCAAGCATCTCAACTTATTCCACTCATTCATGGGTATACCTCCTTTATTGTGCAGGCTCAGTCCTGCGCCGCATAGAAATGGCATAAAGATGGCAACTTTTTTAATGAGGCGGATTATAACAGAGATTCAAGGCATGGCAATATGCTTAATTAAAATCTTTGATTGGCAAGTGCAGAAATTACGATTAAATACTCTGGAGCCGCAGTTGGAGCCAAGTATCAATAAAGAAAAAAGGCGGGGGTTAGCCCGCCTCCATGGTTGGATATTTATCTCACTTCCGCTTGCGCCGGTTCGGGTCGAGCTCTTTCTTCCGCAGCCGGATCGACTGGGGGGTGACCTCCACCAGTTCGTCGTCATCGATGAACTCCAGCGCCTGCTCCAGGGTGAGGATACGGGGGGGCGCCAGCTTGACTGCGTCGTCAGAGCCGGAGGCGCGGACATTGGTCAGCTTCTTCCCTTTGCAGGGGTTGACGTCCAGGTCGTTGTCCTTGGCGTGCTGGCCGATGATCATGCCGCCGTAGACATCTGTGCCGGGTGAGACGAAGAGGATGCCGCGCGGCTGCAGGGCATCAAGGGAATAGGCGGTAGTCTCCCCCAGCTCCATGGCGGTGAGCACACCGTTCATCCTCCCCGGGATATCACCCCGGTAGGGGCCGTAATCGTGGAAGGTGTGGGTCATGACCGCGGTGCCACGGGTCTCGGTGAGGAGATCGCCACGCAGGCCGATCAGTCCCCGGGCCGGAACGATGAATTCGAGGCGGATCGTCTCCCCCATCGGGTTCATGGCGACCATCTCCCCCTTGCGCGGTCCCATCTTCTCGATGATAGCCCCCTGGTGCTCGGAGGGGACATCCACCACCAGATACTCCAGCGGTTCCTGCTTCTGCCCGTCGATCTCGCGGTAGATCACCTCAGGTTTGGAGACCGCCAGCTCGAACCCTTCCCGGCGCATGTTCTCGATCAGGATGGAGAGATGCAGCTCGCCGCGCCCCGATACCTTGAAGGTGTCGGCCGAAGCGGTATCCTCGACCCGGAGCGAGACATTGGTGCGCAGCTCCTTGTCGAGTCGCTCACGGATATTGCGCGAGGTGACCAGCTTCCCCTCCCGGCCGGCAAAGGGGGAGGTGTTGACGATGAAGTTCATGGCGATGGTCGGCTCGTCGATGGAGACGTAGGGGAGCGGCAGCGGCTGGTCGGCAGCAGCCAGGGTCTCGCCGATACCGACGTCATCGAAGCCGGCGATGGTGACGATGTCGCCGGTGCAGGCTTCGGCGATCTCCACCTGTTTCAGCCCTTCGTAACCGAGCAGTTTCGATATCCGCCCCTTGGTGACAGTGCCGTTCCGTTTCACCAGGGCGATGGTCTCGCCAGCCGTAACCTTGCCGTTGAAGACCTTGCCAGTGGCGATCCGGCCGATATAGTCGTTGTAATCGATAGAGGTGACAAGCAGCTGGAATGGTGATTTCGGGTCGCCATGGGGGGGGCGGACATTACTCTCGATCACGGCGAAGAGCGGCTCCAGGCTGGTCGAGGCAGCGTCCATGTCGAGCTTGGCATACCCCTGCTTGGCGCTGGTATAGACGATGGCGAAGTCGAGCTGTTCATCCGAGGCGTTCAGTTCGCAGAAGAGGTCGAAGACCATGTCGACCACCTCGGCCGGCCGGCTCCCTTCCCGGTCGATCTTGTTGATGACGACGATCGGCTTGTGGCCCAGGTCGAGGGATTTTTTCAGGACAAAGCGGGTCTGCGGCATCGGTCCGTCAATGGCGTCGACCAGCAGCAGCACCGAGTCGACCATCTTCAGCACCCGCTCCACCTCGCCGCCGAAATCGGCATGGCCAGGGGTGTCTACGATATTTATCTTGTAGCGGCCATGGTGGACCGAGAGGTTCTTGGCCAGAATGGTGATCCCCCGCTCCCGCTCCAGGTCGTTCGAATCCATCACCCGCTCGGTGATAGTCTCGTTGTCGCGGAAGACCCCGGCATGCTTCAGCATGGCATCCACCAGGGTGGTCTTGCCATGGTCGACATGGGCGATGATGGCGATATTTCTGATTCTCTCCTGCATTACTGCTCCTTCTGGCCGATATCCCGGCTTGCATAAATTGGTCTTTTGACAAAGAAAAAGACGGGTCGATACCCGTCAGTCAGAAACATCTAACTATGCCAGATTCAGATATTATTGGCAAGGATTATTTCTGATTCATGCTCCTTTCGGGCGGCTCACTCCGACCTTTGCCAGCCCATGCCGGCGGGGTCGGTCTTGATCTTGAGCAGCCACTCCGGCTCGTCTATATAGTTTTCAAAGTAACCGCAATCGGTACACAAGCAGGTCGTCCAATTCCCGGTCTGCTGCATCATGCCGGCTTTTTTCAGCGACATGCCTATTCTGGGATCCCAACCCACCCCCTGGCTGCACAGGTAAACATCCCGGGAGAGGCATTTGGGGCACTGGGTCATCTTGTCTGACATATTTACTCCTCAGAAATGATCCGAATAATTAGGGGAGTGTCCCAAGTTTACTCGATTATGGCATGGTGTCCCCACAATTTGCAATCGTGCTTTACATTTAGCCGGACAATATGTACAAATAGCAGTGGATTTACCCAACCCAGCAGGCAAAGTTGACTATATTCCGACATGCACGAAAATCAATCCGGCAAAGAATCGATAACCATCATCGGCGGCGGCCTGGCAGGTTGCGAGGCGGCCTGGCAGGCGGCAGAGTGCGGCGTGGCAGTAACCCTGTACGAGATGAAGCCGGAGCGCTATTCGCCGGCCCATCAACTGCCGGGGCTGGCCGAACTGGTCTGCTCCAATTCGCTGCGCGGCGATTCGCTGGAGAACGCCGTCGGACTCTTGAAAGAGGAGTTGCGCCGCTGCGGGACCCTCTTCATGACCGCTGCCGAGGCGACCAGAGTACCGGCCGGCGGCGCCCTGGCGGTCGACCGGGGGCTCTTCTCCGCCTTTATCACCGAGCGGATCGCCAGTCAGCCGCTGATAACAGTGGTGCGTGGGGAGGTGACGGAACTGCCGGGCGAAGGGGTCACAGTGATCGCCTCAGGGCCGCTCACCAGTGACTTGCTCGCTGCCCAGCTGGCCATGCTGACCGGCGAGCAGCTCTATTTTTACGATGCGATCGCCCCTATCGTGATGGCCGACTCCCTCGATCCGGGGGGGCTCTTTAACGCCTCCCGCTACGGCAAGGGGGATGGTGACGACTACCTGAACATACCACTTGACGAAGCAGAGTACCGCGCTTTTGTCGCCGAACTGCTGGCAGCAGAGAAGGTGCCGGCGCGGGAGTTCGAGAAGCTGGTCCATTTCGAGGGGTGCATGCCGATCGAAGAGCTGGCGGCGCGGGGGGTAGAGACCCTCCGTTTCGGGCCGATGAAGCCGGTCGGCCTCAGGGACCCGCGCACCGGTTTTGAACCGCATGCCGTGGTGCAGCTGCGCAAGGAGAACCGCTCAGCGACCATGTACAACCTGGTCGGATTTCAGACCAAGCTGACCCAGCCGGAGCAGCGGCGCATCTTCCGCATGCTGCCGGGGCTTGCACAGGTGGAGTTTGCCCGGCTCGGTTCGATGCACCGCAACACCTTCATCAACGCCCCGCAACTGCTCCTGCCGACCGGCCAGCTGCGGAGCGACCCGAGGCTCTTCTTTGCCGGCCAGATCACCGGCGTCGAAGGTTATGTGGAGTCGGCTGCGAGCGGTTATCTGGCCGGTCTGAACGCTGCCCGCCTGGTAAAAGGCCGCGAGCTGCTGCTGCCACCCCCCGAGACAGCCCTTGGCGCTCTGGTGCAGCATGTCAGCAATGCCGACCCGCACCATTTCCAGCCGATGAATGTCAACTACGGCCTCTTTCCGGAGCTGCCGGGGCGGGTGAAGAAAAAGGAAAAACGTGGTAAACTTGCCGAACGGGCCCTGGAGACATTACAACTCTGGCTGGCAGAGGTTCAGGATTAGCTGAGACAAGGAGCATACATGGACAAAGATAAAGAGCGACAGGAAGCATCGATAATCGGCAGGATCCTCTCCATCGAGGCGCTGCTTCTGCTGATGGGGATATTCTCCCTGGTTTCGGGGATCATCACCGGTGAACTGATCCAGCTCTTCTGGGGGGGGATGATCATCACCGGGTCGATCCTCCTCCATTTCATCAAGAAGAAGGACTGGAAAAAGCACTGGGAGGAGCAGGAGCTCTACAAACTGCGCATGGAAGAGTATCGCCGGCTGAAGAAGGAAGAGGCAGAGAGGCTGAAAAACGGAGGGGGCGATGGGGGAGAGCAGTGAGATAATCCTTGCATCCGCCTCGCCGCGGCGGGCCGAACTGCTTGAGTCGGCCGGGATAGAGTTTACCGTGGTACCGAGCAATACCGCTGAAGAGCTCCTTCCTGGCGAAACCCCGCTGGCACATGTGCAGCGGCTGGCCCGGGACAAGGCGGCCGAGGTGGCCGGTCGCGGGGCGGGGCGCTTCATCATCGGCGCCGATACGGTGGTGGTCTGCGGCTCCGAGATCATGGGGAAACCGGTCGATGCTGCGGATGCGGCGCGGATGCTGCGCAAGCTCTCCGGCATCAGCCACCAGGTGATCACCGGCTTTGCAGTAATAGACCGGTTAAGCGGTCAGGTGGTGAGCGACGCGGTCGCCACCAGCGTCAATTTCAAACCGCTCAGTGAAGTGGAGATCGCTGCCTACATCGCCACCGGCTGCCCCTTTGACAAGGCGGGCGCCTATGCCATCCAGGGTGGCGCTGCCTACATGGTGGAACGGATCGAAGGTTCCTACACCAATGTGGTCGGGCTGCCGCTCTGCGAGGTGGTGGAGGCTTTGAAAGAGATCGGGGCGCTAAGAGATGAAGAGCATCGCCGTTAATCTGCAGCATATCCGGCAGCAGATCGCCGCGGCAGCCGTGGCGGCCGGTCGCGAACCAGCATCGGTACGGCTGGTGGCGGTCTCCAAGACCCAGCCGGCCGAGGCGGTGAGCGAGGCGGCATTGGCCGGGCAGCTACTCTTCGGCGAGAACTATGTCCAGGAGTTCACTGCCAAGGCGGCTGCGGTCAGGGAAGAGGTGGAGTGGCACTACATCGGCTCGCTGCAGAGTAACAAGGTGAAGTATCTGGCCGGGCTGGTCACTATGATCCACTCGGTAGACCGGTTGTCGCTGGCAGAGGAGATCGACCGGCAGTGGGGGAGGCTTGGCAGGATATGCCAGGTGCTGATCCAGGTGAACATCTCCCGCGAGGCGACCAAGAGCGGTACCGGAACCGGTGAACTGCTGGAGCTGGTGCGCCAGTCAGCAGCACTCCCCCACCTGCGGGTCAAGGGGCTGATGACCATGCCCCCCTTTTTCGCCGATCCGGAGGGGGCGCGCCCCTATTTCCGGGAGCTGGCGCGGCTGGCCAGGGAGATTGCCGCCGCCGGCATCCCTGCTGTCGAGATGGGGGAGCTCTCCATGGGGATGTCAGGGGATTTCGCGGTGGCGATCGAGGAGGGGGCGACCCTGGTCAGGATCGGTTCTGCCATCTTTGGAGAACGTTATTACGGTTAGTCTCTCCCCGGGAAAAGTAGAGAAATTGTTTCGATTGTCGTATTAAAATATGTTATGGTGCAGAAAAAGCGGGAGATCAGCTGCTTCAAGCTGCTGGAAGTCCAGGCAAGCAGCTGTTTCGTCAGGAACTTCTGTCGTGTCTCTTCCGCTTGATCGTTAGGCAAAGATATTTGACAAGGAGGAGCGCATGAAAAGGGTGTTCGGTGGAGTCATCCTGGCTTTAGTCCTGGTCCTGTCGGTTGTGACCATGGCTTCGGCAATGCAGGTCTATCTCAAGGACGGTAGCATCCTGGATGCCCGCTCATATAGCCGCAGTGACGGTATGGTCACGGTCCAGGTGAACCGGGACATCGTCCTGGAGTTCGGTGAGGATGAAATCGACCTGAAGCGGACTGCCCAAGCGGCCAAAGCTGCGAAGCGGCGGGCTGCGGCAAAGGCGGCAGCGGTGCCGGTGGCAGAGAAGGCAGACAAGGTGGGCACAGCACCGGCTGCTGCCAAGCCAGCTCCAGCCACAGCTCAACCTGCCGCAACCCCCCCGGCCAAGCCAGCTGCTTCGGCAACTCCGGCGAAAACTGTCACGCCGGCTGCCACACCTGCAGCGAAACCAGCAGCACCTGCACCGGCCGTTACCCCTGCTGCCAAACCGGCTGCCCCGGCAACAGCTCCTGCCGCTGCCAAGCCTGCCACCCCGGCTCCTGCAGCTACGCCAGCAGTAAAGCCTCCCCCCCCTGCACCGGTGGCTCCTTCTGCTACTCCTCCGGCTGCTCCCCCTGCTGTCAAGCCTGCTGCACCGGCCGGCGAACCGCAGGTCCCTAAAACTCTGCCGGTAAGGCCACAGATGCAGCAGCCCCCACCGGCCAAGGAGCTGCCGAAGATATTCTTCGCCTTCCTGGTCATTATGATGTTTATCCTGCTGGTTGTGGTCGCCTCGGGGTGGAAACTGTTTGAAAAGGCAGGGGTGGCCGGCTGGAAATTCATCGTGCCGTTCTACAATGTCTGGGTGCTGGTGGAGATCTGCGGCAAACCGTGGTGGTGGTTCCTGCTGATTCTCTTTGTCCCGGGGGTCAACATCGTCTTCAACCTGCTTCTCTCTCTGGCACTGGCCGAGCGGTTCGGCAAGAGTTCGATGTTCGGCATCGGCATCTTTTTCCTGCCGTTCGTCTTCTGGCCGATGCTCGCCTTTAGCGACGCAAGCTACACGGCTCCTTAATAACTCTTTTCATTGTTGCACTTTTTGTACTACAATGACCTCCAGTGAATATCAAATCCTGGAGGTCATTCTAGTTTATGAAGTCCCGTCTCTGCCTCGTTCTCCTTGCCGCAACCATCTTCATCCACGCTAACCAAAGTGTCGCCGCACCGCCAGCAGCAAAACAGCCACAGCCCGTTGCAAACAGCGGGGTGAACGTGCCTATTTTACTCTACCACCGCTTCGGTCCGACCGTAGCGGACGGGATGACCATCAAGACCAGCGTCTTCGAAGAGCATCTCAAATATCTGAAAGCGAATGGCTACAAGGTGATCCCGCTCCGGCAGCTGGTCGACTGGTACCAGAAAAAGGGGCCGGCGCCGGCCCCCAAATCGGTGGTGATCGTCGAAGACGACGCCCACAAGACGGTCTACAGCGACATGTTGCCGCTGGTGAAAAAGTACAACGTGCCGGTCACCATCTTCGTCTACCCGTCGGCCATCTCCAATGCCAAGTATGCCATGACCTGGGAGCAACTGCGGGAGTTGAAGAAGACCGGGCTGTTCGACTTCCAGGCGCACACCTTCTGGCACCCGAACTTCAAGAAGGACCGGAAGAAGATGAAGCCGGCCGAGTTCGAGAAATCGGTCGATACCCAGCTCGGTAAAGCCAGGTCACGTATCGAGAAGGAGCTGGGTGGCAAGGTCGATCTGCTCGCCTGGCCGTTCGGTATCTATGACGATTATCTGCTGCAGAAGGCTGCTGCTGCCGGCTATGTCGGTACCTTCACCATCGAGCGCCATCACGCCTCGGCCAGCGACAGCCTGAGCAAACTCCCCCGCTACCTGCTGATCAATGCAGATCAGGGGAAGGCCTTTGCCCAGATACTGGCCGGCACGGCACCGAAACGGAATATCGCATATTGATGCAAGGATGAATTATGAAGGATGAAGGATGAAGGGTGAAGAAAAAAAGCACCCCTGCCCTGACTGCACCTTCTGCCAGTGGTGCAGTGATGACCGCTGCAACCTCTGTCTGCGCCAGGGGGGCTCTTGCTGTAGAAAGCTCTCCATGGCTGAGCAGATTGCGCTCTATGACAGGTTGAACAGCGTTAAGGCCGACTCTCCCGAAGGTGATGAATCGCCCAGTGATTGAAGGTTCCCGGCTGCTTTATCTAAAGCTCTCTACAGCTGTGCCGATACTTTAGTAAGGGCGGAAATTTGGCGCGGATCGTGCTGATTAAACACAGATAACGATGTCGATGAAAAGAGGTAGGATAGGGATGGGTGAAGCGGCGCGGGAGCGGAAGAAAATCGGTGAGATCCTGGTCTCCGGCGGATTGATCACCGAGAAGACACTGGCGCGTGCCCTGGAGCGCTCCAGGCGGCAGAAGCAGAAGCTCGGTTCGACTTTGGCAGAGATCGAGGTGATCACCGAAGAGGAACTGGCTCAGGCACTGGCCAACCAGTACGGCTGCAAGGTGATTACCGACTTTGCCCGTTTCCGCTTTGCTGCGGAACTGCTCCGGATGGTGCCGGTGGATATCGCCATGGAGCATCTTATCTTCCCGCTGAAGATCGAGGAGAAGCGGATCGCCATGGCCATGGCAGACCCTACCGAGACCCGCATCGTCACCAATATCGCCAGCAACAACGGTCTGGCCATAGTACCGTTCATAGCCACGCGCCGCGATATCATCACCGCCATCAACCGCCACTATTTGGGCAGGGATATGCTGACCGAGAACAGCAACACCACTGTGCTGGTGGCTGAGGATAACAAGCTGATCTATACCATGCTGAGCAATGTGCTGAACAACGAAGGGTATCGGGTGGTGGTGGCGACCGACGGCATGGAGGCATACAAGATGGCCATGTCCGAACGACCGCAGGTGATCATCACCGACAAGGAGATGCCGAAGCTCGATGGTTACGGGCTCTTTGATGCGCTGCGTAATCAGCCGGAGCTGCGCAATGTGCCGATCCTTCTCCTCACCAGCCATACCGATGGAGCTGAAGAGGCGCGGGCTTTTGAAAAGGGGTTTTACGACTATATGCCGAAACCGGTCCGGGAGATCACCCTGATAACCCGGGTGAAGCGGGCTCTGCAGGCCTATGAGCGGGGCTTTACGGCGCTATAGAAGTGGGACGGTTAAGTCGGGAAGAGGGGCGGGGGAGTAATCACCCCGCCTTTTTTATTGCTTATAATATCAGCTTTGCAGATCACTTGCCAAGTTCGCGGGAGCGGGCCGTGGCAGCATCGACCGCATTTATCACGGTACCGCGGAAGCCATCTCGGTCGAGTATATGGAGCCCGGCTATAGTGGTGCCGCCAGGGGAGGTCACCTTTTCCCGCAGGATGGCCGGGTGTTCGCCGGTCTCCCGCAACAGCCTGGCCGTGCCATAGACTGTCTGTACCGCCAGACCGGCGGCGATGTCACGGGGGATACCGTTCTTCACCCCGGCATCGGCCAGCGCCTCGATGAAGGTGAGGACATAGGCCGGCCCGCTGCCGGAGAGACCGGTCACCGCATCGAGCAGCTTCTCCTCCACCACCCAGGTCTTCCCCACCAGTTCGAGGATGCGCCGGGTCAGGGCGAGCTCGTCGCTGCTTACCAAGCTGCCGCTGCTGATGGCGGAAGCACCCTCCAGAACCAGCGCCGGCGTGTTCGGCATCACCCGCACCACCCGGCTGCCGGTCGGCAGGAGCGCTTCCATGGTTGCTATAGTGACACCTGCCATGATCGATATATAGAGCCTTGCCGGTGCGCTAACGCTACTTATCTCCTGCAGCACGAAGCTGGCGGTCTGTGGCTTGACTGCAAGCAGAACCACATCGCTCTTTTGCACCACTTCGGCATTGCTGCCGGTTACGGCAACCCCGTAACGGCTCAGCAGCTGTTCCCCCCTTGCCGCCAGCGGCTCGCCGACCAGGATATCGCCGGCCGGCACCCCGCCGGCCAACAGCCCCTTGATAAGCGCTTCGGCCATATTGCCGCCGCCGATAAAGCCGATTTTATTGCTGTTCAGCATGTCTGCTCCTTTTGCCGCATAGTTAAACTGATTGGTAATAAATCCAGCTGCAAAAGTCAAACAATTTGTTCCCTTTGGCAGCTGAAGAGGAGTTCGGATGATATTGTAACAAGAATTTTACTTGACAGAAAGTTTAGAAATGCTAAACTCTGCTCCCTGACAAAATGTTTAGTATATCTAAACATGGAGGCGTGCTTGAAGATCGGTGCAAGACTGAAACGGTTCAGAATGATAAACTCCCTCACCCAGGAGGAGCTGGCGAGTCGCGCCGATCTGACCAAGGGGTTTATCTCCCAGCTGGAGAATGATGCCACCTCCCCCTCCATCGCCACTTTGAAGGATATCCTCGATGTCTTCGGAGTGAGCATGCAGGATTTTTTCAGTGACGATCCTGATGACGAGAGTGTGGTCTTCGGCAAGGATGCCCGGGTCGAGCCGACCGATGACGACGCCGGTTTCCGGGTAGAACTGCTGGTCCCTGGCGCCCAGAACCGGGAGATGGATCCGGTGCTGGTGACCCTTGCCCCGGGGGAGGAGATGGAGGAGCAGCCGTTCCACGAAGGTGAGGAGTTCGGCTATGTAATACTCGGCAGGGTGCAGCTGAAGCTGGACGACAAGCTCCATACGGTGAAGAAGGACGAGTGTTTCTACTTCACCTCGGACAAGCGGCATTCGGTGAAGAATATCGGTAAGGGGCCGGCGAAGATATTGTGGGTGGTTACACCCCCGACATTTTACTATTAATAGAACGCGCTCTTCACGCCATCTCGGCACCGTCCTCGGGATTCACTGTGTGCGGCGTAGCGCTGCTACGCCTCCGCGTGACTCCCTGCGGGTGCACCGATCTGACGTAAATATCGCGTTCTTGATTTGGATTGAATATAACATCAAGCAGGGCAGATTCGTGATGATAACGTCAATGGCATGAGCCTATCGATGAGCAGATAGTGTTAGTGCCCAAAGATGGCGGCGCTAAAGGAGGAGATATGAGCAAAGTATTAATCATCGGCGCCGGCGGCGTCGGCCAGGTAGTAACCCATAAATGCGCCCAGCGGCGTGACATCTTCAGCGAGATCACCCTCGCCTCGCGGACCAAGGCCAAGTGCGACGCCATTGCAGCGCAGCTTAGTAACAGCATCAATACCGCCCGGGTGGATGCGGACAACGTGCCGGAACTGGTGGCGCTGATCAAAGAGCTGCAACCGAAGCTGGTGATCAACGTGGCGCTGCCGTATCAGGACCTGCATATCATGGATGCCTGCCTGGCGACCGGGGTCGATTATCTCGATACCGCCAACTACGAGCCGCTCGATACTGCCAAATTCGAGTATTCCTGGCAGTGGGCCTATCAGGAGCGCTTCAAAGAAGCTGGCATCATGGCGCTCCTGGGCTCCGGCTTCGATCCCGGCGTAACCAACGTCTATACCGCCCTGGCAGCGAAGAAATATCTCGACCTGGTGGAGGAACTCGATATCATCGACGCCAATGCAGGTTCCCACGGTCAGCCCTTTGCCACCAACTTCAACCCGGAGATAAATATCCGTGAAGTGACCGCCGTCTGTCGCCATTGGGAGAACGGTGCCTTCCAGGAGTCGCCAGCGCTCTCCACCAAGCGGGTTTTCGACTTCCCCGAGGGTATCGGGCCGATGAATATCTACCGTCTTTACCACGAGGAGATGGAGTCGATCGTCAGGCATATCCCGAGTATAAAAAAGGCTCAGTTCTGGATGACCTTTTCCGATAATTATCTGAAGCACCTGGAGGTGCTGCAGAATGTCGGCATGACCCGCATCGACGAGGTGGAGTTCAACGGCCAGAAGATCGTGCCGATCCAGTTTCTGAAGGCGCTGCTGCCTGATCCGGGGAGCCTCGGGCCGCTCACCAAGGGGAAGACCTGCATCGGCGTCATCGCCCGCGGCATGAAGGACGGCAAGCGGAAAGAGGTCTATATCTACAACATCTGCGACCACGAGGCGTGCTACCAAGAGGTGCAGTCCCAGGCGATCAGCTACACCACCGGTGTCCCGGCGGTGGTCGGCGCTATCATGATGCTGACCGGCAAGTGGCATGCCCCGGGGGTCTGGAACATGGAGCAGTTCGATCCGGAGCTGTTTCTCAAGGAGCTCGGGCCGATGGGGCTGCCTACCGTAGTAGTCGACGGCGGTGACTGGCCGGAGCTATAAAAAAATCGCAGCACCGGTCTTCTGGCAGGGGGAGAGAGGGCGTCTGAGTTCACAAACTGTTCACGAAGGTGATCTATATGAGAAATATTCACAGGAATGACCCTGGCTCATTAATCGTTATGTTCGTTACACTTGTGTTGTTCATCGGTTCTATTTTTACAAAAGGGCTTACTCACGAGCTGTTACTGGAGACCGGGGTCTTCCTCGTATCGGTAAAACTGATCATCATGGCTTATAAAAACAGGGTAACTGCAGAAGCTATTCAAGCCCAGTTGAAAGATATAAGGGAGTTGCTGGAAAAACAGACAGGGTCAACATGACCGGGATCGATATCGACAAGATCCTCGCGCTTGCCCCTTCTCCGGCCTACGTGGTCGACCTGGGAAGGCTGCGGCATAACCTGGCGATCCTGGATGGGGTGCAAAAGCGCTCCGGCGCCAAGATCCTCATGGCGCTCAAGGCCTTCTCCATGTGGTCTCTCTTTCCCCTCATCCGCGAGACCTTGCATGGCGTCTGTGCCAGCTCCCCCTGGGAGGCGCGGCTCGGCCGGGAGGAGTACGGCGCTGAGGTGCACTCCTTTGCCGCTGCCTTCAAGGATAGCGATGTCGTCGAGCTGCTTGCCATATCCGATCACCTGGTATTCAACTCCTTTGCCCAGCTGGAGCGGTTCCGCCCCTTCTGGGAGAGGAGCAGCGTCTCCATCGGGCTGCGGGTCAATCCGGAGCACTCCGAAGGGCATACCGCTATCTACGACCCCTGCGCCCCCAAATCGCGGCTCGGCATCCCGCGGGGGGAGTTTGAAGGGAGGTCGCTGGCCGGTGTAGAGGGGCTCCATTTCCATACCCTCTGCGAACAGCTCTTCGAACCGCTTGAGCGGACGGCAAAGGTCTTCGAGGAGAGGTTCGGTCGCTTCCTCCACGGGATGAAGTGGCTCAATCTTGGCGGCGGCCACCATATCACCAGGGAGGGGTACGATATCGACCGGCTGGTGGAGCTGGTGAAGTACTTCAAGGGTAGATACGGCGTGGAGGTCTATCTGGAACCGGGGGAGGCGATCGCTATCGGTACCGGTCTGCTGCTGGCCGAAGTGCTCGACATCGTCCATAATGAGATCGATATCGCCATCCTCGATGTCTCGGCCACCTGCCATATGCCCGATGTGCTGGAGATGCCCTACCGCCCGGTGATCACTGGCGGTTTCGAGCCAGGGGTCAAGCCCCATGATTACCGGCTGGCCGGCCCCTCCTGCCTGGCCGGCGACATTATCGGCGACTGGTCTTTCGAGCGCCCGCTCAAGGTCGGCGACCGGCTGGTATTCGAGGATATGGCCCACTATACCATGGTCAAGAGCACCATGTTCAACGGCATCCAGCATCCGGCCATCTGTATGTTCGAGCCTGAAAATGGTGAACTGCAGGTGGTGCGCAGGTTCGGGTACGAAGATTTTAAATCGCGTTTGTCATAGGGGGCGATATCTTCCGACCATCTCGCCGCCATCCTCGAAAGCCTCGTTGTGCGGCGTAGCGCTGCTACGCCTCCGCCGGGCTTTCTGCGGGTGACGCCGATCTGGCCGAAATCTCTCGTCCCGGTAGTAAAATCAAAAACATAACAGCAACGTCAGATTTGCGATGATTCCGGCGGCTGTGACGAGGTAGGGCCGCAGGCGTAGCAGCGCTACGTCGAGGAGCCTGCCGAGGAACAGATGTCGGAAGGGCGCAAATATGGCGTTGCCAGGAGGATAACATGGAACGATGGAACATCGCTGACTCCGCCAAGATCTACAACATCGACAACTGGGGTGCCGACCTCTTTTCCATCAACAAGAAGGGGAATGTCTGCGTCCACCCATCACCCACCTCCAAATACTCCATCGACCTGCGCGAACTGGTGGACGACCTGATCAAGCGGAAGATCAAGCCGCCGATCCTGCTCCGTTTCATGGATATCCTGGAGGGGCGGATAGCTGCCATCAACCGCGCCTTCAAGGGGGCGATAGCCGAGAACGACTACCCGGCCAGGTACCAGACCTTCTACCCGATCAAGGTGAACCAGCAGCGCCAGGTGGTGGAGGCGATCGCCCATTTCGGCAAGCGCTACAAGATCGGTCTGGAGGTAGGCTCCAAGGCGGAGTTGGTGGTGGCTATCTCCTTTGCCACCGGCAACGGCGTACCGATCATCTGCAACGGTTACAAGGATGCCGAATATATCGAGACAGTACTGTACGCCACCAAGATCGGCTATGACATCACCATCGTGGTGGAGAAGCTGTTCGAGCTGGAGAAGATCATCGCCCTCTCGAAGAAGACCGGCATCGTGCCGAAGCTCGGCATCAGGGTCAAGCTCTCCTCCAAAGGGACCGGCAAGTGGGCCACCTCCGGGGGGGAGGATGCCAAGTTCGGGCTGCGCATCTCCGAGATAATCACTGCCATCGAACTGCTCGAAGAGCAGGGGCTGTTAGGGAGCCTGAAACTGCTCCATTTCCATATCGGCAGCCAGATCACCAAGATCGACAAGATCAAGAACGCGCTGATCGAAGGGACCCGCATCTATGCCGAGATGCGGAAGATGGGGGTCGGTCTCGATTATGTCGATATCGGTGGCGGCCTCGGGGTCGATTACGACGGTTCCAAGTCGAGCTACTTCTCCAGCGTCAACTACACGGTGGAGGAGTATGCCAATGACGTGGTCTACCAGATCAAGAACATCTGCGACGAGGCCGGGGTGGAGTGTCCGAACATCATCTCGGAATCGGGGCGGGCGATCGTCGCCCACTATTCGGTGCTGGTCACCAATGCGCTCAATACCAACACCCAGAGCCTCACCACCGACTTCGAGGAGGTGCTGGAGAGCGGTGTCGAGCTGGCTCCGACAGTAAAGAAACTGGTCGACATCTACCAGAGTATCGACCGCTATTCGCTACGGGAGGACTATCACGACACCATGCAGCTGATCCAGGAGGCGGTGAGTCTCTTCAATCTCGGTTATTTGAACCTGCATGACCGGGCTGTGGCCGAGTGGCTCTGTACCAGGATCTTCCGCAAGATCAACGGTATCGTCGAACGGATCAAGCCTATTCCGGAGGAGCTGCAGAACTTCCAGCTGTCGCTGCGGCAGACCTATTTTGCCAACTTCTCCCTCTTCCAGTCGATCCCCGACTCCTGGGCCATCGACCAGCTCTTCCCGATCATGCCGATCCAGCGGCTCAACCAGAAACCGGATGTGATGGCCTCCATCGCCGATATCACCTGCGACTCGGATGGCGAGATCACCAGCTTTGTCGGCGAGCATGGCCGGAGCAAGCATCTGCCGCTGCACAAGGTGAAAAAGGAGGAGGATTACTATATCGGCTTCTTCCTCATCGGCGCCTACCAGGAGATCCTCGGTGATCTGCACAATCTCTTCGGCGACACCAATGCGGTGCATATCACTTTCAACAAGAAGACCAACTACAAGATCGATACGGTGATAAATGGCGACGCCATCTGGGAGAGCCTGAAATATGTCCAGTACAAGGGGCCGGAGATCCTGAAGCATGTCCGTGACACCCTGGAGAAGAGCGTCGCCTCGCGCAAGGTCTCCATCGAAGAGAGCAGTCACTTCCTGGAGTTGCTCGACCGGACTCTTTTGTCTTACACCTACCTAGGGGAATAGCTGATTGACAGCCGCTTGTGACGAGCTATGATTAAGTACGGCCAATGTGCCGGAAAGGTGGTTCGTCATGGCAACCCTCCAGGGCCGGGAAGGCCTTGCAAAGGTAAGGCGGATCTGGATTTATACGGTGCTGGCCGGCACCGGCTGGACTCTCGTCACCCTATTCTCCTGCCATTTCCAACTTGCCGGTAATCGGGAAAATTTCGAGAATATCGCCCGGGCCGAGGCGCGGATGGCCTTTGCCAAAGACACCCTCTACCGCCGCTGGGCTGCCAGGCGTGGCGGCCTTTACGTAGTAGCCTCGGCTGAATCACCCCCCAACCCGAAACTTGCCCATATCCCGGAGCGGGACATCGTCACCCCTTCCGGTCGCCAGCTTACCCTGATCAACCCTGCCTACATGACCCGCCAGGTGTTCCAGACCGCCAAGGATTTCGACGGTCCACAGGGGCACATCTGCAGCCTCATGCCGCTCAACCATATAAATACGCCTGACGACTGGGAGGCTGCAGCGCTGAAGAGATTTGCGACCGGCGAGAAAGAGGTGAGCAGTTTCGTTGAAAGCGACGGCCAGAGCTATTTCCGGCTGATCCGCCCCTTTATCGTCGAAGCCGCCTGTCTCAAGTGCCACTATAGCCAGGGTTACCGGCCAGGGGACGTGGCTGGTGGGGTGAGTGTAATGATACCGCTGGCAGGTCTGCAGGTGGCGCAACAGGCAGAGATAAAGCAGATCTGGTCCTGGCACGGGTTTACCTGGTTCTTCGGGATTACCGCCATCGGCTGGGGGGGGCGGCGGATCGGCCGGGATACCAAGACCCTGATAGAGCGGGAAGTGGTACTGCAGCAAAGTAACGAGGAGTTGAGCGCCACCGAGGAGGAGCTGCGGGCCAATTACGAAGAGCTGGCCGCGACCGAAGAAGAGCTGCGACAGCAGGTGGATGAGTACCTGAACGCCCAGAACTCACTGGTCGAAGAGAAGAGTAAACTGGAGAGTACCATGACCTGCATGGCGGACGGGATGGTGCTGATCAGTACAGAGTTCCGCATCCTCTACCAGAACGCAGCCAACAAAAGGATGTTCGGTGACCACCAGGGGGATGAATGCTTCAGGGCGTTCCGACAGCGGAGAGAGCGCTGCGATCACTGTCCGGTGGCGTTATGCATTGCTGATGGCGGACTGCACGGGAAGGAACTCCTGTTCAATATGGCTGGCCGGCAAATCTGGCTGGATGTGGTCGCTTCGCCGTTCCATGACGCCTATGGGAAGGTCGTCGGCGTGGTCGAGGTGCAACGTGACATCACCGAACGGAAACGGAACGAAGAGGAGCTACGCAGATTGAACGCTACCCTGGAGGAACGGGTCGCCCAGCGGACCTCCCAGTTGGAGGCAGCCAACCGGGAGCTGGAGTCTTTCAGCTATTCCATCTCCCACGACCTGAAGGCGCCTCTCCGGCATATAAAGGGCTTCAGCCATGCGCTCAGAGATGAGTGCGCCAGTCAATTGACCCCGCAGGGGGAGGATTATCTGCAGCGGATAGGGAGCGCCAGCGAGCGGCTGGGGGTGATGATCGAAGAGATACTCACCCTGTCGAAGGCGAGCAGGGGTGAACTCCACTGCATGCCGGTCGATCTGAGCGAAATGGCCTGGTCTGTGGCGGCCATGTTGCAGGAGACCGAACCGGAACGCCATGTGGAGATAGTCGTTGCCGAGGGGATGCAGGTGCTTGGTGACCAGGTGCTGCTTAGACAGATGCTGGAGAACCTGCTCGGGAACGCCTGGAAATATACTGCGCATAATTCTCAGGCCAGAATCGAGGTGGGGGTGTTCGACAACGGCGAAGGTAACTGTTATTTTGTCCGGGACAATGGAGTCGGCTTTGACATGCATTATGCCAACAAGCTCTTTGTCCCCTTTCAACGGCTGCATGGCGCTGAATTCGAAGGGGCTGGTATCGGTCTTGCCACGGTGCAGCGGATCATCGGCCGGCATGGCGGACGGATCTGGGCCGATGCCAGTATCGGGCAGGGGGCGACCTTCTTCTTCACCCTCTCTCCCCAGGGTAGAGCAGATACATAGTTCATGCAGTGCAGTGCTGAAGCCGTATTATTCCATCGCCGATGCCATACCCTTTGCTAGCCCCTGCCCAGATAATCCATTCGCATGATTTTCAATCCAGCATTAATCTAGCTCAGATAGAAGTGGACATGCCTCTTCACCCCGGCTAAAGTAATGGTTCAGAATATATTGTAATGGAGGCAAAATGGAGTATATCGCCGATCTCCATATCCATTCCCCCTATTCCCGGGCCACCAGCAGCCAGAGTACCCTGGCCGGGCTCTATGCCTGGGCGCAGGTGAAGGGGATAGCGGTGGTCGGGAGCGGTGATTTCACCCATCCAGGCTGGTTCGCCAGGCTTAGGGAAGAGCTGCTGCCGGCCGAGCCGGGGCTCTTCCGCCTCAGGGACGAAAAGGTGCCGGCCGCGCTCCCCGGTGTCGCACCGGCGCAGACAACGGTCCGCTTCCTCCTTTCAGCAGAAATTTCCACTATCTACAAGCGCCATGGCAAGGTGCGCAAGGTCCATTCGCTGATCTACCTCCCTGATCTGGCTGCTGCTGAACGGCTCAACAGCCGGCTGGCCAGGATCGGCAACCTGAATGCCGACGGCCGGCCGATCCTCGGCCTCGATGTGCGCGACCTGCTGGAGATCGTCCTCACCGAGGCGCCGGATGGTTTCCTGGTGCCGGCCCACATCTGGACCCCCTGGTTCTCCCTGTTCGGCTCCAGGTCAGGGTTCGATTCGATCGAAGAGTGCTTCGGCGACTTAAGCGGAGAGATCTTCGCCCTGGAGACCGGACTCTCCTCAGATCCGGCCATGAATCGCCTTATCTCGGCCCTCGACCGGTTTGCCCTGCTCTCCAACTCCGACTGTCACTCGCCGGCCAAACTCGGCCGGGAGGTGAATATCCTTGCCACCGGACTCGACTATTATTCGCTCCGTGCCGCCATCAAAGGGAACCGCCGGGAGAGCTTCCGGGGGACTGTGGAGTTTTTCCCGGAAGAGGGGAAGTATCATGCCGATGGCCATCGCGACTGCCAGGTCTGTCTCGAACCTGCTGCGACCCGCAGGCTCTCCGGCCTCTGCCCGGTCTGCGGCCGGCCGCTGACGATCGGCGTGCTGCACCGGGTCATGGAGCTGGCAGACCGGCAAGAGCCGTTCTTCCCGCCGGATGCACCGGAGTCGATCAACCTGATACCGCTCCCGGAGCTGCTGGGGGAGTTGTTGCAGGTCGGCCCGGCCAGTAAAAAGGTGACCCAGGAATATGGCCGCTGCATCGCTCGCTTCGGTTCGGAGTTCGACCTGCTTCTCCGTGCTGCTACTGCGGAGATAGCCGATTATTCGCCCCTGCTGGCCGAGGCGGTAGGGAGGATGCGGCGCGGCGAGGTGCTGCGGCAGCCCGGTTACGACGGTGAGTTTGGCAGGATCAGGGTCTTTGCCGCAGGGGAGCTGGCCGGGATGGCCAAGGGGCTGCCGGGATCGAAGGGAGAAGGGAAAAGTTGAATAATGAAAGCCACGCAGGGGACGAAGTCAGGTTCTCCTTCGTCACCTTAGTGGCTCACTTGTATTGCGGCTCTGCTTTTTGTTCTAATCGCTCAGATAGGCGAGGAAATAGGTCTCGATGTCGTTCAGCAGATCCTGGGCGGCAAAGGGGACCATGGCGGCAAAGCAGTCGAGATTGACCAGCGCATTGACGTTGGCGTCCCGCTTGGCGGCATCGGTGAGCCGCTTGGCAAAGCTCTTGTTCACCTCGATAACCTCGTTGTAGATCGCCTCCAGCCCATCCAGCTGCAGATCAGCCGGCTTGCCGTCGCGGTTCAGGTAGTACTGGGCCACCAGATAGGTCGATACCATCCGGTAGACCGTCTCTTCAAGAGTGGCGAAGGGGAGGTGGAAGCGGACCATCGGTTTCAGACGCTCCATGCTCGGGCAGCCGCTGGAGACCATGATGATGCCTATCAGCGCCGAAAGCCCCTCCTGGATGGTAGTGCTTTTCAGGTAGCTCCGCTCGCGGGTGGTGACGGTGACGTTCACCTGCTGGTAGGAGAAGAAGTCCTTGAACTCCTCGACGATGTCGGCCAGGTTGGCTGCAATAGGGCAGAAAGGGGTCTGGTCGTGTATCTTGCAGACCTCGCAGCGGTGATTGTGCAGTTCGGCCCAGGCCGGCGGCGTCCCCTGCTGCTTCATCAGGGTCAGGGTGGCCAGGTCGAGCTGCGCCGTGAACTCCTTCTGCCGGCCATCTTCAAAGGTATAGCAGTATGTGATCTCCATCGTCTCAGCCATGGTCCCCCCTCCGGTTGTCTCATCTCAATGATAATCCTATAACACAGAATCGGCCGCAATGGAACCGATTCCAGCCACTACCGACAGCGCATCAGCTTCTTGTACTCCTGGCTGCCGAGGAAACCCCACAATACCTGGTCGCGGCTCTTGCCGCCGTCCAGGGCTCCTATCCAGTAGGAGAGTCCGGAGCTGTCAGGCTCCCGCCCCAATACCCCGTGATAGAGATCACGGGCATAGTCGCGGTTGCTTCTGCCAGACCCCTGATATTCAGGTGAGCCGAAAAACCTGCTGATCACCTGTTCGCGGGTCATGTCGCCGCGCAGCCCGGTGACCCAGTAGTTATGTCCGCCACTGTCAGGCTCCCGCTTCAGGATGCTCCGGTAGAGCGAGGTGACGAACTGGTTGTCATCCACGCAGCGCTGCATGTAGCTCCCCTTTGGCGATTTACCGCAGTTGCTCACTATCCCCTGGTATTCCTGACTCTCGAAAAAGCGCTGCAACACCTCGGCCCGGCTCATCCCCTGGTTCAGCCGCTCTACCCAGTAGTCATGTCCGCTGCTGTCCGGAGAGCGCCCCAGCACCGCAGCATAGAGATCGCGGGCATAATCGCTGTTATTCCGCTGCCTGCCGATATATTCCGGGGAATCGAAGAACCTCCTGATGACATCCTCCCGCGGCATGCCGCTCTTCAGCGAATCACGCCAGTTCCGCTCCCCGGTGCTGTCCGGTTCCCGTTTCAGGATGCTCCGGTAGAGCGAAGTGACAAAGGGGTGATCAGCTCCGCACCGCTCACCGTATCCTCCGGCCGCCAGACTGATCCCCGGTACGATCAGGAGCAGCAACACCCCTGCCATCCCCTTCAATATCAGAGTTGCCTGTCTCATCCTCTCCCCCTGTTCTCTTTTATTCTGCAACTGCCGGTGCTGATGGTATGTCGATCGAGGTTTCAGCAAGGAGCTGGTCACTGCAGCAGATAGTAGTAACCCTCCCTGAACCGCTCGATGGTCGTATTATTATAACTGCTCTTGCGCTGCTGTCGAGACGCCACTAATGAAAATAGATTCTAGCGCAAAAAATTGTCTGGAGCACCATATTTAGCAGCTATTGCCGAAATTTTTCCGGTTGCTGCATGGAACCGCTCAAGTAAGGGGAGAAGATGTCGGCGGCGGAGAGCCGCGGCATGGGACTTCTGCCAGAGTCTCTGCGGGTGGTGCGGATTCTGCTATAATAGTAGTAGAGCCATACCAATCCGAGTGAGGTCGAGCCATGTCTGAAATCCCTGCCAGTGAAGAGACGCTCCGTATCCGGGAGATGACCATCGACGATTTTGCCGAGGTGTTCCATATCGGCGAAGAGGTCTTTACTGCCGAGTATTCCCAGAGCCTCTACCGGACCTGGGACGAATACGAAGTCACCACCCTCTTCAATACCGACGGCGAACTCTGCCTGGTGGCGGAAGCAGGGGAGAAGATCCTCGGCTTTGCCCTCGGCACGACAGTGAAGAAGCACCACTCCCCCTGGAAGTACGGTTATCTGGTCTGGCTCGGGGTGCGCCAGGACATCCAGCAGGCCGGGGTCGGCAGCGGCCTCTTCAAGGAGATCAAGCGGCGGATGAAGGAGCAGGGGGTGCGGATGATCATCATCGACACCTCGGCTGACAATGAGGCGGCGCTCCGTTTTTTCACCAAGCAGGGGTTCGGCGATATCCAGAAGCATGTCTACATGACCTTGAACCTGGGGCGGAAGAAGAAGAAAGCGCACCGCAGGGAGAAACCGTGACCGGCCGTAGGGAGAGGGTCTGGCGGGCCATCGCGGAGGAGCGGTTGCGCAGAACGCTGCTCGAACTGCTCGACATCTACTCGCCGTCAGGGAAAGAGGAGGATATCCAGCTCTATCTGGAGGAGATCCTCACCCGGTCCGGCTTTGCCGTGGAGCGCCAGGAGGTGGAAGAGGAGCGCTACAACCTGCGTGTCACCATGGGGAGGGGTGAACCGCAGCTCTATCTGGTCGGCCATGTCGATACCGTTCCGGCCTGGGATCTGGAGGATTTTGCCGCGCAGCAGGAGAACGGCCTGATCCGGGGGTTGGGGAGCGCCGACATGAAGGGTGGGTGTGCCGCCATGGTCGAGGCCTGGCTGGCCCTTGCCGCACTGCCGCCGGAGGAGCGGCCGTCGATAGGGCTTCTGCTGGCAGTCGGAGAGGAGGAGAACGGCGACGGTAGTGCCACCTTCCTCGAAACGTGTCGCCCCCCCTGGGTGGTGATCGGTGAACCTACCGGGCTGGCAGCCTGCTTCGCCCATTACGGTTACCTGGAGGCGGGCTTTGTCACCTGTGGCCGGCGCAGCCACTCCTCATTACCGGAGTTGGGGCACAATGCAGTGGAGTCGATGCTGCGGGTGCTGCTCCATCTCGGCAAAGACCCGCTCTTTGACCGCGAGCAGACCGAGATCGTCTATTCGATCCGGGAGATGAGCTCATCCCGGTCCGGCTTTGTCGTCCCTGACCGTTGCGAGACCTGGATCGATCTCCACCTCCCGCCGGAGAAAGATCCGGAGTCGATCCAGGAGGCTATCCGCCAGATCGCCTCGACCGCCGATCTGGTCATTCCGGGACTCGACCTGCGGGTCGAATTCGCCTTCGCCTCTTCCGGATATAACTTAGGCACCGATAATCCTCTCGCCAGAGCATTAGAGTCGATCTACCCCTTGCTGGGTCTGACTACCAGGCTCGACGCCTTCCGCTCCCATTCGGACGGCAATCTCTTCCATGCCGCCGGCTCGAAACCGCTCATCCTCGGTCCCGGAGCTCTGGAGAGCGCCCATACCGCGGAAGAGCAGGTGAGTTTCGCCGAAGTGGCGGCAGCAGCGCGCATCTATGCCGCCCTCTGCCTGGAGCTCGGCTGAGCCTCTCCCCTATCTGCCGCCGATAAGCCCTTTCACGGCAGACATGATATCTGCCGGCAGTAACAGGGTCTTGGTGTTGTTCGACTCGGAGAGTTTGCGGATGCTCTCGATGTATCGGTCTGCCAGCAGGAAGTAGGCCGGCAGCTGCTCGTTGCCGACCGCATCCTTGATCTTCTTGATCGCCTCTGACGAGGCGTTGGCCAGCAGGATCTGCGCCTCTGCCTCTTTGCGCGACGCCTCCAGCTTCCCTTCCGCCTCCAGGATGGTCCCCTGCTTCTTCCCTTCTGCCTGGAGAATGGCCGCCTGCTTCAGCCTCTCCGCCCCGGCCTGTGCTTCCATCGCCTGCTGCATCGCCTGGGAGGGGCGGATATCCTGGATCTCGACCGACTTCACCACGATCCCCCAGTCAGCGACCTCGTTGGAGATCTGGTCTTTCAGCTTGGCCTTGATCTGGTCGCGGGAGCTGAGCGCCTCGTTCAGCGTCATGCTGCCGATGATCGCCCGGAGGTTGGTCATCACCAGGAACTGGATCGCGGTCCGGTAGTTGGATATACCGTACGAGGCCTTGACCGGGTCGAGCACCTTGACAAAGGTGATGGCGGTACAGAGGATCACTGCGTTGTCCTTGGTGATCGCCTCCTGCTGCTCGATATTGAGCGGTTCGTCCTTGGTGAGGAGTTGATAGGCGACCTGGTCGATATAGGGGACGATGATCGACAGCCCCGGCTTGAGGGTTACATGATACTTGCCGAGCCGCTGCACCACATACTCACAACCTTGCGGCACGATCTTTATCCCGGCGACCAGCGTCGCGACGATGAGGACTACTATTACCACCATGATTCCGAGAAACATTTGCGCCCCCTTTATACGAATTTATGACTAGGCTTTCTTTACCTTGACCTTTGTCCCGACCACTTCCAGTACCTCGCAGCGGTCCCCCTGGACGAGCTGTTCGTCAGATATGTACTCCCAGACATCATCGCCATGGAGCGGTACCTGGAAACGGACCTTGCCGCTTGGCGGGTCACCGACGTTGGCCGAAATAACGGTCCCGGCTTCGCCGACCACCGCCTCTTTGGCATATCTGGCCCGGGCTCCCATCTTCATGTTGTTCCGCAGCCACCCCCAGCCGATAGAGAAGAGGATTATCGAACTGACGGAGAAGACGGTCAGCTGCGCCGCCACCCCCCCCAGCCAATAGCCTGCCACGCCGGTTATGAGTGCGGCAAAGGCGAACCAGATGATGACGAAGTGGGGGACCATGATCTCTACGATAAGCAGTACCGTCCCTAATATCAACCAGCTCCAGTAGGGCATCTTTTCTCCTCCAGGGGTTAAGTCAAAGTCTCGGCAGGCTCTCCCCCCGTTCAGTCCGGTCCGGTCGACTTTTCTGGTCGACCATGTCCATCGCAGGAAGAGTTACGTTAGCAATTATAACAAGCCGGAAGAGAAATGACAGGAGGGGGGTGAAATCAGTTTTACATTCGGGGGGAGGGGGAGCAGAAAAACCCCCACCCTGGCAGGGAGGGGGTTGTGGCTGGTCGATGGGAGCCTTGAGCGGAGTTTGCTATTCGAGCACCTTGTCAAGCCAGGTAAAGGTCTTCTGCCAGAATATCCCTGCAGCTCCTGCCTGACAATGGAGGTCGGCCCCTTCTGCAGCGGTGAACATGAGGAATCTGTTTTTGCTCCCCGGGAGGAGTGCGTAAAGCTTCTGCGGCTGTTTCGGGAAGGTGGTGTCATTCTCCGAGTCGACCACCAGGACCGGTGCCTTGATATTCTGGATCCGCCCCTCCAGCGTCATCTCGGTCAGCTTGAGAAAATATTCCGCCGGCGTGGCGACGCCAAAGGTGTACATGCCATGCACCAGCGACCATTTGGAGCCGGCCGAATATTGCATGACATAAGCAGCCAGATCGTTGAAATCGCCAGGAGCGGTCTCGATGAACCCCTTGAAGCCGGCATAGGTGGTCGGCACTCCGGGGATGATCATCCAGTGCTCCGCAACCCCTTCAAAGACGCTGTAGACCCCTCCGTCCGCCACGACCGCCGCGAGGCGATGCTCTGCCGTCGCCGCCCGCGGCGCCAGATAGCCGCCCATGCTGAAGCCGACCAGTGCGATCCGGGCCGGATCGACGTCAGGCCGGCTGACAAGGTAGTCGACGATAGGTGTGACCACCTTCTCCCAGTCGGGGCGGAACGGGATACCCTGGTCATGGATCATC
Source organism: uncultured Geobacteraceae bacterium (assembly GCA_964649725.1). Lineage (GTDB taxonomy): Bacteria > Desulfobacterota > Desulfuromonadia > Geobacterales > Geobacteraceae > CAZYTM01. The sequence goes on along the minus strand of CAZYTM010000003.1, from coordinate 224,905 downwards.
TCCCCCTGACCGGGGCCGTCGAATATGATGCAGTTGTAGCCATGCTGCTGCACCGCCAGGCCGCTAGGGATACTCTCCTCCTTGGAGCCGTCGAAACCCTGGTGGATGATGATGGTCGGCAGCCGTCCCCCGGTGTCGCTGCCGCGGTAGAAGTAGGCGGGTATGGTGGTCCCTTCATAGGGTATCTGCAGATACTCGAGCTGCGGGGAAAACATCGCAGCAGCTTTGCGGAAGATGCTGACACTCTTGCTCCAGGTATCTCTGATGCGCGGGTCGATCGGCTTCTCCGGGAGGAAGAAGCCGGCATTACGGTAGTAGTTGCTTGCCCGGACATAGGCGTCCCGGGCATTAGGGGTGTCGCCAGCCGATTCATATCGTTCCCCGAGCCCCCTTACCTGCTCTGCCAGCGCGTACCACTCCCGGTACCAGCTCTCGATGTCGCCATCGACGACCTTGCGGGCTGTCTCCAGGCACTCGTTCATATTGGCGGCGCTGGGAGCAGCGCCGGCAGTCCTGATCAGCTGGAAGCTGAAATCACTGTTGGTAAAGACCTTGCGCATATCGGCGCTGGTAGGTTCGGAGCTCGACTGACTGGCGCAACCCTGGAGTTGCAGGAGCGTGCAGAGCAAGATGAAGGGACGAGCAAAGAATGAGAGCAGCGGTTTTCGTAGCGGCATGAATAGTTCTTCCTTATCTTGAGATCGGTCGATTTTATCGGAGTACTCTGATTATAAAAAACAGCCATCCATTGCCGACTTCTGCTGCGGATTTTTCATGCGCATAGTTTAGCTGCATTTAGCCAGACTCGCAAATTATTTAATTCCGGCCAGGGGGGGTGTAGACAGGCTCCTGAGAATCAGCGGTGCCGGGGGTGGACAATTTACATGATGGCGAAACAGGAGTATTGTAAATGGCCAGCCCCGGCACCCGGAGGATATACTTTCCCAGCAGAATAAGTATCGTTACATAAGATGAAGATTTACTGCAATCAAGGCCAGTTCTTCACTACATTATCGATCACGCGATAGATCGGCTCGATTCCCATCTCGTCAGGAACGTTCTGCCAGACAATAGCAAAATTGGCTTTATCAACCACTCTTATTAGAAATGCCGCTTCTGACATGACAAAGCCGACTTTGGCATCAGCACTTTTGTAATGGCCGACCTTGGCGCCGAATACTTTGAAGGAGACGCTCGATTTCAGTGCATTTGCAGATATCCACGACCCATCTTGCTTGAAGATATTCAACATCTCCAGGCTACTATCCAGATCGACCAGTTTTTCGCTATACATTGCCGCAAGCATGCGGGCCATGGCAAGGGTTGTCATCGCCTCCGAAGACTCGCCGTTCGTAGCGACCGGCACATGAAAACCTTTCCATTCCCCTTTGTAGTCGCTCGCCAGCCAGATACCCTGCTTTGTACTGATATCGAAAAAGCCGGCTGCTGCTGAGAAGCCGTTGACATAGCTGTACCCCAGGCGATGCATGCAATCGGCAGCATAATCGTCCTTATACGGGTCGCTGACAATTTTTTCCAGAGCTGAGCGGTGTTTGTCGGTCAGAGTGACGCTGTACCTTCCTGAGCCGTCCGGTATGGTCTTGAGTACTTCCGCATATTTGACTTTGCGCCAGGGTCCTTCATTTATGAAGGGTATGGATGCCTGGATCTCCCCATCAAAGGCCTGTTTGACCTGTTTGAAGAATTCTTCTTCGCTCCCCGGCAGCAGGGTAGGCGCGAGCCTGTTGACCTGGGCCACGAGTTCGAAACTTGCCGGTATTAGTATGACCTTGAGCAGACTCGCCGAGAATAACATGTCGTTTTCGTTAATACCGACGTAGTTGAGTTGAGGGGCGAAATCCAATTTGACAATGGTAAAAGCGACCTTGTCGAGTTGCGCCTGATTGGTTGCCGGTAGGTTCCCCCGTTCAGCAGCGATGGCATCGGTCAGCAGCTTGTTGAGTTCGCTGTTGCTGTTAAGTTGCGGAGGGTACGCTTTCTCCGGGAATGGTGTTATTGATGAAAAAGCCGAGGATACTGCTTCAGCTGCTGCATCAGCAGCTTCTGACAATCCGCCCGCCACTGACATGGCTGCCTTGGCCAGTTCGCCTGCCGGCATCCCGAGCGATCCCCATAGCGCGCTGTTGAATGCATCTTTACCAGCACTATCTCCACCTGAACCTGCGATCATCGACCGTGAGTTGGTCACATCTCTATCACCACCGGCGCTGCTGCCGCCAGCCCCTCTGGCGTCAATCCCTGCATTGCCGGCACTACCTGCATCTGAGAGAGCTGCTGCATCAAGTTTTTCACCATGCGCTACGCGTGCTGCTTCGGCAGTGACAGAGTTGTTCTTGTTCCCTGCAGAGGGGATCCCCATCGCTGTTTTGGCCAGATCGGCTGCTATCTGTCCCATCGCGACCGCCTTCTGCATCTGTGCGCGCATGTTGCTGCCGGCGATTTCTGCGGCAGCAGTGGTCGCATCCAGTGTACCTTGCGCGGTCTCCCCTGCGAGCCTCTGCGTACCGGCCAGGCCACCCATGTCGCGGAACATGTTGCCATTGGCGACAGCACTGAGAACAGCACCGAGACCGGCTGGATCAGGGAGCGAAGTCGGATTTACGATGTTGAGCACCGGCTGTCCAAGCTGACCAGGCTGGAGATTTTCGGCAGTGGCTCGCGAGCCGGTCGACACTGGCGCGATCTCTGTCGGCTGCAACGGGATCGGCGAGTCCTGCCAGTTCCAGAAGCGGGTGTATTCAAGTTTCTCGGCGCTGTTGGAACGACCGAGCACCGCTTCGGCGAATACACCGTTGGTCGGGATTGGCACCACGCGCACATCCGGCTCGTCGGCGAAGTTGAAGCCGCGCTGCTTCAGCAGTTTGTCCCACGGCATCTCCTTGCCACCTTCAAGGAAACCCGAGGGCTCATCAGCGTCGATCGGCGCGCGCAGTACCAGAAAGTTGCCTGCAACCGTCACCGGTTTCGGTTCGACCTGATCGATCACCGGGCGGCCGTTCCAGGTGTAGTCGCTCAGCAGCAGTACCAGTGTCGCGCTATCGAGGGAACGAAGTATCGCCTGTGTGTAATAGGCGTTGTGCGCCTGCAGATGTGCAACCAGTTCTTTGCGGCGATCTTCCTGGTCGGTGCGGAAGCCGGCTATCTTCGTCATGGCAGTGCCGACCTCGACAGGGATGGCCGGCAAGTTGAAATGCCGTCCCAGATGGGCACAAATCAATGTCATCAGACCAGACCCGCGGCTCCCTTCGGCGTGACAAGCATAGAGCCCGTCCAGTTCCCCCATGCGCACACCGGCAGGAAGATCGACACGACCGTTTATGACCGACAGATCGGTATCGCCCGCCTGCTGATCGATACGATCAAGACGCAGTTTGTTGATGGTGATATTATCGAAGGTGATCGCCAGTAATTCGGTTTCGTCCGGCACGAAGAGCGAATTGGAGCCTGGCCGCAAGATGGGACGGATAAGAAAGCGCGATGCTGTTGCAAGTTGAGCGCGATCCCAGGCACGAATCTGGAAAGAGGTGGCTGATCCCTCCTCTTCGCTAGCGGCAGGAACAGACTCAGCATTTGCTGCAGCTCTCCCCTTTGTAGCGGCTTTTGCCGCCAGCCTGCTGTCGGTAACGATATTCTTCGCTCTTGTCCGCAAGAGATCGGACTTTGCCAGGGGGACGATGATGCGTGCACTGCTTACGCTGATTTCCACTGCCGACGAGTCGTCAAGGAGCAGTTCCCTGGCGCGGTTGTTGAGTGCGGCACGTACCAGTACCCCACGGAATCGCTCTATGTATTGCGCCCCTTTCGGGCCGCTGAAATCGAGCCGCTCCATCGGAATGAACAGACATCGCTCTGCCCGGTGCAGACGGGTCGAGACACGATATACCTGCACGATCTCGTAATACTGGATCGTCAGTGCATGCATGTGGTTGTAGTTTGCCACGATACGCGTGCTGACTTGCTCATGTTCGCTTTGCGACACTTCGCGTACCGCAGTGGCGCGTCGGTTACGTGCCGAAGTGCTGTGCTGCTCAGTGCGATCATTGATGTTCTGCGACATGGATGCAGCCACCGAGCGGTTACCCAGGGACCAGGAGGAGGAGTTGGCGGTTGTTGCGGAAGTTGCCCCCTGCGAGGTGCCAGAGGCATCGGCGCTGACATAGAGACTAGAGAGGAGTCCTGTCCCTACGGTACTCTGATCGCTCCAACTGGATGAATCGGCCTTCGAGGATGACGTCGAACCCCCTTCCTGCATCTCATTCGCTACGGCATTCTGCACTTCGCTGATCGCCCGCGTATGCGAAGTCGCAGAATCAAGTTGTTCTGCCTCGCTAATATCCTCGGACGATGTGGCACTGGTGCGCCGCGCCCAATCGATTATGGCTATGCGGGTTGCTTCACCCGGCGCAAGTGCCAGAGAGTGCAGCAGGTGCCCGAAGGTTATCCCCTGCACATACCAGGATTGCGAGTAGGTGAGGAGCGCGCCGATCGCCGGCTTGGTGAAACCGTTACGCCCAGCGAGAGCCGCATCAAGTGACACGCCGCCGCCAAGTACCTTCATCCCCTCGGTGGCAGTCTCGTTCATCTGCAGCATTGCCAGGGTGGTGTAGTAAACTCGCTCGGTCGGGAACTCGCCGAAGGTCGGCCGCAGTTTCTCGGTTAGGATCGCATCCCGATCTTCCGTACCGCCGAGCGAGCCGCTGACCAGGCGTCTGGCGTAGACATAGGGGGGCCATTGGGCGAAGTCGCGTAGCGTAGCCAGATCCAGCGCTGCACTTAACGCGTCCGCTTGCGTCTTGCTGAGACACCGCAACGCCTGCAGCGGCAGAGAGCCGATCGTTTCGCTCGCTTCGAAGCTGCAGGTGTCGGCCAGCAGGTCACCCGGTGTCATGCCATGCATGGCGGCTTGTCCCAGTTCTTCATTGGCGAAGGCCGCGACACGCGCTTCGGTAAAGATCCGGGAGCAGCCAAGATCGAAAATGGTGTTGATCCCTAATGGTGCCAGTGCAGCTGCAGCTGCCGGCGGGACGGCGAGCAGTTCGCTAACCGGCTGTTTCAGGAGTTCATGCAGGTCAAGGTTTGCGCTGGTGGAACGAACGAATTCGTGGGTACTGTTCATTGCTACCTCCTTGTGGGTACCTTCGGCCTATCACGGTTAAATCAAGCATCCATCACTATTTTCTTTAATTGGCATGTAGAAGCAGAAGATTGCTCGGCGCACATTATTTTCACTGATAAAATGTTGCGAGCCACCGAAAACGCAAAAAGCCGCCGAACGGTCATTCCCGTCAACGGCGGCCAGCAGATGGTCCATGATATCCATCCCGGACATCCCCCTGAATTGTGTTAGCAAATTTTAACAACACATAACGCGAGGCTCCTCTTTTGTCAAGAAAAGATTGGACTAAGAAAAGAGTAGCTGGGAAGGGCCCTTTGAGGGGAGGTTGTTGATTAGTCAACTAAGTGCCATGTTGATCGACTAATCAAGGGAACTTCTATGGAGTCGCGTCTACACATTTTATTTTGTGTGATTTGTAGACGCGACCCCTTTGCTTTGCCATGTCAGTCAACAGCATGGAGAGATCCTATTTGAAGAGGGTTACCAGACCATCGTCCAGATCGTATTTGGCGGCAACTATTTTTATCTTCTTCTCGGCCGCCAGATGCCGGAGAATCTTAGACTGACTGGTCAGCCCGGCAGCGATCCGTTTGGCATTGGCATCCACTACGCATTCGACAAAGTCGGCCTTCTTGCTGTCGGCGCACTTTGCCTCACCCTTGCACGCCTCGCAATCCTTGGCAGCATTCTTTATCGCCGGAGCGACGGTCTTGACAATGGCGTCGATATTCTTGCTGCCAGTCGACTTCCCCTTGCTCTCCACTGTAGCCTTCACAGCACCACAGCGCTCATGGCCGAGGACCATCACCAGCGGTGAACCGAGATGTTCGGCGGCATATTCGATGCTGCCAAGTACCACCGGATCGGGCACATTTCCTGCCACCCGGACGACAAATATCTCTCCCAGCCCCTTGTCGAAGATTATCTCTGGCGGCACGCGGGAGTCGGAGCAGCAGAGGATGATGGCGTATGGTTTCTGCGACTTGGCCAGGGCGGTTCTGGCATTGAGGTCGCAGAGGGTGCTGCTGCTCATCTTGTTTTCCACATAGCGCTTGTTGCCATCAATCAGTTTCTGCAGCGCCTCGTCCGGCGAGACGGCAGGGGCCTCGGCCGAGGCGATGGCCAGACCGGTAGTTGCCAGCAGGGCCAGACAGGCAGAGTACAATTTTTTCATCATAGGCGACTCCTTAGTGTTTGATTGATCGAGCCGTATGGCTGCATAAAATATAATGTCGGCGGATTATGGCAAAACTTTTGCCGGTAGTAAAATTTTTTGGGGGGGGATTGGGGACACTTCCGGAATACAGGAATACCGGGAATACAGGGACACCTCACCTATTTCTCGGTTACAGGCCCCTAATTAGTATGGTGTCCCTGTATTCCCCGCGGTGCATGTTATCCGCGGCGTACGGCCAAAAAGACGCCGACCGACATCAGAATGAGACCAATAGACCTCTGAAGAGTGATGGCATGCGTTGGAGCACCCAACAGCCCGAATTGATCTATGGCCGCCATGGATATGAGCTGGCCTAGAAGTACAAAAGCCACAGCATTTCCGACACCGAATTGTGGGGCCACCCAAGTGACGCTGAGGACGTAAAAGGCTACGAACACACCGCCTAAGTAGAAATAGAACGGCAGTGATGTTTTCGGGAATGGCCTCAGTCCACCTTCTACAGTGAAAAGGAAAGCAACCGAAATAGACAGCGCGACCAGAAATAAGATAGAGGCGGCGAGCGCTGGGCTTCCGTACTTGGCGCCCAACGTTGCGCTTAGCGCCGCCATAACAGGGATACCAATGCCTGTAGCAAGCATGAGACATGCGAAGAATAGTTGTTTTGTCATTAGCTAGTACCTCTCTGGTTAAGGGGCAGAGGGACGCCCATAAATATATAACTTGCGCTAAGAACTTATAAACTTATGGGCGTCCCTCTTGTCTCTCTCTTGTCTCTCTTTGAATTCACCATAAAATGGAATATGGAGAGTTGACCCTTATCTCCTTCCCCTTCACGATTCACATTTCACTTATCACGCTTAACTATCTGTTAAAACCGGAACCGTCCTGCCTTATTCTTTTGTTCATGCTGCGCTCTGCATCCGGATCGATTCCCAGCCGATGCAGGCGAGCCTGATATAGAGCGGAATCGGCTTGTGTCCGCCGTGGTAGTAGACAATGGTCCGGCGTGTTATCCCCAGGGCCTTTGCAGCCGCTGTAAGGGAGAGGTTGTTGCGGTTCATCCAGGCGTTGAACTCGGCAACAGGGAAGGCAACTCCTGCCTGTTCCTTGCCGATTCTGTAGAGGGTATCTGCGTCAATGCCGATTTCGCCAGCGGCCCACTCCACGCCATGCCCCCACTCCTCGACCGCGACCCTTGCAAAGAAGGCCGGCTTCTTCAGTCTCTTATAGCCTGGCGAGTCAATATATTCTGCCAGATCGACCCTTGTATGTTTCCCGGAACGCCACAATATGGTCAGATAAGGGAATTCGGCCTGCACAGCCTTGATGGTCTGTAGTTTCATGGTGATGCTCCTACTGAAGGCCTCGATTTTCCAGTTCCGGTTATGGTGGAGGCGGGTCATCTGGAGATATTATAGGGAATATTATTCCCTATGTCAATTGATTGGGATGGGAAGAGTGGGTGGGATGTTTTACCTGTTGTTGCAGGCATGAAGCACCTCCATGTGCTGTGGGGATTTGTTTTGAAATTAAATGTGCTGCAACATTTTGTTATTGTTTGTTAAAGCCGGAACCGTCCCGGATTTTCTTGCATAATTGCAAGCCTGACACCATTGGTGTGTGCCATTGGTGTGTGTGTGCATTGCTCATTGTTGTGGGTACGGGGATTTTAGTAGGAGTTCTTGGAGACGCCCCTCTACACGAAGCCTCAATGATGAATCGCTTTTGCACTCATTGAGAAATTGCTCAACTCCGCACACAACATCATCAACGAAAGATTTTGTTCCAATCAGTACAAGGCTTGGATTGACGTCTGGAGCATATATGTGTTTGCCGCCATTATTATATCCATATTTTATAGTATCAGGGTCTTCTTCATGTAGTTCTGCGCTTGAACTATATGTGTGCAAAAAAGCACAGCGAGCGGCATATACATCTTTGCCTCTATATTGATATGGTTGTTCTGGATGTGCTTTAAGATAGGTATCAACCCATTCTTTGAAGTCAGCGCGGGTGACTTTTGGTTTATTCGTTGGACGGCCGAGAGACGCGAGTGCATCGATACATATGAAAGCTAGTGCTATCGCGCCTGTTGTAATGTCGCAATCGTCGCATCGCTTCAACTCTGAAACCAAGCCGATTATGGTTTGCCAGTTTCCTGCCTGATTTGCATTCACTCTTTATTACTCCTAAGACACATAACGGTGCTGCGGTTGAACCGAGACCGAAGGGAGTCGTGTTCCAACCGCGTGTTGGACGTCCTTTACTCATCAGGGAAGCTGTAATCTACAGGTGTTTCAGTCAAAGCATCATCTGACCGCCTAATGAACCGCACAGTCTTCTTTAGTTGTCCTGTCTCCGGATTAACAACAACCCCTACTGGACTTCCGTTTTCATCATGGATTGATACCCAAGAGAGGCCGCCATATTCGAGGCTGTTACTTTTGGGAGAGATTCCTGGAACGTAATAAACGCGCCCTTTCTGCCACCCTTTCCAGAAGAATAGCCAAACCTTCAGTTCAACAAAATCGCCGATTTGAACCTTGGTGGATGTGTTGAAATACGTAACGGGCTTCGTCATTATCCCCACAGGAGACTGTTTAATCCTCTCCAGTTCAAGATCAGACGCTGACACAGTGACCAACCAATTCGTATTACCGTCTTCATTTACTGATTCGAGTTCGTATCCCAATTCCGGCTTTTCATATATTTCAATTACTGCGGCAACATCGCCGACTGCTGGCAGGCGCGTACCAACAACTTCCGCGCTGTGGAAAGTGCGATGCAGGCTTGTGATTCGAACATAGTCGTATTGGTTTATGCCGTTTTTGTTCATTTTCTTTGTCCAACGGGGCTGAGGGTGTGCGGTGAAAACCGCACCACCCGATGGTTGAACTTCATTCTGACTGCCGTCGCGAAGTAATGATGTATGCATGCTTGATCTGGAGACCAAAAAAATTGCTGTCTTTGATTTCTGAAAGGCCATGCTCAATATGCATTGCTTGCTGTAATGCTGTAAGCGCTGGCTCATCTGGTCCAATGATGGCGATTCTCGACAATTTCAAAAGTTCTTTTTGACTAAGTGTCCGAATCAGCTTGTCTGAAAAATACCTCAAAGCAGTATTTTTATTCTTTGGAATCCATGGTGCCGCAACTAGTAAGTCCCACCGATCTGGAGAGTCTTCCCGAAGGAATAACGCAAAGAGGAGAAAACTGCCTTTTTCAGCAGCAATATTTTGTTCAAGAGCTCTTAGTTTTTCTGTTATTTCTATCATTTTAAGCTCCCTATAAGAGTCTTGGTTGCGTTAATCATATCTTCAGCATCAGTCTTGTTTACTGTCCCGATGGATTGGTATCTACTTGTGGGGTCCCACTGTGCAACAGAAGACCATTCCGCAAAGAATCTAGTCTTTATTTTTTCTTCCTGTCCTGAAAGATGCAGAAGAACATCCAGATTATGTACTTTAAAGCTCTTATAATTCTCAAATTCCTTGTTAGTTGAAGGAAATTCAAGCCACTTTAAGGTTTTGCAAATTCGTGCCTTGAGAGTTAGTTCAACAGCATATCCACACAGATATGTTGCTCCATCGTACCTTTTAGCGTTGAGAAGAGCTGTTGCATCTTTCAACCGGTCGGCAGCAATTCTTCGTAGTTCATTTTCTGGAATCATATCATTCTCACTCCAATTATTATTAGTTCAACGGGGCTGAGGCACAGCGGCTTGGTCGTTGTTGCCCCTGGTTAAGGCTCTTTGCGATCACCAACCGCAGGTGTATCATCAAACACCTCGAGTTCATGCTTTTGCCTAACCCATGACCTCACTCTTTTCACCGTCTTGTTCTCGTGCTCTGACCACAGAATCTCTGCCCCATCGCACAATTCTTCATAGATCGGGAGAAGGCTAGCAATACCTTCTAGCACAAAACGGCCTTTTCTTTTCGCTTGATCGTCTTCGAACTCGTTTGCTTCTGCTGCTTCTGCTGCAATTCGCATGGCCTTTTCATAAGCAGCTTCTCTGTCCGGAGCTTCGAGGATTATGGTGTTCTCCCATGCTGTGCAACGAGAATTTGGCGAAGGATTAGGTGTGTCATCCCACTGGGCACGAAGCACATACTTTGCGATCCACCATCCATACGGCGAATAATTGCGATGCGGAATATTTTCTTCTGTCATTTTGATTGCCTTAACTCCTTATTGACCCGGGAATACAGGGAAACTTACCTATTTCTCGGTTACAGGCCCCTAATTTAGTATGGTGTCCCTGTATTCCCACTTTACATATCCCTTCACACATAACGGGGCTGAGTGTCTGCTGTGAAAACAGCAGTACCCGATGCTCGGACTCACTTTTTTATTGAGTGAGGGCTGTACAATTCACTTTTGTATGCAGCATGGCTAATGCAATGCTCTAAAAGCTCTTGGAAGGAATAAAGACCAAAGATGACGTTAGATAGGTGAACCCCGTCCAATAAAAGGACTTTTATTTCCTTGCCGCGAGGTAGTCCCTCAACTACGCCATCGGTATATCCACCCATAGAGATCATAATTCCCCGTGAATCAAGTTTTCCGTCAACCTTATAGTAAAAACTACCAATATCTTTTGGACCTATTCGATCTTCTGTCCACTTTAGTTCTATGAGGTAGTAATGACCGTCATACTTAATGCCGCCATCAATTTGTTCTCCGATGATTTTAAAAGGTTCTTGCACAGGTATTCCGCTTATATTCATCAACTTAGGAAAAAACTTCTCCAACGAGTAGCCTCTTTGTTGAGGGGTCAATTCGGTGTAAGTCATGAAGTCATCTCTGAGGCGAAGTAATTGATCTTCATATGTTTCTTTGGAGGCCTCTTTAGCTCTCCTTTTAATTGATTCCAGATATTCTCGCTGTTCTTGTTGTTCTCGAATAACCTCACGTAGTTTCAAGGAACAATGTTCAGCCCGTTCGATTCGATGTTTTTCATCTTGAGGTGTAAACGTTCTCTGTTCTACAAGTAGACGGACAAAATTACGGGAAATCTCAAGGCGGCGATTGTAATCGCCACTACGTAGATCCACATATAACTGATCCATTTGTTGCCTTTTTGTCAGCTTCTTGCCCTCTGCATTAACAGCGCTGAATATTTTATCTGCAATTTGTTGAGGAACTCCTGATCTCAGCCAAGCTTTAAATAGGTCGGCTCGGTACCAATATAGATTGGAAATACCATCTTTGATCAAGACCTCAATTTCTTCTGTGAAGATATCAAACATGAGACTTCTCCGCTCGCATTAGCTTTTGGCAACAATACAATCTGACACTTCTTCTCTAGTCATTGTTTTCGATTCGCTAAGTCTATCAGACACATTTGTTATAGTTTCCCATAATTCAGTTACCATTGTTTCAGTTTTATTTAAATCGTCCGGCAAGATATTTGTGACACCTTGAGGTAAATATCGGGCGTATATTTGCTTATCTTCTTTGTGCGTATCAAATCGTATTTGAATCAAATCCTGCACAGTATTAAATTCAGGTTTAATTCCTTGAAATTTAAAACGCGCCCATTCGTAATAGGATTGGGCAACACATCCAGCAAGGGCCATAATTCGCAGCTCTTCAGCTAACTCAAATTTTGCTATGAGTCCGCAAACTCCGCCTTGAAGAAATTTCCCATCGTCATCGCAGTCATTTAAGCCAACAAAAACGTACCGGAATGATAAGTTTAAAAGAATGGCAATGACTGCATGTGATGCCTCATGAATGCTGAACTCGTTGCTTGGCATCTATTTTGATCCTTTATCCGTCTAACGGTAGTGAGGCGCAGCGGCGGCGCGGTCTTATCGCGACGACCGTCTGCCGCCGATTGTTGGGTGCCTTGGTCTATTTTTGGCTTGGACTCGATTCGACACACACGACATTGTTGGAAAGAAAGCTTGTGAATAATTCTTTTAACTTTGGTAAGTCAGAATCAACTATAAAACTAGCGGAAATCATCACATCTGGTTCTACTGCAACGTCAACACTTTCAATCTTGGTATTGTTATAGGTACTTTCGGTCATAGAAGCATCTGCACTCTTACATCCAACACGATATGTCAGCTTTGTTGATTTGATGCCCTTCTTCTCTCTGAATGAAATTAATGACAAGAGCCTGTCTTCAACATGCCCATTATCGAATGACGCAAAATGCACTGTAAGTTTGCCGTAATCGTAAACAATTGTATTTTCACCACTGACTATCCAGTCTCTTGGTACGTTGATAGAAAATTTCGACAGCTTGTAAGGGCTTTTATTTTCCTGCGCTACTGCAAAGTACCAAAGTGCCTTTCTGTACAAAGGCGAGTGTTGAAATGCCATCAACGCAGCACACAACAGTACGATTACAATTACAAATATTCTTATTTTTTTTGTCATGGATTAAGTCTCATTTCATCACCCAACGGCTTGCGCCCTTGACCCGTCCGGGGCGTATCTCAGCCCCGGTCGGCGTCCAAGGGCCTGTTAGACATGTCTTTGATAATTCTTGATCGATTTGTGAAAAAGAAGATAAGAGCGGCAATGGGCACTCCTATCAAAACAGCAAACAACCAGAACGACGAGGGGTTCTTCCCAATTTTCTCGAAGTAGCTGATTGTATGGAGTCCTATACCAATCCCAAATATCACCGCTAAACCGGCAATCCCGGCACTTACAGCGAGCTTTGATCGTAAAATGTTTTCATGTGTTGGTTTTGGAAGTGGCTTTTCTTCGCCTTTTGAAAACACTCTGCCGATTCCGACCAATATCATCGCCGCGAGCGATAAAATGTATGGGAATGCCTCCATCGGTATATTGAAGTAGACGTTTCCTACGAAAGTCCCGGCAACCAATAACAGTACAAGAGCGATAAGCCCGATAATTTTCAGCTTTTCTTTATTCATTATTCTCTCTGTCTAACGTCGTGGGGGCGCAGCGGCGAGCGTCAGCGAAGACCGTCTGCCGCCGCCTTGTTGAACATTGAGAAAAAGTCTTCAGCTAATCCAACTCTCAAAATTATTGAAACCATCATGACCAATCCAGTCGTATAGTGGTAACCAATGTGAAAGTTGATAATGCTTCCCCCTTTTCTCAATTGGCTGCTCATTTATCGAGAAGGCGCCAAGATCGGAATAATATACCCATTTCTGCCCATTCCAGACTGTAGGGGTTCCTTTTTTCCCGTCTGTGCTTATTTCTAACCCTAACCAATCGAAGATGTTTTTACCCAAAGATTTAGTTTTTTGATCCTTGCCGGTTATCCCGTTGATATGAACACCAATTACAAGATTTCCTCGTTCTATACTTTTCATGATTTCATATCGGACCCACCGACGAGCGTAAGTCTCAGATCCGATAAGAACGGTCGTAACGGTCGTATTTTGCAACTCGGCATTAATCATCCTTTTGAGTGCTAGGTCACCTTTTTTCAGTGACTCCTCCCAAATTGACGCATCAAAATACCCAGCTTTTTCCGTTCCTTTAGTAAGCTTGTGATTTCTGACAACATTGGCTCTAAAATCAACAACATCTTGATAGTGAAAGCTAAAGAATACTCGTTTGGCCATTGTTCCTCCTGTTATTTTAGAATCCAAGCCTTTACAATAACAAGCATTACGAGAAGTAAAGAGTAGAATGGCCATACGGATGTGGACCCTGCGGCTTTTATCCACTCGACAGTTGTAATCTTCACACCTGAGGAAGGGGCCACAATAAACATATCGTTTATGGTAGCAGTTGCATCATGAACCTTCTTAATAAATTCGTTATACTTTTCTCTAAACGTTTTCTCCAATAATAGATAGTAAGCATCAAGTAGTCCAAATAGCATAATAGGTATAACAGATATCCAAATGTATGATGGTTTGCCTTTGTCAGCTACAATAACAATTACAGCTGATACTAGAGTGATACACCAAGTCTTACATCCAGTGCTATTTGTCGCCATTCTAGTTATTATATTTTGAAGAATAGTAACGTAACTTTGCACTGATGGTGAATCAAAAGTTATCATCGGGTTCTCCTAGAATTAATCTCTTTTGTAAGGATTTTTACCACTCAACCATTCTTTAACACTAATGTAATGATCTATAGCAGTGTAAACCCAAAGGGTATGTTTCTTTGTCAAGTTGGATATTTCTTTTTTTATGTATGGATACAAACCTAAATATTCCTGCCCCTTGTAAGAAACTGCTGGTGCATCTAAGACAGGAAGTATAGCAACTCTACTTTTTATGCCGTCGAAGTATCCCAATTCCCACGGCATCCACTTAGACGCAGAAGATGTTTCCGATGTTAAAAAGAAGAGGGACTTGCATGAGTTCATTCTCAGCTTTAAAACATCTGCCGTTTCCTTTGTAACCTTTGATCTATCTAACTTTGCATCCTCAATCCAATCCACATATACGGAAAACCCCATAGATTCAATGTCAGTCTTAAGGGCATATATGCGTTCTTCATTTGTCTTTGCATCGGTATAAGAGTGCGAGATAAATACATCATAGGATTTTTCTTTCTCAAATTTCTTGCAATCCTCTAAAATCGCAACTCGGGCCATTGCTTTGTTTAGGGGTTGACCTTTCACTTTCAAAGATTTTGCAATCCTGTCGACTTCTGCAATAGTGTACATTGGCATAAGCATTTACCTCAAAAATGATTCACCTACCAGACTATGAATTCATCCTATTTTATTAAGTATTAAGTTAATTGCGTCATCATCGACTGGTTTCAAAATTATAAAAGTATTTGAATCGCTGTTAATGTCCATATTAATATTATTTCGATCTTTAGCTGTAATAACAATTATCTGTTTTGCATTAAAAGTTTCACGTATACAACGAAACAATATCTCACCTGCTGCTAATCTACCATTTGCATCATTAAGCAATTCCCCTTCCTTTGGCATCATTAAGTCAAGAATAATTACGTCAAAACTTTGTAGTGAATTTACATCTCTATAAATATTTACGGCAGTTTCTTCCACATGACACTCATGTCCTGCTTCTTCAAGAACGGCACTTAAGACTTCATTAAAAGCCTTATCGTCTTCGATAATCATTATTCTTGCCATTGCTGCCCCCTATTTAAGTTTAAAAAGCTAAAGGCAGCTTGATGCCTATAATTACGGGATTTTCTGTCTTAAGCAGTGTCACATCTCCCCCAATCTTGTCCATTATCTTCTTTGTAATGTAAAGTCCCATGCCAGTGCCGGCTAATGCTGTGAGCCTAGCATTTTCTCCCCTATATCGGTTTTCAAAAATCTTTGTGGCTTCAGCAGGATCAATGCAAATGCCATAGTTTTCGATATACAAATGGAAATATCGACCCGACTTATCAATTTTGCCATATACTTCAATAGGCTTGTTGGTGCCCCTGGAGTACTTGATAGCGTTATCCAGTAACGCGTTAAAAGCAATGTTTAATAGGGTTTTGTCGGCAAGAATGAAGACTGCATTCAGACTCTCATGATTTATATTAATTCTCTCAGCTTTAGCCCTACCTTGTATATTTATGTTGTATACTGGTAAGACAATATCAGCAAGCAGTGATAGTTTATCAATCGAACTAGTATCTATAAGCTCATCAATATTGTGCGTTGAAACTATATGCTTTAATCTATAGCCAACGACTTTTATGTCATTAAGCATTTTGAGGATTTTACTTTTTTTATTCGGTTCAATATCAAGTTTATCTATTTGCTTTCCGATATAAGTTGGAGTCAAAATGAAATTAGAAATTGGTGTCCTTAACTCGTGAAAGAAAAGCTGATTGAACTCAATTAATTCTTCATATCTCTTCTTGAGGTCAATTTTTCCTGCGTCAGATTTGAGGGAAGAAATTATCAGCTCAATTCCTTTTTCCCAGTTTGGAAGCATATCAACCCACTGATATTCCTGAAGCTCGGGATTGGTTGGCATTGAGTTGTCAAGACGTGCTGGTATGACATATGTCATGCCGTATGGTAGTTCATGTAATACATCCACGGCCTTTTTAAGCTCTTTTTGAACAAATCCACGTTTAGATACAGATCTAGTAGATAAAAGAGCAATAAAATAGCTTGAATTTTTTATCGCCTTCTCAATTTCATCAGCCCACTTTTGCCCAGGAAGAAGTCTTTCTACATCAAGCCATGTTTCGAAGCCAGCGCTTGTTAGGTCAAGTGAAAGGCGCTGTGCTTCAGCGACATCTTCACGGGCATAGCTAATAAAAATCATAGGTATTCCTTCTAAATTTTTACGTTCAACGGGGTGCCCGGTTGACCCGCCCGGTTTTTGGGGCGGCGTCTAACCGGCTGGTTGGGAGTCGTTTCCTTAAATTTCAAGGCAAGCGACTCTCTTTAAAATCACTCAGCACGCATTAAATATTCGTTGTTAAATTGGATAGTTTTCCCGTCATTTCCCCAGCTGTTAACGAGCAGGCTGTCATCTATAAGCATTGGTACTTCGTGTTCTCTAATGATTTCTTTTGACGTAATTTCAAGCTTTATTCTTGGTTTAAAGTCCAAAAAACAGTCTGTGCAACGTTTAACGGCAACAACTTTTACCGATGTTCCTGAATCAATCTTCTTCCGTGACAAAACATATCTATTGCTAGGTCCAGGTGGAAAAGTTATTGCGTACTCGTGGATTTCCTTTCCAGGGGTCGAATCAGTATTGTAGCCATACATGACAAGTTCAGATTTTGTTTTGAAAATCGAGTTAACCACTGCGGAATAAGGTGCTTTATTACTAACATCCTCAAAGGACACAATATAGTAAGTACACCCACTTATTTGGAGCAGTAAGGCAACCATCACAAAAATCTTACTGACTTTATTCATGTTTTTTCTCCCAACGGGCATGGCTTTGACCCGCCAGTCTTTAGGGCGGGTCGTAAGTCTGGTTGAGCAGCACCGAACTAAGGCGTTACGTCTTCGCCATCAGCTTCGAGGACATCTTCTTCTTTTAATATTGCCGACCTCTCTCGGAGGATTGCAGCTTCTTCGTGGTCAAATGGTGTCTTCCATTTGTCTGTATCCTTACTATCTGTCTTCGAGTCTGGAGCGGCTAGAGCTGGAACTGTCTTGGCAACCAGAGCGTCGTCGTGAAGTACTGATATGATAGATCGAACAGTTTCGAACGATTTAGAGTAGACATCTGGGGCAAGCGTCTTCAGATCTGCAAGAAACCCAAATAGAACAAAAAAGCCGGTAATAACAACTCCCCATCTGACTCCAGGGCGTCGTAGTTCAGCCTCTAAATTGTTTAATCTTTTAAATATAACTTCCCTATAACCGTCTTCAGGGATTTCTCCAACTTGCACCCTTAAGTAGTTGATTAGAGTTAATAGCTTATGTTTATTGATAAGATTCGGGTCGTAATGCTGTTTAAACTCTTGGAAAGAGCTGTCGTAGTCCAATAAGCTTTGCGAAGAGGCAAACTTCAGCAATTGGGCAGCTCTACGCAAAGCAACTTTCGCTTCAAGCAGCTTCTTGCCTGAGATATATTCATCTTCTTTCTCATGTTGTAAATTGAGCCTCAATCCAAAGAGGCTATAGCCACTTCTTACGATTTGCACTGGTCCTCGGCGCTGTCGCCGTCTTAGTCTCAGAAGGTGTTCTTCCGAAAGGTTGGACATAAGCGCGAATAATTCGCACATTGCTCTGCCTGATAGAATTCCATCCACTTGCTCTCGAATAGAGTCCGGATACAACTGTAGCTTTTCTCTGAGCCAAAGGTAGACAGATTCAAAGCAGTCAATTAGGTCCTTCCTGACTTCTATATTTAGCTGCTCATAGTCTATGTTATCTGCGAGATATGAAAAATAGTCAGATACATTCCCTATTTTGGCGTTTAAATCTTCATCTGGGGAACTCCTGAATAGTGAATCCAATGTCATTTTAATCCAGCTTTCTCTCCGTTCGTCCATTTTTAATCCTCTTTTCTGTTCAACTCGTTATTGAGCAGTTAGAGTAAGTTCCTTATATAGGCTGTCGGTTCCCATTATAAGGAAAATGTTACTTATATAGGGTGTTACTGTTGTTCCTTATACAGGTAATTTTGGCCGATTTATTACTTATCCTACAAGTTCCTCGTATAAGTAACTTGTTACCTATATGAGGAACCATGATCGTTCTGGATTTCACCGTTTAAAGTCCCTTATATAAGGAGCTTCGGTGTAGACTGGAAACGGTTTTGATGTTCTCCTTTGGCCTAATTCCGGGGACACCTCACTTAATTTCCCTAGGCTTCGGGCCTGGCTTTTGTCTAATCAACTCGCGCCCAAGCGTTCCTTCAAGTTTTGCAATGAACTCCATCTCTCCCAGTGGACGACCTGAACGCTCTGCCCTGCAGATAGCAGTCCTGCAATCATCATCCACTTCTGCGGCCAGAAATGACGACCAATCATCAACCATTTCTCCCAACGGCGATTGTTGAATCAGCGGGTCGAATTGTTGGCCAAGATAGTGTCGTGCGCTGCTCCAAGTATAATCACCAGGCTTACTGACGATCCCAGCAACCACTGGATTTCGCTCAACATAACGCGCTGCTGAAAGCAAATACTTTTCATCCATTGCACAAGAGGAAAACCGTCCTTGCCACAGGTGTCCACGCCAGCCCATTCTAAAATTGACTCGTCGTGTGTAACGTCGATGAGTTTCACCTATCGCCAGCTTTAGGCCGTCTTCTTGCTGAGGCACCACGATAAGGTGTACATGATTGGGCATCAGGCAGTAAGACCAGACCCAAACCCCATAGCATGTACACCACTCACCCAATAGGCTGAGGTAATAGTTATAATCATCGTCGGTAAAAAATGTAGTCTGGCGCCGATTTCCGCGTTGCGTAACATGGTGCGGCAATCCTGGGCCTACAATTCTTGCAATTCGTGCCATATACCCCTCCTTGGGAATAAAGACTCAATTAAGTGAGGTGTCCCCGGAATTCAAGGAGAACCGTCCCCGATTATTCCCTATCTTCATTTCTTCCTCAACCGCAGTTGCGCCTCGGCAGCCAGTGCCGGATCGGCTGAAGCCGCCACCTCTTCGACTGCAGTATTGACGGCTGAATCTTTAAGGTAATTGCTCAGCACGGCGAGTGCCTTCATCCGTAGCGCCCGGTCATCATAATGCAAAAGAGCGATGAGTGCCTGCAGGTATTCGCGCCCCGGCCGGATGTTGTAGAATCTTCCACGCTCGACCAAAAACAGGAGCCTGACCTTGTCGGCCGTTGTAGAAGCTGCAAGGGCCCGGATGAACCGCTCCTCCATCTTTTCGTTCCAGCCGGTGTAATGCTGCAGCGCGGCAAGCTTTCTAATTTCACCCTTTTCCAACAGCACAGCTTCAGTCACTTCCAGGGCTTCCTTTCGGTTGGGTGTTCGTTGCAGAACCTGCTGCGACAGCTGATAAGCTTCATCAAACCGCTGCTCTGCCAGCGCCTTCTCTGCTTGTTGCAATATTCGTTGCTCTTCGGCCGCTTCTTTGTCTGTGCGTGCAGCGGCATGGTGGTGCGGAATATCGAAGGTGCTGCGCCCCAGGAAGCTTCCGGTAAAGGCTAGTGGCGTAGCCACCGTCCTGGGAATCACCGAAGCTGACATGGTAATGTACTCGTTTTTCCAGTCCATCCTGTCCCAGAGCCAGCCTTTGGTATCGTCCAGTGCATCCGGTATTACAAACAGCGGATGGAGCAGGAACATGTCGATGGTCACAGCGACGATAGAAACAGGGACAGTCAGGGGATAGGTGAGCTTCTTAGCAATCGGGTCAGCAGGGATCAGTTGCTTCTCGATAAAATTAAGTGCCCGTGTATTTTCGCGGTTGAACACTGCGCAGCCGCCGGTGAAGCAGATTAGCAGCATTAAGACGATAATGCGTGTCATGGTTTCCTTGCTCATTTGTCGTCACCTGTAAAGAGTGCGCGCACTGTCCAGATTCCGGCATAAACGAGCGGTGTAATTACCACCTTCGGCATAAAAAGAACCGCTTGGCGGAAATCGGACCCTTCCGGGTTCTCCCAGACAGTTTGCATTGTATCCCGGTAGGAAGGTACAAACTGTCGGGCCGGGGTGTAAATGAACATATCAACTGCGCCGGCTCCGCAACCGACCGGAACTGCCAGCGGCGCAGCTATAATCCGGGCGGTCTTGGTTTCAGTCAGGAATGTCCCTGCAGCGGCATTGTCCAGATTGTTCAGCAGCACGCGGTTTTTACGGTCAAAGACTGTGCATCCGCAAACCGTGAGTAAAAAAATGGCAGCCGATATTCCCCTAAATATGCGCATCAACTGTACCTCCGAAATTGTTTGTTTCCAGATAATCTGGGAGTGGTTATTGCCTCATAGCAGGAGGCGTTACCACGCATTCTGTTCTATCGGGGACGGTTCTTCATCAGCATTTTCCGAACTTTTTTCGGCCGCTGTCACCATCTAGGTAAAAAGCAACCTTTCAATAGACGCAACCTCTAACCCGGAAGACAAAAAACCGCCCCGCGGCCGATGGCCACTGCAGGCGGTTTTATTGGATTGCTCTGCTCCCCATGGTTATCCTTTCCTGAAGAGATGCTAATGGAGATTAACCGGTTGGCGGTTGCTTGTCAATAGATTCAGCGCTTCACTGGCGGCAAGAGCAGCATTTATGGGGGGCTATGGCGCTCATTGATGCTGGCGGATATTTTACTTGCCACCTGCCAGATTACAGTTTATAGAAAATAGAGTGCCACCCCTGAAAAGGGGATAACTCGCGGCAACTTCCTGCTGCACCCTATTCGAGCCAGATGGGAATCTTACCTCGGGGGACTCTTTTATGAGATATAGAGACTATCTTTTGAGTGGAACTGTGCTGCTTCTTTCGATGCTGACGGTCGACTGCATTGCCACCACTGCGCCGCCACCGGGGGAGAAGAAGGAGCAGGCGGAAAAGAAGAAGAGGAAAAAGGGGAAGAAGAAGCAGCCGAAGAACCTGCGCCAGCAGGCCGAGGCGGATGCCAGACGGCATGCCATGGAGATGCGGCGGCGTGAATACCATCAGTCCCTGGAGGCCCAGCAGCAGGGGATAAGGGCCTATCAGCAGCAGCAGAAAGCTGCGCCGCAGACACCTCAAGCTACCCCAGCGCCACCGATAAAATAATCCATCTACATACACCTGGAAAAAGAAAAGGCGGGGCAAATGCCCCGCCTTTGTTGTTATCTACAGTACTGCTTACTGCACCACACCGCCGATCACCGCCGGTGCTGCCGTGACCGTCGGCTCGGTGCCGAGGGCCGGATCGACCCAGTCGGCTACGGTCGGCAAGGTGTAGGTGGTGAGCGGCAGGGCGGCACATTCGGCTATCGGCCGCTTGGTCATCCGCTGTTCCATCTCCAGCGGTTTCACCAGATAACTGCTGCTGTCGCTGCTGTTGGTGACCGTACTCTCGGCCGGGATGGTGAACTCCGGTACCCAGCGGACGTTGCTGCCGCTGCAGTCGTTGGTGAGGGTGCCGTCGTTCATGTCGACGCACTTGCCAGGGATCCCCTGCAGCTGGCCGAAGCCGGCATACTCAAGGAAGAACTTGCTGCCGTTGTACTTGTAGTCAGGTTTGCTGCTGACGCTCTGGCTGTGGGTATATTCGACCCGCAGCGGCGGCTCGAACTTCACCACTGCGCCGCTGGTAGAATCCTTCACCGCGGTCAGCTTGTTCCAGGTGTTTGGTCCGGTCTCCCAGGTATAGAAGACATCCAGGGCGCTCCAGGCTTTCCAGCCACAGGTCTGGGCGGTGTTCCAGTCGCAGGCGAGCAGGGCCAGGTTGGAACTGCTTGCCTCAAAGAGCGGCCCGCTGTTGAAGCCCCAGGACTGCCCTTGCGGAGCAGTGGCGAGCAGCGCCCGGTTGCTGCCATCCATCAGCACCAGGTTGCTGAAGGTGTAGTCGTGCCTGGTGGAGGCGTTCGGGTTCTGCGGGTTGAAGGCGGCTGCGGAATAGGTGAGTGCTGTCGGGTCCATCCCGCTGGCCCCCGCCTTCGGACACTGGTCGTAGCAGGAGAGTGCCGGTACGGTGTCGCCCGGATAGGTTATGTCTTCGACATAATATACCACCGGGGTAGTTCCGGTCGGTGCGGTACAGGCGGTAAAACCGGGATTGGCCTGGCTCGGACTGCAACCGGCAAGTTTGAGCCTTACCTGGCCACCCAGTGACTGGGACCAGAAGGTCAGTTCGCCAAAATTGAGGCGGTTGAAGTCGATCTCTACCCGCGGATTCAGATCGGTCCAGACCGGCGGACCTGAGGAGCTCTGCGGTGCCGAGGCGACCTTGTAGAGCTTGGCACTGGTCGCATCCCAGACCACCCGGAAGCTGAGCGGGGAGTTGTTGGTCATCTCCATATAACCTTCCAGGGGGATGTTCTTGATCCCGTCGAGGGTGGTGGTCTTCTTGGTATGCTTCTTCAGTTTCCCCCCGACCACCACGGCGGTGTAGGTCAGTTCAGAGGCATTGGTGCCATAGGTCTGGCGTTTGACCGTATCGCCATCGTTCACGGCAAACCCTTCCGGCAGCCATAAACCGTAGTAGCCGACCCAGCCGTAGGCGGTTGAGCCGTCAGCCTTGCTCGCCTTGATCGGGAAGCCGGAATTGACTGTTATCCTGCTGCCGGTGGTGGAGTTGTAGAGCCCGTAACGCCAGGCCGAGGTCTCGAAGGAGGCGCGGTCGAGGCAGACGTCATCGTTTGAACCTGCTGCCGCACCATCCTTCTTCCGGTGGAAGAGGTTGCTGTTGTAGGCAAAATCGAGCTGCCCTTCCTTGACCTGACTGTTGTAGTTCTCGTAGGAGTAGACGCTGCCGCCGCCGGTGCCGCTGGAATTCTTCTCCAGCGAGGCTTTCTGGGAGCGGTTGCCGGCGGCATCAGCCTCGGCGAATTTGAGCAGCACCTTGCCGCTGGCGCTGTCCCGCTCAGACTTGAGCACCCCGTACATGATCCTGGTGGTCCCGACTACGCCGCTGGCATCGACCGGATAGCCGGCAAAGTTGAGGTTGAAGATACCGTACGGATTGGTCGAAGTAGCTGCCTCGGTGATGGTCAGTTTGGCCTGTACCAGCTTGGCCGGTTCGCTATCCCGGGCGCTTTCGTGGACCCATGCCTTGACGATCTGCGGGGAGTTGTTGTCGGCACGGCTGGAGTTGACCGTCCAGGTGACATACTGAGTGGAGCTGGAGGCCGATGTCCCGGCACTGGCGCTGTTACCGGCATTGGAGGCGCTGTCGTTCCCCTGGCAGACACTCTGGTTGATCAGCGCCTTGTAGTCACCCTTGTTCAGCATCGCCTCGTATTTGGTCTGGGAGACCATGCAGAGGATCTGGTTGACGGTCTTGAACGCCTCGGTGGTGCGGTCCTGCACATAGGTGAAGGTGATGTCGCTGTTGTAGTCGGAATTGGCCGGCAGGCTCAGGGCGGCGAAACGGAGCGGGACGATCTTCGCCACTGTCCCGGTCAGCCCCTGGGCATCGACGACACTCACCTTGTCGGCCACCTTCAATCCCGTTGTCGTGGTACTGCTACTGCTGCTGCCACTGCCGCCACCACCGCAGGCCGACAACAGCACGGTCAGGGTAAAGGCAGCGATAAGCAGGGTGTAGATTTTCTCCCACTTCATATTGGTTCCTCCCTGTGTTAACACATTTAGATGAATACAGTCATTGTGTCGGGGGGGTGCCGGTCTCACCTCCTCTCGTCCCCCTGGAATAGGCAGGTCTGTTCGGCAGAATAATCGTCTTAGGTGCAGCCCGGGTCAGTCAGCATGAACCGACTCACTTCACATCGGCAGATTGCGGCAAAACTTTAATCGCTTGCGCCGGGCCATGGTCCGGGGCTTTATCTGCGATTTTGCCGCACCGGCTAAACTCTCCTGCTTTGGCGCCGAAGAGTGATATGTGGCGTTTTACCGCAGCCGCACCAATCTGCCGAGCCTTTACAAAGGAGTATTGAGAGCTGTAAAGAAGCAGCAGAAGCTGTTTTAAGTAATTATCAGTTCATAAGATGAACAGTACTTGGATGGATTTGCAGAGGAGTCATATATGCAGATGAACGACAGATTCGCCGGTTATGACCGGATCATGGGGAACATCTCCTGGCTGCTCATCGCCCTGGTATCGCTCGACATCAGACTGCTCCCCCCCGGTGACAGCACCACCCTCTATCTGTCGCTGTTCTGCCTGCTGCTCCTCTGTTACAATGTTGTTGCCCGCTATCTGGTCTATCGGGGCCGATCAAGCCAGGGGAAGACCTTTGCCGACCTGATGGTCTTCCTTGCCTTCATAGTGGCGGTCTGCTGGTTTACCGGCAAGGCTACCAGCCCCTTCATCTCCCTCATCTATCTGGTCCTGATGGCCACCTCCCTTACCCAGGGGCGCCGGGTCACCTATTTCATGGCGGCCCTGGCGGTAACTTCCTATATCCTGCTGGCGAGCGACTACTTTTCGCTGCGCATCACCGGGCATCTGCTGGTCGCGCATCTCCTTGAGTTATTCCCCTTCATGCTGATCGCCCATCTGGGCGCCATGCTCTCCGGAGAGGCGGAGATCGCCCGCAAGGAGGTGGAACGGCTGTCGCTGACCGACGAGATCACCGGGTTGCATAACATGCGTAATTTCATCAACCTGGCCAGCAGCCAGGAGGAGCTGGCGCGGCGCCATGGCCGGCATTTCAGTATCTGCATGCTCGATGCCGACAACCTGAAACAGATAAACGACCGCCATGGCCATTTTGCCGGGACAGAACTGATCAGGCATATGGGGCGGACCATTACCAGGAATCTGCGCAGCACCGATATCGCCGCCCGCTACGGAGGGGACGAATTCATCCTGATGTTGAACGATAGCAGCAGAGAGGATGCGGTCGGGGTGGTGAAGCGGATCGTCAGGGAATTTGCGGAGTGCTCCTTTGATAACGACGGGGACCTGCTCTATTCGACCCTGTCGGCCGGAGTGGCAGGTTTCCCGGAGGATGGCGACAGTCTGAAGAGCGTGATGGCGAGGGCTGACGAGGCTATGTATCTGAGCAAGCGGGAAGGGAAGAACCGGGTCACCGATTACCAGCGCTCGGGCGAGCTGAACAAAGCTGCCTGACCGCTAATGGCTGGGTGTCAGAGCTTTTTGCGATATTTGACCAGCAGATAGAAGCAGCTCACACCGACCACGACCATGACCGCCACTGCCAGCCAGGAGACCCTGTTGCCCAGGCCACCCCAGTAGAGGGGGTAGAGAAAGGCGGTGATAAGGGGGATCACGGCGAAAAGGGTGAGTAGCTGTTTCATCTCTCTCCCATCCTGCTAAGGCAGTAGTTCATGGTTTTGCCTGCTCCTGTCATGGTTGTATCCTTTCTCCGGTCAGACCAGCATGACCCGACGCCAGCCGCGCACCGAGTTGATCAGCCAGAGCTCTTCTGCCTGGTGGAGTTCCTCTTTGCGGAGCAGCCGCTCGACGATCTCCCCCCTGGCAAGCAGCTCCTCCCGCAGCACCCCGGGGAGGAGGCCGCAGTCGAGCGGCGGAGTCACCAGCTCCCCCCCGATCTTTGCCACCAGGTTATGATTGGTCCCTTCGCAGGCCTCCCCCCGTTCGTTGCAGATGATTACATCCAGGCAGTCGGGTCGCTGGGCCAGCGCCTTGCTGTACAGCTCGCGGCTGGTGGTCTTGTGGTAGCGGAGCGGGTCTGCAGAGTCGAGCTGCAGATGGCTGACCGCCACACTGCTCACCAGGTCAGGCGGGTCACTGTCGAACGGTTCGGCAGAGAGCTTGAGCTCGCCATAGCGGTCGAGCAGCAGCCGCACCTTATGCTGCCCGGAGAGGGTAGCGACAAATCTGCGCAGCTGCTGCTCCGCCAGCAGGGGGTCGAATTTGAAGGCAAAATATGCGGCTGAGTGCTGCAGCCTCTGCAGATGCCGTTGCAGCAGATAGCAGCCGCTCCCGTCCTGGTAACGGAGGGTCTCGATCAGTTGCAGGTCTGGGATGGCCCAGCGGGAGAAGCGGGCTTTGGCGCGACATTCGGCATATTCCGCCGCGGCATCGGAGTCCCAGGTTATGCCGCTGCCGACACCCAGTTCGATACTCCTTTTGCTGCTATCTATCACCATAGTGCGGATGGCGACGCTGAATACGGCCTCTGGCGATTTTGCTAAAGTCGGTGGGGAGATATAGCCGATACATCCTGTATAGAGTCCGCGGGGTGAACTCTCCAGGTCGCGGATGATCTCCATGGTCCGCCTCTTCGGCGCACCGGTCACCGAGCCGCAGGGGAAGAGTGCCTGCAGCAGTTGAACCAGGCCGACGTCAGCGCGCAGCTCTGCGGTGACAGTAGAGGTCATCTGGTGCAGGGTCGGCAGGGTCTCGATATTGAACAGCCCCGGCACAGCTACCGAACCGGTCACTGCCACCCGGCCCAGGTCGTTGCGTAGCAGGTCGACGATCATCAGGTTCTCGGCCCGCTCCTTGGGGCTATTCTGCAACTCCTCCTGGCGCAGCCGGTCCTCTTCGCTCCAGCGGCCGCGGGAGATGGTACCCTTCATCGGCCGGGTGGTGATTACCCCTTTGCTGGCGGAGAAGAAGAGCTCCGGGGAGGTGGAGAGGACCTGCCAGCGGCCGGTGTCGATATAGGCGGAAAAGGGGGCGCGCTGGGCCCGGCAGAGATCGCGGTAGCAGGCGAACGGTTCACCCAGGAAACTGCTCCGCAGCCGCATGGTCAGATTGACCTGATAGGTGTCGCCGGCAGCGATAAGCCCCTTTATGGCGGCAACCGCAGCGGCGTGTTGCTGCTGGTCAAGATCGGCCTGCCAGTCGCCGAGCTGGTAGGAACCACGGTTCTCCAGGGCGCCGGCATCGATCGGCAGCCGTTTGCGGAAGAGGCCGAACCAGATGAGCGGCAACTCCCCGGGAGGGTGGGTGACCAGCTCGGGATTGATCGCCGGGGCAGCTTCATAGCTAAGGAAACCGGCGGCGTGCAGACCCCCGGCGACCAGCGTCTCGATCCGCTGCAGCGCCGGGAGGAGTTCAGCCGGTGCAGAGCAGCTCACCTCCTCCACCAGGTCGGTAAATATGTAGGAATCGGGGTTGCGGCCGGCGCTGAACGACTCCAGGATGACCAGACGCGGCTCGATCATGGCGCACCGGCCGTACAGATGGTGCTGATGGGGCAGCTCTGGCAGCGGAGCCTCTCCTTGCCGGTGCAACCTTCGGATATCCCCAGGTGGCAGAGGGAGAAGTCGTACTTGACCGGATCGAGCGGGTCGAGCAGGCGGAGTGCGGCAGTTATCTCCTGGGCCATCCGCCAATCGGCCTGGCGTCGGCGGGTGAATCCCAAGAGGCGGCCGAGCCTCTCGATATGCGCATCGACCGGGATGACCAGTTTTGCCGGCGGTATCGCTCTCCAGAGCCCCAGGTCGATCCCGTCGGCCGGCCGCACCATCCAGCGGAGATACATGCAGAGCCTCTTGCAGGCGCTGCCACCTGCCGGCGAGGGGAAGAGGAAGCGGAACGATGAGTCGGCCGGCAGGCCGCCGGAGCCGAAGACCGGGGTATAGTCGAAAGCGAGGAGTGTCGCGGTGAAATCGCACAGGGTCGGGGTTATGTCGGTTGCCAGTGGATCGTAGAGACCGAGCAGATAGTCACCGATAGAGTCGGCCTCTTCCAGCATGGTACGGGCCGCCAGGAGCAGGGCGCAGAGATCGCGGTGATCGTTGAAGCGATGCTTGAAGCCGGCAAAGTCCTTAAGCCCGCTCTCTACGGCAAAGGTTTCGACATAGCGGCGCGGTGAACTCCCCATGCAGCTGAAGATACTCTCCAGGGTGGTCCGGATGCTCTTCACCTTGCCATAGGCAAAGGGGGCAGCGATGAAACCGACCACCTCCCGGTCGGCCGGGTCGGGGTAGCGATGGCAGAAGGAGAGCGGATCATTGGCCAGGTGTTGCTGCGAACGGCTGGCGTAAAGATTGTCGAGGATTTCCTTGAGCTGCACCGGCGGACTCCTTGGCAATGCGATAGAGGTTAAGCTAGCGTCCATACGGAAACTCCGGATGTGACACTACCGGTTTCCAGGGGGGGATAGAACCGTTTCCGGATGGAAACTAATCTAGCATATCAGGGGAGCATGATAAAAGTGAAAAGGGAGGGGCTATGGCAGGGATAAGTTTTGAAGAGGTGATGTTCACCATCATGGCGGCGACCCAGGACACCTTCAAGAGCTATATGTCGATCGATATCTTTGCCGGCCAGGTGGAACGGCGGATAGACCCGGTCGATTCCGATCTGGTCGGGATAGTCGGGGTGGCCGGGGATCGGGTCGGCTATATCCTCTTTGCCACCGAGGTGAATTCGGCGATCCGGGTGGCCAAGGAGCTGTTGATGATCGACGAACCGGATGAGGAGTCGATCCGCGACGCCATCGGCGAACTGGCCAACAACATCGCCGGCGCCTTCAAGACCAAGTATCATGAGCAGTACGGCAATGTCGCCCTCGGATTGCCGCTGGTGGTCTCCGGCAAGATCCGCCCGCTCTGCGAGGCAGGGGGCGAGAGTAGCGGCCAGGCGAGCATGAATGTCCAGTGCAAGGGGGTGACTATTCCGTTTAGGTCTTTGGATGGGAGTCTTACCTTCCGGGTCATGGTCTACATGTAATATAATGAAACGGCCACTTTTCCGCTCTGGCTGCGTAAGTCTGCGCCTGCACGTGTGCGGCGTAGCCCTGCTACGCCTCCGTGTTCCGGCTTGACAGCCTTGCCAGAACGAAAAATTGGCCGTTTCTGATTGTTGGGTTTCCGCTCTGGCTGCGTAAGTCTGCGCCTGCACGTGTGCGGCGTAGCCCTGCTACGCCTCCGTGTTCCGGCTTGACAGCCTTGCCATAACGAAAAATTGGCCGTTTCGCATTTGTTGGGGTTCCGCTCTGGCTACGTAAGTCTGCGCGGCTGCGTGTGCGGCGTAGCGCTGCTACGCCTCCGTGCAGTCGCTTGACAGCCTTGCCAGGGAACAAAATTGAACGTTTCCGCTGTGGCAATTTTGCACTTTGGCTGCGTAAGTCTGCGCCTCGCGCTGGTGAGGCTGCTCTTGGCTTAGTCGATAGGCAATTTGCGGGTGTTCTTCCCCTCTACCTGGGGGAGAGGGTGGCCGGAGGCCGGGTGAGGGGGGGTATTATCTGGCTGGCGTCTCCAGGATGAAGGTGACCGGGCCGTCGTTGGTGAGATGGACCTGCATCTCGGCCTGGAAGATGCCGGTGGCTACCGGGATGCCGAGAGATCTGATCTTGTCGGTGAAATAGAGGTAGAGCCGGTTTGCTTCGGCCGGTTCTGCGGCGCTGTCGAAGGAGGGGCGCCGCCCCTTGTTGCAGTTGCCGGCCAGGGTGAATTGCGAGACCGCCAGCAGTTGCCCTTTGATATCGGCCAGCGCCAGGTTCATCTTGCCGGCTGCATCCTCGAAGATGCGCAGTCCGACGATCTTCTCTGCCAGCCAGTCTGCTTCCCGCTCGGTGTCACCCTTCTCGACCCCAAGCAGCACCAGCATCCCCCGGCCGATCTCCCCGACCGTTGCGCCAGCTACCTCGACCCGCGCAGTGGTGACCCGTTGTACGACCGTTCTCACACAAATACCTTGTTGTAAGTCTCCTGGTAGATAGCGAGCGCCTCGGCGCTGAAGGGGACAAAGACCACCCGTTCCAGTTCCGGGAATGCGCCGAGTGCGGCTTTGGCCTCGCGTATCGCTATTTCGCACGCTTCGGCCATCGGGTAACCATACACTCCGGCGCTGATGGCCGGAAAGGCGATGGAGGTGAGGCCATTTACGTGGGCCACCTCGAAACAGCGGCGGTAGGCTCTGGCCAGCAGTTCCGCTTCGCCATTGTTGCCGCCATGCCAGACCGGACCGACCGTGTGGATCACATGCCGGGCCGGCAGCCGGTACCCCTTGGTAAGCTTTGCGTCACCGGTCTCACAGCCGTTCAGGGTGCGGCACTCAGCCAGCAGTTCGGGTCCGGCGGCGCTATGGATTGCGCCGTCCACGCCACCACCGCCAAGCAGCGAATTGTTGGCTGCATTGACGATGGCGTCGAGGGAGAGTCTGGTGATGTCGGTCTGGATGATCTCTATTCTGTCCTTCATGCAACTTCTCCTCTTCAGCTAATGCTCTTTATGTCGGTATATCGGCATAATCCAGTTGTTCTGGAGCATATATCTTGCCGATATAGTATTATGTCGGGAATATCTTTACAGGGTAAAAAGGGATAGGGATAATTTATAATCCGCAATTGGAGTAAAAGCAACGGAAAAGACCGCTCCCCCCGGGGAGCGGTCTCTGCCGCGGCATTACAGCATTAAAAGAATATCTGCCAAAGAAGGGAGCAATAAGACCCTAGGCATCGGCACAGAGCATATCTGCATTATGGCCGGCAGCGGGGAACCCCGTTTTGGGCGCATTATTGGTAAAACAGTTGCGCAGCTTTTCCAGGGCGCGCGCCTCTATCTGGCGGATCCGCTCCCTTGTCACGCCGAACTGTCTGCCGATGTTGTCCAGGGTCTGCGGCTCCTTGTCGTTGAGGCCGAACCGCATGGTCAGGACCGACCTTTCATAGGCGCTCAGATTTCTGATCCCATCTGCTACGGTGGCGAAATCGGCGAGATTCTCCAGCAGCACGGCAGGGGAGAGGGTAGTCTGATCTTCGAGGGTTTCGGCCAGGGTATAGTCATGGTTCTCCCCCACCATCTGCTCCAGGGAGAAGGACTTCTTGTAAAGGACCATCAGTTGCCGCACCTGGGGGACCGGTACCCCCATGATGGCGGCGATCTCTTTGGTAGATGGGTCGTCGTTTTTGGTCCGCCCCAGATCCCGGACCGCTCTCTGCATCTTGACGATATTCTCGCTGACATGGACCGGCAGCCTGACGATCCGGGCCTGATTCACCAGGGCCCGCTCGATCGACTGTCTGATCCACCACATCCCGTAGGTGGAGAAACGGCACTCCTTGTCAACGCGGAAACGGTCGACCGCCTTGATCAGCCCCATGTTACCCTCTTCGATCAGGTCGAGCAGGGACATGCCGCGGTTGGCATAACGCTTGGCTACATTCACCACCAGGCGCAGATTGGCTTCGATCATCTGCTGCCTGGCCTTTTTGTCCCCCCTGGCGACCCGGATCGCCAGTTGCCGCTCTTCGTCGGCATTCAGCAGGCGGCTTTTATGTACATCTCGCAGATAGAGTTTCAGGGCATCGTCGGAATACTCTGCTTTATCGAGTTCAGGTTCCCCCCCCTCATCCACTTCTTCCTCAATCTGCCCGGTATCAGTCGGCTCCGGCTCTTCAGCTGCAGCAAAGTTGAGTTGGCTATCTTCAGCGAATGCGTATTTCATGACGGCTCCTTTTCATTGTCATGGGGATTCCCCGGCAGAATTTGCAGTTCTTGCTAGGCTATTCTTGAGCAACATCCATGCCTAATCGACCCGGATAAAGATTAATGCATAATATTGAATAGTTGCAGGTTTACTGGAGATGGCGACGGTTGCCCAGGTGCAACAAATGTTTACAAAAGTTACGGTCATACTTATCATGGATGGGGGGTGGTAATCTTTTGCAGCGAATGATAATAAAGTGACATGTGCAACATTTGTTGCAGGCATGTTGAATAATAATGGCAAGAAAAAAATTTGCCGGTTATGAAAAGCTTGTCTCCCCCACGGATGGGCAACCTTGCGCTTTTTCAACTTTGGGTTAGACTGGGGATTAGTAACTGGGAGAGGGGCGCAATGACTTCTGATTACGCAAATTTGCCGATCCTGCTGGTGGAGGATGACCGCCAGGCGTTGGCGATGCTCGAATCGCTGCTGACCAGACAGGGATTCAAGCACCTGGTCTTGCTTGACAACGGTCAGCAGGCCCTGGATTTTCTCACCGAGCAGGATGTAGCGGCAGTGGTGCTCGACCTGCAGCTGCCAGGGGTGTCCGGCATCGAACTGCTCCGCCTGATGACCGCCAGGAAACCGTACATCCCGATCATTATCGTTACCGGCGAGAACCAGCTGGAAAAAGCTATCGAATGCATGAAGAGCGGGGCAGCCGACTATCTCACCAAGCCTATCGCCATCAACCGGCTGACTGCCAGCATCAACCGGGCCATCGAACTGCGCGGTCTGAATGAGGAGATCCTGTCGCTGCAGGCGAAGAGATCGACCAGCCCGGAGCCGGTGATATCAACTCAGTTGTCTGGTGTCGTCACGCAGAACAGGGTGATGCTGGAACAGCTCCGCTACCTGGAGGTGGTGGCGGGCTCCAGGCAACCGGTGCTGATCTGCGGCGAAACCGGGGTGGGGAAGGAGCTCTTTGCCCGTGCAGTTCATGACCTGAGCAGACGAAAAGGGATGTTTGTCAGCGTCAATGTGGCCGGCCTCGATGACCTGATGTTTTCCGACTCCCTGTTCGGCCATCAGAAGGGGGCCTATACCGGAGCGATGCAAAGCCGCGACGGGCTGATCAAGAAGGCTGCCAATGGCACACTGCTTCTGGACGAGATCGGAGATCTGAACGAATCTTCCCAGGTCAAACTGCTCCGGCTGCTGCAGGAGAACGAATATTACCCGCTCGGCCAGGACAGTCCGATCGAGAACCGGGCCAGGCTGGTATTTGCCACCAATCACAACCTGCTGCAGCAGATGAAGGATGGGAGGTTCCGCAAGGACCTCTACTACCGGCTCTGCAGTCATCAGATGACCATCCCGCCGCTACGTGAAAGGAAGGACGACATACCGCTGCTCCTGGCACATTTTGTCGCCGATGCAGCAGTCAGCATGGGGCGGGAAAAGCCCTCTTATCGCCAGGAACTGGTGGAGATGCTCAGTCTCTACGACTTCCCCGGCAATGTCCGCGAACTGCATGCCATGGTGCTCGACGGAGTTGCCAGGTGCGCAACAGGCAAACTCTCTGTCGCCACCTTCCGGAATATCATCAGCAGAGAGCAGGGAGAGACTTCCAAAGGGGATTCTCTGACCAGCTCCCCCCCCTGCCGCAGCGATGGCGCCATCATCTTCGAGAGCTTCCCGACCCTCAGGGATGCGGAGATATTCTTGATCAGGAGGGCGCTGGAACTGGCCAGAGGGAACCAGGGGCAGGCTGCCCAGCTGCTCGGCGTGACCAGGCAGGCCTTGAACAACCGGTTACGCCGGGACAAGGGTGAACTGCTGGAAAAAGAGTGACGCAACATTTGTCGCTTGCGCAATTTATGTGTATTCAGGTAACAGCCTTGAATCAAATAACTTTTTTGTAATACATGCTGATCTGCCCCGGTCTTTGTTGCATCTCCCCATTATCCCCCGACTCAAGCCGCTCTCACAACACGCTGATATTAAAGAGTTTATCTGAAGACAGAGGTCGGCACGATAACTGCTCTATAGCGGTAATATATCCATTCTCTGAAAGGAGCCTTCAGTGCTGGCATATACGATAACCTCCCGGACCGGGAAGAGAAACCTGCGCAAGACTACCCTCCATCTGGAGGGTAGCGCCACTTTCTGCAGTGAGGAGAAGTTGCACTCGATCTTTTTCAATGCCGTGGAAAATTCTGATCAACTGGTAATCAATCTGGAGCGGCTTACCGAGTTCGATTACTCCCTGGTGATGCTCCTCTGCGCGACGCACAAGATGGCAGAACTCTTCAGCAAGAAGATCTCTTTGCAGGGGGGGATGCCGGAGGTAAGGGGTGCGCTGGCCAAAGCGGTCTGCTCGTCGCGCCAGAAAGGGTGCATCTTCGTCAAGTCGCGGCCATGCATCCTCAAGGAGAATCTTGCCGTTTTTGATGACAACTTGCGCCAGTCAGGCTAAAGATGGTTATCCTTCCCGATGGAGAAGTAGAAGGTCGCCCCCTTATCCTTCTCCCCCTCTGCCCAGACCTTGCCGCCATGACGCTTGATGATCCGCTCGACCGTTGCCAGGCCAATACCGTGGCCGGTGAATTCATCGGTCAAGTGGAGTCTCTGGAAGGGGAGAAAGAGCTTATCCCCCTGGGCCATGTCGAAACCGGCACCATTGTCGCGGATATAAAAGGCCGGGTCTGCCTCATCATCAAACTGGGCAAATTCTATCTTTGCCGCACTGGTTCTGCCGGTATATTTCCAGGCATTGCCGAGCAGATTCTCCAGTACCACACGCAGCAGAGCCGGGTCACCGGTGCATTGCAGCCCATCGGATATCTCGACCGAGACCGAACGGTCCGGCTCCTTCCGCTGCAGGTCAGCTACTACGGCGTGGGCGATATTGCTCAGGTCGACCAGATCCAGATGGAGTTCCTGTCTCCCCAGCCTGGAGAAGTTGAGCATCGTGGCGATCAGCTGGTTCATCCGCAGCGCCTCGTCATTGATGGCGAGGAGATACTCCTTTGCTTCATCATCCAGTCTGGCGGAGTAGATATCCCGCAGCAGCTGGCTGAAACCGCTGATGGCAGTGAGCGGGCTGCGCAGGTCATGGGAGATGGTGTAGCTGAATGCCTCCAGCTCCTGGTTCACCTCTTCCAGCTCGGCAGCCCGGGCTGCCAGGTTGGTATTCAAGGTCTCTATCCTGGCTTCGACCAGTTTCCGGGCGCTGATATCTTCCTTTACCACCACGAAGTTGCTGGGGTTGCCGTTGCTGTCGATAATGGGGGAGATGGAGACCGCCTCCCAATAGATCTCCCCGCTTTTTTTCCGGCTCTGCTCTTCACCGCGCCACTCCAGACCGTTCTTGACTATATCCCGGAGTTGCGTTTCGATGTCGACCGATCCGGGGTCGGCCTGGAGCAGCCGCAAACCCTGACCGATGATCTCTGCATCGCTGAAACCGGTCAGCTCGCGGAATTTGCTGTTGACATATTCTATCGTCCCATGCCGGTCGGTTATGACCACCATGTTCGGACTCCGCTCCACAGCCAGGGAGAGCTTGACGATATGCTCCTGTTGCTCCCTTATCTGACTGCTCAGGCTGATCCTCGTCAGGCACTGGTTGATGGCGGCAAAGAGCTTGCGCTGGTTGATCGGCTTCAGTACGTAATAGGTGATGCCGAGTTCGATGGCATCGAGCAGATGCCGGGTATCGCTGTGTGCAGTCAGGACGATGATCAGGGTCCCGGGGTGGTCTGCCAATATCTCGCCGGCCATGCGGATACCATCAAGAAATGGCATATTGATGTCGGTTATGACCAGTTCCGGCCGCTCTTTGCGGCAGATCGCCAGCCCCTCCTCGCCATTTGCCGCAGTATGGATCTTTATGTTGGGAAATTTGAGGGCGATCATCCTGGCCAGAATAGCCAGCGCTTCCGGCTCATCTTCCACCAGCAGGATCGATAGCAGTCGTTCAGCTGTTACCGGCGGCATTTCCGACCTCGATCCTGAATTCGGCCCCATTGCCGCTGTTACGGGCAGTGAGCGAACCCCGCATGTTCTTCTCGATGATTATCTTGGCCATGAAGAGGCCGATCCCGGTCCCCTTGTCCGGCCCCTTGGTGGTGAAATAGGGGTCAAATATCCTCTCCAGCAGTTCCTCTTCAATGCCGCCGCCGTTGTCGGCAATGGTCAGCACCGACCTCCCCTGCATGGTGCAGATTTCGGCCCGGATCTGCGGCTTTTCTATCTGCCGTTCCAGCATGGCATCCTTGGCATTGATCAGGATATTGAGCAGCACCTGGGAGAATTCGTTCGGGAACCCTTCCTGGACAAGCTCTTCCTTGCCGCTGAAGGAGTATGCTATGCGGTGTTCGCGGAAGGTCCCTTCCAGCAGGGAGATGGTATTGGCCAGTACCTCGCTGATGGTAAAGCGGCTCTTCTCCTTGTCCGGTCGGAAAAAGTTCCTGAAACCGTCGATGGTCTGGGACATATGGTAGATCAGCTGCATCCCATGGTCGACATTCTTCTCCAGGTACTGCTGGGTGAACTCCCCGCTCTCATAGACCAGCAGCATCTCCTGAATTATCAGCCCCAGGTTGTTGAGCGGCTGCCGCCACTGGTGGGCGATATTGCCGATCATCTCCCCCATGGCCGCCTGCCGCCCCTGCTGCATCAGCATCTGCTCCTTCTCGCGCAGCTCTTCTATGGCCCGCAGCCGTTCCAGGGCAAAGGAGATATCCGAGGCTATCTGCAACAGCAGTCTTTCCATCTCCTGGTCGAAATAGTTCTGCTCTCCGGCATAGAAGGTGAGGGCGCCGATGACCTTGTCGTTCAGGGAGATGGCCGCGGAAGCCGAGGCCATCAGGCCTAAGGATTGGGCCCGCTCATGCCAGGGTCCGGTACAGGGGTCGGACTGGAAGTCGTTGCAGATATAATGACCGCCACTACGGAGCACCTTACCGGTCGGCCCCCTCCCGGCCGGCTCGTCCCGGGCCGAAATCCGTATCCCCTCCAGATAGCCGGTCTCACCAGCTGCCGCATTGATCTCGACCTGGCCGCTATCAGTGTTGATGAGGCCGATCCAGGCTAGGCGGAAGCCGCCATGCACGACAGCAACCCGGCATATCTCCTCGAATATCGACTGCTGCCCGGCACCCCGGGCAATCGACTGGCCGGTCTCGCTCAAAACCAGATAGAGCCGGTTCAGTCGCAAGAGACGTTCTTCCGCAATTTTCCGGTCGCTGATATCGGTGTGGGAACCGGCCATCCGGTAAGGTTTGCCGTCGGCCCGGCGGAAACAGGTGCCGCGGGTCAGTATCCAGCGGTAGCTGCCATCCTTGTGGCGGAGCCGGTACTCCAGCTTGTATTCCGGGATTTCGCCATCGATATATTTTTCGAAATGTACCATCGCAGTGTTGAAGTCATCCGGATGGATCAGCCCCATCCACTCCTTGACTATATCCTGGAGTTCATCTACGCCATAACCCAACATGCTCTTCCAGCGGGGGGAGACATAGGCGGTATCGTTCTCCAGGTCCCAGTCCCAGATACCGTCATTAGCCCCCAGCACGGCCAGGGCGTAGCGCTCCTCGCTGATCCGCAGCGCATCTTCGGCGTTTTTCCGCTCGATGATCTCCTTCTGGATTGCATCGATGGTCAGCTCCAGGTCTTTAGTCCGTTCGGCGACCCGCTCCTCCAGCCGCCGGTTAAGCTGTTGTAATGCCTCCTCACTCTGCTGCCGCTCCAGTTCGCCTGCCGCGCGCGCCGCCACCATTTTCAGGGTCGCTTCCGCCAGCCGGGTGTCAGTGAGCGGTTGCTGGCTGATGACGGCGATCAGTCCTATCGGTTCACCCTGGGTACTAAAGAGCGTGGCACCTAAGTAGCTCTCTGCCTCCAGCTCCTTGAGCACCGTGTCATTGGGGAAAAGCTGCTGGACATTCTGCGGGAAGCAACAGATGCTTTTCCCCACCAGATCGCCACAGGGGGTGTCGTGCAAGGCATAGGAGACATTATCCTCGAACTGCCCGTTATGGAAGACGGCCACTGTCATGGCGGTGAGATTGTCCTCCTCCAGCCGGTCGATGCAGACGAAGTCCATGTTCAGGGCCTGGGCGAGGAAGCGGGCCAGCTCCTGGAAAAACCCTTCGCCCGAAGGGGATGCGCCGCAATCGCCAAGAAACCTTAAGATATCTTCGATCTGCTTCCGTTCCGTTATGTCGATGCAGATGCCGGCCATGCTGAGCGGTGTACCTTGCGCATCATAACTGGTTTCCCCAATGGCACTGATCCAGCGGGGTTCGCCAGTCGGAAGCAGAATGCGGTAGTCGCTCATAAGCCGGGTATTATTCTCAACCGCTCCCCGGGTCTGATCTTCCGCCCGCTGCCGGTCTTCCGGATGGATCACGCTGAGCCAGATATCAAAGCTCGCTTTATCATGTTTCGGGTCGAGGCCGAACAGCTGGAAGAGCTCTTCCGACCAGATGACATGGTTGCTGCTGATATCCCACTCCCATATTCCGGCCTGGGCTGCCTGCTGCGCCAGGTCGAGGCGGTTAAGGGCCCGCTGCAGAAGGTTTTCCGCCTCTTTCCGGGCGGTGGTGTCGATCATCACGCCGTAACAGCGGAGTGGTCGATCCTCCTGGTCGTAGGAAAAATCGCCCCTTGCCTCCAGCCATCTTATCGTCCCGTCCGGCCAGAGGGTGCGGAATTCGGCCGAATAAGCCTTATGCTGTTCCATATGTTGCTGGATGATCTCTGTAACTGCGGTGATATCATCGGGATGGACCCTGCTGGCCCAGGAGTCGTAAGTAGGGGTGACCTCATCGGGCTGATAGCCGAGCATCAGAAAATGGGTCCGGTTCCAGACCACCTTGCTGCTCGGTATGTGCCAGTCCCAGGCAGCCAGCTCTGCAGCTTCCAGGGCGAGCCGGAGCCGCTCTTCACTCTCCTGCAAAGCCTTTTCGGCCTGCTTGCGTATGGTGATGTCGGTGAATATGGTGACAAATCTGCCTGCCGTCGGAGAGTAGGCAAAGACCTGGTACCAGCGCCCCAGTTCCGGGGAATACTCCTCG
Source organism: uncultured Geobacteraceae bacterium (assembly GCA_964649725.1). Taxonomy (GTDB): domain Bacteria; phylum Desulfobacterota; class Desulfuromonadia; order Geobacterales; family Geobacteraceae; genus CAZYTM01. Next base: position 186,206 of record CAZYTM010000003.1, on the reverse strand, counting down.
AAATGTTCAGAGATGCCGGTAAGTGCCACTCTGCCGTAACTCTCCAGCCACTTTATCTCGATGTCAGGGAGGATCTCCAGGATCCGTTTATTGATGATGTCGCTCTGCTTCAGCCCGGTCAGTTTTTCAAAGGCCGGATTGACTTCGATGAAACGGTAGTCGCATGGCCTGCCTAGTTCATCGGTTATAAGTTCATGCAGGGCAAAACCTTCGCTCATCGTCTCGAAGAGTGACCGGTACCTCTCTTCGCTGTCACGCAGAGCAGTTTCGGTCTTTTTTAGCTGACTGATATCAAGATTGATGCCGGCCCAGCATAGTATCTTCCCCTGTTCGTCCCTGACCGGCACGCCGCGGGCCAGGACCGGATGCCACTGGCCGTCCCTGCCGCGAAAGCGGTGCTCGATATCCCAGAACCCGCCGGTCCGGGTACACTCTTTCCAGGCGGCAATGGTCTTCTCTGAGTCGTCCGGGTGGAGCACCTCACCCCAGCCGAAGTTGGAACACTCTTCCTGGGTGATGCCGACCAGCTGCAGGAACGAGTCACTGGCGTAGATGTTGCGCCCGTCAGGTTCACAGATCCAGATGCCGAAGTCGATAGATTCGCCGATGGCACGGTAGATACGCTGACTCTGCAGCAAGTTCTCTTCGGTTTTTTGCGAATGCTCCAGGGATGCGGTCAGCTCTTCTTCCCGGGCCATCAGCTCCTGGTTGACAGAGCTATGTTCTTCATTGACTGCCGACAACTCCGCGTTCAGTACGTAGAGCTCCGCATTGGCTCCCTGCAGTGCAGCGGTCCGCTCGGACACCAGCTCTTCCATCCGGTTTCTGGTGTTGCGATATAGCCCTGCCACAATGCTCATCAAGATCCCCATGCCGCAGAAGAGGGTAAAGCCGAGCGCTTCGGCGGCGGTCATCCTGCCGACTTCATAGGGGGAGATTATATATAAGTCTGACAATACCCCCGCGATTACAGTGGTAAGGATACCTGGCCCCAGGCCGGCGAAGAGAGCCACAAGCATGATCACTGGTAAGAATATGACGTAGGGGGGGAGTTCGCCACCTATCAGCTGCTCCAACCCCTGACGGATGAAGAGTGCCGCCAGGGGAGCAAGGATTGCAGCGGCATAGCGGATAATCCGCAAAAAGAGTGGGGGTGTTGTTTTGGCATAGATTTCAGCAGTCATGCGCATCCTTATTATCTCTACATGGTTCTTTTTTTTCAGTATAACCTATATTTTCTATTCAGCAGAAGAGGAGAGGCAGATAAGGGAAAAAACGGTGTACCCGTTTCCGGTAGTCGGCATAGCCGGGGAATTTCTCCAGCAGCCATTTCTCTTCCTGCCGCGCCTTTAGCTCGAAAAAAAGCAGCAGCAGGGTGGCGTAGCCCAAGGTGAGCCAGCTCTGGCAGCAGATAGCGAATCCGTAGGCCATGCAGATGATGCCGCTGTAAATCGGGTGGCGGACGAAACGATAGATGCCGCTGACTATCAGGGTCGCATCATCCTTGGGGTGCGGCAGCGGGGTGAGGTTCCTCCCCAGGGCGATCGTCCCGGCCAGGGCGATAGAGCTGCCGAGCAGCAGCAGCGAGCCACCTGCGGCAGCAGAAAACCAGTCAGGAATGGCCCAGCGTGGTACAGCTGGCAAACTCTGCGGACCGATGATGACCAGGGCTATCAACCCGGCCTGGAAGAGCAGATACCATTCGCCCCGTCCCCCTTGCCACCATTTATACATACGCTTCTGCCTCAACTCCTGACCAGACTGCGGAGCAGCTGCAGGTTCACCTCGTCCATATCGACATCGGTCCCGGCCGGCGTCTCGATGATCTTCGGCACTCTGGCGAAACGGGGATCGTTCATGATGCAGCGGAAACCGGTCAGCCCCATCGCCCCCTGGCCGATATGCTCATGGCGGTCGACCCGGCAACCGAGCCCCTTTTTCGAGTCATTGATATGAAAGCACTGCAGCAGGTCGAGGCCGATGATCCGGTCAAATTCGGCCATCACCGCCGCATAGCCCGCTTCGCTGGTGATGTCGTAGCCTGCGGCAAAGGTGTGGCAGGTGTCGTAGCAGATGGCAAAGCGGTCGGCATGGCCAGTGCCGTCGATGATGGCGCGCAGATGTTCGAAGCTGTAACCGAGGTTGGTCCCCTGGCCGGCAGTGGTCTCCAGCAGCACCCGGCCGGTATATTCCGGGACTGCGGCAAAGAGCTCGTCAAAGGCGGCGCAGATCCGCTGCAGGCCGGTCTTCTCGCCATCACCGACATGGGCGCCCGGGTGCATGACGATCTTCTTGATGCCGAGGCTGGCACAGCGACGCATCTCTTCGGCAAAGGCGGCCAGGCTCTTCTCCCGCACCTCGCCCGGTGGGGAACCGAGATTGACCAGGTAGATATCATGGCTGACGATCTCGTACAGGCCTGACTCCTGCCATTTCTGCCGGAACAGTTCCGCATCGGCATCGCTCGGCGTCTTGCCGCGCCACTGGCTGGCGTTCTGGGTGAAGATCTGGATAACCCCGCAGCCGGCCGCAACGCCACGTTCAGGGGCATGGTGCAGACCGCCGGAGATCGACATATGGGCGCCTAGATAGTCCATGTGGGCCTTTCCTGGTGCATTAGTCACGAAGAGTTGAAACATCTGCTAATGAGACTGTCGGCCACTAAGGGCACGAAGTTGCACGAAGAGAGTTGGTAATACAAAAAGACCGGTTGACCTCTGAAAAATTGCCCGATCTTCTTCACTGCAGCAGATGAATAAGAGATGATCTCAGCAAATATCTTCAGTTGAGCTTAACTGCCCAGACAAAGATGTTATCGTTATTTTCTTTAGACTTCGTGTCCCTTACTCTTCTTCTTGGCTATTCGCATTTCATCTGTTGCCTGATAGCAGCGATCCGCTCGCTATATCCGGCCGGGGTGAGGAACAGCTCGGTATGGGGCTCGGCCCAGATGGGGCGGGGCCAGAGCGGGTCGTCGCTGAAGCGGGGGACGATATGCCAGTGCATGTGCGGGACCATGTTGCCGAGCAGCTCATAATTAATCTTAGCCGGTCTGAAGAGCCGGTCAAGTGTGGCGGCCACCATGGTCACCTCTGCCATGACCCCGTTTCTGGTATCAAGGTCGAGGTGGAACAGCTCGGTGACATGATTTTTGGTGAAGACAAAAGAGTAGCCGGGGAAGAACTGGTCCCGGTTGAGGAGGACGTAACAGAGCTCGAGCTCGGCTATGCGGAGGTCAGGTTCGTCTTGCCATTTAGTACACATCTTACATTGGTTCATAAAATAACCAAGGGCCTCGATTTTTGTGCAAGGTCAAGGCGGGCAAGGATTTGGGCGGAGGCGTAGCAGCGCTACGCCGCACAATTTCGCTTGCGAAATTGGACCGCGAAGGCGCCCCGCAGGGGTCGGCCGCAGGCCGAGTCACAAGGAGTCCCGCAGACCAACGCAGAGATTGCGCAAAAGGCGAGGCCCTATAGATTGATCTCTCCGTTGAAGACTTCCACTGCAGGCCCGGTCATATAGATATTGCCATCCTCGGCCCACTCCAGCTCCAGGTCGCCGCCGGAGAGGTGGTTGAGGATCTTCTTCTCGGTCAGGCCGTTCAGTACCCCGGCGGCGCAGACCGCGCTGGCGCCGGTGCCGCAGGCCAGGGTCTCGCCGGCGCCCCGTTCCCAGGTCCGTTGCCGCACTTCGCTGCGGGATATTATCTGGATGAACTCCACATTGGTGCGACGGGGGAACATATGGTGGTTTTCGATCAGCGGGCCGTATTTCTCTACCGGGAACTGATCCACGTTGTCTACAAAGATGACGCAGTGCGGGTTACCCATGGATACAGTGGTGATCTTGAAGGTCTCGTGCAGGATATTGAGCGGCAGCCCTACCACCTGGGCATCCTGGGGGTCGCCGAGCATCGGTATCTGCGCCCGGGTGAGGCGGGGGGGACCCATGTTGACCCGCACCTTCTCCACCTTGTTGCTGCTGCCGGTGAAGAGCTGCAGGGTGAGGATGCCGGCGCCGGTCTCGGCGGAGATCTCCTTCTTGCTGACAATCCCATGGTCATAGGCATACTTGGCGACGCAGCGGATGCCGTTACCGCACATCTCCGATTCGGAGCCGTCGGAGTTGAACATCCGCATCCGGACGTCCGCTACCTGGGAGGGGAGGATCAGGATCAGCCCGTCCGAGCCGATGCCGAAGTTGCGGTTGGAAACCTGTATCGCCACCTGTTCGGGATTCTCCACCTGCTCCGCGAAACAGTTCACATAGACATAATCGTTGCCGGCTCCATGCATCTTGGTGAATTTCATCAGCTATCTCCTTTGGTCTGGTTTCATCAGTATCTAGCGTCTAACTTTAATAGCAAAAATGCGCCGCGACAACAAGCAAAAACCTGAATCCTTGCCCTGCTCCGGTAAATCGGGTATCATGGCGGATATTTCAGAATTGGAGAGTAGCTATGGAACTGAAGAACAAGATGTGGATGAACGGTAACCTGGAATGGTTCGCCTATATCGGCAAGGGTGAGGTCTTCCTCGGCCGCCGCGAAGTGCCGATCCCGCTGGAAGAGGGGGATGCCTGGACCAATGAGTATGGCGACATGTTCAAGATCATCGATAGCGAGATCAAAATCCTTGGCCGGACCGAACCGCCGGAAAAACATTGGTAAGCTTATCTCTGTAGTCAGTGAGTAGGCAGCTTATTCGCTAGGGAAGCGGTTTGACTTGTTCTTGACATTTTTGCTAAAGTTTTGTACTGTTTGGTAAACAGTTATTAACGGGTGAAATAAATTGAAACTTTCGACCAAAAGCCGCTACGGACTCCGGGCGCTGTTCGACATCGCCTACAACTCCGGCAACCTCCCTGTCCAGGTGCAGGATATCTCCCGCCGCCAGGCTATCTCCCCCCGTTATCTGGAACAGATATTCCAGTCGCTGAAACGGGCCGGGATCCTCAAGAGCAAACGGGGGCCGCAGGGTGGCTATTATCTTGCCGGTCCGCCGGCAGAGATCTCCCTGCTTGCGGTTATCCAGGCCACCGAAGGTGATGTGACGCTGGTGGAGTGCGGCAAGGGGGGGCGGCGCAACAGGAAGGCCTGTCAGTTTGACGGCAGCTGCGTCACCCAGGCGGTCTGGAATGAGGCTACCGCTCGACTGTCCGACTATTTCTCCGGCATGACCCTGCAGAACCTCTGCGAAATGGGGCGTTCCATGGGGATAAAGCAGGAGCAGGACCACCGTTTCACCTACCACATTTAACCCTCTGCCAGCTGTGCCAGCATCGCAGCTGGTCTGATCGCCGCTAAGGAGTCAGTAATGCCTGTCGACAGTAGCGCCACCATAATCGAACAGATCGGCAACACCCCGCTGGTCCGCCTGGCTTCTCTGGAACCGGCCGGTGCGGCGGCTATATACGGCAAGGTGGAGGCTTTCAACCCTGGCGGGAGCATCAAGGACCGTATCTGTCTTGCCATGATCGAGGCAGCCGAGCAGGATGGCTCCCTCAGACCCGGCGCCACCGTGGTGGAACCGACCAGCGGCAATACCGGCATCGGTCTGGCCATGGTCTGCGCGGTCAAAGGATATAAGCTGGTGCTCACCATGCCTGACACCATGAGCATCGAGCGCCGCCGGCTGCTGTTGGCCTATGGTGCCGAACTGGTCCTTACCCCGGGGAGTCAGGGGATGCGTGGCGCGGTGCAGAAAGCGGAAGAGCTGGCCGCGGCGAACGGTTACCTGATGCCGCAGCAGTTCAAGAACCCGGCCAATCCGGAGATCCACCGTCTGACCACCGGTCCGGAGATCATCAAGGCGATGGCCGGCCGCTCCATTGACGGTTTTGTCGCCGGTATCGGCACCGGCGGCACTATTACCGGCAGCGGCGAAGTGCTGCGCAAGCATAACCCGCAGATCCATATCGCTGCCATCGAACCGGCCGATTCGCCGATCCTCTCCGGGGGGCAGCCAGGACCGCACAAGATCCAGGGGATCGGTGCCGGTTTTATCCCGGATGTGTTGAATCAGAAGGTCTATAACGAGGTGATAACGGTCAGCAACGAACAGGCCTATGCGGCCACCCGCCGCCTGGCTGTGCAGGCCGGGATGCTGGTCGGGATATCCTCCGGAGCGGCTTTCTATGGCGCCGAACAGGTGGCAAGAAGACTCGGCTCCGGGAAGAACGTGGTGGTGATCTTGCCGGATACCGGCGAAAGATATCTATCCACCGGCGTCTTCGACTGAAAAGGTCTGCCCGCTTTTGTGCCGGCTCGACAGTCTTGATCCGGCACAAAAACGAGCGGACCGGAAATATGTTAGTCTGCACAGCCCGTGACGGGCTTTTTTAATTGGGAGAGTTATGGCCTTGTTGCAGGAAAAATATGAGCAGCTGAAGAGCCTCATTGTCGGGATAAAGCCTTTGGTGGTCGCCTTTTCCGGTGGGGTCGATTCAACCCTGCTGCTCAAGGTGGCCCATGACCTGCTGGGTGAGCAGGTCTGCGCCATCACGGCGACTTCGCCGACCTATCCGCAATCGGAGTATCAGACGGCCAGGGAGTTGGCGGCGCAGATGGGGGTCCGGCATCTGACCATCGAATCGAACGAGCTGGAGATCCCCGGTTTCAGTCAGAACCCGCCAGACCGCTGCTACCATTGCAAGCTGGAACTCTTTCAACGCGCTGCTGCCAAAGCCAGGGAGCTCGGTTTCACCACTATCGTCGACGGCAGTACCCTGGACGACCTAACTGACTACCGGCCGGGGCGGAAGGCTCTGGCTGAACTGGCGGTGCGCAGTCCACTGCTCGAGGCTGGTTTTACCAAGGCCGATGTGCGCGCCTTGAGCTTTGAGCTCGGTCTCCCCACCTGGGACAAACAGCCGTACGCCTGTCTTGCCAGTCGTTTCCCCTATGGTGTCGATATCACTGCTGCCAGGCTGAAGATGGTGGAGGAGTGCGAGGAGTTCCTCCGCGAGCAGGGGTTTCGCACCTATCGGGTCCGTTTCCACCATGAGACCGCCCGCCTCGAACTGGCTGTCGAGGAGTTCCCCAGGCTGCTCGACCCTCAACTTCGGCAGAATATAGTGGCAGCCTGTAAACGGGCCGGGTTCACCTATGTAACCCTCGACCTGCAGGGGTATCGCACCGGCAGCATGAACGAGACGCTCTCTGCTGCAGAGAGAGCCTGAACTGGAGTCCTGCCCACCTCTTCCGCTTATACTCATCCCACTTGCCAGAATAGAATCCGCACCATATCGCCTGGCTGTAAATTCATGATTATTACAAATGAGTTGCGATAAAGTTTTGCGCAGATTATGCCGATATATAAATACCGATGATATTTTCGGTCTCACGGAAGAGCAGGGGTGAGTGGGGCATGACCGAGTCTTCGAAGGATTATGCGATATATTTCCATGCCGGCCTGCGGGTCGAAATAGGCATCCCTCTGGCCAGTGAGGAGATATTCCGGGAATGGGCGGTCGTCGAGCGTTTCAGTGACGATCTGGTGGTGGTACAGCTCTCCAGGGATTATCTCCCCCGTAATATCAGGATCAGGTATGGTGATATCCTGGATATCGGGGTCTGGCGCAACAAGGAGGTCTACGCCTGCAAGGCGATAGTCATTGAAGAGCCGCAGCGGCGCCGGGTGGAGTTGCGGCTTATCGGCGCGGTCACCCTCAAGGAGCGGCGGCAGTTCTACCGGATCAGCGTCAGATTACGGATAAATTATGCAGTGCCGGAGGAGCAGACGCTCCATGATGTCAAAACAGCCTGGGAGGAGCGCCGCGAAGCAGAACTGCTCAACCGGCGCCAGGAGGGTGATGATTTCTCCCCCCTGCAGTTAAGGGAGGGGAAACTCGCAGCGCAGCAGATAATCCGGGACAAGCTGGTCTGGCATGAGAATCTGGCCCCGCTGGTATCGATCGGCGGTGGTGGAGTCGGTATCAAGCTGCAGCGAAAAGTCGCTCCGGAGAGTTATGTCGACCTGGAGATATTCCTGCCGCAGGTACCGGTGCAGATAATCCATGCCGTCGGCGAGGTGGCCTATGTGCTGGAACCGCTCAGCGAAAAGGCAGAGGCATACTATACCGGGATCAAATTTCTCTATCTCCATGAACATGATCGCGACCAGATCTATCAATTCATCTCCAGAACCGAGCTGCAGCGGCTGCGGGAGATGAGCGACAAGCTGTATAATGCGAAAAATCCGGAAGAGATTGGACCGGTCCCGCTGCAGAGCCTCAATTTTGCGACTCTGCTAAAGAGGTGGGTTGCGTTTATCATCTTTCTGCTGACAGCCTACTATCTGACCCAGTATTTCATCGGCTACAAGAGGCTGGGTGGCAACAACCTGATCCAGAAGACCTACCAGGAGCAGATCAATCGCTATATCGAAATGAAGAAGCCTGGCCGCGATTAAAAAAAACGCCCCTCCTGGAGGCAGGGGGGCGTTTCAAGTCATCCTCCTGATGCAGGAGGGTTCAGGGGAGTGAACCTGTCAGCTTACCTGGACATTTATCTGGCGCGGTTTGGTCTCTTCCCGCTTCGGCAGGGTGATGGTCAGGACCCCCTTGTCGCAGGTAGCCTTCACCTGCTCCTGGTCAACGGTATGGGGGAGGGAGAAGCTGCGCTGGAAGGTGCCGTAGTAGCGCTCTACCCGGTGGTAGTTCTCCTTCTTGATGGTCTGGTCATGTTTCCTCTCGCCGCGCAGGGTCAGAGTATTGTCTTCGATCCGTACCTCGATATCCTTCTGGTCCATGCCGGGGAGTTCCGCCTTGATAACCACCGACTCCTCATCCTCGAAGATGTCGACGGTCGGCTGCCAGATACCTTCCCGCAGATCTTCACCTGCTTCCCTGTTCCAGGCCATATCGAGCAGGCGGTTCATCTGTTCCTGCATGGTGCGCAGGTCGCGAAATGGGTTGTAGCGTACGATTGCCATGATTCATTCCTCCTTGCAACATTACTTTCAACGTCTCTTTATCTCCAAGATAATTATCATCTCCGCAATGTCAAGGGGGGCACCAACCACTGGTACCCCCCTTGAGTTGCTCTATCAGCTTTATCTGGTCCGTCCCGGGCCTCTTTTCCGTCAGACCCTTTTCCCCTTCGGGACGCTATGTTTCAGTTTTTTCGAGCCATCGTAGAGGGTTTTCTTGGCCACCCCCCGTTGCTCCTTCAGATCACGTTTGAGATAGTCTGTCGTTAGTATTACTTCCGCATCATCGGCCAGTCTTTCAAGCACTTCCACTTCGCGTTTGGTCATACTGACACCCCTTTTCATTGCTGAGATCATTGGTTGCCGATGTACTCTATGTCGTAACTTTTTTGTAACCTCCTTTCAATATTATTTTATCATATGATAGCAGAAATCAGGAATGCTGCAAGAAGATGTTCGCTTCTTCAGCAGCTGCCAATATCTCCTTGAACAGAGCGAACTTATCGGCTAAGATGCCTTAATCAAAGCAGTGCGAGGTGGCTAGTGCTGAAATACAAGGTAGTGGAAGTCTCCATGGTCTCCGAGGAGATCCTGGAAGAGGTGCTTAACGAGTGGACCGCCAAGGGGTGGCGCTTGGACGGCCTCCATTTTGCCATGCGCGAATCGCAGAAGCGGCCGTCCATGGCTTTTGTGCTCTTTATCCGCGAAGGGGAGTGAGGGTTTTGCCCAGCAAGCTCCCATCATCGAACGCTTACAGCAAATCCTCGCCGCACTCGACAGCCCGGACGTGCCGCAACTGGAAGCAGAAATCGACCGTCTGGTCTATGAACTTTACCGCCTGACCGCGGTGTAGATTGCGATTATGGAAGGGAGAGGATAGAGCAAATGACTGCCAAAGAAATTGCGAAACTTGCTGTTTTCGAAGGCCGGGGAATCAGGAAAACTATTCACAACGATGAATGGTGGTTTTCTGTGGCAGATGTAGTACAGGTATTGACGGATACGCCGAACCCAACCGATTACATCAAGAAAATGCGTAGGCGAGACGATGAGTTGTCCAAAGGGTGGGGACAAATTGTCACCCCCCTTTGGCTTGCTACCGAAGGTGGCAAACAGAAAGTAAACTGTGCCAACACCGAAGGGCTGTTCCGTATCATCCAGTCCATTCCTTCCCCTAATGCCGAGCCGTTCAAGCGCTGGCTGGCAAAGGTCGGTCATGAAAGGATTCAGGAGATCGAAAATCCGGAACTGGCCCAGGAGCGGATGAAACTGCTTTATGAACAGAAAGGGTATCCAAAGGATTGGATCGACAAGCGCCTGCGAGGAATCGCCATCCGCCAGAATCTGACTGACGAATGGCAGGAGAGGGGCATCACCACGGAGCAGGATTTTAGTATCCTGACCGCTGAAATCGCCAAAGCTGCATTTGGCGTGACCCCTTCGGAACACAAGGGGTTGAAGGGGTTGACACGGAAGAGCGACAACCTGCGTGACCACATGACCGACCTGGAACTGATCTTCACAATGCTTGGCGAACGGGTGACGACGGAAATATCCCAGGCGGAGAAACCTGATAGCTTTGAGAAGAACCGGAAAGTTGCCCGGCGGGGCGGTAATGTCGCTGGTACGGCGCGGCGGGAGACCGAAAAGGAACTGGGCCGAAGTATAGTCAGCAAAGAGAATTTCCTGCCGAAGAAACTTAAATAAGGTTGACTAAGGAAAAACATGTCAGACCCAACCCTCTACCTGATAGATGGCTCCTCCTACATCTACCGCGCCTACTATGCCATCCGTCACCTCTCTTCCCCGAGCGGTTTCCCCACCAATGCGCTGTACGGTTTCACCCAGATGCTGCTGCGGGTGTTGAAAGAGCAGCAGCCGGCCCATCTGGCAGTGGTCTTCGATGTCGGCCGGATCACCTTCCGCACGGAAATCTACCCCGACTACAAGGCGAACCGGGCTGCCATGCCCGACGACCTGGTGCCGCAGATCGGACCGATCAAGGAGATGGTGCGCGCCTTCAATATCCCGGTACTGGAACTGGCCGGTTTTGAGGCTGATGACATCATCGGCACCATTGCCAGGCGCTGCGAGAAGGAGGGGCTGCCGACGGTGGTGGTGACCGGCGATAAGGACCTGATGCAGATCGTCACTCCACTGGTCACCCTGCTGGATACCATGAAGGAGAAGAGTTCCGGATTGGCAGAGGTACGGGAGCGGTTCGGTGTCGGTCCGGAGCAAGTGATCGACATCCTCGGTCTTGCTGGCGACAGTTCGGACAATATCCCTGGCGTGCCAGGGATCGGCGAAAAGACCGCCATCAAGCTTATCCAGGAGTTCGGCTCGCTCGATGCACTGCTGGCGAGGGTCGCAGAGGTAAAGGGGAAGACCGGCGAGAAGATCAGGGAGTTTGCTGACCAGGCCAGACTGTCGCGGCGTTTGGCCACCATCGACTGTCAGGTGCCGCTGCAGTATGACCTGGCTGCCTTTGCCGCCTCGCCGCCGGACAATCAGCGGCTGGCCGAGCTCTTCAAGGAGTATGGCTTCACCTCCCTGATGAAGGAGCTGACCAGTAGCGCCACCCTCTCGACCGAGCAGTACCGGACTGTACAGGACGATGCCGGGCTGGAACAGCTCATCAACGAACTTGCAAAAGCTCCGGCATTTGCCGTTGACCTGGAGACCACCAGCTTGAACCCCCTGGAGGCGAAGATCGTCGGCATCTCGGTCAGCTGCAGGGAGCATGAGGCTGCCTACATACCGATCGGGCATCTCGTCAAGCGGGAGGGGGGTGGTGCCATTAGTGGTGAACAGGGGACTCTCCCCCTCTTCCATACCCCGCCGCCTCAATCTCTTGAGGAGTTGCAGCTGGCACCGGATCAGCTCCCCGCCGCGAAGGTTATGGCAGCGCTCGTCCCGCTCCTTGTCGATCCGCATAAAGCGAAGATCGGCCAGAACCTGAAATACGACTATCAGGTGCTGCGCAGTAACGGGGTGAAGATGGCAGGACTCTGGAGCGATACCATGCTTGCCTCCTACCTGCTCAATCCGGCCCGTTCCAGCCATGGACTCGACTCCCTGGCGGTTGAGCATCTCGACCACCGGATGATCTCCTTCAGCGAGGTCGCCGGCAAGGGTAAGGAGCAGCTGAACTTCGCCCAGGTGCCGATCGGGCAGGCGAGTACCTATTCCTGCGAAGATAGCGATGCCACCTTTCTCCTCCATCAGCTCTTCCTCCCCCGGCTGGCCGAAGCCGGGCTGGAGAAACTCTATTTCGAGCTGGAGATGCCGCTTATGCAGGTGCTGGCGGAGATGGAACTGGCCGGGGTGAAGCTCGACCTCCAGCTGCTGGAGGAGCTCTCCAGCCGCTTCGGCCAGCAGCTGGCGGAGTTGGAAAAGGAGATTTACTCCCTGGCGCCGGCCCCTTTCAATATCAATTCGTCCAAGCAGCTGGGGGAGATGCTCTTTGAGCAGTTGCAATTGCCGGTAGGGAAAAAGACCCGGACCAAGAGCGGCTGGTCGACTAATGTCGAGGAGCTGGAGCGGCTGGCAGCCGATCATGAGATAGCCCGGCTGATCCTCCTCTACCGGAGTATTGCCAAGCTGAAGTCGACCTATGCCGATGCCCTGCCGAAGCTGGTCGACCCCCGCAGCGGCCGGGTGCATACCTCCTACAACCAGGCGGTCACCAACACCGGCCGGCTCTCCTCATCCGACCCGAACCTGCAGAACATCCCGATCCGTACCGAAGAGGGGCGGAATATCCGCCGCGCCTTTATCGCCGAGCCTGGCCATCTGCTCCTGTCAGCCGACTATTCGCAGATCGAGCTGCGGGTGCTGGCCCATCTCTCTGCTGACCCGGTCTTCTGCGACGCCTTTGCCCGGGATGAGGATATCCATACCCGCACCGCCAGTGAGGTGTTCGGTCTCTTTCCGGAGCTGGTAACGCCGGAGATGCGGCGCCACGCCAAGACTATCAATTTCGGCGTCATCTACGGCCAGGGGGCCTTCAGCCTGGCCAAGCAGCTTGGCGTGGCACGCAAGGTGGCAGAAGATTTCATCGCCAGCTACAAAGAGCGTCACAGTGGCGCCATGGCTTACCTGGATGACTGCATCCGCCAGGCGGAGAGCCAGGGGTATGTCACCACCCTGCTCGGCCGGCGCCTGCCGATCCCGGAGATCAGCAGCAGTAACGGCAATGTGCGCGCCTTTGCGCAGCGCAACGCCATCAACTACCCTATCCAGGGGTCAGCAGCCGATATCATCAAGCAGGCGATGCTCAATATCACGGCCCGCATCGCCCGGGAGGGGCTGAACAGCAGGCTGATCATGCAGGTCCATGACGAACTGGTCTTCGAGGTTCCGGAAGGGGAGCTGCTGCATATGGAGCAGCTGGTGGTGCATGAGATGGAACATGCCGTCCCCCTGCGGGTACCGCTCCGGGTGGATGTCAACTATGGCCACAACTGGAGCGAGGCGCACTAGCCGGGATGATGCTTTATTCGCAATATCTGCGTAAGTCTTCGCGGCTATTTGTGACGCGGCCTGCGGCCCCCCCCTTTGGGGCGCCTTCGCGGTCCGATCTCACAGATGAGATTGTGCGGCGTAGCGCTGCTACGCCTCGTTGCCTCCTCCTCGCCGCCTTGGGATCATCGCAAAGCTGACGTTGTGATGGGAGATTGATATGCCGGAATTCGCCGTCTCTCCGGAAAAGAACCGCTCGCTGCAGGAGCGGATGGAGCTCTTAGGGGTCCGTGAAGAGGACCTGGAGGAGCGCTTTGTCCGCTCTTCCGGCAAGGGTGGGCAGCATGTCAACAAGAGTTCCACCTGTGTCTGGCTGAAGCACCGGCCGAGCGGCATCGAGGTGAAGTGCATGAGCGAACGGAGCCAGTCGGTGAACCGCTTTCTTGCCCGGCGCGAACTGCTGGAGCGGCTGGCGGAACTGGCCGGCCTGCCGACCAGGAGGAGTACGGCAGAAAAGAGGGCGCGCAAGCAGAAGGACCGGCGCCGGCGCCGCGGAGCAGACAGAACCGATATCGAATAGGCAGGGCAGAGAGGCTGAAGGATAATATCTGCGGGAAACCTTTTATGATAGCAGCTGAGACATTGAACATACTTGAATTCGACAAGGTACTGGTCGCGCTGGCCAGCCATGCCAGAAGCGATTGCGGCCGGGAGGCGCTGCTTGGCTTGCGGCCACTGGCCGAGCGGGGGGTGATCGAGACGCGCTTCGCCCGGGTGGAGGAGCTGCGGCACCTGAGCAGAATCGGTGCGCCGCTGCCACTCGCGTCGTTTCAGGATATCCGCCCGGCACTGGAGCAGACCCGCCCCAAGGGGGCGATCCTCGCTCCGGCTGAACTGGCCGACTTCATCCCGCCGCTCGGCATCATGGCCGCCATTGCCAGACAGCTTGCCTACCGGACCGACATCCCCGAACTGCAGTCCCTGGCCGGTGATCTCAGAGGATTCCCGGCCATCCTTGATGCGCTGGTCGCCGCCATCGGCCCGGATGGCGAACTGCTCGATACCGCTTCGAAGCTCCTCTATGAGCTGCGTGGCAGGAAGCGCGGGCTGACCGCCAGGATCCGCAAACGGCTGGAGGAGATAGTCCGGGAACGGCAGACCGCCATCTTCCTGCAGGACGACTTTATCACCCAGCGGAGCGGTCGCTGGGTGATACCGGTGCGGATGGACTCCAAGGGGATGGTGCCGGGGGTGGTGCACGACGTCTCCAATACCGGCGAGACCGCCTTCATGGAGCCTATCGAGATCATCGGCCTGGCCAATGAGCTGGAGAATCTGGTCGCCGAGGAGAAGGCGGAACAGTTGCGCATCCTGCGCCAGCTCTGTTCCTGGCTGCGGGAGGAGGCCGACGCCATCGAGACGGAGTTCAGCATCTTGGTAAAGCTCGATCTCCTTAACAGCATCGCCGTATTTGCCGATCAGCTGCAGGGGGAGGTGCCGGCGATCAACGAAGATGGGCGACTGCGGCTGGTGGCGGCCCGTCATCCGCTCCTGGTGATGCAGCAGGCCAAAGGGGGGGCAAAGGTGGTGCCGCTCGATCTGGAACTCGGGGCATTGCCAGCCGATGGGGAGTTGCCCGACCGACTGATGGTGATAACCGGTCCCAACGCCGGCGGCAAGACCATCGCCCTCAAGACTACCGGCTTGCTGACTCTGCTCGCCCTTACCGGCATCCCGCTGCCGGCCAGCGGCGCCTCCAGTCTGCCGCTGGTGAGCAGCCTGCTGGTCGATATCGGTGACGAGCAGTCGATCGAACGGAGCCTGTCGACCTTTTCCGGCCATGTGGCCAATATCAGCCGGATCATCGGGGTGGCGGACAGCCGCTCCCTGGTGCTGCTCGACGAGCTGGGGACCGGTACCGACCCGTTGCAGGGTGCGGCAATAGCCTGCGCAGTGCTGCATGAACTGCAGCAGCAGGGGAGCATGGTGCTGGCCACCACCCATCTGACCGATATCATCGGCTATGTACACAAGAGCCCGGGGATGGTCAATGCTGCCATGGAGTTCGACCGCGCCACCTATACCCCTCTCTACCGGTTGAAGAGCGGTGAGCCGGGGGAGTCCCATGCCATCGAGATCGCCAGCCGCTTCGGTCTGCCGGCGCGACTCATCGACTTTGCCAGGGGGATGCTGGGGCGGATGGAGACCGAGTTCCACGCCTTGCTGGCCGAGCTGAAAGGGGAGCGGCAACGCTACCAGCAACTTGCCTCCGAGTTGCAGCAGCGGGAAGAGTCCCTGACAGCCCGGGAGGCGCGCCTCAGGGAGCTTGCCGCCAACGCCGAACAGGGGCGCAGGGAGGCTCTGGAAAAGGGGTTGCAGGAGGCCAGGGAGATTGTCCGGAGCGCCCGGCGCGAAGTGAATGCCATTCTTGACGAGGCGCGCCGGGAGAAGAGCCGGACCGCCAGGGAAAAGCTTGATCAGGCAGAGCGCCAGGTGGAAGAGTCGTTGGCGGAGTTTCAACCTGCCGGCCGGCTGCGGTTCGATGAACTGCGCGAAGGGGATACTCTCTTTGTCAGGTCGATCGGCTATGACGCCCAGGTGCTTGCCATCGACCAGCGACAGCAGCGGGTCAAGGTACGGGCCGGCAAGCTGGAGCTGGACGTGGCTGCAGCCGACCTGGCGCCGCGCCAGGGTCAGAAGGTGCCAGCCAGCGGGGGACGCCGCCGGGAGCTTGATGCAGTGCAGGATGAACCGCTCAGTGAGCTGAAGATCATCGGCATGCGGGTAGATGAGGCGTTGCCGCTGCTGGAGAGGTTACTGAACCATGCTTCGCTGGAGGGGGTCGGCGAGCTGCGGATCGTCCATGGTAAAGGGACCGGCGCCCTGATGCGGGGGGTGCGCGAATATCTGCATGGCCATCCGCTGGTGCGGGAGTTCCGCAGCGGCGAACCTTACGAAGGGGGTAGCGGCGCCACTATCGTGTTACTGCGCTGACCTGTCATGCTCATATCCATAATCGCTGCCATGTCGGAGAACCGGGTGATCGGCCGCGACGGTCTGCTCCCCTGGCATATCCCGGCCGATCTGGCCAATTTCCGCGCCATCACCATGGGACACCCTTTGCTCATGGGGCGGCGTACCTATGAATCGATCGGCCACCCCTTGCCTGGCCGGAGCTGCATCGTCCTGACGCGCCAGTCAGACTATCACCCCCCCGGCTGTATCGTCGTTGCCGATTTCGCTGCGGCTGTCGCAGCGGCTGGCGCTGCAGCCGAGCTCTTTGTCTGCGGTGGCGGCGAACTTTACCGGCAGGTGATGCCGCTGGCAGATAGGCTCTATCTCACCATCGTCCACCGGCAACTGGCCGGAGATGCTCATTTCCCACCTGTTCCGGAGGACTTCCGGCTGCTCCGCCAGGAGGAGCTGGCGGCAGAACCTGGCGCTACCTTTTACCTGATGGAGCGGCAGGGTCAGAAGCGGTAGCCTGCGATGACGAAACCGACAGTCGAGTCAGCGGCAAAGAAGGGGATGTTGGCGTCGGTAGAGCGGAACATGACGCCGATAGTGCTGTTGATATGCTCCCAGCCGAACGGGCGTTCGTAGATGGCTATCAAGGAGCTGCTGTAGCCGGTCTCTTCGCGGGTCGACTGAAAGACCGGATGGGTAGCGTCGTAGCGGGTCGAATTTATCCCCCCTTTTAACAACAAAAGCAGCTCCCCCTGCCTGCAGGAGAGACCCAGCTCACCCCCATAGCGGTTATAGCTGTTGCTGGCGCCGGTGAATTCACCCCGCTCATATTCGATCTCCGGTTTCAGCGCAAAACCGCCCCCCAGACCGATATTGTAAGAGAGCTGCAGCCGATGTGCGGAGCCGTCCTGGCGCAGGTCGGCATACTGCTGGCCGATAATATCCTTGTCGAACTGGTAGCTGTTCCCCCGGTAACTTAGCCCTCCCCCGCTGCCGAAGATGTTCTGCCAGCTTATGGTGCCGCCAAAGGCATGCACATTGGTGGAACTCCGGTCGAGCTGGTAGGGGTTCTCCCACCCCTTCTGGAAGAAGTCTAGGGCAAGCAGGGCGCTTACGGTCCCGGCGGAAGATCTCTGCCGTACTCCTATCCCCATGCCGATCGGTTCTTCCGGGGGGGAGCCGAGGAAGAATTCGATCCCGGCGTCGTTCTTGTAGTTCAGATCGACCATTACCAGCGGGTAGAGATGGGTGACCCCCCGGGGCTTCGCCGCCAGGCTGTCGAGATGTTCCGGGCCGCGCCCCCAGAGGTTGTCAGCCTTGTTCATGACGAATGTGCCGAGACTCACCTTCGATTTGAATTCACCCCCCTCTGCCGCAGCTGCACAGAGTGCTATGCCGCTTACGCAAAGCAGTAACCGCCACCTCATAAGATCTCCTTTTCGACCGAGTCGCTTCTCTGATTCTAGCAGAGATGAGGATTTTCACAACTATGGCAGCAAAGTAACGGTCTGCAGTCGCAACAACAGCTGCTGACTGAAGGAGCAATTGACGGCAGGCGGCTCTGATGCTAAGCTAGGGCATGTCGCTGAACCGTTGTGAAGCCATTGTTATCGGGGTGATGGACTACCGCGAGGCGGACCGGATCGTCACCCTCTTCAGCCGTGAACAGGGGAAGCTCCGCTGTATCGCCAGGGGGGCGAAGCGGAGCATGAAGCGCTTCGGTGGCGGACTGGAGCTCTTTGCCAGGCTTGATACCGAATTGCGGCTGCGGGAAGGGTTGGTCCCGCTCGGCAGCGTCGACATAATCACTATCTATCCCGGAATCCGCACCGATCTTTACAAGATCGCCCATGCCGGTTATGTCTGTGAACTGACCGAGCGTCTCCTCCCCGAAGGGTTGCGTAATCCCCGTTACTACCGGCTCCTGACCAGCTACCTGGAGCATCTGCAGGGGCACCCCTGGGAAGAGTCAGATCGCCGCCTGTTTGAGGTGAATCTGCTCAACATCCTCGGTTACCGGTTACCGCTAGAGGAGTGTTGCTGCTGCGGCTCCCCCCTGGCAGGAGCTCATGGGGTAAGATTCGACAGAGCCATGGCAGCATTTAACTGCAGCTCCTGCAGCGGTCCCGGCCTGCCGATCAGTGCGGCGACCCTGGCGTCCCTTGCCAGGGCCATGACCACCGGCCGTTTTGGTACGGTAAATTTCCCCTCCCCCCAACTGCAGGAGGCCGGGGTCATGCTTGATACGGTATTGGCTGCACATCTCGATCGGCCGCTCCGGTCGCTCGCCTTTCTGCAGGGGGTTGGTGAGTAAAGGGCGCGATGCTCGGGAGCTCTTCATTGGCCTGATATCGTGCCAAATCTGTTGACCGGACGGGAGAGGCGCGCTATAGTACTCTTTCGCTTTCTCACCATAAGCCCGCAGGATTCCCATGAACGTTGTCGACCTGAGAAAATTGCCCCCCCAGAGCATCGAGGCAGAGATGTCTATCCTTGGCGGGATTCTGCTCGATAACGAGTCGATCAACCGGGTGCTGGAGATGCTGCGGCCGGAGGACTTCTACCGGGAGTCGCACCGGAAGATCCTGCGCGCCATGATCTCCCTGAACCAGCGGGGGGAGCCGTGCGACCTGATCACCATGACCGATATCCTGAAGCGGCATGGGGAGCTGGATGAGGTGGGTGGAGCTCCCTATCTGGCGACCCTGGTCGACTATGTGCCGACTGCGGCCAATATTGCCTACTACTGCCGGATCGTCAAGGAGAAGGGGATCACCCGCAGTCTCATCAGCGCCGCCACCGACATCGTTACCCAGGGTTACGACGGCCAGACCGAGGTTGAGGAGCTTTTGGACAATGCCCAGAAGGTGATCTTCGAGATCTCGGAGAACAAGCTCCGCCCCGCCTTCTATCCGGTGGCCGCCATTCTCAAGGATACCATCCGCAACCTTGAGCTGCTCTATGAAAAGAAGGAGCATGTCACCGGCATCCCGACCGGTTTCCTCGATCTGGATGACAAGACTGCCGGTTTCCAGCGGGGGGATTTGATCATCATCGCCGGCCGCCCCTCCATGGGGAAGACCGCTTTTGCCCTCAACATCGCCCAGTATGCGGCGATCCATACCGAGCAGCGCAAGGCGGTGGCGCTCTTCTCCCTGGAGATGAGCAAGGAGCAGCTGGTGACGCGGCTCCTCTGTTCCGAGTCGCGGGTCGATGCCAGCCGGGTCAGGACCGGTCATTTCCAGGAGAACGACTGGCCGAAGCTGATCAAGGCGGCCAACGGGCTGCACGAGGCAAAGATATTCATCGACGACACGCCGGCCATCTCGGTTCTGGAGATGCGGGCCAAATGCCGTCGCCTCAAGGCGGAGCAGAATATCGGCATGATCATCGTCGACTATCTGCAGTTGATGCGCGGTGGTGTTAATTCGGAATCGCGGCAACAGGAGATATCGGAGATATCCCGGTCGCTCAAGGCGCTGGCCAAAGAGCTTGACCTGCCGGTGGTCGCTTTGTCCCAGCTGAATCGTGGTCTGGAGAGCCGCACCGACAAGCGGCCGATGATGAGCGATCTGCGCGAATCAGGGGCCATCGAACAGGATGCCGACCTGATCATGTTTGTCTACCGCGAGGCGGTCTACTGCGAGAAGTGCAAGAACAAGGAGTTGCAGTGCGACAACAATCACAAGAACCATGCCGAGATAATAATCGGCAAACAGCGGAACGGACCGATCGGCACGGTCAATCTCACCTTCTTGGGTGAATATACCAAATTCGAGAACTCCAGTCAGAGGGATGATTATTAAGACAGAGGTGTAATTATGATAGACGCAACAGCCCGTATCAGCTCTACTGCTACCATTGCCGCCGATGCTGAGATCGGTCAGAATGTCATTGTCGGCGAACATTCGACAGTCGGCAGCGGCACCAGAATCATGGCCAATGCCGTGATCGGCCCCTGGACGACGATCGGCAGCAACAACATCATCCACTACGGCGCCATTGTCGGCCACGACCCGCAGGATTTCGGCTACAAGGGGGATGAATGCTATCTGGAGGTGGGGGACGGCAACATCATCCGTGAATATGCCACCATCCACCGCGGTTACCGGGGTGGGACCAAGACAGTGGTCGGCAACAACAACTTCTTCATGATCCAGTCCCATGTGGCGCACAACTGTATCCTTGGCGACAACATCATCGTTGCCGGCGGGTCGTTGCTGGCCGGACATGTAGAGGTGGAGGACCGGGCCATCATCTCCGGCAACTGCGTGGTACATCAGTTCTGCCGCATCGGCAAATTCGCCATGATGCGCGGCCTGTCGCGCACCTCTCGGGATGTCCCCCCTTTCTGCATAATGGATGAGACCCATACCGTAAAGAGCCTCAACCTGGTCGGACTGCGGCGGAACGGTTTCGACCAGACCCGGGTGCGCGCCCTGAAGAACGCTCTGAAATTACTCTTTTTGAGCGGGCTGAACATGAAGAGTGCCCTGGAGAGGGCCGAGAGCGAACTTGACATCACTCCTGACGTCCGTTACCTGCTCGACTATATCCGCAACTCCAAACGCGGTGTCTGTTTTGGTAAGGGGATGTTCGTCGATGAGGCCGACTGAGGCTGCAATACTATCTGAAGGAACAATAACAAGATGACAATCTACAATCCGCTCCGCGAGCTGCCAGCAGCCGCGGGCTACAGGCCTGGCGACGTGCTGGTGCTGATCGGTGAACTGTTCGGTCGCGGTTATGCAACCGGCATCGTTGACGAGGCCCGCAGGGCCGGTATGACCATTATCGGCACTACGGTCGGCCGCCGCGACAGCGACGGCACGTTGCGCCCCCTGAATGACGAAGAGCTGCGGAGTGCTGAGGAGCTGCTCGGCGGGAGCATCATCAACATCCCCCTGGAGGCCGGGTTCGACCTCGAACCGGCCAGTGACGGCCGTTCGCCGGCCGACCAGCTGAAGGGGGTGAAACCGGACCAGTGGGGGTCTGTACAACTCGACTGGGACAAGATCGAAGAATCGCGGCAGCGGGGGCTTGCCCGCTTTATCGCCAATCTGGCTGCAGTTGCCGCAGAGATAGAACGGCTGCTGCCGGCCGGGGCGAATATCCTCTTCACCCATGTCATGGCTGGCGGCATCCCGCGAGCCCGCGCCTTCATGCCGGTCATGA
This sequence comes from uncultured Geobacteraceae bacterium, assembly GCA_964649725.1. GTDB lineage: Bacteria > Desulfobacterota > Desulfuromonadia > Geobacterales > Geobacteraceae > CAZYTM01. The sequence goes on along the minus strand of CAZYTM010000003.1, from coordinate 164,670 downwards.
ACCGGCTCTTCAAGGGGCAGGGGGAGCGTTACCTCGCTTCGTCGGCCTTCTGGGCCTCTGATATGGGGAGACTCTGCCAGCTCGGTTTCGCCGAGGTGTCGGCCGACACCTTCACCCATCTGCTTAACCAGACTGCTTCAATCCGTAACAGGGTGGCCGGCTGGAACGGTGCGGTCCGTTATGTCGCCTTTGGTTACCATGGCTGCGAAGTGTTGATAAACGGGAGCTATACCTGGCAGTCCTACCATCCATACCTGCCGGGGTGGGCAAAGATAAAGCTGGAAGAGGCAGCGCAGTCTGCCTGGGAGCAGGGTATCCAGGCAACGGTCTGCAACTGCCCGGAGATCCAGACCAACTCCAGTTCACTCTTCCTCGGCGTGGAGATATCCCTCTATCCTCTCCTCACCGCCCTGCAGCGCGAGGGTGGCGGTCCGCAGGCTGAGGCGATCAGGGCCGAATGCCAGGGGCTGCTGCAGGAGGGGGTAACCATCGAGGCGATGCTTGCCAGGGCCGAGGCATACCTGGGGGCACCGGTAATGCAGCAGTTTGCCAGCCTGGACAAGTGGCCCTATCATACCACCCAGGAACAGCTGGAGCTGATGCTCACCACTGCCAACGAACTCTTTGCCATCTGCAGCAATCCGAAGGAGCCGGTCTGCGCCATCCTCTCCCGGGCGGTCTTCACTGCAGTCGGGCGGCTGATGCTGGACTGCTCCTGGCAGCCGGGGGCACCTGTTTACTGGCTCAATCACGATATCATTGCCCGTAGGCTCGTTACGGTGTAAGATTGCTTCGACCACTGCGGTTGCGGCCAATATGTTATGCATACTGAAGGGGAAAGATGTCTGCCAAGGTCTTGCTGGTCGATGACGTAACCATGTTTCTGGCGCTGATGAAGGGGTTCCTCCGTCTCTCGGCGGTCCATCTGATCACTGCCATGGATGGTGTAGATGCGCTGAAGCTGGCCAGAGAGGAGCGCCCGGAGCTGATCTTCATGGACCTGCACATGCCCAACATGGATGGCGCCGACTGTTGCGCCAGGCTCAAGGCTGACCCGGAGCTGCGCAAGATACCGGTCATCATGATCACTGCCGAAGGTAAGGAGGAGGACCGGGCGCGTTGCCTGGCTGCCGGCTGCAACGCCTTTCTCACCAAGCCGCTCGACCGCAACCAGTTCCTTGCCACGGCCCGCCAGTACCTGCCGACCATCGACCGGCGCGATAAACGGGTCAGCTGCCGCACCAGGGTAAAGTTCAAGCTCTATGGCGTCACCCTCTCTGGCGATCTGCTCGATCTGAGTGCCCACGGAGTCTATATCGCCACCGATTACAAGGTCGAGCTCGAGGCAACTATTGAACTGGTCTTTGCTCTGCCTGATGCCAGGGGGGCGACGATACAGGCCAAGGGGCGGGTAGCCTGGCTGAACAGCAAATCAGCGCCGACCAAGAAGGATATGCCGGCCGGTTTCGGTGTCGAGTTCATCGCCATCACCGAGGAGTCACAGAGTGCACTGACAGCGTTTATCCAGCAGGCGGGGTGAAGAGCGGCAGTGGATGCTGCAGCTATGTGCCTCTCCTGAAAGCGATTCTGAAGCTGGTAAACTCGTCATATCGTCATTGAGCGAGGGGTCAGAACCATGAGTCTGCGCAAGCGTATCCAGATACTCCTCGCCTTCCTGGTCGGTATTCCGCTCCTGTTACTCCTTTCCGAGAGCTATCGAACAGGTCGAGCAACGCTGTTGACCGAGATGAAGCAGGAAGCGTTGCAGATCGCCCACCTGAAGACCGCAGAAATCGATCTCACCTTTGACCCGGCGCGCATCATCGCAGAAGGGGTGGTCCGTGCCATAGAGACCAGCCAGACACTTGAACCGGAGAAGATCCGCAGCCTGTTGCGTCTTACCCTGCATGAATCCCCTGATATCTATGGAGTTGGCGTCGCCTTTGAGCCTACCTTGACAAGGCTCGGCCGCTTTGCGCCATATTGCTTCCGCAGGGATGGCGCAGAGACAGAGATCACCCTCCCCTATGAATATACCAGCCGGAAATGGTACCAGCTCCCTGTCAGCAGCGGCCGCGGTAAATGGATCAGGCCCTATTTCGGCGAAGGTGGCAAAACGCTGATGGTCACCTATGCGGTCCCGGTAGAGTGGCGCGGTCGCCAGGTCGGAGTGGTAGCCGTCGACCTGGACCTCGACACCCTGCTGCAGCGGCTTCATTTCCTCAAGCCAGGGGGTGACGGCACGGTCTATCTGGTCAACCGGAAGGGGCAGATCCTTGCCCATCCTGACCTGAAGGCGATCGCCGAACTCTCCGGCGGTGACACCCTGGGTGAACTGGCCGCACTGATGGAGAAGAGCGGGCTCGACACCATGAGGATGCTGGATCCGGTCAGTCACCGGATCTCCTGGATAGTCGAGGCTCCCATCAGCTCTCTTGCCGAAGCGCGCGGGGGGGAAGACTGGTCGCTTATCGTCAGCTGGCCGCTCGATAAACGGCTGGCCCCGCTGAGCGGCATGGGGAGACGGATGCTGGTCCTCTATCTCTTCCTGGGTGGCGCCGCACTCTGGTTCCTCAATCGTACCTTCGATGACAATATCACCCGCCCCTTGCGCAGACTGGCCGAACAGGCGCGCAACTATGCTGCCGGGGATTTCAGCCATCCGGCCGCGCCCTTGAATGATGCGAAGGAGCTGCGCGAGCTGGGGAGTGCCTTGAATGAGCTTGGTGTGACGCTGGAGGAGAAGAGCAACCCGGCCGGCAAGGAAGATAAGCCATGAATCTCGCCCTGCTGCTGCTTGGTCCTGGCAACCTGCACCGGAGCCGCTGGTATATTACCGCCCTCGGCGCACTCCTTTTTCTGGTCGGTCTCTTCATCGTCATCGATGCCTCGGACACGGTCACTCTGATAACTCTGGAGGCGTTCGGCTGGGTCATGGTGGTGATGGGGCTCGCCAAACTCGCCTTCTCCCTGCTCGCCGGCGGGGCGGGTATGCCGACCTTCTTCTGTTTCCAGGGGGTGGTCTTTGTCGTCCTCGGGGTCGCCATTGCCGACTTCCCGCAACAGTCGGAGAACGCGGTGCCATGGCTGTTCGGTCTGGCGCTGCTGGTGAATGGTCTCTATCAGACCCTCTCCGCCATCATCATCCGCTACCCCAACTGGGTCTGGTTTCTGCTGAGCGGTATCGGCCATCTCATCTTCGGCGGGCTTATCTTTGTTGAATGGAAACATGCAGTCAGCTGGGTGGTGCCGCTGATCCTGGGGGGTGGCCTGATTCTGATTGGACTGACCACTCTGCGCACGGCACTCCGGTTGGGTCGCTATCTGCAGAAGACGGAAGGGGGGGTAGATGAGATGGCTATCCGCTACTTCCTCGACTTCCATGTGGCGGGGCGCTTCCGCAACCACTATCTGACTGCCGATTCACTGCCGCAGCCAGCGGGGGGGGAGCCTGGCAACGAACTGCTGGTGCATGTCTGGACCCCTACCACTGTGGCGAAGTCGAACGCCGACCCGAACATGGTCAGCCGCTATGTGGCAGCCCGGGACAAGGAAGGGAAGTTCGCTGTCGGCCATTCAGCGCTGCAGATGACCCCGGACCTCTATATCAGTCACTGTGACGGCGACCCGACCTCCTTCAACAGCAGCGACGAGGTCTGGCAGACCCTCCGTAGCAAGGATGTGCCGGGGGTATTCCTCCCCTCCTTCGAAGAGGAGATCCAGACCTATGTGCTCCCTTCCGCTACCATCCGTTTTCGCAATTTCAATGCCGGCCAACTGCGGACCTTCTGGGCGATCTATAGCCGTGTCACTTCCTATAACTTTACCAACCGCAACTGCTCGGTGGCTGTGGCACTTGCCCTGGAAGCGTCGCTGATGGGGAGCCTAAGTTCCGGGAAGAGGCTCAGGACTCTGGTCACCCTGATGACGAACAAGGATCTCTTGGTCGCTCATTTCATCCGCTGGAAGGCGAGGGAGATGGTCTGGACCCCCGGGATGATGCTGGAATACACCCTGGCGCTGCAGCGGGTGGTGGAGGAATGACCTCCCCCCGGCCAGACGGGAAGAGCAGCCTCAAGGAGCAGAACGATTCGCTTTGCGACCGTCTCTACGACCTCGGTTTCTTTTTTGTCGAGATGTTCGCCGCCCTGGAAGTGACAGCAGTGATCGTCGCCAATGCCAGGATCACCGCAAGCCTGGGATTGCGGGAAGAGTTGTCGAGCTACATCATCAACAGTTACCTCTATCCGCTCTTCGCCGTGATGCTGCTGATACTCCTGCTGTCACGCTGGCTCAGCCGTTCCCTCTCGCCATTACCCTTCTTTCTGGCCGGTCTGGCCATCTTCGCGGCCGGCAATCTGGTCAGCTTTTCCGCCTTGACGCCGCTCTGGTTCTTTGTCGGCCGTGCCGTAATGGGTATCGGCGGGGCCATCTCATTTGCCGGGCAGCTCTGGACGCTGAGTATCTTCCATCGCTGGCGCATCACCCGGCCACTGGTCTGGGGGGAGGCAGGGACTGCCCTGGGGGTCGTTGCCGGACCGATTGTCGGCGCACTTTTCGCCCAGTACTCGCCAGAGGGGTGGCGGAGTTTTTTTCTGCTCAACGCCTTTCTCAGCCTGGCAACGGCAGCTTTCGCCTATTTCGGGCTGCGGCGCAGAGAGACTCCGGCTGCTCAAAGAGAAGAGGGTGGCGGTGCAGATCAACGGGGACGAAGAATCATCCGGGTGATGACCTCCTGGCAGGTGGTGGTCTCGATCCTCGTTGTCGGTTCGGAATATCTCTTCTCCGACTATCTCCAGGCAAAGGTCGGCAAGAGCCCGATGTTCGTAGGTGTTATGACACTTCTCGCCTCGGTCGGCGCCATAATAGGGAGCATCTGGGCCGCCCGCCTGGAGCAGCGGATGGAGCATCTCCCCTCCCGCAGCGCCGCCGGGCTCTTCATCTCCTTAGCCGCGCTCTCCCTCTCTCTGGTATCGGGTAATTTCCTCCTGGCGGCGATCCCTATTTTCACCTCCGGGCTCTGCATGGGGCTTGCCAGTGTCAGCATCTACGCCTCCATTGTCCATTCATCGGCACCAGAGCAGTTCCTCCCCCGTTCCATGGTCTACCTGATGGGGATGCAGATAGGCAACGCCCTTGGTGTGCAGAGCGTTGGTGTAGCAGAGCTCTGGCATCTCGGGGTGATAAGCACAGCCGCTCTCCTCGCCATTCTTCCGCTGGCAATGGCGATCGGCACCCTGCTCTATGTCAGCTCTGCAAAAGCCGCCGGGTAAGAGCCGGAAGAAGGGGACCGACATGTATTCAAATTATCGCCGGCGACGAATCGTCGCCAGACTCTGCACCCTTTCTATCTGCGCCGCTCTCCTGCTCGCCACCCCACCGGCCAGGGCCGATACCCCAGCCGTGACAGCAGCGCCGGAAATTTCCCCATTGACCATCTCCGTAACCCCATCCCGGCAGTTCGATGTAGCTTTGCATGGAGGGGGTGGGGTCAGTGCGACCCGCTACCTCTTCGATATAAATGCCTACCAGCCGCTCAGCCAGACTTTCGGCGCCGGGCTCCATTTCGCCTACGAAGGGGGAGATTACCGCTTTACCAATCCGGCCGCATTCGCTGCAGGGCACCCCTGGGAAAAGCTGCACCGACTGGAGTTCGGCGGCACGGTCGCCTATGACCTGAATCCGCTCTGGAGCATCTATATCCTCCCCATGGTGCAATTCTCCCGTGAGGATGGAGCCGGCTGGAACAATGCCTTGAGCTATGGCGGCGATCTCACCATTACCCGTGACATCACCCCCAGGCTCACCTTGGGCCTTGGGGTGGAGATACTGGAAGACCTGGGAGAGGTGAGTATACTGCCGCTGGTGGTGATTAACTGGAAGATAACCGACCGGCTGCTGCTGGCCAATCTGTCCCGTCCGGGACCTGTGGGGACTATGGGGGTGGAACTCACCTACAGCATCGGCGCCGGCTGGGAGCTGGCAACAGGAGGAGCCTACCTCTCCAATCGCTTCCGCTTGAGCAGCGCCGGAGCGTATCCCGACGCTATCGCAGATATCAGCTCTTTCCCGGTCTGGGGGAGGCTCACAAAAGGCGTCGGCAAGCACTTCAATATCGATATATACGGTGGGGCGATGTTTGCCGGGGAGCTGCAAGTGGAGGATAAGGATGGGGGCAGGATCGCCTCTGACCGCTATGACCCGGCCCCCTTTCTGGCATTGGCACTATCCGCCAGGTTCTAGGAGACTGTCGTCGTTACAGGCTCTGCTCCTGCTTCGCCTGGCCGGCCAGCCGCCATCTCTACCTGAAATCGAAGTCGATATCATATCGGCGTACAGAACGATTCCTGATAATCGGCAATCGCCGCCTTTACCACCTTGCGCGCATGTGTGAGGCCATAGGTACGCTCGATGCTCGCCTTGGCCGGTTCTCCCGGGACAAGCTTGTAGGTGAGGAAATAGTGCTCCAGCCGCTCGATCAGGACCTTGGGGAGATCGCTGACATCCCGCGCCTCACCCCAGACAAAATCGTTTTCCAGCACCGCGATGATCTTGTCATCGGCCTCGCTGTCATCAACCATCTGCAGACCACCGACCACCCTGGCGCGGATGATCACCTCATTTCTGGCAATCGGCCGCTCGCACAGCACCATGATGTCGAGCGGGTCCCCATCCCCAGACTTGCAGCCGGGGGAGAGCCGTTTGACCCGTTCGCCGCAATAGGTCCGGGGGACAAACCCGTACAGGGCAGGGGGGTGGGATGAGCCCCGCTGCGGCCGGTCGACCCGGAGGTAGCCGGAGATCTTGTCGACTTCGTATTTTATCAAGTCGAAGGGGGTTATTTCGACAAAGACATTGAGGATGTCCGGGGGGGACGGGCCGATTTCGAGGCCGTGCCAGGGGTGCGGGCGGAAGAGATTCGGGATGATATTGGGGATGTTTTTTTTCATTTTATCCTCATTCTTCCTTATTGATTTTACAGATAATAGCACCTTTTAAAGAGCTGGCAAAGGGGAGAAACTCTTTGTCAGCCGACCAGCCTCCATCCGGGAACGGTTCTTTCTCTCTGTAGATGAGAATAAATAAGCCCGCTGTAAGCGAGCTTTATCTTTATTCAGTTTCTAGCTGCTATGTCTGCATGATCTGAAATCATCAGTCAGGACTGACCAGTATCATCATCCCGCTCGCTCCTCCTGCCGCACTTCTTCTTCAGCCATTCCCAGAGCTCACCGGAGATGCCCATAAGGAACAACAGCACCAGGGTGAGCAGCATTATCAACAGGGGGTGGAGCTTCCAGCCGCTCAGGTAATTGATGATGTTAAGGATGGCAAAGATCACTAACGTCGTGATCATCAACTCCACGCTTATCCAGCCATTCTTCTTCACGTAAGCCCCTTATCGTATATCTTGCAGGAGAGTTTACTATTGCCTCAAAATGGAAGTTTCCCTGGATATGTACGTATTATGTCATAGCCTAAAAGTGCAAGACTGACAAGAATCATCAACCCACCGCCACTATTACCATTTTTCCACCTGATAATGCCAACTACTAACAGAATTACACCAATAGTACCGATCATTTCTCTCCCTCCTCGTTATTCTTTTGCACTACTATGGAGACTCTGTTTTTTTGTTCAACGGGAGAGTTCTAACCAGTGCGCAGTTTCTTAGTGCGACCGGTTGAGCGCGTGGTCAGGCGAGAGGTGGTCTCAACAAGGCGCCCACTGACATACTTATGCAAGACACTTGCAATCAGCGTCTGATAAGGAATTCCCTCTTCAATTGCCCTTTCCTGAATGTCCATCAAGTCTGGAGTGGAGAGTCTGATGTTAACACGCCGATCTTTGATAAAGGTTTCGCGCGCCGCTGAGCGGTACTTTTCAAGATCAGATCCAGAGGTGATAGCTGATTTCATCTCCCCCTTTTCATAAGCATCGAGTATTTCTTTTTCATAATCATCAAGCTTGATTTTCTTCATATTCAACTCCTTTGCTGGTAATCCTTCGTTGCCCTCCGACTCGGGATTACCGTTTTTAAAAAATAGAATTCAGCTTCTTCCACAAATGGCACCAGATAAACATAGCCTTCGAATGCCACAACAAACACAGATTGATTTGGATACCTTTCAAGATTTGGGTGAATGATGGTATCCAGCAGTCCATTCCCTTCGATAGCAAGTACAATTTGTTCGAAGGAGATGTCTCGTTCGCTCTTCAGTGATGCATTTTTTCCATGGTTCCAGCGGAAATGTTTCATGATTTACGATACCTCAAGGTGTGCCTTTTGTCATCAAATAATTTTCCGCTTAACGGCAGTGAGCACACCGGCGGCGTTTGTTGCCGACTGTTGCTGCGCTTAGTTGGCATCTTCATTTACAAGTTGCTTAAGCCATCATTCTTTGGTAAAGTGTATTACAGTGTATAACAAGATCAGGGGGCAGACTATGCTTGCAGTACGACTTGACCAAAAAACAGAAACGCGTCTTGATAAACTTGCAAAAGAAACCAATCGTACCAAGTCCTACTTCGTCAAACGGGCCATCACCAGCTTTCTTGATGAAATGGAAGATAAACTGATTGCTATTGCCCGTCTTGAACAGGAAAACCCTACCTTTCTGACGAGTGACGAACTTTGGCGCGATCTTGGATGGGACAAACCGGCAGATAAACCCGCTCGAAAGAGGAAATGATGCCAGTCTATGCCGTTCTCTGGGAGAAGGGAACCAAGCACGATCTCAAGAGTCTCGGACGCAAAGCAGCCGAACTTGTCCGGGAAGCGGTCGAAACAAAACTGGTGCACGATCCCCGTCAGGGTAAACAGTTGCAAGGTGATTTCAAGCCTCCTCTCTGGAGTTACCGAATTGGGGTTTACCGCATAATATACACCTTTACCGAGTCTGAGTTGGTCATCTGGGTTGTGAGGGTTGGACACCGTAAAGAGGTTTACCGGAATCTATAACCTTAAAATAAATCTGCCCCCTTTTCGTTCTGTAAAGACATCTTCTGTCTAAACTCTTCCTCTTCTCGATTGTTGTCACGGCAGATAATATGATAGAGCATTGATGGTGCAGTAATTCTCGCCATCCTTGGCATTATGAACCTCCGGTAAATATAAATTGTCGGCTAACTTACTGTTCTAAGTGACTAAAATCAGAACCGTCCCCGATTGCCACGCTACTGCTCGTTTATGGTTTCCAATAAATCACGATACACATCAATTTGACTGTCAGTGCAGCTAATATGGTTAATTAGGAGTGCTTGAAACACATCTAATCGTGGAAAACCTAAAGACTTTGCAAATTCATACGCTTCTTTTGCCTCTTTACTTTCACCTCCATACTCCCAGACATGTAGTTCAAGCATATGGAAGATTGGAAGAAAGACAGAAGTGCCGTAGATAGTTGGTTCATCAGGAGCTTCTAGGTAAAAGGACAGGTATTCCGTTTTGTTATCGCTAGTGTCTACTGCAAAAACCTGCTCAAAATGCTCCCATAATGGCAATAGTTTTCTATTCTCAAAATTGGGCCAAGAGCCAGGACTTTCAGGTGAGCCTTGAGAATAAAAATTGTTAGGCATCTTGAATAGATACTTAAACTCATCTGGTGCATTTAGCGTAATAAGAAAGTCATTAATTTTGGTATTTAGCTTGAGGCTCTGAATTCCATCAACTCTATTGTTTTCAGGCATATGCATATTTTCCTATATATTTCTTCCGTGGTTATCCTGGCCAACGTGTCGCGGCGTGACCTGCGCGGCGGTGTTTGCCGCGTCAGCGTCAGCGCCGTGGTTAGTTTTTAATGATTGATCGGATGATACTCAATGAAAACAACAAGAACGCGACAATCAATGCCCAATACATAACTGGACGGTCTGACCGTCTAATTGGCATTCCGCCAGCGTAAATGACCCCAGCAAGCAGTCTTCCAATCAGTATTGCGATAGCTGAAACTGATAACGCTAAGGTATATAATTGTTGATAGTTATTTATTGATTTTTTAGCTTGTGGGAATAGCATGAGACAAGAAAGCAGTAACCCGGCAATACCAACTCCTGAGAACCATTTCGCAATCCACTCTCTTTTGCTCTGCATCGATTATCCTTAAACTAACGGTTCGGGAGAACAGCGGCGGATTTAGGCCGCTGCTTCTTCCTGGTTGAACATTCGACTTTATGTCCAATTTCCAACTGCAAGACCCCTCCGGGGCTGACTATTGATTTTTACCATAACTTCCACCATGGCTTACATGGCGGAGTGGGAGAAGCTGGGGCAGGGGCGGTGATAGTGGTTGCTGTAATAGAAGGTGGTTCTATTGGTTTTTTGTTGCTAACACGGCGACGCCTAAACTCTTTAGTCCACAATTGGAAAGTGTCTCCCAAGATATCTCCGTCAGGCCCCATTGGATACTCAAGTCCGAGCTTCTTCATGAAATCACATATCTGCCAGCAATCACCGATAGCGAATTCGTCATCAGGATAAGCTTTCAGTTCTTCCTCTTGTTCAAGATCCCATTCAACAAAGTATTTCGCGATAGCATTTGGTGAGATGTTTGGAATTACGCCTGAAATCAATTCGGCGTCACCTTTCCACGTTGCTTTCACCTCTGGGTCCAATTCTTCCCAGTACTCAGGTACAGGATTGAAGCGTCCTATTTCGTTGCCGTTATTAAACAAGACGAACATCCATAGGTCACCATCATGGATGTGGAGCGAAAAAACCGTTTTGCTTAGACAAGCAGAAATGTGCTTGGAAGCATCATCCCATTCACAGAAACCATTAGGGTAAATAATTGTCGTGTTCTTTCCTGTTCGGGAAATTACTCCGATATTTGGACCATCTGTTGATTCTTGAATCAGTTCTAAACCACCAGACCGACTTTGTGCAAAGTCCAACAACACATTTTGAACATCTACCTGAGGAGCATCCATTACTCCTGAAAGTGCCAAAAACATTCCCATGTTGTTTCTCCTTGTTCAACGTGTCGCGGCGTGACCTGCGCGGCGCGGTTTTTTGCTGCGTCAGTGTCTACGCCGCTGTTAGCCTATGTTTCTTCACTCTTTTTGTTAAAGAAAAAAGTTGCCTTTACTGAGCGCGATGCTGCGGCAACAAGAAGAAGGTTGAAAATAAACGTCCCTCCGATGTCGAACTGAGTCAGCCTGGGAATTAAAGTCCAGACTACTCCAATCAGGAGAAGTATTGATGCTATCCTGCTTTTTTTCGTTCTGAGTGCAAAAGCTAAAACGATGTAAGAAGCGGCGTTAACTACAAGATATGGCGTGGAAAATTTTGGGAGTGGCTTCCAGAGGGACATAGCGGCAATCGCTAAGATTAAGCACCCAGCAACTATGAAGTAGTAGCTGTTATCAACCGCCACCTTTGCAGCCTCTTCTTTTGTGTAGATGATGGAGTCGGTGCCGAATAAGCAAAATGGTTCAATTCTTCTTCGGTTTTGCTCCATTGATTCTCTCCATATTTTTTTCTGGCTAACGCATGAGAGTACAGCAGCGAAGCGCAGCGGAAGCTGCTGTTACGCTAGGTTGGACCTTGTGTAAACAATTGATTAACCTTTTGGCCCATATATAATTATTATCAACTGTAACGGAAAAGTGACGATATCTGCGGCGACAGTAAACGGTGATGCAATAGCTCTAACCAGCAGTGGATTCTTGTATGTTAGTTGTTCGTCCCTATTATTTGAGTAAATTGTGGAGGAAAAACCCTTAAGCGGAAGCGATATCCAATCCGGTGATTTCGTATTGCAATCTTCATTTCTTAAAACAGTATCGATTACGTCATCCTGCCATAGCCGCCCATTACTTGGGAGTGCTCCGAAGACGTAAAAATAATTATCGTCACCCGCAACATTCAAAATGCGGGGTTCTTCATAGGGAACAAATGATCTATGTGTAGCATAGCTAATATGCTTCTTAACGTTAAACTGTAACCGGATATATTTATATCCATTTAACGCAGGTCTAATTTCTGCAACGATGCCGAAGATATCATCTGTTTTGAGCGTCCTAGTAGATTCATTTTCTGCACTTGGTGCGACTACTTGACCTTGTCGGTCGATCCAGGCAACTGGTAATAATCCTGCATCAAAAGTATGTCCGAACTTGGCCTTCCATTTATCTTGGATGATCTTCTTAAGTAACTCCTCTTCGCCGACTGTTAATCCAATTCGTGCTACATACGCATCTCCTTTTCTTTTTAATACTTCTTGTCTGTCTTTCTCATATTTCTCTTGCATAATCCTTTCGAAATAATATCCATTCTCATCTTTTTCAAATGCGATATTGGCATCGGGTATACTCCAGAATAAATACAACACCGCCTGCTTTTTTACACGATCGCGTAATGGTTTATATTGCTGAATATTTGTGATAATGGATGTTATTTTAACATCGTTATTGTTACGCAAAATCTCCTGTGCGATGTCCAATTTATAGTATTTCCCTGCGTTTATGAGAAGCGAATGTTGCTGGTATTCGTCCTTGATATGAGGCTGATAGGGGATGCAAACTCTATGATCCTTGCTATTGATATACAGACTATCAAATTTACCTATCAACTCTGGTGAAGATTCTACGTTACTAAAATGCTTGGCCCAAAGATTAGATGTGCAACATCCGGAAGGAATGACTAACAACAAAACTAAGAGCGAGAAATGTATCTTGCTTCGCAAATTTAGTGAGTTGGCTGACATGTTTGTTCCTTATGTTCAACGGGCCGGGAGATCACCGAGCGGTAGTTTGGCCCGCTGCATCTTCCTGGTTGTGCCTCTCTGTTCGCTTCGCAACGAAACCCTCTTTCGTAATCTCGGAAATAACGAAACCATACTCTAGAAGCTCCTTACTCATTGCATCAATTGCGGTGCAGCCAATGACCTCCAGAATTGAATACGGCGGATCTGCTGAAAATTCTCCGTGATGAAGGTCTACTGGCTCAAGCATCGAAATTGCCTGTCCTTCGGGGGATAAGGTCACGTCTGGCTTGAAAGTGGTAATTCCTGTCAGATGGTTTTCCTCATGCCTTTTTTCCCGTAGAAGTCCCGCGACCGGGCTATTTAACTCAGATTCGATTATCCAAACGGGGACATGAGGGGGCAACTCAGCCAAACGCTCTCCGAATGCTGGCTCGACGATCAGTATGACTTTGTATTGTTGATTCATTTTTATCTCTTGTGGCACAACGGTTATGAGGCGCACCAGCGGCGCGAGGCTTTTCCGCGCCGACTGCGTGCCGCCGATTGTTGGGCTATTTCATCTGCCGCTAGACTGTACTTAGAACTAATTATTGTAATGCTGGGCTTCTTCCATTGTGATCCCTAGCGAGTTCTCCGTACATCGGGATATCTGGTTTAAGTCGTAATGTGTTTTCTGACTTATCTGATTCACAAAGAATGAATATTTTGGCGATTGGGGAATAAAGCATGCTTCGTGCATGTGAGAATTTGTAAAGAATTGCTTCTACATCAAATTGCTTATTGAGCCATTTATATAAAACAACAGGGTCAGAGGGGTAATGAATTATCTTTTGGATGTCTTTTGACCATCCTCTGCCATTGTTTTGCTCACTGAGACCATAGAATAACCTTGTAGCCTCAGCTACTTCAAAAGATAAACGAGAGTCATCTAGTATTAGCGTAACGGTTTCCTGCACATCATATTGAATTCCTTTGTTTTCATTTACGCAGTAAATCGACCAACCAAATTCAGTGTCATACACGAGGGTTAGAGAAATATATTCGATCTGCTTTTTGAAATATTCAAATTGGTCAAGTGGAGCGGGCGGTTGATTAGATGCATACGAAAAATAGTACAATATTCCAGGTGACAAATTTTGAAAGTGATGACTTGTATGGTTTTTGTTGTCTTGCCAGTCATTACATAATTTTTCATTTGTTAATCTAGGAATGATGAAATGGTGTTTTCCGCACTCTTTTCTGTCTTCAACTGAGATAACAAAACGACACCCCCAACAATCAGATGAACCAGCGCCATTTGCCATAGTCTGTCTCTCCACGATCTCTTATTATTTTCTGGCCAACGGTTTGGCAGAACAGCGGCGGTTTTTGGCCGCTGCTTCTGTCTGGTTAGGCGTTTATTTTTCAGTTCAGGCTTTTCCCAAAGCTACACGAAGAGCATAGCCAATAATAGCAGCCACCATTAGAGCGGCACCAGACCAGCCAAGAATTCCTTCAAGCTGGCTTGGGTCAACTTTTTTATTCCATGAAAAGAAGCGTCTAGTACTAAAACAACCTAACACTCCACCAAAAATAATTGTTTCAAGACCAATTTCTCCGACATGTATGAATCCAGATTCGGACTGCCATGAAACTACAATCCCAATTGCAAACGAAGCAATAAGCCATATCGTTGTCATTTTTGTATGTGAAAATGTGTTTTCCATTAATTCGCCTAACGGTTTCGGGCATCACCGGGCGGCGGAAGCAGAGCTGGAGCCGGTCCGTTGTGCATGCCCACGTTAGGCTCTACCAGACTTGGCAACTGGAGTTATCAGCGGAAGTTTTCCTCAAAATATTCTTTTATTGTTCCAACCCCCTGCCAAAGCCCTCCTACCATTATTCCGTAAGCAAGCAGTAATGGCATGCTGATTATCCCAAATACTTTCATTATTCCTGCTATTGAAGCATGTGTTTTATCAACGATAATAATTGAAGTCCCAGCAAGAAGAATAATAAATGTTCCCCAACCGAAGCTTAGGCCAAAAGCCTGGGTCATTCTTGGCAAATGAATACTCATTCGAACAGAAGACCCGTCTCGGCAAGCTGAAACAGTACCATTAACTCTCATACCTCGTGAATAACTGTCACGAAAGGTTAAATGAAAGCTGCCGTCTTCAAAGATTTCTCCTTCGAAGTCCTTCCTTACACCAAGCTTAAAGCCGCTCTTATGAGGCTCTGTACAGCTCTTGAGCTTTTGAAGAAATGTTGTTGGCTCTAATTTGCTTTCAAACGATAATTTTCGAGAAGGAATCAATTTCATATTTATTCCCGCCTAACGGATTGCCCGGTTCACCCGCTTCGCCCAGTTTCTCCGGGCGGGGCGGCGTGCAACCGGCTGGTTGAACCATTCTTCTCCCTATCCGAAGAAACATCCATACTCATCAGCATTCACAATCTCCAAAAACTTTTCGATTGTGGCGACAGTCATGTCAGGCTTATAGCCATGCCATTTCAATTCAGCTCGTTGCCAGAATATTTTCCAATGTTTTTGAGTTGATACATAAGTTGCCTTTGCAAATGGGTGTTCTCGAATTATGCTTGGGTTGTCCCATTGCGGACGAATTTCGAAGAGTTCCAGGCTTTGCCCCGAGATTCTGTAGCCCAAGTCTAAATCAGAGCGGATCTCAGGAGGTGGACGTCTGATGTTTAAAAATGCTGCCAGTGCCTTTTCAATTTTCTTCAGTTCAAATTCAGAAAATCCCATGATTTCAATCGACTCCTTGGTTTGCTACTTCCTGTAGATGCGTGTGAACTCTATGGCTTCTTTCATCGTTTTCGGATATTTTGCTTGCTGGTCGTTTTCAATGTGTATGGTGTGGTACCGGAAGCCCTGTGAAACCAAATATTCCACAACCTTCCATTCTTCTATGGCAGTTTTCGGTGGCGCACTGAATTTTCTGCTTAGTTGGGTCAATTCCTTTCCGCACTCTGGGCATACTCTCGGCTCATCACTCTTCGGCTTTTTATAGGATTTCCGGCAGTAGAAGCAGACATTTGGGAATAGATATGCCTGAGTCTGCTTCTCCTGTTCAAATGTGGAGTGATGTTTGAAATTCCCCATTTTGTCTTTCCTTCTCTTTGTTCAACGGCCCTGCCGGTGACCGGCGCGGCTATATCGCGTCCGGTCCACTGGTCTTGTTAGGCGACTTCGCCCATTACTTTCTCGAATGTAGTCTCGGCTTCTGCGGAGTTCTCTCCAAACGATGACAAAGCTTGGTTCACAATTAGCCAGTCATCAATTTCTTTCCCAACGGCATATTTTCGGAACGTGTTGTAAATCGCATAGAACGCATACTGCGGATCGTCTGGTAGAGACCAGTCATCATCTTGTAGTGCTGTTATTGGTTCAAGATAGCGTTCGGAAATTTGAGTAGGGTCTGTTCCCTCAAGAACACAAGAAAGTGCGTCAGAGGGTAGCCCAAGATCTACTTCTTGGCGGGTTCCGCAAACGGTTTCAATGTACTTTCTAGGAATGGAGCCAGCAGCAGCAAATTCTTTCCATTGTTTAAGAGCAATCGCTGCTAGGGCCAGGTGAACTTGCTTCTTCTGGGACGGTGACATGTTAAAGAACTTCTGAGCTATTGGGTGCATATCACCTGACTCTATTGCGGATTCTGTACGAGCGTTATTAGAGACGTTTCTTGTGGACGTCTTTGATCTTTTAGATAGCCATGTCAGAATCAAATCAATCATTCTCATTGCCTAACGTAATCAGGCTGACCAGTTCGACCAGCCTTATCGGGCGGTCTGGTCGAGCCGCTAGTTGGATGTCATTCGTCTCTCTGGTTAACTGTAACTCTATTAAGTACCTTGCCAAGACAGCATCCTAAAATGACCAATATAATTGAACCCCCAACGACCAATAACCAGGACAAGCCACCATCCCCCCCTTGCCATGCAATCATCGTAACAAATGCTGAGACCGGGAGCGTCCCAAATATCGTGTACCTTAATTTGTTCAATTCAGTTGTTGGGCGAATATGATATTTGATAGACCAGTAGATACTTAATGCAGCGTGAATAAAGAATGGAATCTGCATCCAAGAAAATGAGCCTTCAATGGGCAAAGGAAGCAAACCTGAAATGGCGAGGCTGAGTAGTAACAATAATAATGAGAAAAATGCTGTGATCATTATCTTCGCCTGTAATTTATTCATCCAACGGGGTCCGGCCTTGACCGGCGGCGTCAGCCGTCCGCGTCTGAGGCCGTGGTTGGGCATTCCTGGGCTATCCTTCACCAAATAGAAGGGATTAGTTTTTTCGTTGCTGCCGCATATTCAGCATACCCTGGGAATTCGCCTAAACGCTTCTGTTCCTCTAAGCCTATGCGCATGTAAGTTCCCACTGCAAACAGCAATGAGAGCTGCATAACTGGAACTGAAAGATTATTGCTGGCCGAAATGATTATAAAAACTAGCAGTAAAGCCTCTTTGGGGTATCTTATCTGCTTGTATGGCCAGATTGTAATGATGGGGTTAATGGATGGGTCTTTTTTGCGTTTGAATGTTAACGTTTTTTCTTTGATCGCACAGGCGGTTATTGCAGCTAGTGTAACTGCCTGTATGGAAATCATAGCAGTGTTATGAGCTAGGAGTGAGTGCCTGATTGTAAGGCTGTAGAGCGCAAATACTTGCAATATTAGTGCTATTAATTTCACTTTTGACAGCGCCATCGCAGCTCCTATTTTTTGTTTGTTTCGAGTTGCTCAACTCGTTATTGAGCAGTTAGAGTAAGTTCCTTATATAGGCTGTCGGTTCCCATTATAAGGAAAATGTTACTTATATAGGGTGTTACTGTTGTTCCCTATACAGGTAATTTCGACCGATTTTTTACTTATCCTGCAAGTTCCTCATATAAGTAACTTGTTACCTATATGAGGGACCATAATCTTTCTGGATTTTACCGTTTATAGGAATACAGGGACACCTTACCTATTTCTCAGTTACAGGCCCCTAATTAGTATGGTGTCCCTGTATTCCCTCCGCTGAGAGCAGGTCAAGTCGTCATTTCTGGTTGAGCACGACTTCCATCTCCTGCATCAACTGGGTCAGCGAGTTAGCCATGGCATCGTCCCACAAGCGGCCAAGGTCGCGCTGTTTGCTCAATCCTGAGGCTACGCTGCTAGCCAGAACGGTCCATTTGGTACTACTCGAAAAACCCTTTTGTACTTCACCATTGGTCTCAATCTTTTTCAGCCGTGCCCCCTGGGCATCCAACAGGTCAAAATCGGTAAAGATGTTGAACTTTGACTCCCCGAAAATGGTGGTGCCGGTCTGCAATTTGGCATCTTTGAAATCAGCCAGCAGATAATAGTCGTATCCCCCCTTGGTTGCGGGGATTGCATTGGCAAAGTCAGCTTGCGAAAACATGCTCCCCATGGCCCGTAGCAGATTGCTCTGGATCGACTTGCCGGCGGCAAAGACCAGTTTGTCGGCAAAGGCGTTCTCCTTGTGCGAATAGGCAGAGTCAACCTCATCCTTGCTCATCACCACCAGTACCTTCTTAGGCAGCTTCTTAGCGGACGGATTATCTATCTTCAGTTCTGTTGAGACCGGGACATTGAAGGCGCAACCAGAGAGAGAAACGGTCAGAATAGCGAGGAAGATGAATCTGATGACGACTGTTCGACAGATTGACATAATGGCCTCCTTGATTGGTATTACATTTGGATTGCTGGCTAAGTACCGGCATCCTTTCCCGTGAGGTCGTACGGCCTCCAGCCAAGTGAAGCTCTATTTATCAAAGTGAATAAAAGTTAACGGAATTTACGATTTATCGGCAGGATTGTCAAGACGGAAGAGACGGGCGGCTATGTGATTTCAGAATGCCGGTGGAGAGCCTGTTCAGGCATCTCCACCGGCGGATAATATTCACCCTAACAGTTCGTTCACCCGTTTCATCACTTGAAAGGCATCGGCGACATAGAGGACATCCGCTTTCCCCTGGGCCCAGCCGCAGTTCGGGTCGGTGTTGACGGCGCGCCGCTCGTTGATGAAGCGCCAGCCGACCGCGTGCGGCTCTTCGCCGTGGCAGCAGGTGGCGAGCCCCTTCGGGTGGCGGGGGGTGGAACCGGTCTGGCCGACCTGGTTCAGGTGGCTCATGAAGGGGAGGACCGCTTCCCCTTCGGAGGACTGGTCGACCAGCGACTTGCTGCTGCCGAGCGATGCCGAGGCCCTCTGCAGGAAGTCGAGGATGATCGTCTCCGCCTCTTTGCCATGGATCTGGCCGTCGGCCTGTTTTTTGGTCCAGCCGGCGCCGGCGACGAAGAGGATATCGGCATCGGGGCGGATGGTCCTGGTGCTGGCCGAGGGGGCCTGGAGACCGATCACCTGGGTGCGGCTGCCACTGAAGCTGGTGCTTATCTGTTCGAGGCTGGCGGTGCCTGCTCCACCCTGCCAGGCGGGCATGACGCCGCCATCGATAAGCAGGAACCAGGGGCGCTGGGTCCGGGTGAGGGTCGCTACCATCCGCTGCCGGTAATACCAGCGCTGTATCTGTGGTTTGCCATCGACTATCTCCAGACCGCTGACATGGGTCTCGATCCGCCCATGCAGTCGCTGCACTGCGCCGGGGAGGGCGCGGGAGAATCGGGAGGTGGTCGGCGCTACTATCAGAGTCGCCTCACTACCACGGGCCAGAGCTTCGGCAGCGGCCACGTCCGAGGCGTAACGGGAGACGGCGAATTCGGCGCCGCTCACCGCGAGGAAACGGCTGGCACCGCAGCTGGCCAGGCTATCGGCCGCTGTCTGGCAATCCTGGCCGATCAGGCCGACAGTCAATGTGGCACCGGAGAGCTGCCCGGTCATCTGCAATGCAGCGGCGAGCGCTTCGCGGGCGACGTTAGGCAGGGAGCCGTCACTCTCGGTATGGGCGAGAAAGAGAATCTTTTCCATCTATATTCCTCCAGAGAATTGATAGTTTTAAAGTCTGTCTTCGACGGGTTCAAAAAAGCTCCAGATGCAAGGCTTGCGATGCCTGAGGAATGAGGCGCAGCAGATGGACTTTTTTGAATCCGTCATCAACCTTTGATCCAGGCGACGATCTCCTGCGCGATCTCCTCCACCGGCATATCCTTCACCACCCTGGTCTCGCGCCGCTGTGACGGCAGCTCGACGCTGGCATAGCTGACCCCTTCGGCGCCGACCGGAGCTGGTTGGGCCTTCTGCAGCGCCGGCATGACAGTGCGCATGTTGACCATGCCGATCTGCGGGTTGTTCGGCGGTTCGGGGAGATTACCGGTCGCCCAGCCGAGGAGAGCCGGTGTGCCGGCGCAGCTGGATACCTGGTACTGGCCACCCTCGATCCGCTCCAGGATCTGCATGCTGCCGTCGGCCTGGATCTTCAGCTCATCGACCGCCAGGAACTGCTCGGTGATGCCGAGTCTTTCGCCGACCATCTGCATGGTGACGCTGGCGTCACGGGAGGCTGAGGCGCAGCCGCCGAAGAGGAGGAGGCGGTTCCGGTCGAGATCGGCTATCTTTTCGATGGCTCCGGCCAGGGCGGCAGCCACTTCGCACGGATCGGTAAAGCCGCTGGCCGGGCCATCCAGCACCACCAGTTCAAAACCGACCTTCTGCGCGATGGTCATCATCAACTGCTGCAGTTTGGCCTTGGGACCGAGGCTCACCAGCCAGACCTTGCTGCCACTATGCTGCTTGGCCAGGTTGGCCGCTTCATAAAGGGCATGACCGGCCCACGGGTCGAGTACTGCCGGGAGCATCATCTCGTTCTTCAACGCCGGCCCGGTCGGCCCCTGGATCGGCGCCAGGGTCTGCAACGGGTCAGGGACGACGCTGCCGCAGACAACAATGTGGAAACCTTCGCTCATCTTCTACCTCTCTTCGTCTTGATTTTTCTCTATTAATAGCAACAAGCAGCGGTCATAACCCCTCCCACCTCCCCTTAACTTAATGGGAGGAGAAAAACATCCCCCCTCTTAACTTAAAGGGAGGAGAAGAACTTCCCCCCTCTTAAGATAAGAGGGGGCCAGGGGGAGTTATGCCATTCGCAGATGGACTTTTATCGAATTCTCAGTTCTCGGCCGAGTGCAGTCCGCCAGCCCCGGCCCGGAAATCTATGTTGCACCGTTCGCCATTCGATTCTATCGGTCTGGTACAGTTCCAGATGCAGGCGCCGCAGTGGATACACTTCTCCCGGTCGAACTGGGGGGCGCCGCCACCTTCGCTGCAGGTCAAGGCCTGGCCGGAGCAGATCTCGACACAGAGTTGCGGAGTGCAGCCGATGCAGAGCTGCGGGTCGACGTTGCGCACATGGTCGGCAAAGCCCGGTGCGGCCTGCACCTTGCCACCGAGCAGCAGGGCGTCCTGCTGCGATATCAGCAGCTTGCCGTCAAGAGGTATCTGCGGCCAGCCGAGACGGTCCATGATGACGTCCGACAGGGGGGTCCCGTGGGCGACTGATTCCTTGCAGAGCTGTTGCACTTCGGCAGCCGGGATCTTCCCCTGGCAATATTTCTCCAGCGATGGTATCCGCTCATAGGGGCGGCTGATATCCCCCCCCAGGTTGAGCAGGCCGCCGGAGACGCCGGTCAGACCCATGCCGAGCAGGCCGGTGAAAACACCTTCCTGAAAACCGTCCCGGGCCTGCTTTGATGCATCTGACTCCTTCTCCACCCAGCTGTTGCGCCGCCTCGCCACATAGGTAGCCTCCAGGTTCTCCCTGCTGAAAGGTTTCCCTGCTTTGAGCAGTTCGATCACCCCTTCTGCCAGCTGTACGCCGGTGGCCCATGCTTCGTCAACGCCGGAGCCGGTCAGTACGTTGGTGCTCCCCGACCCTTCGCCGATGCGGGCATAACCGTCACCAACAAGGAACGGCTCACCCCTCTTCCCCGACTCCTGCAGCGATTTGGCCCCCCAGGAACGGAGGGTACCCCCGGCGATATGTTTCCAGATGGCCGGGTGCTGCATCCAGTGCTGCAGGTAGCGGTAGCTGGTCCGGACCGGGGAGTTGAACCAGGAGGGGACAAAGATACCGAGGGAGGCGACCCGGTCGGGATAGACGTAGAGGAAGCCGAAGATCTCCGGCTCGGGGAAGCCGATGGTGTGCAACACAGCCCCAGGCTTCAACTGACAGCTCTCCGGCAGTTCCACCACCGCTTTCATGCCGACTGCCCACTCCCGTTTATGGTTGCCGGCAGGCATGCCGAAGTGGCGGTCAAGCGCCTCTCCCACCGGGCCTACCGGGCCGTCGCCGACCACGGTAAGGGCTGCGCGGATATCCATGCCGGGCATGCAGGCTGCGGTCGGCGAGCCATCCTTGTTCACCCCCTGGTCGGCCAGCCTGATGCCGACTACCCTGTTCTCCTCGATAAGGGGTGCGCTGACCGGCATACCGGGCCATATCTGCACCAGACCGGTGGCCAGCAGCTGGCTGCCGACCCATTGGCTGAACTGGCCGATGGAGAGGACCAGGCCATCCTGCTTGTGCAGGAAGGGTGGGATGTAGGGGAGCTCAAAGGATTGGTCTTTGCCCGCCAGGGCGCCGACAATCTTGTCGATAGCCTGGATGGCAAAGGAGCGCTGGCTGGCACCGGTTGGGTCGAGCAGATAGAGCACCTTCTCCTCGCTGACCGGAGCTGTCAGCGGGATCTCGGCCGGGTCGAGAGCAGGGAAGGAGGCGCGGATGCTCCTTCCCCGGGTGACGACCCCGGAGACACCGAAACTCATATCGTCGGCCCGCTCGTAGCAGAGAACCTGCAGCGGTGCGCCGGGCATGGCAGCACTCGGGAGGAGCGGCATGCCGCTTTCGTCGAGCATCGCCCGGGAGAGGGTAGTGAGAAATCCCCCCATGGCCGGGCCGAAACCGACACAGGCGATATCCACTTCCATGGTCTGGCGTTCAGTTGTCATATCTGCTCCATCAAGAAAAAAAGATTCTTTATGGAAACGAGGGACTTCCCTGATGATCAGAGAAAAGCTCCAACTGCAAGGCTTGCGCCTCATGAGGGATGAGGCGTAGCAGCGCTACGTCGCAGTGACGAAGGGGGCGCGTAACGCCGCAGATGGACATTTATCGAATCATCATGCCGGATAATCCAAGGCTTCCGGTATCATCACCTTACTCACCGCCACTGCCGCCCTGTCCTTGGCGAGTCTGGCACCGGCCATTGCCATGTCTACCTTGCTCCGGAGAGCGGCGAATTCGTCGCTGGAGCTGCCTATCGCTGCGGCATCTCGCTGGAAACCGTAGACCAGTTCGGCGCAGATACGGCTCACCTCGCCGGCGGTGCGGGCTGCCTGGAGATGGGAGAGGTCGCTGTAGAAGTTGACGAAACCGGCCAGCCCTTCGGCCAGCACCGGGTTTTCCGGACCTTTGGCAGCCAGTTCCAGGGTGTCGAGGATCAGCTGGCGTGATGCCAGCAGCCAGCTGATGGCATCGGCCACCGGGAAGACCACGCCGTGCCGCGATGAGTGATAGAGCGCCTTGCCGTCGGCATCCTTGGTCTTCTGCAAAAAGTCGAGGACCCAGAGCCAGAGTTCCATGGCATTGGCCAGGACGGTGGCGCCGGTCTCCGGGTTTTTGCTGGCGATCTTCCGCAGGTCAGCGATCCACTGGCGGAACTGGGTAAGGAAGAGTTCGTTCAGTACGGTGATGGAGAGCTGCCGCCGCTGCACCGCCTCGGGACCTTCGTAGGTCGCTTCCAGCTGGGCATCCATCCATTTCTGGCCGATGAAACCGGGGCAGTCCTCGGTGATGCCGTAGCCACCCATCAGGCTGACTGCTTCGCGCATCATGGTGGCACCGTAGCCGGTGTTCCAGAGCTTGCAGGCGGGGCAGAGTACGTTGGCCAGCGAATCGGTGATAAGGAACTGCACCAGGGTGTCGCTGGCCAGCTCCTGGTAACGGGCGGCGTCTCTTGAACCTTCCGGCAGCTGCTCCATGGCCAGGTATTCCAGAGCCCCCTTCTCCAGCTCCTTGAAGAGCTTCATCTGTGCCCGGCCGCCGCTGATACCCTTGGCAGCCAGCAGCTGATCCTTCTCCCGCTCGATGGTGTCAAAGCTGTCGTATAGTCGTGCCGTGGCAAAACCGAGCGAGCTCCCTGCTTCACCGGTAGCCCAGACATCCACCAGCCGTTGCAGGGCATCTTCCTTCTGCTGCAGGCCGAGGTCGAAGCGGGGGGAGCCGGCCGAGCTGGCGCTGCCGCCACGGAAGCGGCTCCGCTGGTAGCGGATGACCGGCTCGATGGCAGAGAGGAGTTTGGCCGAGCTCATGATGCCGACCGGCACCCGGGTGCGGCGGAAGACCGATTCGATGACATCGCCATGGTTTTCATTGGGGATGATAACCCCATCCTTGACGGTATAGCCGCCGATGATCCGGTTGGCCGGGATGCGGAGGCTCAGGATCGGGTCAGATGTGGAGGAGAGCTGATGGACCATCTTCATGGTGACAGAACCGCGGTCGAATGAGCCCGGATCGTTCTCCTCCAGGATCACCATGGCGCTCCCCTTGATGCGCGGATCGTCGGAGTCGACCGCTGCGGTGACGAAGTTGGCAAAGCCCATATTGGTGATGAAACGACCCCGTTTCTCCACCTGCAGGATCGGCTCCTTGCCATCTTCCCACTCTACCACCCGCATCCGGCCGGAGAGGACGCCGGTATCGACGCCGACGTAGGGGAGCGGTTCGGTCAGGGCAAAGGCGCCGCGCCAGATGGTCCGGTCTTCGCCCGGCAGTGGCGGGACGCAACGACTCATATAGGTATGGCGCTGCTCCGGAGTCCCTTTTTCATGGATCGGCGAGAGGGCCAGATTACTTGCCAGAGAACAGGTGGCGGCACCGCCGTCAACCCAGGAGAGCTCGAAGGCGACCAGGGCCAGGGCGAGGTTTTTCGGCCCGGCGATGAAACCGCCATCCTCAGGGTCCATGAATACGGTGGTCAGACCTACCTCGTCGAAATTTGTCAATAGCGCGGCCTTCTGCTCGGTCCATTCGTGGGTGTTGCGGGCGCCATCTGCCACGAGGCGGGCAACCACGGTACGGGCAACTGACCTTGCCGACTGGATGATCATCTGCAGCTCGTAGCGGTCGCTAAAGCGCCACATGATCTGCCGGACATCATCCCCCGGAAGGGTACTCATTATATCCTGGGTCTTGCTGGTAGTCTCCATCGTCTCTTCTCCCTCTTGGGCTTGAATATAGGCCTGTCCACCTGCTGCGGATGAGCTTTGCTGCATTCTCGGCACGGAAACGGATAGGGGATTTCGTGCGACAAAATCGTGTCATGCCTGCAGATGGATGAGTTTTAGCTGTTGCATGTTAATATGATTGCGACCGAGAGGCAAGTGAAAAACTCCTTAACTCTATCCTGAGGAAAAAATTGACTGTTAAATAGAGAAATTTCTGGAATAATTACGCAAAGTCGGTCAGAATTGTCAAGATTTGTAAGATATTCTAAAAATGTAAAGTAGCTCGAATTCCGCTCTTGCTGACGGACGGTTATCTGTTATCTTATTGTAAAGCATCTGAAATCAACTGTTTCAGGAAGGGGTAGGGATGTACTCAGCTGACAATATCGGCAGAAATA
Source organism: uncultured Geobacteraceae bacterium (assembly GCA_964649725.1). Classification (GTDB taxonomy): domain Bacteria; phylum Desulfobacterota; class Desulfuromonadia; order Geobacterales; family Geobacteraceae; genus CAZYTM01. Next base: position 139,377 of record CAZYTM010000003.1, on the reverse strand, counting down.
CCATTGCCATGGTCCTGGCCGGGGGTAAGGGGGAGCGGCTCAGTCCGCTCACGTCGCGGCGGGCAAAGCCGGGGGTCGCCTTTGGCGGCAAGTACAAGATCATCGATTTTGTCCTCTCCAACCTCTTCAATTCAGGGATCAAGAAGGTCTACATCCTCACCCAGTACCGGGCCTACTCGCTGACCAAGCATATCCGCGAGTCGTGGGGGAAGTGGACCGGGCTGGGAGAGTTTTTCGTCGCTATCTCGCCGGAGACCAAGAGTGAGAGTGAGGAGTGGTTCAAGGGGACCGCTGACGCGATCCTCCAGTACCTTCGCTTCGTCGAGCCGGCCGAGGCAGATTTCATAGCCATCTTCGGCGGCGACCATATCTACAAGATGGATGTCACCCAGATGATCGCCTTCCACCGGATGAACCGCGCCGATATCACCATAGCCGCACTTGAGGTGCCGGCAGAGGAGGCGAAGCGGTTCGGGGTCTTCTCCGTTGACGACGATGCCAGGGTGACCGCCTTCACGGAAAAACCGGATGAACCGGAGCCGATCCCGGGTCGGGATACCTGTTTCGCCTCGATGGGGAACTATATCTTTTCCACCAGGAAGCTGATAGAGGTGCTGCAGGAGGGGAAGAAACTTTACGAGGACCTCGATTTCGGCAAGCATGTGATCCCGATGATGCTGGCCAATGGCGACCGGATATACGCCTACAACTTCAACGACAACGTGATCCCTGGCATGAAGGCCGAGGAGCGAGGTTATTGGCGGGATGTGGGGACCCTCGACTCCTACTACGAAGCGAACATGGACCTGATCAATGTCTCGCCGCAGCTGAACCTCTATAACTACAAATGGCCTATCCTGACCAACCAGGGGAACCTCCCCCCGGCCAAGACGGTCTTCGATGGCGATGACAGGCGTGGCCAGAACCTCGACTCCTATGTCTGTGCCGGCTGCATAACCAGCGGCAGCACGGTGCGCCGCTCGATTCTCGGCCCCTTGTGCAAGGTGAACAGCTACAGCCTGGTGGAGGACTCGATCCTCTTCGAGAACGTCACCGTTGGGAGGCATGTGAAGATCAGACGGGCGATCATCGACAAGAACGTGGTGATAACCGACGGCTCGATCATAGGGTATGATCTGGAGGAGGATCGGCGCAAGGGGTATACGATAACCGAGGCCGGGATTGTGGTGGTGCCGCGGCGGGATAAATAATCACCATCTAGTCTGGGGATAGAAAATAGAAAAGCCCGCCAGAAGCGGGCTTTTTTCATATAATTAGATAGTAAGGGAAGTCACCGCACCAGTTTCGACAGCTTCTTGAACTCCTCTGTCCCTGCGATCTGCAGCAGCTGGAAGAGGGCCGCCTCGGTTGAGGTGATCACCGCGCCGGCTGCCTTGGCCATCTTCACCCCGATCTGCCAGTTCTCCTTGTGTCTGCTCATGACCGCATCGTTCACCAGATGAACGACATAACCCTTGTCGAGCAGTTCCAGCACGGTTTGCAGCACGCATACATGGGTCTCCATACCGGTGATGATTATCTGTTTCTTCCCGGTGGCAGCGATCTGCTGGAGGAAGTTCGGGTCGCCGCAGCAGGAAAAGGTCATCTTCTCCAGCGCCGGAGCGGTCAGCCTCTCCTTCAGGACCGGCAATGTCTCACCCAGCCCCTTGACATACTGCTCGGTGGCGATCATCGGCAGACCGAGGGTCTGGGCCGCCTCCTGGAGGATAGTGACGTTTTTGCAGAGCTTCCCCAGCACCTTGTCGTCCATCGCCACGCAAAGCTTCTCCTGTACATCGATCACCACCAGCGCCGCACTGTTCCTGTCGAGAAAGAATTTATCCTTGATAGCAGCCATTTAGTTATCTCCTTTTTCGGGGGAAGGGAACAGGGAAAAGGAAACTGTAAGGACATGATCTCATATATCGTCTTTCACAGTTTACCATCCACTATAACCGCTCACCACCCGGTATTTTACTGGTCCCAGCTCCCTGTTTCCAGTTTCCATTCTGCTAATCCTTCTTTATCTCTATCCCCAGCTCCTGTATCTTCTTCCTTAACGTATTCCTATTGATGCCGAGGATATCCGCTGCCCTGACCTGGTTGCCGCGGGTCTTCTCCAGGACGAAGCGGATCAGCGGCCGTTCCACCTGCTCCAGTACCATGGTGTAGACATCGCCACTCTCCATCTTCTCCATGTTGATGAAGCAGCCGCGCAGTTTCATGTCGACGATCCCTTCCAAAGATAGCTCGTCGCTCGGCAGCCGCTCGCCACCCTTCTGCTGGCGGAGGGTGGTGAAGTCGGCTGTAGTGAGCAGTGGGTCGGAAGAGAGAATGACAGCCCGCTTGATGGTGTTCTCCAGCTCCCGGACATTACCGGGCCAGGAATAGGCGGAGAGGAGCCGCATAGCATCCTGATCACACCGCTTGACCGCGATCTCCAGTTCGGCGCAGATCTTTTGCAGGAAATACTCCACCAGCAGGGGGATATCCTCTTTCCGTTCCCTGAGCGGCATCAACTGTATCGGCACGACATTGAGCCGATAGAAAAGGTCTTCGCGGAAGGTCTTCTGCCGGACCTTCTCCTCCAGGTCCTGGTTGGTGGCGGCGACGATCCGCACATCGACCAGGATACTCTGGTTGCCGCCGGTCCTGGTGATCTCCCGCTCCTGCAGGACGCGCAATATTTTAGCCTGCAGGTCGAGGGGCATATCGCCGATCTCGTCGAGGAAGATGGTGCCGCCGTTGGCCTGTTCGAACTTCCCCAGCTTCCGGTCGACCGCGCCGGTAAAGGCACCCTTTTCAAAGCCGAACAGCTCCGATTCCAGCAGCTCTTTCGGAATGGCAGCGCAGTTCAGGGCGACAAACGGTTTGCCGAGCCGGCGTGAATTGAAGTGGACCGCCCGGGCGATCAGCTCCTTGCCGGTCCCTGACTCCCCCTGGATCAGCACCGTGACGTCGGATGGCGCCACCTTGCCGATGGTCTTGTATATCTCCCGCATCAGCGGCGAATTGCCGATTATGGTCTTTTCCAGTTGATAACGGTCCTTCAGCTCCTCCTTGAGAAGACTCACCTGGGAGGTGATCTCCCTGGCCCGATTGACCTTTTCGATGATCGCATCGATGACATCCAGGTCGAACGGCTTGGTGATATAGTCGTAGGCCCCCCGCTTCATCGCCTCCACGGCGTTCTTCATGCTCGCCTCGGCGGTCATGATCACCACCAGCAGGTCTTGTTTCAGCTCCCTGACCTTGTCCAGCAGGTCCAGCCCGGAGAGGCCGGGCATCTTTATGTCGAGGATGGCCAGATCATAGCTGTTCGCCTGGATCAGCTTCAACGCCTCGGCACCATCCTTGGCCAGATCGACGGCAAACCCCTTTTTCCGGAGCGCCTTGGAGAGGACCCAGCGCATGCTCTCTTCATCATCTGCCACCAGTATTCGGTTAATCATCTCTTTCCCCTCTGTTGCTATTGAATTGCATGGACAATGATTCGGTCTGCTTTTAATGTTTTGTACAGTGAACTTCCGGAAACGAGCAATTTTATGCAAGATAAAGGCTGTCTAGGGCTGTGAGGGGGCGTAGCAGCGCTACGCCGCACGAACAACCGCAGACTTACGCAGATATTGCGCAAAAGGGCCGTGTACTACTGTATCAAGGGGAGCATGATGGTAAAGGTCGTCCCCTTCCCCTCCTCCGAATCCACCTTGATCATGCCGCGATGTTCGGAAACAATCTTCTGGCAGATGGCCAGGCCGAGCCCGGTCCCCTTCAGCTTGGTGGTGTAAAAGGGGGTGAAGAGCTGTTCCAGGGCTTCCTTGCCGATGCCTGGGCCATTGTCCTGCACTTCGATAGCTACCATCCGGGCCCGCCGTTCCCCCTTCTGGGTCATGCTGTAATCGGCCAGCACCCGGCTCGATACCCGCACCTGACCGCTCTCCCCGACCGCTTCGATGGCATTCTTGATCAGGTTGAGGAAGAGCTGGGTCAAAAGCCCCTCATCAGCCAGGATCGGCGGGATGCTCGGATCGAACTGCTGGACAAAGCTTACCTGCTGCTGTTCAACCGAGCGCTTCTGCAAAAGCAGGATGTCACCGAGTATCTTGTGCAGATTCACCTGGCCAAGCTGCAGTTTGCGCGGCGAGGCAAGATCGAGCAGCTCCTCGACGATCCGGTTGACCCGCTTTACCTCTTTCAGCATCACCCGGGTGTAGTCACGCAGCTCGCTCTCCGCCGGCAGCTCCTGCTCCAGCAGCTGGGCAGCCCCCTTGATCCCGCCGAGCGGGTTCTTCACCTCGTGGGCCAGACCGGCAGCCAGTGCTCCGAGGGTGGTGAGGCGGTCGGCATGGCGGACCGCCTGCTCCAGATCACGGATATTGGCGAGATCGCGCAACACCAGAATAATGCCGATCTTCGCGCCATCATCCTGCAACAGCGGTGTGGTGGTGGCGCTGACCGGGGCGGGGTGGCCTGTTCGGCGGAGCACGATATTCTCATGGTCAGAGATGGTCATACCGGACTGGCCGGTCTTCTCCACCATCTCCAGGAGGATATCCTCGCCGCGGTAAATCTGCTGAAACAGCTGCCCCTCAGCCTGGCGGCGGGAGATGCCGGTGATCTCTTCGGCGGCCGGGTTCATCAGAGTGATCCGCCCCCCCTGATCAAGGACGATCACCCCGTCGCCGACGCTGTCGATGACATTGGCGTAGTATTCGTTGAGCTGCGTGGTCATATCGGCTCGGTCAGCTGCCCAGAAAGGCCTGCAGCGCCTCCTGCATCTCCTTGCAGGTGGTGATGCGGTTGACCCTGGCACGGAACTGGGCTGCACCAGGGATGCCGTGTACATACCAGGAGATATGTGGGCGTATCTCCCGGGGAGCAACCTGGTCGTTGGTCAGCTCGCATAATATAGCCATATGCCGACTGGCGACGGCTAGCCGTTCCGCCGCTGTCGGTGGCGAACACTCCGTACCGGCCAGCAGTGCCATGCTCTCCCGGAAGATCCAGGGGTTGCCAAGTGCTCCCCTGGCGATCATCACCCCGTCACAGCCGGTCCCTGCCAGCATCCCCTGCACCGCTGCAGCAGTGAAGAGATCGCCGCTGCCGATGACCGGTATCCCAAGCGACTCCTTGAGGCGGGCAATCTTTTCCCAGGCTGCCTTCCCCTCGAACATCTGCGCCCGGCTGCGCGGATGGAGGGTGATGGCGTCACACCCCTCGGCCTCGGCAATCCTGCCGATTTCGAGAAAGCTGTCATCCCCGTCACTCCAGCCGCTCCGGATCTTTATAGTCAGTGGCAAACCGGTCGCCTGCCGTACAGCTCTGATGATGGCGGCGACCTTCTGCGGCTCGCGCAGCAGAGCGCTCCCTGCCCCGCTTCCGACCACCTTGCGTACCGGGCACCCCATGTTGATATCCAGCAGATCGGCAGCATCCTCCACCATTCTGGCACCTTCGGCCAGCATTGCAGCTGTTTCGCCGAAGAGCTGGATGCCGAGCGGCCGGTCTGCCGGAGAGCTGCGCAACAGTTCGAAGCTCTTTTTCCCCTCCCTGACCAGACCGTTTACGCTCACCATCTCGGTAAAACAGAGACCGGCACCATATTCCCGTGCCAGTAGCCGCACCGGAAGGTTGGTTATGCCAGCCATGGGAGCGAGCATCAGTCTGTTCTGCAGGGCGAGCGCGCCGATGGAAAGAGTCTTTATCATGAAACCGGGGGGGTGAAATTGCTTAATTTTTGTGCAATCTTAACATGGTAAAAGAAAAAGGCAAGGGATATTTTCCGCGAAAAAATATTTTTCAACGCTGCTTGCAGAAGCGTACCACCCTTTGGCAATAGCGGTTCTGTTCATAGTGTGAACGGCTTGAGCTGCTTTACCGGTCAGGTACAATCTTTCCCGGAGTGGCAATAGGTCTGTTGGTCACGATCCGGATCAGCAGTTCCACCAGTTTGGGGTCGAACTGACTGCCGGCGCAGCGCTCCATCTCTGCCAGAGCAGCGCTGACGGAGAACTTCTGCCGATATGGGCGGTCGACCACCATGGCATCGAAAGAGTCGGCAACGGTTATGATCCGTGCCTCCAGAGGGATATCTTCACCAGCCAGCCCGGAGGGGTAACCGGTGCCGTCGTAGCGTTCGTGGTGGTGGAGTATGGCAGGGAGGACCTCCTGCAGCTGTTCGATCGGGGCGAGGATGGCTACCCCCTTTTCCGGGTGGAGCCGCAACGGCGGGAATTCATCTTCTGAGAGCATGGCCGGTTTTTCCAGCAGCGCCTCGATAATGCCGATCTTGCCGATGTCATGCAGTAGACCGCCGAGCCGCACCTTCTCAACAACGGCTTCCGGGAGTCCCAAGAGTGAGGCGATCCTGGCAGCCAGGTGCATGACCCGCTCCGAATGACCTTTGGTCCAGGGGGACTTGGCATCGATGGCATTGGCAAGGCTGGTGATGGTGCTGAAAAAGAGGGCGCGCATCTCTTCATAAAGGTGCGCATTCGCCATCGCCACTGCCAGTTGGGCGGCGATCTTTTCCGTGACAAAGGTCTCTTCCCGGGCAAACCTGCCTGGTTGGATCGAGCCGAGCAGCAGGACTCCGGTACAGACCCCCTTGCTCAGCAGGGGGATGGCGAGCAGGGTGGCAATGCCGGCAGTCGCCATGGCCCGGTCGAACGGAGGCAATCTCCTGGAACTCTGCAGGTCTGCCCGATAACGGCTCTCGCCTCGCTGGTAGACATCCATGACGATGCCACGAAGGGTGATGATGGCGCCCGGCTTGAGCAGGTCAGGAACGGTGATTTTGTTGCCATGGGCAGCCATGACGGCAAGCCCTTCCTTGCCGCCGGTGAGTACCCCGACCAGATCGTAGCTGATCACCCGCTCGATCTGCTCCAGAGCGGTTTCGATTACCCGTTCATTGCTCAGGGAGGAGGAGATCGCCTTGTTTATTTCGTCAAGGGTTATAATGACATCGACCCGTTTGGCCATCTCCACAGCCATATCGAGCGAATCGTCGAAGAGTCTGATGTTGCTCACCTGGAGCGAGGCGTGCGAGACAACTTCCTTGATTATGGCTATCTCATCTCCCTTGAAGGGTGGGTAACTCTTGTGGCGGGCAACGAAAACCGCGCCGACGACCTGATTGCGCACCACCATCGGTACTGCCAGCAGGGTGAGGTGGCGCAGCAACCTGCGCAGGAGAGGATTTAACTGGTTGTCCTGGCCGGCATCGGCAATGACCATATGGCGCTTGCTGCGGAGGAATTTCTTCAGCACCGGTATCTGCTCCGGGGCGAGCGGCATCTGTTGGAAAAGTCGCCGGTAACGGGCCGGTAGCCCGGCACTGCGGGCAGGGGCAAAGTCATGGCTCTCCCGGTCAAGGAGGTAGACAACAGCCCAGCTGCTCTTGACGGTTTTTTTCAGCAGCCGGGAGAGGCCCAGCAGCACCTGATCGACATCTGCCAGACGGGCCAGCTGTTCAATCCCGGCGAGGATGTCCTGAAACGGACTTTTGCTCGGCATCGCTTGGAAATCTCCTTGACAACATTTAACCACAAAAATGGCAGGCATGCTTGCCAAAAAAACTATTATCCATTAACATGGCTATGGATGGCGGCACAACAGCTGCCGGCAAAATCTCTGCAGCAGCGAAGCTGAGTGGAGCGCAACAATTCAAATTATTTTTGAGGAGGAAGTCTGAATGGGTTTGCTGGACGGGAAAAAGGCGCTTATTTTTGGTGTCGCCAATGAAAAAAGCATTGCCTGGGCCATTGCCGAGGCGTTCAAGCGGGAGGGGGCGGAACTCGGCTTCACCTATGCCAATGAGACAGTGGCGAAAAGGGTGCTCCCTCTGGCCGAGCAGGTCGGGGCCAAACTGGTGCTCCCCTGTGACGTCAGGAGCGATCGGGATATCATCAGGGTCTTTCAGGAGGTCCGCCGGGTCTGGGGGGGGCTGGACACCCTGATCCATTCGGTCGCCTTTGCCAACAAGGAAGAGCTTAAGGGGTCGTTTCTCAATACCAGCCGGGAAGGATTCATGCTCGCTATGGATATCAGCGTCTATTCGCTGATCGCCCTGGCCAAGGAGGCGGTACCGCTCATGGAGGGTCGGGAGGGGTCGATCCTGACCATGTCCTACTATGGTGCCGAAAAGGTCTTCCCCGGTTACAACGTCATGGGGGTCGCCAAGGCAGCCCTGGAGGCGAGCGTCCGTTACATGGCTGAAGCGGTCGGACCGCAGGGGATCAGGGTCAATGCCATCTCTGCCGGGCCGCTCAAGACCCTGGCCGCAGCCGGGATCGGCGGGTTCAATCAGATCTCCGGGCATGTCGCCAGAAAAGCCCCGCTACGCCGCAACATCAGCCAGGAAGAGGCGGCCGGTGCGGCTCTCTATCTTAGCAGTTCACTGGCACGAGGGGTTACCGGGGAGGTCCACTACGTCGATAGCGGGTACAATATCATCGGCCTTTAACAAGAGATCAAAGGTGAAGGGTGAAAGGTGAAGGGTGAAGGGTGAAGGGTGAAGGGTGAAGAGTGAAGGGTGAAAGGTGAAGGGTGAAAGGTGAAGGGTGAAGGGTGAAGGGTGAAGGGTGAAGAGTGAAGGGTGAAGGGTGAAGAGTGATTACTCAATACTTATTCTGTTACTGGGGGAATTTTTATAAAACAGTTGCATGGCAATCTTACCGGCCTCAAGCAGGGGCAGCTTAGACAGCTGGAAAAGCTCTACCGGCGGCGTATTCCGACTGCCGACCTGGTGACATTCGATCTGGCGCGGGAGATGGTCGCCATATCCCGGGATATCCGCCGTCAGGTCGGAATCCTGGTCAACCGTTTCGGTGAGATCGACTATGTGCTGGTGGGGGATGAAAAGGGGTTGCTGATCCCGGAACTCCCTGACTATCCATTGGGGCGTAAGGTGCTGCGGGGGTTGCGGCTTATCCATACCCATCTCAAAGGGGAGCAGCTCACTGACGACGACCTGACCGACCTGGCCATGCTCCGGCTCGATCTCCTTGCCGCCCTGCAACTGAATCCCCACGACCAGGAATTTGCCATCCAGACCGCAGCGCTCGATCCGACTTCGGAGCGGAAATCCCCCTGCCGGGTCGAGCGCTCCATCCCATTCCAGCGGTTTCAGCTCGACTTTGTCCACTTTATCGCCAGCCTGGAAAAGGGGCTGGAGAAGAGTCTCCCCGGGGCCCGCAGCGTCGCCGGCAGAGAGGAGCGGGGGCTGCTGGTCTCGGTCTCCCGGGCCAGTCAGGCCGAGGTGACAGATTCCCTCGACGAACTGCAGGAGCTTGCCAGGACCGCCAGGGTCGAGGTGCTCGATACCGTGATCCAGCGCCCCCGCCAGCTCAACCCCCGCTTTCTCATGGGGGAGGGGAAGATGCGCGAGGTGGTGATCCGCGCGCTGCAACTCGGCGCCACGCTGCTGGTCTTCGACCAGGAGTTGACCCCGGCCCAGGTCCGCTCCATCTCTTCACTCACGGAGCTGAAAGTGATCGACCGGAGCCAGTTGATCCTCGATATCTTTGCCCGCCGCGCCAGGAGTCTGGATGGCAAGGTCCAGGTGGAGCTGGCCCAGCTGAAATACCTGCTGCCGAGGCTCACCGGCCGCGGGGTGCAGATGTCCCGCCTGATGGGAGGGATCGGCGGCCGCGGGCCAGGGGAGACCAAGCTGGAGATCGACCGGCGGCGGATCAGGGACCGGATCGCCCGCCTCGAAAGGGAGCTGGAGGAGCTCTCCCATGGCCGTTTTCAGCGCCGGCAGAAAAGGATCAGGGCCGGTCTGCCGATAGTCTCCATCGTCGGCTATACCAATGCCGGCAAATCGACGCTGCTCAACTCCCTCACCAGGAGTGCCGAGTTAACCGAAGACCTCCTCTTCGCCACCCTCGACACCGCCACCAGGCGGCTCCGCTTCCCCCGCGAGCGGGAGGTGATCGTCACCGATACGGTCGGCTTCATCCGCTCGTTGCCGCGTTCCCTGATGGGGGCTTTCAAGGCGACCCTGGAGGAGTTGCAGGATGCCGATCTGCTGCTCCATCTGGTCGACTGCGCCAACCCCCGCTTTGCCGAACAGATCGACCAGGTAGAGGCGATCCTGGCCGAGCTGGAACTGGCTGACAAGCCGCGGCTAATGGTCTTCAACAAGGAGGACCTGCTCCCTGAGCTGAAGCGGCGCATCCCGCTCGCTTTCATGAAGGTGAGGCAGCAGGCCCGCCGGCACGGGGCGATCATGGTCTCAGCCCAGGACCAGACCAGTCTGGCCCAGCTCCTGAAGGAGCTGGAATACCGCTTCTGGCCGAATCGTAGCAGGTAGAATACTCCGTTGCCACTAATTAGCCTGTCAACAGGGGGTGCAGGAACACTCCCGCCATTATCATTGACACCCTGATGAAACTTTTTTATAATTCCATTTTCTTGGGGTGCGCTACCCCATAGCTGCAGTGACAAGGATCAAGGATTCCTGATGAGAACATTGCTTGCCATACTTGCCTGGCAATTACTGGCTGCTGTTGCTCTGGCAGCCGGTCAGCCGGTTTTGCCGCTCGCTGCCACACCCGAACTTCTGCTGCGCGAAGCAGAGGGCAGCCGGTCGGCCGCTCGGAGTACGGTAGCATCTTTAAGTCGTGAGGCGAACCTCGGCCAGGCGCTGGAACTGCCAGCTTCCGAGTTTTTCGTGCTGGAGGAGCCGGCAGAGGTAGCGGCCGAGTTCGAACTTAGTCTGCCAGAGGAAGAACTCCCCGACTCTGACATCCCCCTCACCCTGAACAGCAAAGTGGAATATTTCATCAACTATTTCCAGCACCGGGGGAAGAGCTCCTTTGCCCGCTGGTTATCCCGCTCCGAGCGCTATATCCCGATGATGAAACAGGTGCTGAAGAGGGAGGGGCTACCGGAGGACCTGGTCTATCTGGCCATGATCGAGAGCGGTTTTTCCCCCCATGCCTTTTCCGTTGCCAGTGCTGTCGGCCCCTGGCAGTTCATGTCCGGTACCGGCAAGCGCTATGCGCTGCGGATCGACCAGTGGATCGACGAACGGCGCGACCCGCTGAAATCGACGGTGGCCGCTGCGCTTTATCTGAAAGAGCTCTATGAGCTGTTCAACAAGGACTGGTATCTGGCGGCAGCAGGTTACAATGCCGGTGAGAACAAGATCCTGCGTGCCATCGGCATGTACAACAGCCGTGATTTCTGGCAGCTCTCCAAGGGGAGCTACCTGAAACGGGAGACCAAGGACTATGTGCCGAAGCTCCTGGCTGCCGCAATAATCGCCAAAGAGCCGGCCCGCTACGGCTTTGCCGACGTCGCTTATCTCCCCCCGATCGAATTCGATACCATGACTGTGCCGAGCCAGACCAATCTGGAAGTGCTGGCAAGGGGATGTGATCTCCCCTACGAGACTATCCGCGACTTCAACCCGGAACTGCGCCGCTGGGCCACCCCCCCCGACTACCCCGACTATCAGTTGAAGATCCCCCCCGGGAAAAAGGCGAGCTGCGAGGCGGAGTATGCCAAGGTGCCGGAGAACGAGCGGTTCACCCAGAAGACCCTCTATGCCAAATACCGGGTGAAGAAGAAGGAGTCCCTGGCGGCCATTGCCAGGCGATACGGTACCACCCCGGAGATACTGGCGGAGCTGAACGGCATCAGGAAGACCGCCAAGGTGCGGGGGAGGTCGTTGATCGTCCCGGTCCCCCCTGCCGCTGCCGAGACAACCACTGTGGCAGTGAAGGGGGAGGAGAAAAAGGAGTTCAACAAGTATTATACGGTGAAGAAGGGTGATACCCTAGCCTCCCTAGCCAAGCGTTTCAATGTCTCGACGCGGATACTCTCTGCCTGGAACAATCTCAAGGGGAAGGTGGCGCTACGCCCCGGCCGCCGTATTATTGTCGCCAAGTATGAAGAGAAGAACGGCACCATGGTCAGCCTTAATGAAGAGAACACCTAGGAAAGGATTAAAATACGATGTATAACCTGCTTATCTCCGCAGGCGCTGCTATTGCAGTCTTCCTGATCATGAAACTAGGCTTCAACCTCCCCTTCTGGGGGGCGCTCATCCCGCCGCCGCTGGTCTTCATGGCGAGCTTTTACCTTATCTCCCGCTTCATCATGAAAAAAGTGACCGAGATCATGGATGTCGCCACCAGGGACCTGCAGTCGCAGCGGGTGGAGAAGGGGATCCGTGAACTGCAAAGCGCTTTCAAATATGGCAAGTGGCAGATTTATGTGGAGGGGCAACTGAATGCCCAGATCGGCATGATCTACTATATGAAACGGGATTTCACCAATGCCTTCCCTTACCTGGAGAAGTCCTTCTTCAAGAACTGGGTGGCGATGGGGATGCTGGCCATCAGCTATATGAAGCGGAACAAGAAGGAGAAGATGAAGGAGACCTTTGAAAAGGCGGTCCAGGGGAGCCCCAAGGAGTCGCTGCTCTGGAATCTATACGCCTACTGTTACGCCGAGTGCAATGACAACGATAAGGCGATCGCCGTATTGGAGCGCGGGCTGAAGAAGCTCCCCGGTGACGAGCGGATCGTTCATAACCTGGAGGCGCTGCGGGACGGGAAGAAGATGAAGATGAAGAACTTCGGCGATATGTGGCTGCAGTTCCATCTGGAGCGGCCGAGTGTCATCATGAAGCAGCAGGCTGCGGCCATGGGGGGGAAACGGCGGGTCATCAGAAAGTAGATCTGCCGCAATGATGAGTGACATAAGGAGGCCTTCGGGCCTCTTTTTTTTGCTCCCGGTACAATTGACTTTAACCTCCCCGATTGATACAATGCAGCGGTGCGTGGAGTGACATGATCGATCTGATTAAAACCCTGGCAGTATTGACAGTGCTGCTGCTGCTGTTGCGCCGGCGGATATTTATCGGCACTGTCATGATGATCGGGTCGCTGCTGCTGGCGGTGCTCTATCTGACCCCTCCCTTCGACTTCCTCCGCGGCGCTTACCGGGCGGTCATAGCCCCCAGGGCTCTGGAGATGACCTTTACGCTGATCTTTACCATGATCATGGAGAATATCCTGCGCAAGACCGGCACCCTGAAAAGGATGGTGGAGAGCCTGTCGGAAATACTCCGTGATGCACGCTATATCATGGCTGCCATGCCGGCCATGATCGGTCTGCTCCCATCGCTTGGAGGAGCGGTCTTTTCTGCGCCGATGGTCGGCGAAGCAGCCGCAGACCTACCTCTCAAGGCCGAGCAGAAGGCGTTTGTCAACTACTGGTTTCGCCATATATGGGAATATGTGTCGCCCCTCTATCCAGGTATCATCCTGGTGGCCGGCCTGACCCAGGTGCCATTCCAGAAGCTCTATCTGGCCAATGCCCCATATGCCATATCAGTGGTGGTATGGGGGTGGATATTCGGCTTTGCCGGGACCGGCAGAGGGACTTTACCGCGGCAGAGTTCGCTTGGTCTCCGCCAGGCAGCTCTGACCTTCATCCGCACCATCGCCCCGATCGTCGTGACGCTGTTGCTGGTGGTACTCTTCCGCGTCAACCCGGTGATAGCCCTGGGGGGGATGACGATACTCCTCTACCTGCTGCACCGCTACACTCCGGGAGAAATCGGCGTCTCGCTGCGGGAGAGTGTCTCGTTCAAGATGCTCCTCCTGGTATTCGGTGTGGTGATCTTTCAGGAGACTCTGCGGGTAAGCGGGGCACTGGATGGCGTCTCCAGGTTTTTCGCCATGAGCGGCCTCCCTGCCATGCTGATCATCTCGGTGATACCCTTTCTCGCCGGGTTGATGACCGGTTTGACAATCGCCTTTGTCGGCATCACCTTTCCGATCCTGCTGCCGCTCATGGGTGGCACACCGCCTGATCTCGGCCTGCTGGCGCTCGCATTCGGCGCCGGTTTTTGCGGTGTCATGCTGTCGCCGTTGCATCTCTGCCTAGTCCTGACCGGTGAATACTTCGGTGCTGACGTAGCACTGATCTATCGCCGCCTCTGGTTCCCTTCGGCACTGGTGCTGGCAGCTGCAATCGTACCGCTCTGGCTTTTCTGAACGGATATCGTGCATTCGCGTCAAGAAGTATAAATAAAAACGGAGGTGACACATGTTGCGTAAAATCGGATTACTGGCGGTCTTGTTCGCTCTTGCCATGGTGCAGTTCGGCTGCGTTTCGACCGGAACCCACGAACTGATGGTGAAGAAGGCCGATTCACTTGACAAGAGCCTGCAGAGCCTGCAGGAACAGTATAAGGCGTTGAATGCCGAGAACGAGTCGCTCAAGGCCCAGATCGCCAAGCTTAACAGCGATGTTGCCGGGCTGAAGAAGGATAAGGAGAAACTGACCGCCGACAACAAAAACCTCTATGGCGATCTCAACTCTTCGAAATCCGATTCACTGAACAAGATCGCCGAGCTGCGGCAGAAGATCTCCGACCTCGAAGGGGAGAACTCCAAGCTGAAACAGGATATCGTCAGCCTGCAGAAGACCAAGGAGGAAGAGGTCAAGAAGGTGAGCAGTACCCTGGAGGAGATGACCGAGAAGATGAAGGAGCAGATCTCCAAGGGGGACCTGACCATCCGCGAGCTGCGCGGCAAGCTTACTGTCGATATGAAGGCGGCAGTGCTGTTCGATTCCGGCAAGGCCGATGTCAAGACAGAAGGGCAGGAGGTGCTGCTGAAGATGGTCGATACCTTCAAGAATCTGCAGGGGAAGGTGATCCGGATCGAGGGGCATACCGACAACAAGCAGATAACCGGTGGCCTGACCAAGAAATTCGCCACCAACTGGGAGCTCTCCTCGGCCCGCGCCCTCAATGTCGTCCACTTTCTGCAGCAGCAGGGGGTCGATCCGAAGATCCTGTCGGCTGTCGCCTACGGCGAATATCAACCGAAGCCGGAGGCTGACAACAATACCGATGAGGGGCGAGCGAGTAACCGGCGGATCGAGATCATCCTGATCAACAAAGACTGAAAAACGTGGCATTTGCGCAATCCCGGCGTTGATCAGCGGGGTTCCTGACCTTGCGGATAATCCACGTTTATTCCCAGGGGACTCTCCCCAGGGGACTGTCCCCTTAAAGGGACTGTCCCCTTAAAGGGACTGTCCCCCTTTATAGTTATTGGTGCTGTAATGAAAAAAGCGAAGAAGAGTAGTGCCAGACCAAAGGAGTTCGTTGCCGCTCCGTTCAAGGCTCTGCGCGGGGTGCAGGTGGAAGCTGCCCCCTTGCCGGCGAAGGTCCGGGCCGTAGGGGAGCAGCCGGTCGCTGCAGTAGATGATGATGCAGTATTCCAGCGGGCCATGGCTGATGTGCGGCGGCTGGAGCCGCCGGCAACCGAGAAAAAGCGGGTGAGGGAGCAGCCTCCGGCCAAAAAGCTGGCAGAGGATGACCAGCAGTTCTTCCGCCAGGCGATGGAGAGTCTGCAGCTGGATGTCGATTTCCGCGACGAGCTGCCGGATGATGTGGTGCCGCTACGGCCGCTGCCGGTCAACCGGGTGCGGCAGCTGAAACGGGGGGCATTGCGGATCGAGCTGGAGCTCGACCTGCATGGCATGACCCGGGATGAGGCGCTGGCCAGCCTTGACCGCTTCATCAGCGGCGCCTTCAAGCGGGGGCAACAGGTGGTACTGGTGATTACCGGCAAGGGGAACAATTCGCCGGAAGAGCCGGTGCTGCAGCGGGCCGTAGCAGGGTGGCTGCGGGAGCAGGGGAAGGTGATGGTGGCCGAGTTCGCCCCGGCGCCAAGGCAGTTGGGTGGAAGCGGGGCGTTTGTGGTCTTTTTGAAGACGGTGAACAGAGGGACAGGGAATAGGGAACAGGGAATAGGGGATAGGGAATAGGGGATAGGGAATAGGGAATAGGGGATAGGGGATAGGGGACGGTTTACAGTTTCCTGTTTCCTGTTTCCTGGTCCCCGTTTATGTTCAGGAGGTTTTATGCAGCGTAGGGGATTTCTGAAGCTTCTGGGACTCTTTACGATTTGCCATCAATGGCTCATCAGGGATTTGCTGGCGGCCGACTATCCTGTAGTCGCAGTAGCCGAGGGTAAGGACCCGGCGCTGACCACCCGCAACGCCATCGCTGCCCTGGGGGGGATCGCCCGTTTTGTCAAACCGGGGCAGACCGTGGTGGTGAAGCCTAACATGGGGTGGGACCGGAGCGCTGAACAGGGGGCCAATACCCATCCCCAGGTGGTCAGGGCGATCGTCGAGGAGTGCCTCAAGGCCGGGGCGAAGAAGGTCAAGGTCTTTGACCGGACCTGCAATGACGAGCGGCGCTGCTATGTCAACAGCGGCATCGAGCCGGCCCTGAAGGGGATGAAGAATGTCGAGGTGAAGCATCTGGAGACGGAGCGCTACAAAAAGGTCGCCTTGAACGGCAAGGTGCTGAAGGAGTGGGAGCTGTACGGCGAGGCGATCTCTGCGGATGTCTATATCAATGTGCCGGTGGCCAAGCATCATGGCCTCTCCAAGCTGACCCTGGGGATGAAGAATGTCATGGGGATAATGGGGGGTAACCGCGGTTCCCTGCACAAGAATCTCGATGTTGTACTAGCCGATGTCAATGCAGTCTTCAAGCCGCACCTGACCATCATCGACGCCACCCGCATCCTGACCGCCCATGGGCCGCAGGGAGGGGACCTGCGGGACGTAAAGATCATCAACAAGGTGATCGCCTCTACCGATATCGTTGCTGCCGATGCCTACGCCACCACCCTCTTCGGCATGAAGCCGAATGAGATCGCCGTCACCGTAGCGGCCTCCAAACGGGGGCTGGGGCAGATGGATCTCAATAAGGTGAAGATCGTCAAGGCGTGAGATGATTCGCACTATTCGCCAACTATGGCAGTAGAAGGGGGCCCCCGGTAAAAAGGGGGGTCCCCTCTGTTTTTTCTGCTGAAAAACTACCTCTTCTTGATGAAGGTCCCCTTCTCGAACTCCTCGAAGGCGACCCGCAGCTCCTCTTTGGTGTTCATGACGATCGGGCCGTACCAGGCGATCGGTTCATTAAGCGGTTTACCGGAGATGAAGAGGAAGCGGACCGGATGCTCGCCGGTCTCGACCATCACCTCGTCGCCACTCCGTTCATAGAGGATGACCGTCTCCGCGCCGCAACTGCAGCGTCTGCTCAGATCCATCCACCCCTTGCCGACCATCTCGTAGGCAAAGGCGTCCCTTTGCTCGTCGAAATGCCCCTCGCCGGCCAGCACGTAGGCGACTGCGGTATGCCCCTCCTTGACCCGGTGCCGAAAAGTCGTCGCTGCAGGGATGCTGATATCGAGCATCTCCGGATCGATGACGATATCCCGCACCGGCCCCTGCGTGCCGTTGATCCGGCCGCTGACGACCTTCACCCTCACCCCGGTATCGAGCAGCACTTCCGGAATGTCAACACTCTTCACGTCCCGGTAGCGGGGCGCCATCATCTTTTCGGCAGCAGGGAGATTGGCCCAGAACTGGAACCCCCACATCATCCCGGTCGGACTCTGTTGTGGCATCTCCTGATGGATGATGCCGCTCCCTGCAGTCATCCACTGCACGTCGCCGGCACTGATCGCCCCCTTGTTCCCCATGCTGTCCCCATGTTCGACCACCCCCTCAAGTACATAGGTGATGGTCTCGATCCCGCGGTGGGGGTGCCAGGGGAAGCCTGCCAGATACTCTGCCGGATTGGCGGTGTGAAAATCGTCCAGCATCAGGAAGGGATCGAAGAGCGGTAGCTGGGAATAGCCGAACGCCCTTTTCAGATGGACACCGGCCCCTTCGATGGTGGGGCGGCTCTTCAAAATACGGTCGATTTTGCGTCTGCTCATGGTCAGCTCTCCTCTGCGTGCTTTGCAGTTATATTTTGCCAGGTGTTTACTGGCGACTTCTATATTCAAGTCTACATATGCTTTGAAAATTATCAATGGTGCTCCTTAATACCACCCTTGCGCACGGCATCATAATAGTTGGTATTATCAGCAGGTTGTTTGCTATAATTACAGTGACAGAATGGGGATGCAACTCAACCCCGCTGAGGAGGTGGCATATGAAACGGAGCACGAAACATCTGGCAAAAGGGCGGTTCCGCATTGTCAAAGGTCTGTTGAAAGGGGTCATCGCAAGAGTAACCGCAAGCAGAAGGATGGCGGTCAAAGGGGGGCTGGACAGGATCGCCGGGAAGATGCAGTGCAGGCTAGGCAAGGCCCAGGGGCTCATCGGCCTGTAATCTGGCGGAATAATTGTTAATACGCATAATGGGGGGCAACCCCTTGTTGTCGGCTAATCGTGACTTATATCCGGGAGATGCCGATGCTAAAGGGTTGGCCCCCTGTTTTACCCGGTGCTTTTTAACAAAATAGCGGCAGTGACGCAAGCTGTTGCATAAATATCCCCTGGAGTGCTACGATAAGGCCCATGAAGAATAAGATCAGCTCGGCCCGCATCTGCCAATATATATTCCTCGCCATCTTTATCCTCTTTTTCCTCCATACCGAGTACCGCGGCAGCGACCGGCTCGGGGTGGCGGTGAACGCCTTTTTCCGCGCCAATCCGCTCACCGCCGCCACCACCCTGCTGGCGGTGAAATCGTGGGTGCCGCTGCTCCTCCCCGGAGTACTGGTGCTCTTCTTTTCCGCCCTGCTCGGCCGTTTCTTCTGCGGCTGGCTCTGCCCCCTCGGCACCATCCTCGACCTGGTGACCGGCAAAATCCGCAAAAGTGCTCCGCTTCGCTGGCTCAAGGGGAGCGTCAAATACTGGCTGCTCCTGCCGCTTCTGATGGCCTCCCTCTTCAAGCTTAACCTGGCCGGTCTCTTCGACCCGATCGCCATCCTGGTCCGGGCCCTCACCTTCTTTGCCCACCCGCTCTTGGGCGAGACGGTCCGCTCCGGCTGGGTCGGTCTCTACCGTGTCATGGGGGACCGCCGCGATATCCTCTCCCCGGGTTATAAACTGATCCGCGACTATCTCCTCCCGTTCCGCGAGACCTTGTATCCGCTCGCCTTCATCTCGGCACTGGTCTTTCTCCTGATCATCTGGCTGGAGCGGTATGAAACCCGCAACTGGTGTCGCAACCTCTGCCCCCTCGGCACCCTGCTCGGCCTGCTGGCCCGGCTCTCCCCCTTCAGCCGGGTACCGGCCAGACTCTGTAGCGACTGCCAACAGTGCCGCGTTCTTTGCCCAACATCTTTCAGCGAAGAGTTGCTGCAGAAGGAGGAGTGTATCCTCTGTCTGGAGTGCCAGTTTGGTTGCCCGAACAGCCGGGTCAGCTTCCGTTTCGGCAGTTTAAATCCTGCCGCTGGCGGGCCGGTGATGGAGCGGCGGGTCTTCCTTGGCGGGCTGGCGGGAGGCTTCTTCCTCGCCCGGCTGTTCCGCTTCCGCTCCCCTGAAGCCCATGCCAGGCTGCTCCGCCCGCCCGGGGTGCGAAACGAAGAGGAGTTCCTGGCCAAATGCGTCCGTTGCGGCGAGTGCATGAAGGTCTGCCTCCGCAGCGCCCTCTATCCGGCCCTTGCCCAGGCAGGGATCGAAGGGGTCTACACGCCGTTGCTGATCGCCAGGCTCGGCTACTGCGAATACAACTGCACCCTCTGCGGCCAGGTCTGCCCCACCGGTGCCATCCCCGATCTGGAGGTGGAGCGGAAGAAGCGGGAGGTGATCGGCAAGGCGGTCTTTGACAAGGACCACTGCATCCCCTTTGCCAAACGGATCGACTGCATCGTCTGCGAGGAGCACTGCCCGATCCCGCAGAAGGCGATCCGCGCCGAGATCCAGACCATGCGCGGCTTAAACGGTCAGACAGTAAAGGTCAGGGTCCCTTATGTGGTGGACGAGCTCTGCAACGGCTGCGGCATCTGCGAGTATGTCTGTCCGATCGAGGGGAAGTCGGCGATAGAGGTCTTTAACGTCAAGGATAAAAAGCCGCTGGAGGAGTACCGGGAGGTCAAGCCCCCGGCCAGGAAGGGTGAGGCGCAGCATGTTGACCCGTATAGACATTGATATCTTCGGCCTTGACCCACCTAGAATTCCTTTTACACAGGCAATATTCTAAAATCCAACTTGCCCCCATATTCTGTCCCTTTGCTGTGAAAATTGGGGACAGAATTTTTTACGTTACGGATTGTCTCATTGTCTCTCTCTTTCCCGCTTTGCGCCACTGATTTTTCCCGATGACTTTCCACCCCCGATTTTTCTGGTATCCTTTTGGAGCGATTGTTCGCAATCCGTCTCAAGGAGCTGCCATGACCCGTATCACCACCCAGCTGAAAGAGAATATCGGCACCATCACCTTCAACCATCCGGAACGCCGCAATGTCCTCTCCAAGATCCTCATCGACGAAACCATTGCGGCCATGGAGGCGCTGCAGCAGGGGAAGGCACGGGTGCTGGTCCTCCGGGCGCTCCCTGGCGCCAAGGTCTGG
Source organism: uncultured Geobacteraceae bacterium (assembly GCA_964649725.1). GTDB lineage: Bacteria > Desulfobacterota > Desulfuromonadia > Geobacterales > Geobacteraceae > CAZYTM01. Next base: position 119,014 of record CAZYTM010000003.1, on the reverse strand, counting down.
TCGGCCGGGCACGATGTGGCTGAGTTGCCCCATCCGGGGCGCGACCCGCTCGCCTACAGCGACCCGCTTATCACCATCATGCGGGAGATCCAGCAACTGCCACTGCCGGTCATCGCCATGATCGAGGGGAGTGTCTGGGGGGGTGCCTGCGACCTGGCGCTCTCCTGCGACATCCTGATCGGTACCCCGGCCACAAGTTTCTGCATGACCCCGGCGAAGATCGGCGTCCCTTACAATGTCTCCGGGATCCTCCACTTCATGAACATAATGGGGGTGAACATCGCCAAGGAGATGTTCTTCTCTGCTGCCCCGGTAACTGCCGAGCAGGCGGAGCAGCGGGGGATACTCAATCATATGGTGGCAGCAGCAGAGATCGAGGACTTCACCTACGACCTGGCGCGACGGATTGCCAGGAACAGCCCCCTCTCCATCAGCGTCATCAAGGAGCAGATCAGGCTATTGGCCAGTGCCTATCCCCTCAGCCCGAACACCTTCGAACGGGTCCAGGGGCTGCGGCGGCTGGTCTACGACAGTAAAGACTATGCCGAGGGGATTGCGGCGTTCATGGAGAAGCGGCCGCCGGTCTTTACCGGCGAGTAGCCTCTTGCAGTCGGCTCTGGTTGAGTGTATAGTGAGTGACGCACGAGCAGCCAGGTTAGTCTGACGATTACCCGACAGGCAGACCAAGGAGCGCCACGGAATCTATATGGAACGGCCACCCCTCGACAAGATTCGCAACATCGGCATCATCTCCCACATCGACGCCGGCAAGACCACGGTATCAGAGCGTATCCTTTTTTACAGCGGTGAGACCCACAAGATGGGAGAGGTCCACGAGGGTGAGGCGGTCATGGACTGGATGCCCCAGGAGCAGGAGCGGGGGATCACCATCACTGCCACTACCACTACCTGCTCCTGGGGCGACTGCTGGATCAACCTGATCGATACCCCCGGCCATATCGACTTCACCATCGAGGTGGAACGGAGCATGCGGGTGCTGGATGGCGCTGTAGCCATCTTCAGCGCCGTTGAAGGGGTGCAGCCGCAGAGCGAGTCGGTCTGGCGGCAGGCCAATCGCTATAAAGTGCCGCGCATCTGTTTTGTCAACAAGCTCGACCGGGTCGGTGCCGACCTGCCTAGGCTACTGGAGCAGCTGGAGCAGCGGCTGGCGGCAAGGCCGGTGTTGATGCAGCTGCCGATCGGCAGCGAAGGGGGGTTCAGCGGCATAATAGATCTGCTCACCGAAGAGGCGCTCTTTTTCAGCGAAGCAGACCAGGGTATGAGCGTCGATAGCAGGCCGGTACCAACAGAAATGGCTGAAGAGATGCGCCAGGCTAGAGAGAAGCTGGTGGAGGCGGTTGCCGACTTCGACGACGCGATACTGAGCGACTTCCTCGCCGGCGTGCCGGTCAGTGCGGAGAGACTCCGCCCTGCACTTCGTCAGGCGGTCCTTGCTTCGGCGCTCTTCCCGGTCTTTCTCGGCTCGGCACTCCGTAACAAGGGGATACAGCCGCTGCTGGACGGCGTTGCCCACTATCTGCCGGCACCGCTCGACCGCCCGCCGGCTGAAGCGACAAAGCCTGACGGCAGCGAACCGGTCGAACTCCCCTGCGATCCCCGGGGTCCGCTCTGCGCCCTGGCCTTCAAGGTCCTGGCCGATGACGGCAGGAAGCTCACCTATATGCGAATCTACAGCGGCAGCATCAAGAGCGGGCAGGCGGTGCTGAACAGCAACCGGGGGCATTTCGAGAAGATCTCCCGGCTCTTCCGCATGCATGCCCACAAGCGGGAGCAGATCGAAGAGGCTTTTGCCGGGGATATCGTCGCTGCCACCGGGCTCAAGGAGGCGTTGACCGGCGACACCCTGAGTCTCCCGGGGCATCCCCTGCTGCTCGCCGGTTTGACGGTTCCGGAGCCGGTGGTGTCGCTGGCGGTCGAACCACGCGGCGTTGACGACCGGGACAAGCTCTTGCCCGCCCTGGAGAAGCTGCAGTGGGAGGACCCGACCTTCCGCGTCCACGAAGACCCTGAGACCGGCCAGACCATCCTGACCGGCATGGGGGAACTCCATCTGGAGATCATCACCGACCGTCTGCCAAGGGAGTTCGGCGTGGCGGTGAAGACCGGCCGCCCCCAGGTGGTCTACCGTGAGACACCGGCCCGCAGCGTGGAGAGGCGGGAGGTGATCCGGGTGGAGCATGATGGCAAACTGCAGGGGGGGGAGGCGCTGCTCCGACTTACCCCGCGGCCTCGCGGCAGCGGCATAAAGATATCCCTGCCGGCAGTGGAGCATCTCCCCTTTGCCAAGGATTTTGCTGTCACCTTTCGCGACTCGCTGGTGCAGACCTGCAGCGCCGGTTCCCAGACCGGCTATCCACTTATCGACCTGGAGGTGAGGGTGCTGGAGATCCCTTTCGAACCAGGGGTTACCACCGAGGCGGGGGTGCGGGGGGCGGCCCAGCGGGGGATAGTGATGGCGGCGCGGGAGGCGGGTATCGTTCTGCTCGAACCGATCATGGCCCTGGAGATAGTCACCCCGCAGGAGAGCGCCGGCAAGGTGCTCGGTTCACTGCAGCAGAAGCGGGGCCGGGTCGAGGGTATCCTCACTGAAGGGGAGTTGCAGTCTATCCGCGCATTGGTGCCGCTGGCCGAGATGTTCGGCTATATGACCGAATTACGCAGTGCCACCAAAGGGCGAGGCACATTTACCATGGAATTTTCCCGTTTCGACCCGGCCCCGCAAGAGGTGCGGCTCCGTTTCGGTCTCACCTAGCGAACCAGTTGCTTCCCCCTGAGAAAACTGTTTTTAGCAGACACCTTGATCTTCTTCTCCCGGTTACCTGCTCCACTCCTCTCATTTTTGCAGGGTCATGGCAGATATCAGCTGCATCAAGTCAAATGACCAGAATTATTCAATAAGCCAAAAATAATAAACCGTATCAAGTCAAACAATTTATATGAATATTGGCATTATTTATGCTTTTGTAAATATATGTATTTGCGTCAAAATTTTGTTAAGCGCAACATGCTGATATCTATGAATTAATTAATGGCGATATTTGCATGTGCGTAGAAGGGCCTGATAGCGGCGCCATTTAGCGGCAAGTAAAGAAAATGACATTTTAGCAACAGTTATACAAACGTGCTGCAGGAATGAAATCCATAAGGGGGTGTTGCCATGGGCGTAGGGCCTTTGCAGCGACTAGGGGTATGCTGGTTTATTGCTCTCAGTCTCCTCTGTTACGCACTTCCTGTTGTCGCCTCGATAAGATGCTATGACTGCCACGGGACGAGAAGCCCGGTCGACTACCGGCCGGTCGATGCACCCTACCGCAATATAACCAGCGGCGGTTTCCAGGGGAGTCACCACTCCCACATGCCGGCAACTGCCGGGCCATCCTCCTGTACCCACTGCCACAGCAACAGTGACGGTTATACAGCTTCACACCGACAGGGGCGGATCAAGCTCTCTGCCAATATCAACAGCTCACCGCTGGCCGCATTATACCGCAATACCTCCTCGGCCTTTCCGCAAACCCCGAATCCGACCTTCGGCAGTTGCAGCAATGTCAACTGTCATTTCGAAGCCGTCACCCCGATCTGGTGCACCACTGCCTTTGTCGCGCCGAATGACTGCAACCGTTGCCACGGGCTGCCGCCGAACGATGGCAGCCATCTCCGTCACGATGGCTATTACGGCCCAGGAGCGCTCTCCTGTACGAAATGTCACACCGATCATATGTCCGAGACGATCCCGTTCGCCCATGCCACCAGTGCCGGGAAACGGGGGATCATCTTTAATCCGGCGCTCTCTCCGGGGCTGGTCTATTCCAAGGCGGGGAATTTCAGTTACCCCAACTATCTTCCCAGCCAGACACCGGCTGCTAGCCGTAACGGCAGCTGCAACAGCATTTCCTGCCATAGTGCGACCGCTGCACAGTGGGGGAGCACCTCCTGTCTAGGCTGCCATTCCGTGGCACAGGGGGGGCGGGCCGCTATAGCCGCACAGTTCGGCGCCAACTCCCATCATGTCCAGGGGACGCTGAGCGATGCCAGCTGTTACCAGTGCCACTGGGAAGCGAACAGCGACGGGAGTATCAACCCTGCCTATCACCATGGAGGCAAATCCCCCGGAGCATCAGTGGAGCTGGTTATTTACGGTGCCGGGAGCAGACCGTCGGTCTATACACCCGGTGTGACGGCAGTACAGTACCTGGCTGACGGATCGCGGAGCGAAATAGCCAAGGTGACAAGTCACTGCCTCGGCTGTCACAGCGACCAGAATAACAGCAGTCAGCCGTTCGGCGACGGCAAGACCCCCCGGCAATACGCCTGGGACAACAGCAGCGTGGCGGCCCGCTACAGCCAGACCGGCACCACCACCTGGGGGAAATACTCGACCGTGACCAATGCGGCGCAGAAACGGATCGCCAAGTCCTATTCGGCGCACGGCAATGCCTCTGCCAACAAGCGTGGCTGGGACACGGTGAACGGGGTGGACGGGGCGATCATCGACACGAGCGGGTCGAGCAATGTGCAGTGCTTCGACTGCCATAACTCCCATGGCTCGACCGTGTCCGGCACGACCACCCGGTACGCCAGCGCCACGGTCAATGGCGGGATATTGAAGGATACTACTGTTGAGCGGAGTGGTGCGGCAGTAGCCTACAAACCATACAGTGCCGGGAGAGTGGCGGACAAGAACCTGCGTAACCCAGGGGCGAGCCTCTGTCTCGACTGCCATATGAACCAGAACGCCGTCACCACGCCGTGGGGATACAACTCCACCTACGGTGCCGGGCAGCAGATCCTCGGCTACTGGGATTCACCCTTCATGAGCTACAGCGGTGCCGGAGCAAAAAAACGTTACTCCTATAAGGGGGAGAACCTGATCAAAGGGGGGCACTTTGGCGCCTCGACCCCACTCAGCACAAATGCCATGGCCGGTATAGGCGGCCTCTGCACCCCCTGCCACGACCCGCACGGGGTGAGCCCGACCATCGGCTCCAACCAGCAGTATGCCGTACCGCTGTTGAAGGGGACCTATCTCACTTCTCCGTACAGGGAGGATGTGGCTCCGGTGAATAACTGGGGGCAGACCACCTTCAACGAAATAACCTACCATATCGACCAGAATACCTTTGGCAGCCGGATCGACGATGCAGTGAGCGGCATAGTCGAGAACGACAGCCAGTTTGCCGGTCTTTGCCTGCAGTGTCACGGCAAGTCGAGTCTGACCAACGGCAGCAACCATAGCTGGAAGAGTAAGGACCGGATCCATGAAACGGTCAAGGGGTGGAAGACCGCCAATGGTACTATCAAGCATAACTACAGCTGTTCCAAGTGCCACTCTGTCCATACCAGTTCGGTCCTGCCACGACTGATGGTGACCAACTGTATGGACGCAAGGCACAAGGGGCGGGTAGGGCTGAACCTGGCTCCGGTGGTCAGCAGTTCGGGATCGGGTGACGTCGGTGCCGGCAGCGGCCGTATCCCCGGATCATATACCAGCTATGGCGACACCTCCCCCGGCACCTATCAACCGACCTGCCACGAGAACAACACCGGCAGCGGTACCGACCAGTCCTGGAACAGCGTCACCCCCTGGGCGGCTGAGCAGGCCATGACCATCACCGGCGGGCCGACCAGCGAACTGAGGACGACCAGCTACCTCACCGGGGTCTGGTGGACCTTCCTCTGGAGTACCAATATCCCCGGCTCCACCATTGTCGAGTTCGGTCTTACCAGCGCCTACGGGTCGATCAATACCGAACCCAGCCTGGTGCAGAACCATGTCGGGGTGGTCAAAAATCTGCTTAACCACACCACCTATCACTACCGGGTCAAGTCAATATCCTATACCGGCAAATCAGCAGTCTCATCCGACTTTACCTTCTATACCTCTGCCCCGCCGACCGTTCCTGTGCCGATCGTACATGCCAACTCGACTTGCGTCAGCAGTTGCAGCGAAACGCTGCAGTGGAACGCTGCCATGGATATCCCGGACAACGGGCCGATCGAATACAACGTGCAGGTCAGTACAGATTCCTCGTTTGCCTCGGCAGTGCAGAGCTCGGGCTGGATCTCCACCACCAGCTGGTCGCCGGTTCTGGCCACCAACAACAGCTGGTACTGGCGGGTCCAGTCGCGGGACGCCAACCATACCACTGCTCAGGATCCTACCTCGGGCTGGAGCGCTACCCAGAGTTTCATCATGATCGACGGGGCGCCGCCGCTTGCCCCGACCCAGCTCTTGCCGGCCAGTGGCAGCGCGGTGCTGAGCGATACGCAGCTACAATGGAATTCCGTCAGCGGGCCGGTGATCGAATACCAGGCGGAATACAGCACCGACCCGACCTTTGCCACTGGGGTGGTAGCCTCCGGCTGGATAACCAATACCTACTTCTTCCCCTATCCAGGTCCTGGTAGCTATTACTGGCGGGTCCAGGCGCGCAACGGTATCTCCCTGGCCACCAGCCCCTACTCTCCGGTCTGGTCTTTCAGTGTCAGTGACGGCTGTTATGGTGACTCCTGCTGTCTCTACGGCTGCAGCACCTGCCCGACCCTTTACTCCTGGAACGGCGAGAGCTACGCCTTCGAGACCGATACCTTCCCGACCGGTTTCCTCGGCACCAAGACCCCGACCGGTTTCCGCAAACCGAATCCGTTTGAATATCATCTGCTCGAATCAGGCCCGCAATTGAAGGATGGCTTCTACAGCCTGAAGATAGTCGAGGAGCGGGACGAGACCGACTACTTCGATAGCTTGAAGCTCTTTGCCGTCGACTATCCGGCCGACCTCGACCTCTTTCAGGAGCTCCGCACCAACGGCACCTATAGCGCGCCGGCGGCGATGCTCCATACTGTGGCCAGGACTCTCAAACGGCCGGTCTCTATCACCCATCTCAACAGCGGTGCCGATGTCTCGGCCAGACTGGCCGCCTCGGATCAAGACTACCTGGTGCTGAACAACGACCGGAACCTCGACTTCAACTGGCAGACGCTGGAGATAGATCTGGGTGACCAGTCGCAGGCGCCGCAGATCAAACTGATCATCGATGCCCAGACCGTGGTACCGACTACCTCTGCCGGCATGGCGCGCAAGGACCTCCTCTCTCTCAACGGCAAGATAACCAAGCTGGAGGTGCAGGATGGCAGCGGCAACTGGGTACTGGTCCCCTATGCCATCAAGGAGGTCTATTCGCCGAAGGAGCGGGGGAACGCCTACCTGGTCGATATCACCAATATCTTCAGGATATATAACATCAACAGCTTCAAGTTCCGCCTCAGCTTCCTCTACAAGGTCTATCTCGATGCTCTCTATTTCGACACCACCGCAGACCAGCCGGTGACCCTGACCGAGCTGCCGCTGCAGTCGGCCGAGCTCGGCTATTACGGCTTCAGCCGAAAGACCGATGGGGAGCTGTTCGACTATATCTATGGCGATATCGTCACCCGGGGCACCTCCTACTTCTCCGGTGCCTATACCAGATATGGTGATGTGACGCCGCTGTTGACCCAGACTGATGACAAGTTCGTCATCTTTGCCGGCGGTGAGGAGCTTTCGGTACGCTTTGCCGCGGATGCTGCGGTACCGGAGGGGAAGGCGCGCAAATACCTGCTCTATGCCAACGGCTATTACAAGGCGACCGGCAACACCAATATCACCCATACCGTACTGCCGCTCCCCTTTGCCGCCATGAGCAACTTCCCGTATAACACGGCAGTGGAGAACTATCCGGCAGATGCCGGGCACCAGCAGTACCAGCAGGATTACAATACCAGGGTGGTGGTGCCTTGAGCCACTTATTCTGATTGACCGGGTTTGATGAATGAAGTTCAGGCAGGCGCTGCGGGGGATTATTGTTGATATCCCCCGCAGCTTTTTTGGCTCAGTCGACCACCCGGGCCAGGAAATCCAGCAGCAGCGAGTTCACCGCGTCCGCCTGCTCCATGGTGACCATATGCCCGGCCGCCGGGATTATGCTGCAACGGCAATCTGCCAGGCCAGCGGCAAGGGACTCCGTATTTACCGGCGGGATCGCCTTGTCTTCGCTGGCGCCAATGGCGACAGCCGGCAGACGGAATTGCGGCAGCAGCAGGGTATAGTCCTTCCGGTCGCGCATCGCCAGCAGCGCTCCGGCTACCCCTTTGGGGTCGCACCCCTCCATCCAGCCTCTTACTTCAGCGACCAGTTCCGGCCGCTTTGTCAGCGTGGCATCGGCAAAGAGGATGCCGGCGAAGATATCGGCCACGGCTTTCGGTCCTTTCTGTAAGGCCTCCTGGGCGAGGAGCGTCCTTTTTTGCCGCCCTGCCTCGTCATCGGCGCCGCTCTTGGTGACCATGAATACCGCTGCCGCGACTCGCTCCGGGTAGCGCTCCAGCATATTGAGCAGCACATACCCCCCCATCGACATGCCGCCCACCACACTCTGCTCGATGCCGAGATGATTGAGTAGTGCTATCATGTCATCGGCAAAGATATCCATCGAATATGGACCATCCGGGACCTCGCTGGCACCGAAGCCGCGCAGGTCAGGGGTTATGACCTGATAACCGGCCTTTGCCAGAGCCTCGGCCTGAGGGAGCCAGAGGCGGTGATTGAGGGGGAATCCATGGATAAGGAGAACTGCCGGGCCTTCACCTGTTACTGTAAAGTCGATGTTGATTCCGTTGATATTTGCCTTCATGCGACCTCCGTATGATCAGCGTAGCAGTCCGTCGATCTTCTGCAGATCGAAACCTTCGATTATCCGGCCGAAGATCATGAAGGTCGGAGTGCTTTTAACCCTGTTTTGCGTAGCGATGGCGAGATGCCGCTCAAGCAGTTGTCCCCCCCTGTTCGATACAGGAGGAGGTTTCACTCCGTCGTAGCGCCCTTGCATGGTATCTTCATATGCCTTGACCGGGTCAGCAGCGGAGAGGATGGCCTGAGCCTTCCCCTTGGCTTCTGGGTGCATCGGTAACGGCTTGAGAAAGACGAAGCGGGTTATGTCCTGGCGATTGTGAAAATAAGCCGCAGCCTTGCGGCAATAGGGGCAATCCGGGTCGGTGAATTCGATGACCAGCTTTTTGCCGTTGCCGATCTTGATCGCTGCCGCCAGGTCCATGGTCTCAGCGCTGTCGGCCTGGCGGCATGGTGAACCGGCCAGGATGATCAGCATCAGCATGATGGGGAGGAGAAATGTTTGACAGGGAAGAATTTTCATTACTAAGATTATACCTCGCTATATATTATTTGCTAACATGTCGGTCATGATGAATTTACCGCTATTTATAGCATGATGTCCTTCAACAGCAAATTGATATGTTAGAATATATAGAGATAATCTCTGAGTCAAGGCGGAAAACCGGCAACATCAACGGTCCGCTGTAGCAAGAAAGGATTCTCTATGCCGTCTATCGTTTCACTTTGCACCATTCTGCTGGCCATGGTAGTTACTGTTTCTGCAGCAGCAGAGCCCCGGTCGGCCAGTCCGAAGCCGGGTAAAGAACCGCAGCTCACCTTCCCGCTCGGTGCAGCTACCCCTTCCGAGGTCTGCGGCGAATGCCATGTCGCCATCTACCGTGAGTTTGCCCATGGTTTTGGCAGTGATATCCAGCGCAAAACTGTCCCGATGACGACCCTCGCTGGCGAGGCCGATCTGTCCCCGCCGGCCGGTGTATCGGCCACTGCCACAGCGCATGCCGTTGCCGGAGTTGACCCTTACCCCCGCCATGCCCGTGATAAGGAGCAGGATGGGCGTTCCTGCAACGGCTGTCATTTCCCTGAGGCGTTTGAACTCGGCAGTCTGGATGCTGCCGAGTATTTCCAGCCGGTACCCCGCCCGAAAGAGAAGGAGATTGGTGGTCTCACCTGTGCCAGCTGTCATCTCACTCCGGCTGGTCTGGTTAGAGGACCTTACAGCCTCCGGGCCCCCCATGAGGTCTACCCCGATGTCCGGATGAAGACCTCGCTGATGTGTGCCTATTGTCACAGCCTGGGGAAGAGGGTGGCGGGAAAACAGACCCAGACCTTCCTCGAATGGCGCGACGATTTTTTCCGCAAAGGGCTTGGCAGCCAGAACTGCCAGGATTGCCATATGCCGCGGACCCTGCGCAAGCTGGCAGAGAACTACCCCCTCCCGGAGCGGGTGGTGGCCCGCCATCTCTGGACCGGCGGCAAGTCGCTGCAACGGCTTACCTCGGCACTTAACAATGTAATAATTCAACCGAGCGCCGGCAAATCAGAATTCGAATTTCATTTGATCAATATCGGTGCCGGTCACTCTGTGCCGACCGGTTCGAACCGTCATGCCATCTACCTGCAGGTCGAGGCTGTTGATGCCAAAGGGAGGGTAGTGTCAGGCCGGGACTGGCTCTTTGCCCCCTGGTACGATTCACGGCCGGATGACAAGGCATATCTGACGGCCGACAAGGAGCGCCCAGATGCCAAGGAGGCAATGCAGGCCGATGCCCAGGGTCCCCATGAACGGATTCTCGACCCTGGCGAGGAGCGTATTCTGCTTTGGCGGCCGAAACTCCCCCCTGGCGACTATAGGATCACAGCCCGCCTGGTTTACGACCTGAACCGTTACAACGATCCGAAACTGATTGCTGACCAGACCGTGGTATCTACTGTCACTCTGGCTGTTACAGTTCGCTAGCGGGGCAAGCTGAAATCTCCAGCAGAAGCGCCTCGGCAATGGTAAGGCGCTCTGGCACTGTTATGTAATTAGCTGCGTTGGCCAGAAAATGGCCATTGATGGCTGTCAGAAGTGAGTTGACTCTCTCCAGGTCGATGACGGCATCGCCTGGCAGCGATTCGACCCCCTGGAAATTGAGCGGGCAGCAATCGACCTGCTGCTGCTCGCCACTGCTGAAGAGGATCGGCAGGCCATGGGTGCGGCAGATGATGGGGCGTGCTTCATAGAGGAGACAACGGTCGTCGGCCAGAAGCGGACAGCTGTCGGATGGGGCGGAAGATCGGGCTTGGTTACGAATTGACTCGATCTCCCCTGGGGAAAGTTCAGCCAGGGACTCTGCCAGGGCAAATCCCTCCACCGGAAAGATCGTCAGGTGTCTGCAGCAAGCGGCGCAACCCGGCCGGCAGGAGATATCTTTCCGATGCTTATCTATGGTTTTACGACAGAGGTCGTCAACTTTGTCAAGCAGGGCATAATAGTTGACCAGTAACTGCATCGGTTCTCCAACTGATGTCAATTGATGTGAAATGGAAAAGGATTTAAGTATTAACTTAAATCCTTTATGGCTGATGGAGCCGATGGCCGGATTTGAACCGGCGACCTGCTGATTACGAATCAGCTGCACTACCCCTGTGCTACATCGGCTGAAGAGCAATAAATTTCTTATACCAACTTCTCTGTCAAGTCAATGCATTTAGCCTGGCTGCAGATATTATCGGTACTAACTACGAATACGCTGTTTCTCCATGGCGTCATCCATCACTTTATAGGCGCAGAACTCTCCGCACATGGTGCAGGCACCATGATCGGCGACACCCGACTCGGCCCGCATCCGTCTTGCCTTTTCCGGGTCGAGGGCAAGATTGAACTGCCCTTCCCAGTCGAGTCCCTTGCGGCACTTGGCCATCCTGATATCCTTCTCCATCGCCCCCTTCACCCCTTTGGCGATATCTCCGGCATGGGCGGCGATGCGCGAGGCGATCACCCCTTCCCGGACATCTTCCACGGTCGGCAGACGGAGATGCTCGCTCGGAGTGACATAGCAGAGGAAATCAGCACCGGCTGCCGCGGCGATGGCGCCACCGATGGCGCAGGTGATATGGTCATAACCCGGGGCGATGTCGGTCACCAGAGGACCTAGGACATAGAACGGGGCGCCGTGGCAGAGTCTTTTCTGCAACAGGATATTGGCCTCGATCTGGTGCAGCGGCACATGCCCGGGTCCTTCGATCATTACCTGGACACCGGCTTCCTGCGCCCGCTGGGTCAGCTCGCCGAGCAGGATCAGTTCGTGGATCTGTGCCCGGTCGGTGGCATCGGCCAGGCAGCCGGGGCGGAAGCCGTCCCCCAGGGAGAGGGTCATGTCATACTCTCTGACGATCTCCAGCAGCCGGTCGAAATGTTCGAAGAGCGGGTTTTCCTTGTTGTTGTAGGCCATCCACTCGACGGTAAAGGCCCCGCCGCGGGAGACCACATCCATCAGCCGACCTTCGTTGTTCATCCGCTCCACGGTGCTGCGGGTGACGCCGCAATGGACCGTGATGAAGTCAACGCCATCTTCGGCATGCTTGATAATGCCGGCAAAGATATCGTCCACGGTCATGTCGACGATCGCCTTGTGTTTGCTCCGAACTGCATCGAGGGCTGCCTGGTAAAGAGGGACCGAGCCGATGCAGGCATCGGTCTCGGCAATGATGGCGCGACGTATTTCATCCACCGGTCCGCCGGTGGAGAGGTCCATGATCGCATCGGCACCGAATCTTACCGCTACCCGCGCCTTTTCCAGCTCCTTGCTGATATCCAGATCATCGGCAGATGTGCCGATGTTGGCGTTGACCTTGGTTCGCAACCCTTTGCCGACCGCCAGCGGACGACCTTTCAGTCGTTTGATGTTATGGCAGATGATATTGGTGCCGGCGGCAATCCCCTCCCGGAGAAACTCCGGGGTGACCCCTTCAGCCAGGGCTGCCTCTTTCATCTTCTCGGTGACTATACCCTGGCGGGCAAAGTCCAGTTGAGTCTTCTGCATCTAATGCTCCTTTGGTAGGTTAAAGCGCAGTCTTATCGTTTTGCACGACTACTGTTGCTAAATTGTCAGTTTTCGCTTTTCAGCTCTTCTGCCGCCTTATAGTGATTGACCGGGCCGTGCCCTTTACCCAGCGGCATGGCAAGCCTGATGGCAGAGGTTATATAATCTTTGGCCCTGGCTACTGCCTGCTGCAGAGGTTCACCAGAAGCGAGACAGGTAGCGATTGCCGAGGCAAAGGTACAGCCGGTACCATGGGTGTTTTTCGTGTGTACCCGCGGGCTGGCAAAACGACTGAATTCATTGCCATCGTAAAGGATATCCACCGCCATCCCCTCAGCAAGATGTCCCCCTTTGACTATAACGTTATGGGCGCCCATCTGGTAAAGTTCCCGGGCTGCCGACTGCATCTCTTCCTCGTTGTTGATGCTCATCCCGGTCAGCTTTTCCGCCTCGGGGATATTCGGGGTGAGCAGATAGGTGAGTGGTAGCAGCAGCTTTTTAAATACTGCCAGGGCATCCTGGTCGATCAAGGTTGCCCCCCCCTTGGCCATCATTACCGGATCTACCACGACGATCTTGCGCTGGTACAGTTCGAGTTTTTCTACCAGCATGGTGATAATTGCTGCGGAATAGAGCATGCCGGTTTTGACGACGTCCACCTGCAGATCGGAGAGGACGGCATCCAGCTGTTCGGCGACGAAAGATGGCGGCGTACCGAGTATACAGTTGACGCCGCGGGTGTTCTGGGCGGTCAGGGCAGTGATCACCGATGCGCAATAGGCGCCGAGCAGGGTGATGGTCTTCAGGTCGGCCTGGACTCCGGCACCACCGCTTGAATCACTGCCGGCTACAGTCAGGACTGTGCCCCTTGGATAATTGCCACGCCGATTGAAGAGCAAAGAGAGTGCAGCTGCAGTCACCCCTGGAGACCTGCTGCCAAGGACCGACGAGATGACAGCGATAGCATCAGCACCACTGTCGATGACCTTGGCGGCATTATGTTGATTGATGCCGCCAATTGCAACTACCGGGATTGTCAGTCTAGGCTTTATGGCGGCCATGGTCGCAGGACCGGGTAGGTGAATGACATCTTTGCTCGCCGTCGGGTACATGGCGCCGAAGCCGATGTAATCGGCTCCGGATGCTTCAGCCCGGAGGGCCTCTTCCAGGGTATGGGTGGAGATGCCGAGGATCCTCTTGGCCCCCAGCGCCTCTCTGGCTGCCAGCGGGTCACCGTCTTCCTGGCCGAGATGGAGACCGTCTGCATTGAGAGTCAGGGCGAGCTCCAGATCGTCGTTGACGATGAACGGAACTCCTGCCGAATGGCAGATGTTTTTCAGTGCCAGACCTATGGCGAGACGATTGTTAGGATCTTTCTCTTTGGTCCGGTATTGGACTATCCGGACCCCACCTGCCAAGGCATCCGCAACCCTCTCAACCAGCTGTTCCCCCTGGTCGGTAACGAGATATACCCCTTTGATTCGCGCTTCACAAGGGTCACGGTCAACTACCAGTCGAAGAAAATCCTTTTTTCGATCCATATCGGGAAGCCGCCTGACTGGTGCAGCATCCTGCACCGGTACTTGTCTGCTGGTTTAAATACAAAGAAACAGGTGAGAATAGCCAAACATCATCAACTATTGCCCGGCACAAAAAAAGCCGCGACATAATCACGGCTTCCGTAGGCTGGTATGCCAGGGGAGATAGGCCGCTTTCCTACGCCGGTGCTAGCCGGATCAGGTTCAAAGGGTCTCCTTGGATGGGGGGGATGCCGTCAGGATTTCGCATCAACCGCTCTGCTGCAGGGGGTTATCTCGGTGCGAAATCTTAATACTGCTTGACGGACCTCTTCAGCATCCTCAGGGTCTCAGTTCGATGGAACTCCCCTAGCTGGCTTCCTGTTAACTATAACAGGCTAATGGATATTTGTCGGGAAGTCAACGGTTTTTAGGATTTTTCGGCATTTGCCCCAACTGGTTTTTGTCTTTACAGCAACATGCAGAAGTGGTAGAAAATTCTTGCAGGAATTAGGGGGATGTTTATGTCGAAGCGACTATTCATGGGCAATCCACCTGTCAAGTCATTCTGGGATATGGAGTTCTGATGGACAGTCGTCCTACCCTGGCAAAGATCGACCTTGCTGCCTTGCGCCATAATTATCAGCAGATCCGTCAGGCGATACCTCCGGAGAACGGGATAATAGCCGTAGTCAAGGCAGACGCTTATGGTCATGGCTTCATGGATATCGCCACCGAGCTGGAACAGCTCGGAGTGACGGCATTCGGAGTGGCTTTTCTGGCCGAGGGAATCCAGCTGCGCAAAAGTGGTATCGACCGGCAGGTCCTGATCCTGGGGGGGGTATATCCTGGACAGGAGAAAAAATGTGTCGGGTTCAATCTCTCCACAGCAGTGTTCGATCTTGAGCAGCTAAGGCGGCTCGATACGGTTGCCGGGCGCCTCTACCGCAAGGCCCGGGTGCATGTCAAGATAGACACAGGTATGGGGCGGCTCGGCATCGATCATACGGAGGCGGCTCCATTTTTTCGTGCCGTAAAAGAGCTGGGCAATATCGAGCTGGAAGGGATAATATCCCATTTTTCCGCAGCCGACGAACTCGACAGCGATGGCCGCAGCTTTACCGCGCTGCAGGCGGAACGGTTCGCCCGGACTGTTGCGGTCGCCCGTGCCGAAGGGCTCTCGCCCCGTTATATCCATATCGCCAACAGCGCGGCAATATTCAGCCAGACTTTACCTCTTTGCAACATGGTGAGACCTGGCATCGCCCTGTACGGGGCGCTGCCGTCAGCCGATTTTGCCAACCGGCTCGATCTGCGGCCGGTAATGCAGTTAAAGAGCAGGATCGCCATGCTTAAGTGGGTTGAACCGGGCAGCAGCATCAGTTATGCCAGGAGGTATACAGCTGCCAGGCGGACCCTGGTGGCAAGCGTACCGGTAGGTTATGCCGATGGATATCCCCGCAGCCTCACTAACCGTGGCGAGGTTCTGGTCCGGGGGGTTCGTGCCAGAGTTGCCGGGACGGTCTGCATGGACTGGATCATGCTCGATGTAACCGAGGTTGACGGAGTAATGGTGGGGGATGAGGTTACGCTGCTCGGTTGTGGGGAAGAGGGGGGGTGTATCAAGGCTGAAGAACTGGCCGAACTGGCCGGCACCATCCCATACGAGATATTCTGCGGCATCAGCAAGCGCGTGCCGCGGGTCTATCTGCCATAAAGCATTGGCAGTCGCACTGAGTAACATGACAAACAAAGAGGAACTGATGACCAGACAGAAGATCAAACTGACAGGCATGGTGAAAGCGGCCGGTTGAGCGGCTAAACTGGGCCCGGCGGGCCTGGCAGAAGCTTTGCACGGCATGGTACGTCAGTCTGCTCCCGATCTTCTGGTCGGGGCAGAGACAGCTGACGACGCCGGGATCTACCGTATCGGGGAGAAGCTCGCCCTGGTGGAGAGTGCTGACATCATTACCCCGCTGGTGGACGATCCGTTCACCTTTGGCCGGATAGCTGCGGCCAATGCCCTTTCCGACATCTATGCCATGGGGGGGAAGCCGTTGACCGCCATGAACCTGGCCTTTTTCCCGGCATGTCTTCTACCGCTGGAAATATTGCGGGAAATACTGGCTGGTGGCGTGGCTGCTCTGGCAGAAGCCGGGGCGACTCTGGTCGGCGGCCATACAGTGGAAGATGACGAGCTGAAATATGGCATGGCGGTAACCGGTCTTATCGATCCTGCGCATATTGTCCGCAACTGCACGGCAAGGCCGGGCGACCGGCTGATTTTGACCAAGCCGCTCGGCACCGGCATAATCACAACTGCCATCAAGGCGGAGTCGGCACCTGGCGAGGCGATAACGGAGGCTATCCACTGGATGACCCGGTTGAACGCCCTGGCTGCCGAACTGATGCTCTCCTGTGGCGCCAGTGCGGCGACTGACGTAACCGGCTTCGGCCTTATCGGCCATGCCAGTGAAATGGCTCAAGGTAGCGATCTCAGCATCATCCTTGAGTATGGGGCAGTACCGCTTATGCCGGCCCTTAAGGCCCTGATCGCCGATGGCCTGGTGCCGGCCGGCTGTTACCGGAATCGAGATTATTACCGCTCATTTGTCGTTGACGGCCGGGCCGGTAATCCATCGCCGGACGCGATTGACGACGAGCTGTTGCCCTTTTTCGATCCCCAGACCTCAGGCGGCCTGCTCATTGCACTTGCTCCTGATGATGCCGAGCGCTTCATGCTCCAGGCCGGGGAGCGCGCACAACATGCCTGGATAATCGGGGAAGTCATCAGCCGCAGGGAGAAGCCGCTTGTCATTGTCTGAAGGGGTGGCCATAGCCATAGATCTTGGCACTACCACCATAGCCGCCTCACTGCTGGATATCGAGAGCGGCGAGCGGCTTGCACATACCGGTGGTCTTAATCCGCAACGGGTCTTCGGCGCAGATGTCATCTCCCGGCTTGCTGCTGCCCAGGCTTCGACCGCCAACAGAAACCGGCTGACGGCCCTGATCAATGGAACTTTGGCTGAGTTTGTCGAAGACCTCATCAACATGGCAGCGGTCGACATGGGACAACTCCGGGGTGTCGCCATTGCCGGTAACCCGGCCATGGAACATCTGCTTCTCGGACTTCCGGTCGATTCCCTCGCGGCACCACCCTATCGCCCCCTCTTCACTGCCGGCAGGGTTGTCGCAACCGGTGAGCTTGGCTGGGCGTTGAACCTGCCGGCTTATATATTCCCCCTCCCGGGAGGGTTCGTCGGTGGCGATCTGGTGGCGTTTCTCTATGGCCAGTCAATGCACCGGCCCTCCGCATCACCATCTGCCGTGCGACTTTTCCTCGACCTAGGGACCAATGGCGAGATCGCCCTGGCTTTCGGTGAAAAGCTCTTTGCCACTTCGGCTGCAGCAGGGCCGGCATTCGAAGGGGGGAATCTGGCCTGCGGCATGGCAGCTCTTCCTGGTGCTATCAATGACGTGTCGATAAGTGACGATGATATAAGAATCGTCACGATTGCCGACCTGCTCCCCAAAGGGATCTGCGGATCAGGGGTGCTTGCCGCGATCGTCGGGCTGCTCCATGCAGGGGTAGTCGATGCGACCGGTACCATTTTGCCGAAAGAGGTGATCGCCTCTAATCTGGCCAACCGTATTCAGGAGGATAGCTCAGGGAGACGCATCACTCTCTATCGTGATGCGAAGCAAGAGATATTCATCAGTCAGGACGACATACGTCAGGTACAACTGGCTAAGGCCGCAATTAGGGCCGGTATCGAGGTGATCGGCGAACGTGCCGGAGTGGAAGAGGGTGGGATGGACGAATTGATTGTTACCGGATCATTCGGGGCCAATCTTGTCCCTGAGCAGTTGGAAGCCATAGGGATGGTCTCGACTCATATGCTGCATAACCCCAGTTTTGTCGAAGATGGAGTATTGTATGGAGTTGAACAGGCACTTCTGGTCCATGAAGGCCTTGTAGAGGTAGAGCGCCTTGCAGATTCGATAAAGGTTGTGCCTCTATCCGGCACACCTTCATTCGAGAGACATTTTCTCGAACAGATGAATTTCCCCCACTGGAACAACCATTAAAATGAATTATGCGGTCAATCATCTTTGCCCGACCGCACAGGTACTATGTTAGTTGATAACCGAAAATCACTATATGCTGCGATTCTTCTGGCAGTGGTCTTTTCGCTCTACGGGAACACCCTGTTCAACGGATTTGTCTGGGATGATCGTTCCGTAGTTGTAAACAACAGGGATATAAAGGATTTTTCCGTAAAAAAAATAGTGCTCGCTTCGGTTTCCGGGCTTGAATATCTTCCGTTACGCGATCTTTCCTATGCTGTCGATTACGCGCTATGGGGGGATCGCGCAACCGGGTTTCACCTCACAAATCTCCTCCTTTTCCTGGTAAATGTCATACTGGTATATCTTCTTGCCGGTGAAACCCTGCATCTGCTAAGGAGAAAAGGTGAGGAACCGCGAAAGTGGGAGATACCTTTTTCTGTCGCATTACTATTTGCTGTACACCCTATCCAGAGCCAGGCTGTCAATTTCATCACCTGCAGAAACGTCCTCCTCTCGGGGGCATTCTTTTTCAGTGCCATAATTATCTGGTTGAGATCGTATGATCCTGTGGGTGAAAAGAGGGTCGTGATCTGCTGGTGGGGGCTTGTCTGCTTCGTTTGCGCACTGCTATGCAAGGCCACTACAATCATTTTGCCGCTATTGCTTCTCCTTTACACCCTTCTGGGAGAACGCGATGGTCTGCGGAAACGGCTTTTGGGGCTTGTGCCGTATTTTTTTGCAGCACTGGTTTTTTTCTTTATCCATAGACATTTCGCTTTGAAAGCCAACCTCATCGCCACTGGCCAAGGGGCATCTGACTCTGCCGGTATTGTGGCAACCCTGACTATAGCTCTCCAGATCCCATTTTTTTACTTGAAGATGCTTCTGCTGCCGGCAGGGTTCTCGGCGGAATACGATGTCCATTTCGCAGTTTCGCCGGTTGCTCCACAAGTCATGGCTGCTTTATCACTTCTGCTTGTCTCCATAGCTGTTGCGATTCCAGGGCGGCTGAAGAACCGTCCGATGGTCTTCTCCTTCGGCTGGTTCCTGATCGCTCTGGTGCCGGTGCTCAACATCTTCCCCACTACCCCTCTGGTGGCCGATCGGTACGTCTTCATCCCTATTTTCGGGTTCTTGCTCTTAATTGTAGCCACTTTGTCAGATATCGCAGACCGTTTCAACCGGAAGGCACTTCTATATCCCATAATAATGGTTGCTGCCGGATTGGCCGTTGTTACTTTCAGCCAAAACAGGGTCTGGAAGGATGACAGGAGCCTCTGGGAGGCTGCGGTAAGAAATTCTCCAGGTCAGCCGAAGGGGTATACAAATCTCGGCTGGGCATATTTCCACGCCGGCGAATATGAAAAAGGTATTGAAGTCTTTAAACAGCAGCAAAAACTTTTCCCTGGTGACTATAATCTTGAACTGGCCAGGGGTTACTATCATTTCAAACGTCAAGAGTGGCGTGAAGCGGTTGGCTGGTTTGACAAGGTCCTGATAAAAAAAGATGACTCCCTTTACGCTCTCTACCTTTCAGGGAGGTCATATGTCGAGATGGGGGATTATGCACAGGCCGTTAATGCCTTCAACAGGATACTGATATCCAGGGAGCCCGATTTCAGTGGCTATCGGGATACTGCGAGAAAGAACCTCGAATGGCTCCGGATGCAGTCGCATAGCAGTTCCCGGCAGGGGCGATAAGGGCCCGCTCTTTTTTTATTGTCTGAAAGAATTTCTTCGTATAAATTATTCCGTTCTGTAATAGATAAATTCTGCTTAAAGGAGAACCATTCAGATGGAAAAGATAAACCGCGCACTTATAAGCGTATCCGAAAAGACCGGCATCGTCGAATTCTCAAGGGAACTTGCCCGTTTCGGTGTTGAAATATTATCTACCGGCGGCACCGCCAAGCTACTCAGAGACGCAGGAGTGGCGGTCAAGGATGTTTCCGAGTTCACCGGTTTTCCGGAGATGCTCGACGGCCGGGTCAAGACACTGCACCCGAAGGTCCATGGTGGCCTGCTCGGTCTGCGCGACAACGCTGAACATCAGGCCAAGATGCAAGAACATGGCATCGAGCCGATCGATATGGTGGTAGTGAACCTTTACCCCTTCGAGGCGACCGTGGCCAAACCTGACTGCAGCATGGCGGATGCCATCGAGAATATCGATATCGGCGGACCGACCATGCTCCGTTCGGCGGCGAAGAACAACCGCTTTGTCACGGTTCTGGTCGACCCGGCCGATTATCGCCTGGTGCTCGGCGAGATGGCTGCCAATGGCGGTCGGGTGAGCAAGGAGACCAATTTCCGCCTGGCGGTAAAGGTCTATCAGCATACTGCAGCCTATGACGGGGCCATCTCCAACTGGCTCGGTACCAGGCTTGGCGAACAGGTCGACCTCTATCCGGCCACCATGACACTCCAGTACCATAAGGCACAGGAGATGCGTTACGGTGAAAATCCGCACCAGACCGCAGCATTTTATGTCGAGCGGGAGGTGGCCGAGGCATCCATTGCTACAGCCCGGCAGATCCAGGGGAAAGAACTCTCCTATAACAACATCGGCGATACCGATGCTGCGCTGGAGTGCGTCAAGCAGTTCAGCGAGAGTCCGGCCTGCGTTATCGTCAAACATGCCAACCCCTGTGGCGTGGCCCTGGGAGGCTCGCTGCTGGAGGCCTATGACCGTGCCTACAAGACTGATCCGGAATCGGCATTTGGCGGCATCATCGCCTGCAACTGCGACCTTGACGAGGCGACTGCCAAGGCGATTGCCGAGCGGCAGTTTGTGGAGGTGATCATCGCGCCGAAGATTCTCCCCGCAGCAGCAGAGGTAATGGCGGCGAAGAAGAACGTCCGTCTGCTGGAGTGTGGCATGTGGCCGGCAAAGTCATTGCCGCGCCTGGATTTCAAGAGGGTTTGTGGCGGCATGCTGGTGCAGGATACCGATCTTTCAATATTCAGCGAACTGAAGGTTGTCAGTAAGCGGGCGCCGACCGACAAGGAGCTGCAGGACCTCCTCTTTACCTGGCGGGTGGCCAAGTTCGTCAAGTCCAATGCCATTGTCTACGGCAAGGATTTGATGACCGTCGGCGTCGGCGCCGGGCAGATGAGCCGGGTCAACTCGGCGCGCATAGCAGCCATCAAGGCTGAGCATGCCGGACTGTCAGTGCAGGGGGCGGTCATGGCCTCCGACGCCTTCTTCCCCTTCCGCGACGGCATTGATAATGCTGCAGCAGCAGGGATTACTGCGGTTATCCAGCCCGGGGGGAGCATGCGCGATGCCGAAGTGATAGCCGCAGCCGATGAGCATGGGATGGCGATGGTCTTTACCAGCATGCGGCATTTCAGGCATTAACAGGGAGAGCGGGGAATAGGAAACAGGAAACTGGGAACGGGAAATAGGGAACGGGGAATGGGGAACGGGAAATAGGGGAAAATGAAAAATGTTTTTTTCACCATTCACCATTCACCTTTCACCTTTCATCGTTCACTGTTCACCGTTTACGTTCTTATAAAGGAGATCATATGAAAGTACTTGTCGTCGGTGGTGGCGGCCGTGAACATGCACTGGTCTGGAAGATTGCACAGTCACCTCTGGTCGAGCAGGTCTATTGCGCCCCGGGTAATCCCGGCATAGATGAAATCGCCCGGCAGGTCCCGCTGGCTGTTGACGATCTCCCTGGGCTGCTCGCCTTTGCCGTGAGTGAGGATATCGATCTGACCGTGGTCGGACCTGAGCTACCCCTGTCGCTCGGCATAGTCGACCTCTTTGAAGAGCATGGCCGGAAGATCTTCGGCGCCCGCCGGAATGCGGCGCTGATCGAAGCCAGCAAGGCATTTGCCAAGGATATCATGGCCAAGTATGAAGTCCCGACCGCTGCTTATCAGGTCTTTACTGAAATTGAGCAGGCCGTAGCTTTCATCGACAAGCTTGGCGCGCCGATCGTCGTCAAGGCGGACGGGCTGGCAGCCGGGAAAGGGGTGATCGTCGCCCAGAGCCGGGAGGAAGCGGTGGCGGCCGTGCATGACATGCTGGGGGGGGGTGCCTTTGGTGCAGCCGGTTCCCGGGTGGTTATCGAGGAGTTCCTCCGTGGCGAGGAAGCATCGTTTCTTGCCTTTACCGACGGCAGGAATATTATCCCGCTGGCCAGCGCCCAGGACCATAAAGCGGTTTTCGACCATGACAAGGGGCCGAACACCGGCGGTATGGGGGCCTATTCGCCAGCCCCGGTAGTAACTGCAGCCATCCATGAAAAGGTGATGACCGAGGTTATGCGCCGCACCATCGATGGCATGGCTGCTGAGGGGCGTCCTTACCGTGGTGTCCTTTATGCCGGGCTGATGATCGATGACGGGAGGGTAAAGACGCTGGAATTCAATGCCCGTTTCGGCGATCCGGAGTGTCAACCATTACTGATGCGGCTCAAATCGGATATCGTACCGGTGCTGTTGGCGGTGGCAAATGGAGATATCAGCGGCATCGAGCTGGAATGGCATGATCAGGCCGCGGTCTGTGTCGTTATGGCGAGTGCCGGCTATCCGGGTGACTATCGCAAGGGTGACGCAATAACCGGTCTGGATAGAGCGGCCAAGATCGACGGGCTGATGGTTTTCCATGCCGGCACAGCAGTCCGGGAGGGGGCTCTGGTTACCAATGGCGGTCGGGTCCTCGGGGTGACTGCGCTGGGCCGTAGTGTCAGTGATGCCATCAGCCTCGCCTATCAGGGGGTTACCACTATCAACTGGGACGGTGCGCACTACCGTAGCGACATCGGCAAAAAGGCGCTCGAAAGGTGATATACGGGGTGAGCTCTTGATCAACGGCAAGAAGATAGTCGTGGTGTTGCCTGCATACAATGCCGCCCGGACGCTGGAGAGTACCTATCAGGAGATCCCTTTTGAATTTGTCGATGATCTCCTGCTGGTGGATGATGCCAGCAGTGATGATACCTCTGCGGTGGCGCGGCGTCTTGATATTAAGACCATCGTCCATGAACAGAACAAAGGTTACGGTGGCAACCAGAAGACCTGTTACCGGGCAGCCCTCGATCTTGGAGCGGATATCGTCATCATGCTCCACCCCGACTACCAGTACACGCCACGACTTATCCCTGCCATGGCGGCCATGATAGCCTATGGCGAGTTCGATGTAGTACTGGCATCCCGCATCCTTGGCATCGGTGCGCTTAAAGGGGGGATGCCGCTATATAAATATGTCGCCAACAGGTTCCTCACCCTGGTGGAAAACCTCCTCGTCGGGCAAAAACTCTCGGAGTATCATACCGGTTATCGGGCATTTTCCCGGGCTGTTCTGGAGAGATTGCCGCTGGACGAGAATTCGGATGATTTTGTCTTTGACAACCAGATGCTGGCACAGATAATCTGGAACGACTTCCGCATCGGCGAGTTGAGCTGCCCGACCAAGTATTTTGCCGATGCCTCTTCGATTAACTTCAGCCGCAGTCTGATCTACGGTTTCGGTGTACTCAACACGGCAATCTGTTTCAGATTGAACAGGATGGGGATTCTCCGCACCCCGCTGTTGCGAAAGAGCCGTTCAAATAATGATTGATTGGACTTAATTTATTGTATCTAAAGGGGGGGGTATATGCATAAACCGACTGTATTGATTGTCATGGGGAGTGATTCCGACCTGCCGGTCATGGAAGAAGCCGCAAAGGTCCTCGCCGATTTCGGGGTGACCTATGAGTTGAGGATCTCTTCGGCGCACCGTTCGCCGCACCGGACTTCGGCGCTCGCTGCCGAGGCAGCCGGACGTGGTGTCAAGGTGATCATCGCTGCTGCCGGAATGGCTGCACATCTTGCCGGAGTTGTGGCGGCCGAAACAGTATTGCCGGTGATCGGCGTACCGATAGGTGGTGGCTCCCTGAATGGCATCGATGCGCTCTATGCGATGGTACAGATGCCAGGGGGGGTTCCTGTCGCAACCATGGCTATCGGCAAGGCAGGTGCCAAAAATGCCGCCCTGCTGGCAGTCCAGATACTTGCCCTTGCTGATGGGAATCTGACAGCCAGGCTTCATGCTTATAAAGAGTCGATGGTAAGAGAGGTTGAAGAGAAGGACGAAAAACTCCGCTCCTGTTAGAGCAATTTATTTGCATGTTTTAATAAAATACATTTTCCAATTTTACAAAAATCATTTATAATACCCAGCTCAGTGGCGTATTAGCATGAAATTCTGGTTCAGGAGCTTACCTTGACTACACACAAACAGGGGTTTTTACAAACAGTTTGGGATTTTTTCTGTTCGCTCAAACTATCAATCGCACTACTTATTGGTCTGGCAATAACCTCCATAATCGGTACTGTCATCCCGCAGAGCCCGCAGCAGGAATATCTGGCGCAACTTGGTGCGACCAAAATCCGCCTCTATACCGCCCTCGGCTTTTTCGATATGTACCACTCATGGTGGTTTATCCTGCTCCTCTATCTCTTGACCCTTAATCTGCTCGCCTGCTCCATCAAGCGGTTGCCAAGGGTCTGGAAGATCATTGCAGAACCTACCCTGATGCTGGATGAAGGTCTGGAAAAAACTCTTTCCCTGACCCATGATTATAAGCTTTCGGGGGATGCCGCAACGCTGCGGGACAAGCTGACGGCATTTCTGAGCAGTGAATTCGCCCCGCCGGTAATCACCGAATCGGGTGGAGAATACCACCTCTTTGCCCAGAAACAGCCATACTGCCGCCTCGGCGTCTATGTCGTGCATCTGAGCGTGATCATAATCTTTATCGGCGCCATCATCGGCTCGCTCTTTGGCTACAAGGCCTATATCAACATCGTCGAAGGGTCGAGCGTGAACAAGGTCTTTACCCGGACGGAAAAGCCTATCGAGCTCGGTTTTGATGTCAGGCTGGAGAAGTTCAGTGTCGCCTTTTATGACACAGGTGCGCCAAAGGAGTTCAAGAGCATCCTGACGGTGCTGGAGAACGGCATGCCGGTCAAGGGGTATACGAACATCCCGATCGTCGTCAATGATCCCCTCTCCTATAAAGGGATCACCTTCTACCAGTCGAGTTACGGCCCGGCCGGTGAGGGGGGGACCTTCTACTTCACCGTTCGCGAGCGGAGCGGTGGCGCGCCTTTCAAGCTGGTGGCAAAGCAGGGGGAATCGGTCAAGCTCCCTGGTGGTGCGACCATGCATGTACTCGAATCGACCCAGGAGGTCCGCTCCTTCATCCCGCAGTTCTCCGGGCCAGCAGCACGGATAGAAGTGCATCCGCCCAGTGGAGAGGCTAAGTCGTTCATCGTCTTCAAGAATTATCCAGACTTCGATTCCCAGCGGGAGGATAAGCTTATCTTCAATTATGACGGCTCGGATGAAAAGTTCTATACCGGTCTGCAGGTTGCCAAAGACCCCGGCGTATGGGTAGTCTGGCTCGGCTGCTCATTGATGGTGGTCGGCATCTGCATGGCCTTTTTCATGTCGCATAAACGGCTCTGGATCCGGGTCGGCAATGGCCGGGTGACGATCGGCGGGACAGCCAGCAAGAATCAGCCCGGCTTCCAGCTGCTGTTTGACGACCTGCTGGAAAAACTGAAAAAACTTTAAAACCGTGAATCGTGATGCATGAAGGGTGATAAATCAATAATATTCACGCTTCATCCTTCACGTTTCACGCATCACGACTCACGCTAAAGATATCCGGAGGAAACACGAATGACCAGTTCTTTGCTGTTCAATGTCACAACGTTGGCCTATATGATCTCGATGCTCCTCTTTTTTGCTTTTCTGGCCAGCAAGAACAAAGGGGTCGGACTTGCAGGGAGCTTCGTTGCCTATGCAGGTCTCTTTATCCAGACCATTGCCATCGGTCTGCGCTGGAAAGAATCGTACGATATGGGTCATGGCCATGCCCCGCTCTCCAACCTCTATGAGTCGGTGGTCTTCTTCTCCTGGACCATAATCCTTATCTTCGCCATGATCGACCTGAAGTATAAATACCGTGTCATCGGAGCTTTTGTCGTCCCGTTTGCACTGCTTGGCATGGCCTGGGCCCAGCTCGGCATGAACAGCGGCATTGAACCGCTGGTGCCGGCACTGCAGAGCAACTGGCTGCTCTACCATGTCATTACCTGTTTCCTGGGCTATGCAGCGTTCGCTGTCGCCTGCGGCATTTCCATCATGTACCTGATCAGGGAGAAGCAGGAGGATGCCAGCGGCTCGTCGCCGGCCGGCGGGGTCATAGCAACCCTCTTCCCTTCGGCGCGGATCCTCGATGATCTCAATTACAAGGCGATAATGGTCGGTTTCCCGCTGCTGACTCTCGGCATTATCACCGGTGCTGCCTGGGCAAATTACGCCTGGGGTACATATTGGAGCTGGGATCCGAAGGAGACCTGGTCGCTGATCGTCTGGTTCGTCTATGCTGCTTTTCTCCATGCCCGGTTCACCCGCGGCTGGGTCGGCAGAAGGGCCGCGATCCTCTCCATAGTCGGTTTTGCCGCAACTATCTTCTGCTATCTGGGGGTCAATCTGTTACTCTCCGGATTACATAGTTACGGGAAGTAGCATTGAGAATGGTGAATGGTGAATGGTGAATAGTGAATGGTGAATAGGAACGGTGAACGGTGAAAAGTGAATAGGGAACGGTGAATAAGTCAGTTTTCGGTTCCCTGTCCCCTGGTTCCTGTTCCCCATTAATTGGAGGTATGCAAATGATTGCTTGGCAGCGAATGGCGGTTCTGGTTGCATTACTGCTCTCCGGCTCGATACTGGTCAAACCGGCAGCAGCTATATCCATCAGATGTCTTGGCTGTCACAGCAAGATGGTTGACGACAAGGTGGTGCACAAGCCGGTCGGTGCAGGAGAGTGTACCTCCTGTCATCTCCCGGCTAAGGATGTCAGCCACCCCAAGGTGAAGGCCGCCTTTACGCTGGCCGGGGGGAAAAAGGAGAAACTCTGTCTGGTCTGTCACCCCTCCATGGCGATCAAAAAGGTAGTCCATAGCCCGGTGGCGTCTGGCGACTGCCTTGACTGCCATGAAGTCCACCGCGCCCCTTACGGCAAGCTGCTGAAAAAGGGTGGTGCCGCACTCTGTTTCTCCTGTCACGAGAACAGCTTCAAATTCCCCTTTGGCCATGCTCCGGTAGCAGATGGCGATTGCCTCGCCTGTCACGACCCCCATCAGACCGACAGCCCGAAATTGCTCAAGAAACCTGGTGCACAGCTCTGTTATGACTGTCATGACAAAAAGATCGGCCAGGGGAAATCGGTCCATAAGCCGGTCGCGACCGGCGACTGTATCGGTTGTCACATGCCGCACGGAGCCCCCTATCGGCACATGCTGAAAAAGGAGTTCCCGGATGAGTTCTACAGACCTTACAAACAGTCAAATTACGACTTCTGTTTCCTCTGCCATGCCAAGACCCTTGCCGAGGACAAACGGACCGATCAATTGACCGGATTTCGCAATGGTGACCGGAACCTGCATAATCTCCACATCAATCTGCCGGAAAAGGGGCGGACCTGTAAAGGGTGTCATAACCCACATGCCAGCAGCCAGGATAGGCTTATCATGCCCAAGGTGCCAGGTTTCGGCAAGTGGGAGATACCGATCCGTTTCACTACCACTTCGACCGGAGGCACCTGTGTGGTCGGTTGCCACAAGCCGAAATCCTATGACCGGCTGCGGACAGTGGTGAATCCTTGATAAAGATTTAAAGAAGGTGAAGGGTGAAGGGTGAAAGTTGAAAGGTGAAGGGTGAAAGGTGAAGGGTGAAGGGTGAAGGGTGAAGGGTGAAATGTGAAGGGTGAAGGGTGAAGGGGATTGCTGCTTTTATTCAAATTTGACTTCGAGTTTTGAGCTTTGAGCCTTGACCTTTGAGCCTTGAGCCTTGACCTTTGAGCTTTGAGCCTTGATCCTTGAGCTTTGATCCTTGACCTTTGAGCCTTGAGCTAATTAATAAGGAGATAATATGATCAGTCGGATTACCCTGACCATAATGATACTGACTATTCTCTGCCTGGCCGGCATCGCCCATGGGGGGATAAATTTCATCTACCCGCAG
This sequence comes from uncultured Geobacteraceae bacterium, assembly GCA_964649725.1. GTDB lineage: Bacteria > Desulfobacterota > Desulfuromonadia > Geobacterales > Geobacteraceae > CAZYTM01. The sequence goes on along the minus strand of CAZYTM010000003.1, from coordinate 90,670 downwards.
CCGAAAAGCTGGGTCAGTAATCCTGATCACCTGATCCTGAAGCTGAACAGTTTTGATCTGAGTGGCGTCCGCGTCACTGTCAACGGGCTCGCCTCAGACATCCTGCCGATCGGGACACCGGAATACCGGAAAGAGTTCCAGGACTTTCTGGTGTTGCGGGCAAGCTGGGACCCGGGGTCTAACGAGGTGCTGGTGGAGGGGTTCAAAGGGGGGCAAAAGACCGAATCGGCCTCGACAACCATCTTTTACAATGTCAATAAAAAACCGGCCGCTGTACCTCCTGACTTCCGCCCCAACCGTTTTCATACCCCAGAGCAGGAGAAGCTCTGCACCCTCTGTCACCAGATGAACCCTGCCCAGGCACAACTCGGCGGGGGGAACCTGGACAAGAGCAACCCCTGTTACTCCTGCCACAAGCGGATGCTGGAGACAAAATTTGTCCATGGCCCGGCCGGCACCTTCTCCTGCGGTTATTGCCACGTCGTGGCATCGACCCCCCGTTACGCCACGCCGAAAAGGGAGATGCTCCTCTGCAATGAATGTCATGCGGAAAAAAATGCCGAGTTCAAAAAGCGGAAATTCCTCCATGGTCCGATCGATGCCGGCATGTGCGAAGTCTGTCACGACCCCCATGGCAGCCCCTATCCGGCCCAGTTGAAAATGCCGATAAACAAGCTCTGCCTCTCCTGTCACGGTTCGGTTGGGGACGGGATGCATGTGGTCAGGACATCAACAGGTAAGGGGCATCCGCTGGAGGGGGTAAATGCGATCCCCAGATCTACTTCAGGGAAGGAGATGTCGTGCGTGTCGTGCCACAACCCCCACTCTTCCGATGTACGCTACTTCTTTGTCAACAATGCCGAGGACAAGATGATGCTCTGCCAGATGTGCCATAATAAGTGAAGCGTGAAGGGTGAAATGTGAATGGTGAAGCGTGAAGCGTGAAAGGTGAAGCGTGAAGGGTGAAGGGTTAAAGGTGAAGGGGAAACGGGGAATACTGAAATTTGACGGGAATAAGGGGTGTAAAATGATATTTGTAAAGAGATATTCAGCTATCTTCAGGGTTTTGTTGCTGACTCTGCTGTTGACCGGCTGTGCTGCCGAACAGGTGAAAACTCGCTATGTCTGGCCGCTGCCACCTGACCCGCCGCGGATCGAGTGGCTGGCAATGTACCATAACGATTCAGAACTGCGCCCCAACTCGATCTGGAGGACGATTCTCGGGGATACAGACCCGGTCAACCTGAAGCGTCCTTTATATATTGCCAGTAATGGCAATGGCAAGGTGATTGTCGGTGATACATTTGAAGCGATGTTCCGCATCTTTGACTTTACCGCCAAAGAGGTACGGACAGTCGGCGGGGACAAGCTGATAGGGGATTTCACCCTCCCTACCGGGGTCGCCTTCGATCAGGACAACTCTTTCTATCTGGCGTCCGGCAAGACCCGCACCATTTACCATTTCTCACCGAACGAGGTCTTTCAGCGGAGTTTCGATCTGACCGGGCAGATCAAGTTTATCGGCTCCTTTGCCCTGGATAAGGTGCGTCGCCGCCTGATCGTCCCTGATACGATGGGGCACCAGGTGGGTATATTCGACCTGAACGGCAAGCTGATCAAGATGATCGGGAAGCGGGGTGACGGTAATGGCGAATTCAATACGCCGGTTGCCGTGGCTGTCGACCGGAATGGCCAGATTGCGGTCTGTGACAGTAATAATGCCAGGATTCAGCTCTTAACTCCAGAAGGGGAGTTTATAAGAAAATTTGGCATACGTGGCGACGGCATTGGCGATTTTCAGCTTATCAAAGGGGTGGCATATGATTCGGAAGGGCATATCTATGTTACCGACGGCAAGGGGAACAAGGTGCTGATATTCAGCGACAAGGGGGAGTTCCTGCTCAGGTTTGGCGGGTTGTCTTCGGTAACTGACATTAAGACAGTTACCCCGGGTGGCTTCCATATCCCCCAGGGGATTTATATAGACCAGAACGACACCATATATATCGCTGACCAATTGAATGGTCGTTTCCAGGTATTTCAATATATGAACGAAAAGTACCTGAAGGAGCATCCGATAACCAAGGATACCCAGTTGCCAAATTAGGTATTGAGCAGAGCGCCAGAGGAGAGGGGTGCCGACTTGTTATAGCTTAGCAATGTCTGGCGCTTTTCTTCCGGTGAAATGGCGCAGCTAAATGACTTAATCACGGTTTATAGCTTTTCGCAAATTCTGGCCGAATAGAAAAAAACAAGTAAAACCAGGCGATTAAACGCGCACAAAAGTTTGGAATATAATTTGCACAACATTGTTTTTAATAATATTTATTGTTTTATAAATTCTGATCAAGGGGGTGGATTCAAAGAAATAAAAAAATGATTTTTAGAAGATAGTAAAAAGACTAGAACTAGTAAAAGGGTCAACGTAGCCCTGCCAGACAGGGCAATAACATTGCAAAGAAAGGGACAAAGAAAATGAAAAAGATCGCACTCATCACCGCAGCAATCATGCTGATGGCTGGCGCAGCATCTGCCGCATCCATCGTCAACAGCAAGCATGACCTCTCTTCCACCAGTACCGGTACTTCTTACACTGGCGCTACCAACCAGATCTGTATCTACTGCCACACCCCGCATAATGCACAGGTTGCAGTACCCCTCTGGAACCGTACCTACAATCCGGCTATCGCTTCCGGCACCACCCTTTACTACAGCAATACCCTCACCAATGCAGCTGCAACTGCTTCGATCACCGGCAGCAGCATCTCCTCCTTCTGCCTCAGCTGCCATGACGGCACAACCTCTCTAGCTAATGTCAGAAACGCAGTGGGCCAGACCCTCCGTGCTGGTACTCTTGATGCAGCCAACACCAACCTCGGCACACTGACCAACGACCACCCGATCGGCTTCAGCTATACTGCAGCTCAGGCAGCTGATGCAGGGCTCGTTGCTGCAGCATCCCATGCCGTCGGTACACTGCCGCTCTTCAGTGGCGCAGCAGATACCCTGGAGTGTGCCTCCTGTCATGCAGTTCATGACCCGGCAAATGGCTATTTCCTCCGCGCCAGCAACGCCGGCAGCGCCCTCTGCCTCACCTGCCATGCCAAGTAAGCTGTTGTCATAAAGATAGTATCGTGTTATATAACGGGGCGGAATTTTCCGCCCCGTTTTTTTCATTATGGGCTGTTCCCGTACATGATGTATTATCCCTTTACGGTATTTTCAGGGTCGGTCTTCCCGGAGATGATCGCCGGGCATCAGGCAGCCGACCGGTGAAATGTCTTATATTAATGCGCAGTCCTTACTTTTCGGGGGTGTCGTGACAAGACAAACAGCAGCTGTACGCTTACTCTCTCTGCTCATGTTCATCTGCCTTTTATCCGGATGTGCGGAAAAAGCCCCGCTTCGCCATTACTACTGGCCATACCCACCTAATGAACCGAAAATCGAATGGACTGGTGCCTACGAAAGCCAGCTCGACCTGCCGGTCAGCAAGTTCCGGGCGCTGCGTGAACTCTTTGTCGGCAGGGAAGACCCGGTACTCTTCCGGAAGCCTATCGATATAAAGAGCAATGGCCGAGGCAAGGTATATATCCTCGACCAGGCGATGCAGAATGTCTACGTTTATGACTTTAACGAGCTGGATGTCTACCTGCTGAGAGATCCTGGTGGTCCACCGGAGATAAGGCAGTTGGCCGGACTGGCAGTAACTGGTGACGGTACGATATATCTGCTTGATTCGGTCGGTAAAAAGATATTCATCTTTGGCCGGGATGAAAAGCCGGTTGGAGAGATCAATCTTGACGGTATGGTCAAACGTCCGGTCTCATTGACCTACGATCGCAAGCAGGACCGCCTGCTGTTGTGCGATGTCGGCCTGCACCAGCTGCTGGCGCTCGGTCGCGATGGCAAACTGCTTGCCACCTATGGCCGGGTAGGCTCCAATGATGGGGAGTTCAGTTACCCGGTGGCCGTGGCAGTGAGCAGGGGGGGGGAAATTGTCGTAGCTGATGTCATGAATGCCAGAATCCAGATACTGGACGCAAATGGCAACTTTATCCGGAAATTCGGTAGACGTGGCGACGGAGTGAGCGATTTCCAGATTATCAAAGGGGTAGCGGTCGATTCGGACTTCAATATCTATGTCACTGAAGGGAGAACCAGCAGGGTTATGATCTTCAGCCAGTTTGGCGATTTTCTCTTCTCCCTTGGGGGCCAGTATTTTACCGCCGGCACCGGCAAGGCTGTCCCTGGCGGGTTCATGCTCCCTCAGGGGATAGATATCGACGAGCAGGACGCTATCTATGTGGTGGACCAGATGAACCAGAGATTCCAGATATTCCAGTATCTGCAGGGGAAGAAGTAGCAGCTGGCACATGCTATTTCACCGGTAAAACTGTAGCCAAATAACCATACTTGGAGATTATCCCTCTTTAACCCCGTAACGCCTCTAAAAATACACAGAAAAACAAGTAGTTATAATAGGTTAGGTCGTGCCATTTTTTTGGCACGAGAGGTATGATACTTGCAATCCTGATTTAGCAAATTTTATGGCTAATTGTCGAATCTTGCAGAGATCCGGATTTATCAGGGAAAAACTGAGTCAATACATGCCCCAAGCGCATTCCCACATAATGAAAACCAGGCTGTTTCTCTTCTCTTTGCTGCTGATCTGCTTTTTTGCCGGTAGTGCAGAGGCCAGGATAAATGGTGAAGTAGAGCTTGGCTACACAAGTTTTACTGCTGATCGCAATGATCTGCGGGTATTAGATGCGAGTACTTTTTACCAGCGCTATTCGCTCCTCTATAATGACAGGGGGCGGCTGGTGGAAGGGCGTCTTGGTCATTACGCACTGGCGCTCGGTTATGAATGGGGTTCCTTTGACACCAAGATCAAGACCCCTGGCGAAGAGCAATCACCCTCTATCAATGCCGGCCATATCCTCTATGAAGGGGAGATATCATTGACCCCTAAGGAGCTCCCGTTCCGCCTCAAAGCATTCAGTCGCAACCTTGATCGGCTCACCTTCCAGGAAGATACAGCTAGCAAACTTAATGAACAGGCATCTGTCATCCGACCCGGCATCGTGTCGGATATGCGGGACGGGTTGAGCATCATCAGTGGCGCGACCTTGATGGTCGGGGTGAATAACAGCCTGACTAACGGTTATGATTCACTCTTCAGGGAGTTGCCGAAACTTTATGTCGATTATCGGGATGAGATCCATCAGGATACCAAGGGGCAGATCAAGGTTGATTCAAGGTTGCGCAAACTGGCATTCGTGAGTCTCAACAAGAAGAATAACTGGTTCCACTACCGGACGACCCAATATGATGATTTTATCAATACGACGAATAATTCGTTTGAATCGCAGATAATGCTCGGTACTGTTGACCATACCATGAAGCGGCAGTGGATAGATCTGAGCAACTGGATAAAGATATCGGTTGATGGCCAGTTGACCAAGCATGATGAAGTCCGCACGATAGATACCGAGACATACGAACTTAACTTTTTTGCCAAAGCGACCCGTAAGGATTGGGAGGGGCTTTCCCTGAACACCTTTACCCGGCAGGTGGATGTCGCCGGGGTCCGCTATGATCAGAGGATCCCCCTCTTTCTGAACGGCACCTGGGGGAAGGATACCGATTGGCGTGTACGTACCGAGTACTACAGTGTCAAGTCTGATGCCGGCGTCTACAGCGGCCTGGTCAAAGATGACTATATCACCCAGGCGCAGCTCTATTCGTTCAAGAGTTCACCATTCACCCTCAGTTCCAACCTTGCAACTGAACGGCTCGAGGCGACTACCGGAACAAGCACTATCGTCAGTGCCGGTCTGGAGACCAACAGTACCCAACGCTACTCCAGGGAGTTCGGACTGGGTGGCAGCTACAACACTATGCTGATAGATTCATCGCAAGGGAATCAGTTCTCCCATCAGCATGACCTCAAGGGTAATGTCTCCTATACCCCGAACCCCGAGATGAGGATCGCTCTGAACCAGACATTGACAGTCGCTGCCGGTTCACGTGAGGTTGCCGACACAGCCCTCCCTACCAAACAGGGTTTTCAGGGGGCAAACACTACCGGTATGCAGCGCTCTGAGCCATCACTAGGCTTTTACCGCTCCATAAGCAGGCTGGCGATCTCATATATACCGACTTCGAGCATCCGCATCGGCTTAACCGCAGCAGAGGACTATTACAAGCCGGAGAACCTGGATGCCGACATGATCTCAGAGGTGGGGTCGACATTTAATTTCACCAGGAACAACCTGATCTTTGACTCCAGAACCGTCTACTCCTGGCGAACCGTTGCCGGGCTCGACAGCTCGCAGATTTCTACCTCCAGTACGGTCAAATACACCCCCCAGCGTAGTCTGGAAATGTCCCTGCAGGCAAATTATGACAGAAACAATGACAGCGTAACCGTTACCACATCAGCAAGTGTTGTCCAGCGGTTGACCTACCGCCGCAATTCCTATTACGGTACCTCCAGGACCCTGTTCGACGTGACGGAAGAGCTCAGCTATTGGCGTGGTACTGGAGGTATCATTACAAATACAACCAGTCTGGGTAATGGCGCACTCCCGGTGTCGGCCAGTGAAAATACCCGCTTCTCATTGCAGAGCAATTACTACCCGATACGTAATCTATATCTCAAGGCATCGGCAGGTTACAGCCTGATCCAGCCTGAGTCCCAGACCCAGTTCGACGGTTCTGCCGGGATCGGCATCGATTATCAGAAGCTGAAAGCCAGCCTCGATTACACCTATGGCCGACGGGACGGGGTAGACAAGAGGGTGGAGAAACGGTTCATGGCCAATATGAAGAAGTATTTCTAGCCGTAAAGATCGATTTTGCTACAACGAACCGGGTTATGCCCGGTTTTTCTGTTTATGGGCAGAGAGGATAGTGGCGTATTTCTGCAGAGGTATAACAGCAGCTTCTTAGACCAGTGAAAGTCGTGCCAGTTTATAGATAAGAGAATATGACAGAAACCGTCCTGAAGATATCTATAATAATACCGGTGGCTCCCGGCGGGGAAGTTCGTGCCCTGGCACCTTTGCTTGGCGGCGATCTCCCTGCAGAGCTGTTCGAGATCATTGTGGCAGAGGGGCGGCAGCCGAGCCGGCAGCGTAATCTCGGTGCAGCTGCGGCGAAAGGGGAGATCCTCTATTTTCTCGACGATGATGCCATGGTGGGTGGCGATAATATCGCGCGACTGCTCAAGCATTATGAAAACCCTCAGGTGGCAGCGGTTGGCGGCCCATCACTCACTCCGGCAAGCGATACAATGTTGCAGCAGTCCATCGGCCTGGCGCTCGGATCGCTTATCGGCGGCGGAGCGATGCGCAACCGCTATCGTCAGAGCGGCAGCGCCCGTCTGACCGACGACCGGGAGCTAATCCTCTGCAATCTGAGTTTTCGCAGGGAGCTCTTTCTTGCTTCTGGCGGGCTTGATGAGCGGCTCTATCCAAACGAGGAGAACGAGCTGATGGAACGGCTCCGCAGCCAGGGGTGGCAGCTTCTCCATGATCCGCAGCTGACTGTCTATCGGAGCCAGCGCCGGAGCTTTCGCCAGTTTGTCCGGCAGCTCTTCACCTACGGCCGAGGCCGGGGGGAGCAGACACTGTTGAGCGGCAAGGTGAAACCGGTTACCCTGGCGCCGCTCTTCCTGGTGGCTTACCTCTCTTTGCTGCCGCTCCTTGTCAAGCCGGTTTACTATCTGCCGCTTTTGTGCTATGCACTAATAATTGCGGCTGCGAGTGTCTACACAGCTCTTATTGCCCGTATGGCCGGAGCGCTCTGCTGGCTGCCGCTTCTATTGCCGTTTTTGCACATAAGTTATGGTTTCGGTCTGCTGACCGGGCTCTTACGGCCGCGTTACAAGGAGCAGCAGGGTGAGAGCGAAGTTACTTTAAGGATGGTGAATAGGGAACGGGGAACTGGGAACGGTGAATAGGGAACTGGGAACTGAGGATGGTTAATAGGGAACTGGGAACTGAGGATGGTGAGCTGACCAGTATTTGCAGATCACGGGTACCTGTTCCCAATAAACTATTTTCTGAAGGGAAATAGCATGGACCTTAGCATAGTTGTGCCTATATATAATGAAGAGGATAATATCCTCATGCTGGCAACCGCTGTAACTGGAGCAATGGCGACCAGTGGTCTTGATTACGAGCTGATCCTGGTGGACGACGGCTCTATCGATGCCTCCTTTGCCCGCTGCAAGGAGATCGCCGCAGGGGATCAGCGGATCAAGGTAGTGCGGCTGCGCCGTAACTTTGGCCAGACAGCGGCGATGGCTGCCGGTTTCGCCGCAGCCAGCGGTCGCGTCATCGTCCCGATGGATGGCGATCTGCAGAACGACCCTGCCGATATCATCCCCCTGCTGGAGAAGCTTGAGACCGGTTATGATGTGGTCTCAGGGTGGCGAAAGGAGCGGCACGACACCTTTATCACCAGGAAACTCCCCTCTCTGCTGGCCAACCGCCTGATCTCCTGGTTTACCGGGGTCCATCTGCACGATTACGGTTGTACCCTCAAGGCCTATCGGCGCGAGGTGCTGGAGGGGGTCAATCTCTATGGCGAGATGCATCGCTTCATGCCGGCGCTCGCCTCGCAACTCGGGGCCAGGGTCGCCGAAATGCCGGTGAACCACCATCCGCGGCGGTTTGGTAGCAGTAAATACGGTATCTCCCGTACCACCAGGGTCATCCTCGATCTCTTGACAGTCAAATTCCTCCTCTCCTACTCCACCCGGCCGATACAGCTCTTCGGCAGGTGGGGGATTTATACCCTTGCGGCCGGCTCCCTCTGCGGCGCTCTCACTATCTACATGAAGCTGGCCGAACAGATGAACATGAACCGCAATCCGCTCCTCATCCTCACCGCCTTTCTCCTCTTTGCCGGTGTCCAGTTGATCGTCCTCGGCCTGTTGGGTGAGCTGAACGCCCGTACTTACTATGAGACCCAGGGGAAACCGATCTATGCGATCCGGGAAACCATAAACGTGAAGCGTGAAACGTGAAGCGTGAAGCGTGAAGGGTGAAGCGTGAAGGGTGAAGCGTGAAACGTGAAGAGTAAAACAAGAAACGAAGGGTCTCTGATTGATCGATACTTCTCTTAACGCATCACAACTCACGAATCACGAATCACGTCTCACGGGTTCTAATGATTCACGCTTCACGGTTCACGATTCACGGGAAAAGGTGGCAATCATCGCCCCTTGCCCCTTTCCCATCGACCGGGGCACCCCTCTCAGAATAAGACGACTTGCAACAGCACTGGCCGAAAAGTTCGACATACATATCATCACCTATAACCAGGGGGATCCCGGTGACCTCCCCTTTGCCATACACCGTACCTGGCCCATTCCCCTCAGAATAACGAGGACCGGGGCAAACCTGGCAAAGATCTTTTATGACCTGCTCCTCTTTTTCACTGCCTTGCACGTGGTGCGTCGCGAAGGTATAAGGTTGATAGACGGGCACCTCCACGAAGGGGCATTCATCGGGCTCATGGTGCGGCTATTCACAGGTAGTCGGGTCATCTACAACGCCCACGGCACCTTTGTGCCGGAGCTTCTGGCAACCGGCGCCATCTCCGCCAGATCAATACTTCTCGGGCCACTCAGGCGTTTCGAGAACTGGGTAGAGCGGAGCGTGGATATGATTGTTGCCCAGTCGCTCCTCAGGCGTGATGAATTCCTGGCAAAGGGGCTCCCCCTGGACAAGGTCGCGGTGGTGGAGGATGTCCCTGAACTGGAACAGTTCCGGGTTACTGCAGAAGATATCGACAGGGGGTTGGAGAAGCGCCTCAGGCCGGCAGGGGAGACTCTTCTCATCTATTCCGGGGGGATGGAGAGCTACCAGGGGGTCGATTTCCTCTTGGATGCCTTTGCCATGCTCTGCAAAAAACGTCATGACATCAGGCTGGTGCTCTTTGGCAGGCCCCTTGCCGAATACCGGCTGATGGCGGAAAAGGCCGGCATATCAGGCAGGATTTCATTCGTGGATGACGAACCGTTCTCACGTCTCCCACAGTACCTCGCCATCTGCCATATCGGTTTTGCGCTACGCCTCTACGGAGGGAATGTGCCGGGGAAACTGCCGGTCTACATGGCGAGCGGCATAGCAGTTATCGGAACCGACATCGAGGGGATAAACACCGTGCTGAAGGGAGACCGGACAGGGGTGCTGGTGGCGACCGACGATCTTGCCGGGCTTGTTGCGCAGATAGAGAGACTGGTGGACGATCCTGAACTGCGCCGGTCACTGGGTAGAGCTGCCAGGAGAGAGGCTGAGGAGCGCTATTCGCCTGATTTGGCCAGAAACGAGCTGGGCCGGGTTTATCGGGAAATGCTTTTGTGACAGCTGGAGGCTGGAAGCAGATGGCTTAATGGTGCAAGGTGAAAGGTGAAGGCTCAATGGTGAATGGTGAAGGCTCAATGGTGAATGGTGAAGGCTCAATGGTGAATGGTGAAAGCTCAATGGTGAAAGGTGCAAGGTGAAAGGTGGAAGTTCGAAGCTTTTAGTTTACGCGCATAAAATATTTTGTTAACTCATGGAGGAGTCATGAAATTGGGGTTTGAGGATTTGGCAGTCTGGCAACAAGCGCTTGAATTTGCCAGCAAAGTTATTGATCTGTCTGAAGCGCTGAAGAAAGAAAGGAAACATTATCGCTTATTCGAACAACTGGAGGCTTCTTCCTCGTCAATAGCAATGAATATAGCCGAAGGTAAAGGGAGATATTCCAGAAAGGAATTTGTGCATTATCTGTATATAGCCCGTGGCTCACTTTACGAAACTGTCACAATACTGATGATATTTGAAAAATGTCACTGGATCTCTGCTGAATGCCTAAATGGCTTGCGAAACGATTCAATTGCTTTAGCACGAATGCTTGTCGGCTTGATTAAATCGATAAAGGACTCAGGCAAGACTTTGCACGGGAAAGCCGGCTAAGCTTGAGTATATTATGTTTTTGACCTTGACCCTTGACCCTTGACCCTTGACCTTTGACCTTTGACCCTTGACCTTTGACCTTTGACCTTTGACCATTTACAATTGACCTTTCAGCTTTCACTATTCAGCCAGAGTCAGAGCATTCGATAAGGATACTCAATATGGAAAAAACACTAATCACCGGCGGTGCAGGTTTTATCGGTTCCCATACAGCCGATGCGCTTCTGGCGCTGGGCTATAGGGTCAGAGTACTGGATATCCTCGATCCCCAGGTACATGGCGCCGGGTGCAGTCGACCTCCCTATCTTGATCCGCGGATCGAACTGATTGTTGGAGATGTCAGGGACCGGGAAACAGTTACAAGGTCAGTGGCAGGTGTAGATTCCATCTATCATTTTGCTGCCAGCACCGGGGTGGGGCAGTCGATGTACGAAATACAGAGTTATTGCGATGTCAATGTTACCGGTACGGCAATGCTTCTTGACGTGCTGGCCAACAGCCGCCATCAGGTAAAGAGAGTCATCCTCTCGTCGTCCCGGGCAGTCTATGGAGAAGGTAGCTACAGCTGCAACAGCTGCGGAATTATCTACCCGCAGCCGCGCAGTCGGGAACAGCTGGAACGGCATGAGTGGGAGATACTCTGCCCCAAATGTTCTGCACCACTCGTCCCCATCCCCACGGCAGAGGAGCGACCGCTGCAGCCGGTCTCGGTCTATGCCCTGACCAAGCGGGTCCAGGAAGAGCTGCTGCGGCTCTTTTCCGCCAGTTATGGCATCCCCCATGTGATCCTGCGCTACTTCAATGTCTATGGCCCGCGGCAGGCTATTAACAACCCCTATACAGGGATCGGCGCCATTTTCACCAATCGCGCCATCTCCGGCCACGAACTGGAGATATACGAAGATGGCCGACCTGGGCGCGATTTCGTCCATGTCCGGGATGTGGTGCAGGCCAATCTGCTGGCTCTTAAGAAGGAGCAGGCAATAAACGGCACTTTCAATGTCGGCAGTGGCGAGCATCTGACGGTTCTTGACCTGGCGCAGAGTATCAAGGAGCAACTCGGCAGCAAGGTCACTCTCAACTGCAGTAACCGCTACCGCCTGGGGGATATCCGTGACTGTTATGCAGACCTTGGCAGGAGCAGGAGTCTGCTTGGCTATGCCCCGGCGGTCCCATTTGCCACTGGCGTTGCCGACCTGATCGCCTGGGCAAAGGGGGAAGCGGTTGAAGACCGTCTTGCCATAGCAGAAGGGGAGTTGCGTGAGCGTGGTCTGGGAAGCTGAAGACGCCATGAATTCTTATCGCGGTATGGAGAACGACCTGCCTCAAGCTTTTTTTTCGCAGGGGCGCACTAATGACGGATACCACGAAGGGTCGAACTGTTGATGATCGATATCCTCTTCACCACCCCGCCTCTCTCCAGACAGGAGCGCTATGGCGAACTGGCCGGCGCCGGCAGCTCAGCGCCGACCCTCGGCATCCTGATGCTGGCAGCTGTCGCCAGGGAGCAGGGGTACCCCTGCCGGGTCATCGATGCCGCAGCCCTGAATCTGTCACTGGATGAGCTACTCGAGCAGATCGCCGCCGCCCCACCGAAACTTCTAGGTATCTCTGCCACTACCCTCGCCATCGGCAGGGGGGCAGAATTTGCCGCTGCAGTACGGCAACGCTGGCCAGAGATCCGCATCATCATCGGCGGGCCGCATGTCTCCGCCATACCGGTGGAGACGATGAACCGCTTTCCGGTCTTTGATGTCGCGGTAGTGGGTGAGGGGGAGGCGACCCTGGCCGAACTCCTCCCCCTGTTGGCAAGCGGCGGGGAGCTGGCTGGAGTGGCGGGAATCCTCTTCCGCGATCAGGGCAGACTCGTGCAGAACAGCCAGCGCGCCTACCTGGCCGACCTTGACCGGTTGCCCAGGCCTGCCTGGGACCTGCTGGAGGGATTTCCACGGAAATATTCGCCCCCAGCCTTCAAAACCAGGCAACTGCCAGCTGCCTCACTGGTCACCTCCAGAGGTTGTCCGAACCGTTGTATCTTCTGTGACCGCTCCGTCTTTGGCGCCAGCTGCCATGCCTATTCAGCTGAAGCGGTGGTCAGCATGGTGGAAAGTCTCTATCGCGACTTTGGCGTAAGGGAGTTCTCCTTCGAGGACGACACCTTTGTCACCTTCAAAGTGCGGCTGCAGGATATCTGTCGTCGCCTTATCGAGCTTGCCCTGCCGATCTCCTGGTCCTGTCTCGGCCGGGTCAACCGGATCGAGCGGGAATCGCTCGATTTGATGTGGCAGGCCGGCTGCTGGCAGATAAGTTTCGGTATCGAAAGCGGTAACCAGGAGATCCTGAACACCATCCGCAAGAATGTAACTATCGACCAGATCCGTAGTGCTGTAATCATGACCCACTCAGCCGGCATTCTCTCCAAGGGGTTCTTTATCGTCGGCCATCCCGGCGAGACCAAAGCGACGTTGCGCCAGACCCGTGACTTTGCCCTGGAGCTGCCGCTGGACGATATCAGCGTTACCATGCTGACACCCTTCCCTGGGACCGAGCTCTTCGACCGTGCAGCTGAATTCGGGACATTCGACAACGACTGGACCAGGATGAACCTGCTCACCCCGGTATTCGTGCCGTTCGGGCTCACCCGGGATGAACTGGAGATGGCACAGAAGGATATGCTCAGGAGCTTCTACCTCCGGCCACGGATCATAGCTAATTACGGGGAGCGGGCATTGCGTAATCCGGCCATGCTAGGGGCGCTCTGGCAGGGGCTGCGCTCTTTCATGAAAAGCACGTGAACGGGGAACGGGGAACGGGGAACAGGGAATGGGGAATGGGGAACAGGGGACGGGGAATAGGGAACAGGGAACAGGGAATAGGGAATAGGGAACGGGTAATGGGGAAATGATGCTTGTTAATCTGCTAACGGTCTGAGGTTTATGACGAATATACCACCAACAACTCGCACAAACGGTGCACCGTCAACTGTTCCCTGTTCCCAGGTCCCTGTTCCCAAAGTCTCTGTAATCATCGTCAACTGGAACGGCCGGCAATATCTGCAGGAGTGTCTGGAAAGCCTGGATGCACAGACATTCAGGGATTTCGAGGTGGTTCTGGTAGATAACGGTTCGGTTGACGGTTCCGTCATCTTTGTCCAGGAGACCTTCCCCTGGGTCAAAGTGGTGGCTCTGCCAGGGAACAGCGGTTTTGCCGGTGGCAACAACGCCGGTTATGCCGCTGCAGCCGGGGATTATCTGGTCACCCTGAACAACGACACCCGGGTCGACCCTGTCTGGCTGGCCGAACTGGTGGCCGTGGCCGATGCGGCGCCCCGGGCAGGGATGGTGGCGAGCCGGATCTGTTCCCATGCCGATCCTGACCTGATAGATTCCCTTGGTGTGAAAATCTGCCCTGACGGCATGTCCCGTGGTGCAATGCGCCTGCGACGCTATTCCGAACTCGATCTGGCCGAAGTGGAGCCGATCCTGCTTCCTTCTGCCTGTGCTGCGTTGTACAAGCGGGCGATGCTTATAGAGACCGGTTTCTTCGACGAAGATTTCTTTGCCTACTGTGAAGATACCGACCTGGGGTTGCGTGGCCGCCTGGCCGGCTGGGAGGCTCTCCTTGCCAGCAGAGCGGTGGTGCTGCACAAATATTCCCGGACCGGCGGCACCTTTTCCCCTTTCAAACTTTACCTGGTGGAGCGGAATCACTACTGGGCCGCAATGAAGAGTTTTCCCCCGGGGCTGTTGCTGCTGTTGCCCTATTTCACTTTTTGTCGCTATCTCGCTCAAGCGCGGCTCGTTCTCAGCGCAAGGGGGAGTGGCGGAGAGTTCGTGAAATCTGCTTCCAAATCTGCCTGTATTATGGCTATAATAAAAGGATTGCTGCATGCCATTGCAGGGCTGCCACTGATGCTTGGCAAACGGGCCGGAATAATGGGTAAGGCCAGACTCTCCGGCAGGGAGATGACTGGTCTGCTGCGGCAGTACCGACTGGGGTTCAGGGAGTTGCTGGATGACTGATAGCAGCCAACAGATAGTGATCGAACCGGGGCGAGGGGCCCTCCACTATTGGCGCGACCTCTGGCGTTACCGGGAGCTCTTTTATTTTCTCTCCTGGCGCGACCTCCTGGTGCGCTACAAACAGACCGCTATCGGCGTAGCCTGGAGCGTTCTCCGCCCCTTCCTGACCATGGTGGTATTTACCATCATCTTTGGCAAGTTGGCTAAATTCCCCTCCGGCGGTGCTCCTTATCCGGTCATGGTATTTGCCGCCATGCTCCCCTGGCAGTTCTTTGCCAATGCCCTGAGCGAAAGCAGTGGTTCGCTCATCGCCAACGCAAATCTGCTGACCAAGGTCTATTTCCCCCGGCTCATCGTCCCGGCCAGTACGGTAATAGTATGTCTGGTCGATTTCCTCATCTCCTTCGTTATCCTGGTCGGGCTGATGTTCTGGTACGGCTTTGTCCCGCAGTGGCAGATTCTCACCCTGCCGCTTTTCACTATCCTGGCCATCTTCACCTCATTCGGTTTCGGCCTCTGGTTTGCCGCACTCAACGTCAAGTACCGCGACTTCCGCTATGTGGTCCCCTTCATAGTCCAGTTCGGTCTCTACATATCGCCGGTCGGTTTCTCCTCTGAAATCATCCCGGAAAAATGGCGACTTCTTTATGCACTCAATCCGATGGTCGGCGTCATCGACGGTTTCCGCTGGGCGATTCTGGGTGGCACAACCCCTGTTTACTGGCCCGGCGTCTGGCTCTCTATCGGGTTGACCCTGCTGGTATTCGTCTTCGGGATAAAATATTTCCGTAAGACAGAGCAGCATTTCGCCGATATAATCTGACCGTATAAGCCTCGATAAAACCTTATTGGTCACAGATAAAAGATATTATCAGTTCGGAGGGTGTAATGGGTATCAGTAACGAACAACTTGAACAGGTCATGGAAATGGCCCGTGAATATGGTGTAAGCAGATTGATTCTATTTGGCAGCATGCTTGACAATCCGGCTGAGGCCAGGGACATTGATCTGGCGTGCGATGGTGTTCCGGGTTGGAAGCTGTTTGAGCTGGCGGCGAGGTTGGAAGAGGAATTACATATGCCATTAGACCTTGTTTCGTTGACCCCTTCAACCAGATTTACCCGTTTGATCGAAAAACGAGGCAGGCGTTTGCTATGACAGCCAGTCAATTACGGGAAGAGGTAGAAATTGAGCTGGATTGCCTGAGGGAATTGGTACTGGAGGTATCTGCCCTGCGCCATGATGTGGCTGGGCGTGAGCCGACTGTGCGGGAAAAAACGGCCGCAGGAGCATTTCTTGCGCAATTTTATGGCGGGGTCGAAAATATTCTCAAACGGATTCACTACTTTTATGCTCTGCAACTTCCGGCTGGTGATACATGGCATCTGGATCTGTTTAAAAGGTATTGCCAGCCAGGTTATGAATCACTGCCGATCCTTTTTGATCAGCAACTTGCTGCCAAACTGGCGCCATTCAGGAAATTCCGTCATGTGGTGTACCATGGCTATGGTTTTCAGATAGACTGGGACCGGATGATTACTGGTCTTGAATCTATCGACAGCCTGTTTGACGAGTTAGAATCAGCATTAAAATCATTCCTTGCTTCTGTGAAGTGAGACAAAACCCGGAGTCAGGGTTAGATGTAATTTGCAGTGATTTGTAGTTATCTAGGGCAAAGAATTTTATAATCAAGACTGTTGAATTGGCCACAGATAAAGACAAATAGAGGCAAATGTTTTAGGCTTAAACCAAAAGAACGGTTTGATTTTATTTGCAGTTATTTGTAGTTATCTGTGGCAAAAAACAGGAGGAGGATAAACTATGGATGGCGCGGAAATAGCAAAAATCGAGGATATTTTCAAGCGGCATATCGGGGTCATGGCTGAAGATTTCCAGCATAAACTCGATATCGTTGTCGATGGCCAGCATATGCTGGCAGAGAAGATGGACAGGATGGAGGAGCGCCTGGATGGCAGGATAGATGGAGTGGAACGGCGCCTTATAAGGGTAGAGGCCAAAGTGGACCGTCTTGAGGTCAAAGTAGAGCAGATAGACAAGCGTCTTGGGAGTCTTGAGACCAAGGTTGACGGGATTGCCAATGAGCTATCCGCCCATCGGGCCGATACTGAAGCCCATTCACGAGGGTACCTGGTTAGTGATGTCGATTAGTTTTTGACTGGCAGAGGAAGTAAGGATAGATGGCGATAATCAAAGTAGAAAATCTCGGCAAAAGATACCTGCTCCGGCACCAGCAGCAGGAGCCGTACACCGCTCTGCGTGACGTGATAGCACATAAGGCAAGGGAGTTCGGCAATAAGCTGCTCCACCCGTTCTCCGTCCCACGACCCCCGTCCCCTGCTTATCCCAGCGAGGAGTTCTGGGCTCTCAAGGATGTCTCCTTTGACATCGAACAGGGGGAGCGGGTCGGCATCATCGGCAGGAACGGCGCCGGCAAATCGACCCTGCTGAAGGTACTCTCCCGTATCACCGAGCCGACCGCCGGCAGGGTTACGATCAACGGCCGGGTGGCAAGCCTGCTGGAGGTCGGGACCGGCTTCCATCCGGAGCTGACCGGTCGGGAGAACATCTTCCTGAACGGCGCCATCCTTGGCATGGGACGAAATGAGATCAAGCGGAAGTTCGATGAGATAGTCGCCTTTGCCGAGGTTGAGCGGTTCCTCGATACGCCGGTGAAGCACTACTCGTCCGGGATGTATGTCCGGCTGGCCTTTGCCGTCGCTGCTCACCTGGAGCCGGAGATACTGATCGTCGATGAGGTGCTGGCCGTTGGGGATGCCCAGTTTCAGAAGAAATGCCTGGGGAAGATGGAGGCGGTCGGGAGGGAAGGGCGGACGGTGTTGTTTGTGAGTCATAATATGCAGGCTATCCAGACATTATGCAGTCGGGCTCTCTGGATAAGCAGCGGTTCTGTTGAGCAGGATGGCGATGTGTTTTCAGTCGTAAGCAGTTATCTGAATAAAGGGTTTGCAAATATTATAGAGCAGCATTGGCCTGACGTGAAAGCCCCCGGGAATGATAATATCAGGCTTAAAAGTGTCAGATTGATCCCCTGTGAAGGATCAGTGCCAATTACGGTAAGAACAGCTTTTAATATAGAATTCATATTCGATATGCTGCTGCCGAAGGCATTCTTTTTTCTTGGCATACACCTTCTGACGGCAATGGGAGAGCGTGTTTTTGTATCTGCTTCGCAGCCAAAAGATATTCAACAGGGTGTCTACAAATATACCTGCAAAATCCCCGGCGATCTGCTCAATAACGGGACTTACACGATAGAGACATATTTTGCAAAAGATAGTAATGTGGTGTTGTACAGAGGAGATAATCTGCTGATGTTCGAAGTTATCGAAGCAGAGCGGGAAGAGGGTAGTTTCATGGGGGATCTCCCGGGAGCTGTGCGACCCAGGTTGCAATGGGATGCAGTGCAGCTTTAACGGTTTGTCTATATAACGATATGCTTGATTCGAGGTAGCAAATGTTGCGAAAAGATTATCTCCCATTCGGCAAGCCGAATTTCTCCGAAGAGGAGATCGACGCGGTTGCACGGGTGATACGTTCCGGCTGGATCGGCATGGGGCCGGAGACAGTGAAGTTCGAGGAGGAGCTGGCGCAGTTCACCGGAGCGCCATATCTGGTTACGGTAAATTCCTGTACTTCGGCGCTTTTCCTGGCACTGCTGGCCAATGGCATCGGCCCGGGCGACGAAGTTGTCGTGCCGAGCCTCACCTGGTGCAGTACTGCCAATGCAGCGCTCTATCTCGGTGCAACGCCGGTCTTTTGCGATGTGGCGGGCGATACGCTCAGTATCACTCCGGAACTGGTCATGGAAAGACTGACCCCGCGGACCAAAGCGGTGATGGTCGTCCATATGGGGGGGCTGGCAGTCGAGGTCGCCGCACTCCGCAAGGTCTTGCCGGAGCAGGTCGCCATCATCGAGGATGCGGCGCATGGGCTCGGCTCGAAGTTCGCCGACGGCCGCCCGGTCGGTTCGTCAGGGAACCTGACCTGTTTCAGTTTTTACGCGAACAAAAATCTCTCCACTGCCGAAGGTGGGGCGATCGCGCTGTTTGACGAAGACAAAGCTGCCAGGCTTGCTTCGCTTCGCCAGCACAGGCTCACAGCCGACGCCTGGAAACGCTTCACACACCCGCAGTGCGCACTTGTCCCAGGGGTAGAGGAGCTTGGCTACAAGATGAATTTCACCGACCTTCAGGCGAGTATCGGACGGGTCCAGCTGCGCCGCCAGCAGGAGTTCCACGCAATCCGGCTGGATATCGCCAAAAGGTACTGCGAGATATTGCCGCAGATCCACCCTCTGCTCAACTGCCAGGTCAATCTGCTCCATCCATATCATGCCCGTCATCTATTCCAGATCATACTCCCGCTGGAAGAGATGACTATTACCAGAAACGATCTGCTGCTGCAACTCCGGGAGCGCAATGTCGGTGCCAGCATCCACTATGCGCCGCTGCATTTCATGCCGCTTTATGCGGACAAGCGGGTCTCCCTCCCCCGGACCGAGTCAGTCTGCAACCGGATTATGACCCTCCCGATCAGTGCCAGCATGACTGTCGCTGATGCGGATTATGTGCTTGAGCAGCTACAAGAGCTTATCGGCTAGTTGAACCACGGAGAAACGTTGCATGAACGAAGAGAAAAGCAGAGCGGAACAGCAAGACGCAGATATGGAGTATGGCTTCCATGATCGCCTGACAGCCGGATTTCCATCACAGATAATCGTTGATATCACCGAAGTATGTAACCTTGCCTGCACTCATTGCCCCCATCCCGAATTCAGAAAATCGAGGCATTATGGGGCCAGATTCCTCGACCCGGAACTGAACAAAAAGCTGGTAGACGAGGTACTGGAGTATGGCCAGGGATTGACCCAGTATATCCGTTATACCAGCAATGGCGAGCCGCTACTGCACCCGAAAGGGTACGAGATGATCGAGTACGCGGCCCGCAATTCCGGTGTCTATGTTACCCTTACTACCAACGGCACGATCATGAACGAAGAGCGGACCGGCCGGCTGCTCGACTCCGGGGTCCATCTGATCGACATCAGCATCGATGCCTTCAAGCCGGAGACCTATGCCCAGATACGGGTCAATGGCGAGCTTGAGGTGACCCGGGCCAACGTGCTGCGCCTCATCGACTGGGTCAAAAAAGCAGGCGCCAAGACCAAGGTCGTGGTAAGTTACGTGGAGCAGCCCCTTAACGCGGCAGAGACAGCCGACTTTGAAAATTACTGGCAGGAGCAGGGGGCTGATTATGTGGTTGTCAGGCGATTGCACTCCTGCTCAGGTGCCAAGGAGCAGCTGGCAGACGACAGAAGAGAGCAGATCTCCAATGAAGAGAGGCGGCCATGCCTCTACCCATGGGAAAGGATAGTCCTTAACGCCCATGGCGAGCTGACCTTCTGCCCTGCAGACTGGTTCCATGAGTCGCCGATCGCTGATTATCGTGGGACCACTATACGGGAGATATGGCAGGGTGAGTTCTACCAAAAGTTGCGAAACGCCCATCTGGCAAATAATTATACGGAACACCATTTCTGCGGCCAATGCCCGGATTGGGAGACTACCCGCTGGCCTAGGCAAGGGCGCAGCTATGCCAATATGATCGCAGAGTTCAAGGATAAGGAGTGATATACCTGATATGAATATTGATAAAACAGCACCACTTATCAAACAGCTGGAGGAAGCAGTACAACCTGTCCCAGGCTGGTCGCCTCTTGACCAGTTGTATTCCCTCTTCAATCTGGTCTATATGACTGCCGGGCTCGAAGGGGATATTCTCGAAATAGGGGCCTGGTGTGGCAGATCAGCAATCGCACTCGGGATGGCGGCTCAATTGACAGGGAGTGCCAAGGTCCATTGCATTGACCTATTCCCTGCCAAGGAGGACTGGAAAGAGAACCCTGATGGGAGTTTCTCCTTAGAGGTGACCATTGACGGACGGAAGTTCGGTGGCTATCAGGAACAGACGGTCTGGCGGGAGCCATACCTGAAGGATATCGCGCCGCTGTATGAAAAATATGCCAGCGTATTCGATATCTTTACCGAGAGCATCCGCAACAACGGCCTCGAAGGGCTGGTCTCCACCTGCCGTGGTGATTCGACCACCTTTGTCTCCAGTATCGGCGCTGATTTCAAGTGCCGGGTCGCCTTCATCGACGGCGACCACTCCTATGCTGCGGTCTGCACCGATATCCTGAACATCGAACAGTATCTGGTCCCCCGCGGGTGGGTCTGTTTTGATGACGCCTTTTCCCATTACGACGGGGTGAATCGTGCCATCACAGACTGCATTATCAATAGTGGTAAATATGAACTCTGTCAGCAGATGACCAGGAAATTCTTTGTGGCAAGAAAGAAGTAGGTCAATGCGCGTCGGCATCATTCAATCCTGTTATATACCATGGCGAGGTTTTTTCGATTTTATTGACGATGTTGATCTGTTTATTTTATACGATGATATCAAATATTCACACGGTTCATGGAGAAACAGAAACCAGGTAAAAATGACCGCAGGGTTAAAATGGCTTACTGTCCCTGTCGCAACTGGTGCTAGCGAAATGCCTATTGATCAAGTCATAATAGGGAAAACTGACAAACCGTGGGAGCAGTTACATCGCCGTCTTCTGACAGAAGCGCTTGGTAAAGCCCCGTATTTTGCGGACGCCATTTCTCTTTGGGAAGAGGGGATTTCTGACCAGGGGGTTTATCTCAGCCGACTCAACGAAAAGCTGCTCCGCAACATCTGCGTTTATCTGCAGATAACCACTCCGATAGTCAGATCACGTGATTATGGGGTGCCAGGCGAAAAGACCGCCCGGCTTGTCAACCTCCTACAGAAGGTGGGGGGGACCACCTATGTATCCGGCCCTGTGGCAAAGGATTATCTTCAGTTGGAGCTGTTTCGCGACAACGGAATATCGCTTGAATACAAGGCCTATGATTATCCCCCCTATCCGCAACAGTTCGGTGAGTTCGTCGGCACGGTGACAGTGCTCGACCTGATCGCCAACTGCGGGGCTGAGTCGCGGCGCTATTTGAAAAGTCTGTCCCCGAACGAGGTCGCAGTAAGATGAAGATCGGTTTTCTAGGCAATGCCAACAGCTATCCGTTCATGCTGGCCAAGGCGCTACGGCGGCTGGGGCATGAAGTGCTGTTTGTCATCGACCGAGCCGAACTGCTGAACCGGCCAGAAAACCGTTATGATGAGTTTAATCCACCCTATCCGGACTGGATATATGACGCCAGCCCGGTCGATTGGTGGAGTGATCCGCAAACATTTTTCGAGCTTATAAAAATAGGGTTTTGCTCAATATGTCCTCCCAGAGCCAGTGATATCGTCAAGCGTCTGAAAGGGTGTGATTTTGTCATACTTAATCAGTATGGCCCATCTTTGGCGCCTTTTATCGGTCGTCCTTCTTTTGCCATGCTGACAGGCACTGATTTGCAGCAGTTGGCCAATTTCAGAGCGTTTTCTTCTGAGCTTGACAAAATAGGGTCGACTCTGAATCCAAAATCATTGCTTATTAAATTGGTATACACGAAGTTTGTCAGGAGGTTGATCGACCTGCAGCGACAAGGTATCCGTGACTCAGTGGCAGTGAGTTATTTTGCCCGTGGACTTCTGCCGGAAGCTGATTCGCTGCTAGAAGAGATCGGCGTGCAGGATTCGCAGCGGGTCTTTATCCTGATGACCGACCTGGAAAAGATCCCGCTGGAACCGCTGCCGCAGAACAGTATCACCCGGTTATTCAATGTGTCGCGGCTGACCTGGAAAAAACCGCTGCCACCTGAACCTGTGATTGAACTGGATTACAAGGGGACCGATGTGATGATTCGTGGTATCGGACTTTTTTGGCGTAAAACCGGAATTTCTCTCGATATCAGGTTGGTAAAAAAGGGGGCGCATGTTGCCGAGACTATGCAGCTAATCAATGATGAGGGGCTCTCCGGTCAGGTGACCTGGCTGGAGGAGATGAGCCAGGTCGAGGTGCTGAATGAGTATCGGAATGCGGACATCGTCTTTGATCAACTCGGTATGGGGATGATCGGTATGGGGACACTCGATGCAATGGCCATGGGACGGCCGGTAATAGCCAATGGCCGGCCGGAGATTGTAGAGCCGTTTACCGGGGTTATATCGCCACTTTGCCAGGCTGTTACAGCGGAAGAAGTATGTCTCCATCTGGAATATCTTGTCCCAGAACGTAAGGTAAGGGAACAAGTTGGTATCGACTCACGTGTATATGTTGAGAAATATTTTTCCGCAGAAAGCGCAGCAACAATCTGTCTGGAAAGAATGCAGCAAGCTCTAACCGCAATGAACTAAATTAATCGGCACCGATGCAAATAAAACAAATGTAGTTGGTAGAAAAATGGAGGACTGCGCATAATGGCTACTGAAGAAGTCACCTTCTCATTCGGCAAGAACTGGGAAGACTTTATCCAGAAGAATTACAGTGATGAGCGTGTGGCGATAGCGCAAAACCATCTGCTCGGTTTTCTGGAACGGCAGGATTTGCAGGGGGTATCATTTCTTGATATCGGCTGCGGTAGTGGTATCCATTCCTATGCGGCATTCCGGGCCGGGGCAGCAAAGATAACAAGCATCGATGTCGACCCTTACTCGGTCAAGACCACCCAGAAGATCCGCGAGATGGCCGGCAATCCGCCAAGCTGGCAGGTCCTGCACGGTTCTGTATTGGATGCCGAGTTCATGTCCAGCATCGAACCTGTTGACCTGGTTTACTCCTGGGGTGTGCTGCACCACACCGGCGATCTCTGGAATGCGGTCAATAATGCGGCGACCAGGATTAAGAGCAGCGGACTCTTCTACATCGCCCTTTATGAAAAGACAGCAGAGAGCGACTACTGGATCGGGATAAAGAAAAAGTACAATGCGGCTTCGGACCTTAACAAGCGGATGATGGAGTTGGCCCATGTCTACCGGCATTTTATCGCCGGAAGGAGGCCGGCACAATTGAAGGAATCGCTCGACTACATCAGGACTTATAAGATCAACCGTGGCATGTCTTTTATGACCGATATCAGAGATTGGCTCGGTGGCTGGCCTTACGAGCCATCTACTCCGGAAGAGGTGACCGATTTCTGCGTAAATAAACTTGGGCTATTGAAGCAGAAAATACAAACAGGAGAAGCAAACATCGAGTACCTTTTCCAGAAGAAGTGAGTCATATGCGAATTGCATTTGTCACAGGTGAATATGTAACCGAGTCTAATTTCGACGGCGGACTGTCGAACTATGTCCATCGGGTGGCGCTGTCGCTCAAGTCGCTCGGTCATGAGCCTATCGTAGTGGTTGCTTCTGACCGGGATGAATGCTTCGTCCATAAGGGGATTACCGTATATCGGGTCGATATATCTTTGACTATTGCGATAAAAGCTCTCATCTGCCTGAGCATGCTGGCACTGAACATGACGATCAATCTTATATATACCGGTCGTGCGCTCAACAGGAAAGTTGCAGAAATCCACCGGGAGAACCCTCTGGATGTATTGCAGTACACCCACCTGGGGGGGGGAGCTCTTTTCAAAACGATAAATATCCCCTCAATTGTCCGACTCTCAAGCTACACCCCGCTCTGTCGCGAACAGGGTGGCTATGAATTTGCCCATCCACTCCAGACCATGCAACAGGAATTTATCGAAAAACTTGCGCTGAAAAGGGCTGACGCTGTCTTTGGCCCCTGCGTAATAATTGACAGAATCGTTGCACAGGTCATCGGCCGCGAGGTGACGCTCATCGAGTCTCCGTTCATCCTCGACACCACAGAGCTTGACGCCTCGGTATATCAGGAGCGGCTGGCAGGCTCGGAATATCTCCTCTTCTTCGGTTCGCTATCAGTACTTAAAGGGTTGGTGACCATCGCTGCTATGCTCCATACCCTTTTGCAGCGTCACCCGCGGCTTAAATTCGTCCTTGTCGGCAAGCAGAATGCCGACTATAAGGGGGCGCCGATGATGGAGTATCTCTGGCACCAGGCCAAGGAGGACCGCGACCGGGTCATCTATCTCGGCCAGTTGCGCCATGAGCAGCTCTACCCGATCATCGCCAACGCCAAAGCGGTCGTCCTGCCGTCCCGGGTCGACAACTTCCCGAATACCTGTCTGGAAGCGATGGCCCATAAGCGGGTGGTGATCGGTACCCATGGAACCAGTTTCGAACAGCTGCTGGTGGATGGGGAGAGCGGTTATCTCTGTGACATCGGCGACCCGGAGAGCCTGCTGGCAGCAGTGGAAAAGGCCCTTGCCCTGACCGACGAAGAGCGGTGCCGGATGGGGGAACGTGCTGCAGCAAGGATAAACGAACTGAGACCGGAGCTGATTGTCCGGCAGTTGATCGATTTCTATAATTCAGTTATCAGCAAGTCCAACTGATAGTGGCAGCGGTGAGGTAGCGATGTGTGGCATTACCGGAATTCTCCGCTTTAAGGAAGCGGTCGGCCAGGAGGAGATCGAGCGGATGACCGCGGTCCTCTCCCGCCGCGGCCCGGACGGTGCCGGCACCTGGCTGGAGGGTGGGGTGGCGATCGGCCACCGGCGGCTCTCCATCATCGATCTGGAGACCGGTCGGCAGCCTATGTGCAACGAGGACGGCACGGTCTGGATCACCTATAACGGCGAGCTCTACAACTTCCTCGAACTTCGCCAGGAGCTGATTAGCACCGGCCATACCTTCCGCACCCATTCGGACACCGAGGTGATCATCCATGCCTACGAAGAGTGGGGGGATGACTGCGTCTGCCGCTTCCGCGGCATGTTCGCCTTTGCCATCGTCGACAAGCGACAGCAGCGCCTCTTTATCGCCCGTGACCAGCTAGGCATCAAGCCGCTGGTCTATTATGCCGCCGACGGGATATTCGCCTTTGCCTCGGAGATACAGGCGCTGCGCCAGATCAGGGGGGTAAAGCTCGACCTCGACCTGCAGTCGCTCGACCACTATCTCTTTCTGCAATACATCCCGGCCCCCCGCACCGTTTTCCAGCAGATGCAGAAACTCCCCCCGGCGCACCGGATGAGCGTCACTTTCGCCGGCAAGATTGAGGAGCCCCGGCAATACTGGAGTATCGCATTCACGCCGGACAATACGAAAAGCGAAGCAGAGTGGCTGGAGGAGTTGGACCAGGTGCTGCGCGACTCGGTGAAGGCCCATCTGGTCGCGGACGTACCCTTCGGCGCCTTTCTTTCCGGTGGGGTCGATTCCAGTGCAGTGGTCGCCTATATGGCGCAGATCCTGGACCGGCCGGTAAAGACCTTCAGTATCGGTTTCGAGGAGGACGAATACAACGAACTTGAGTTTGCCGAGATAGCGGCCAAGAGATGGGGTACAGAGCACCACGTGGAAATAGTGAAGCCCGATGCCCTGGCCATCCTCCCTGACCTGGTCCGCTGCTACGGTGAGCCGTTCGGTGACAGTTCAGCTATCCCCAGTTACTATGTGGCAAAAATGGCGCGTCAGCATGTGCCGATGGTCCTTTCCGGTGATGGCGGCGACGAGACATTTGCCGGCTACAACTCTCATCTTGCCTGGATGGAGTGGACCAGCAACAGTTATCCATTATGGAAACGTTGCCTCTGGCCGATTGCCCGGAAACTTTTCCCGCACCGCTACGGCTGGCAGCCTACTCCCGGCCCGAGCCTGCACAACTGGCTAGGGATCATGCAGTACATGGCTACAGCGACGCGGCAGGCTCTCTGGCGGCCGGAGCACCTGGGGGTGGTCACCGCAGATGTTGAGGCCTATTCCGAGGCATATGCAATGACCAAGGGGTATTCTCTTGCCCATACCGTGCAATATCTGGATATGAAGACCTATCTGCCGTTCGATATCCTGACCAAGGTAGATGTAGTGAGTATGATGAACAGCCTGGAGGTGCGTACCCCGATTGTCGATGTACGGGTGGCAGAATTTGCCGCAACCATCCCGGAGCAGTTCAATATCCGCAAGAATGCTGCTGGCAAGTGGCAGGGGAAACTCCTGCTGAAACGTCTGATGGAGCGCTATTATCCAGCTGAATTCCTGCATCGGCGCAAAATGGGTTTTGGCGTGCCGATCCAGAAATGGTTTGCTCCGGCCGGGAGTCTCCACAACGATCTGCATGAGCGCCTCCTGTCACGGAATTCTCTGATCTGTGAATACTTTGAACCGAAGACGATCCGCCAGTTGGTCGCTAATAACGATTCAAGGCTTGTCTGGCTGCTGCTCTTTCTCGAAGAGTGGCTACAGGGAAGAAAGTGCTGATGCCTGGTGGAGCAAAAAACAGGCTGCTGGTGGTCATCCCGACCCTGCGCGGCGGGGGGGCCGAAAGAGCGGCGACAAATCTTCTGCGGGTATTTCCACGCCTGGCTCCAGACCTGGAGATCATTCTGGTACTTTTTGGCAAGGAGAACGATGTCACCCTGCCGGCATCAATAACAGTCCGTTATCTTGATCTCCACTCCGGTGAAAGTCTTTTTGCTGCGGTGCGCAGGTTTTTTCAGGTATTATCACGACTTGCTGCCATCCTGCAGGAGCTGAGGCCCTGCACGATACTCTGTTTCCTCGATTATACGAATATTGTCACACTACTGGCCAAACTCCTGGCAGGTGCCGGTTGCAGGATTGCGATATCAGTGCGCACCCGGCCATCCGCACAGACCAGGCTATACGCGGCAGATTACCGGGAAAAGGTGGTCGGATACCTGATCAGCTACCTATACAATCGGGCTGACATGATCATATCTGTTACTAAGGATGCGGCAGACGACCTGGTACAGAATTTCAAGATACGGGATGATATGATCAAGGTGATCCACAATCCGGTGGATTTACATCATGTCGGGATAAGGGCCGGGGAAGATGTCACGGAGCCGGTATTTCAGATGAATGAGCCGATCATCCTTACAGTAGGACGACTTGCCCGGGAAAAGGGGTTTGCTTCACTCCTGCAGGCATTCGCCCTAGTGCGCAGAAATATGCCGGCAAAACTTGTGATGATCGGGGAAGGTCCGGAGAGGTCTAATCTCGAAGGATTATGCAGTGAGCTGGGAATTGAGGAGGATGTCCACTTCTTAGGCTATCAGGAGAACCCCTATAAATATATGCAACGGGCTACTATTCTTGCACTCTCGTCCCGCTACGAAGGTTTTGTCAATGTGGTTGCGGAGGCGATGGCCTGCAGTCTGCCAGTAGTTGCGACCCGCTGTTTCACTGATATCGAGGAGATTGTGCAGGATGGGGAATCCGGGCTGCTGGTGGCAGTCGATGATATGCAGGGGCTTGCTGACGGGATGAGCAGACTGATCTGCGACAAAGAGCTGCGCATGAAATTTGCAACAGCAGGTAAATCGTATGTGCAGCTGTTAGCGGTTGAAACAATAGCGACCCGCTACCTTGAAGTAATGGGGCTGGGGCCGGTAGCCAGTGGGATGAATAATGTGCGGAATTAGCGGAAAACTGAATTTTGACGGTAAACCTGTCGCTGCAGAACTGATCGGCAGGATGAATGCCGTCTTGTCCCACCGCGGCCCTGATGATGAAGGTGTCTTCGTCAAGGGGGGGGTAGGGCTAGGGCACCGGCGTCTGAGTGTCATCGACCTCTCCCCGGCAGCCCATCAGCCGATGCATAATGAAGATGGCACGCTCTGGATCGTCTTCAACGGGGAGATATACAACTTTCTCGAACTGAAACAGGAGCTGCTCGCCAAGGGGCACCGCTTCAGCTCCAATTCAGATACCGAAGTCATTCTGCATCTCTTCGAGGAGGAAGGGGTTGATTCTGTTAACAGGTTGCGGGGGATGTTCGCCTTTGCCATCTGGGATGAACGGGATCGATCCCTGTTTCTGGCCCGTGACCGGGTCGGCAAGAAGCCGCTAATATACTATCATGACCAGGAGACCTTCCTCTTTGCCTCGGAGATCAAGGCGCTTCTCCAGGATCCGCAAGTCAAGGTAGAGCCGGATGTCAAGGCGATCCATCACTATCTCACCTGGCAGTGCGTACCCGCCCCGTTTTCCGCCTTTGCCGGTATTCACAAGCTGCCGCCGGCACACTATCTGTTGCTGAAAGATGGCAAGGCTGACATCCGCAGATACTGGAGCCTCTCCTATCTGCCCAAACATACGGCCCCCTTTGCCGAGCTGCAAGAGGAGATTGTCGAACGGCTGCGGGAGGCGACCAGGTTAAGGATGATCAGCGATGTGCCGCTTGGCGCATTTCTTTCCGGCGGGGTCGATTCGAGCGCGATAGTGGCGCTGATGGCCGAGCAGAGCAGCATGCCGGTCAAGACCTTTGCCATCGGTTTCAAGGAGGCTGCCTACAATGAACTCCCCTTTGCCCGGATGGTGGCAAAGAGGTTTGCAACCGACCATACCGAATTCATCGTCGAGCCGGACGCCGTGGAGATACTGCCGAAGCTGGTCTGGCACTACAATGAGCCGTTTGCCGATTCTTCGGCCATCCCCTCCTATTATGTGGCAAAACTGGCCAGGGAGCATGTCACGGTGGTCCTGAACGGTGATGGCGGTGACGAGAATTTTGCCGGTTATGGCAGGTATGCGGCAAATCTCTTTGCCGACAGTCTGCGCCGCTTTTTCCCGCCGCAACTGGTCAGGCTGCTCCTGCCGATGGTAATGGCGCTCCCTCACGGTAGCGATCCGACCAGTTTCTGCTGGCGGTTGAAACGCTTTCTGCAGGAATATGTCAAAAGTCCGGAACTGCGCAATGCATACTGGATGAGCCATTTCACCCCGGAGATGAAAGAGGGGCTCTATACTGCTGATTTTGCTGCCCGGATGCATGGTAGTGACCCTTACGCGCTGCTATTGCAACGTTTTAGCGAGACCGATGCGATCGACTTCACCGACAAGAGCTTGTATGCCGATGTGATGCACTACTTGCCGGACGACCTGCTGGTCAAGATGGATATCGCCACCATGGCCAGTTCACTGGAGGCGCGCTCCCCCTTTCTCGATCACCGCTTCATGGAGTTTGTCGCCCGCATTCCGGCCGAATACAAGCTTAAAGGGCGAAGCACCAAGCATATCCTGAAGGAGGCGCTCCGCGGCCTTCTCCCCGACGAGGTGCTGTTCCGGGAAAAGATGGGGTTTGCCGTGCCGCTCGACCACTGGTTCCGCCACGAATTGAAGGAGCTGGCCTATGATACCCTGCTCGACAAGCGAAGTATTGAACGGGGCTATTTCAACAGCAGTTTTGTGCGGAAGATCCTTGACGAGCATACTGCAGGCAGGTGGAACTGGCAGAACCATATCTATAACCTGCTGATGCTGGAACTCTGGCAGAGGCGTTTCATAGACGGAGCACCGGTTCAGGGGGGAGCGGCATGAATCCTGAGCAGTTGAGGGTCTGCGTGGTCTCGCCCCTTTATCACCCTAACCTTGGCGGGGTAGGGAGGCAGGCGATGCTGCTGACCGAACGGCTGGCTGAGATGGGGGTCAAAACAGTCGTTATCGCCAGACGGATGAAGGGGATGCCGCCGGCCCAGTACAGCGCCAGGGTGCCGGTCTACCGGGCCTGGACTTTGCGCCCTTATCTTCATACTTTTGAGGATATTTCTGTCATAAACATCCTGGTATCACTCTCTTTCTGCCTTGGTTGCGCCATTTTGCTGCTCCGCAAACGAAAGGAGTATGATATAGTTCATTTTCATGGCGCCAGTCTCCCGCTCTTTTTCAATTTTCCAGTGGCAAAGTTGTTGGGTAAGAAGGTGATTGCCAAAGTGGCCGGGATGATGGGTACAGAGCCTGGGACTCTGCGAGGCAGGCACCATGGCCTGGGGAATATTTTTATCAGGTTGCTGCAGGGAATGGATATGTTTGTTGCGACTACATCGGCAATTGTAGAAGGCTTGAAAGACGATGGGTTCGATGAGAAGCATATTCGCAGGATCCCTAACTTTATCGACATGAACCGCTATGAATCGCCAACTGTCTTCGACAAGGGGAGATTGCGCAGCAGCCTGGGGCTGACTGACGGGCCGATAGTGATCTATGCCGGACGGTTCATCTCCTGCAAGGGGATAGATAGCCTCCTTGATGCCTGGCAGGAAGTCTCGAAGCAGTTTCCAGAGGCAAGATTGTTGCTGCTGGGTGAGGGGCTGCTCTTCGAAAAAATGCAGCAGAAGGCGAAAGATCTCGGGATAGAGCGGCATACAGAGTTCAGAGGTCATGTAGATAATATCGATGATTATCTCCATGCCGGTGATATTTTCGTCCTCTCCTCCCTGCATGAGGGGATGCCCAATTCGCTGCTGGAGGCGATGGCGTGCGGACTTGCGCCTGTAGCTACTGCCATCGGTGGCGTTGCGGATATCATCCAGAATAGTGTGAACGGTATAATTGTCCCTCCAGGAAATGCCAGGGAGATGGCGGCCGGGATCAGCACCCTGTTAAATGATGAGAAATTGTGCTCTAATATCGGGCGTAACGCCTATGCAACCATACGCGGCAGTTATTCACTGGATAGTGTCGTCGCACAGTATGCGGGATTATATCAACAGCTTTATAAAGAGAATGGGTATATCTCCTGATGAACAGACTACTCGTCATCATACCTGCATTTAACGAAGAGAAGAGGATCGCCGACGTGATAGCGCGGGTCAGGTCGGCTGTCGACGCTGCCGATATCCTCGTCATAAATGACGGCTCCAGGGATGCTACCCCGGCGGTTGCCGCTGCGGCAGGAGCTGAGGTTATATCCCACCCGTTCAACATGGGGTACGGGGTGACCATCCAGACCGGTTACAAATACGCGCTTGCCAGCGGCTACGATTACGTTGCCCAGTTAGATGGAGACGGCCAGCACGACCCCGCTTTTATCTCTGTCATGCTGGCACCGGTGATGGCCGGAGAGACAGATTTTGTGATCGGTTCCCGTTTTCTGGCAGTAGAAAGCTATCGGCCGCCATTTACCCGCCGGCTGGGGATCGCCTTTTTCCGCTGGCTGGTCTCTACCCTGATCGGCCGGCCGATAACCGACCCGACTTCAGGTTATCAGGTATTCAATCGAAAGGTAGCGCAATTTTTCACGACCGATATCTTCCCTTACGACTATCCTGATGCAGACATGCTGATAACCCTCAACATGGCAGGCTTCCGCATCAGGGAACTGCCGGTGCGGATGTTTGCCAATGCAGAGGGGAAGAGCATGCATAGTGGTTTTAAACCGGTCTATTACATGTTCAAGATGTGTCTTTCAATTCTGGTCACATTGTTGAGGAGCAGGGAATAGGGAACGGGGAACGGGGAACAGGGAACAGGGAATGGGGAATAGGGAATAGGGAATAGGGAATAGGGAACGGTTAACTGTTCCCCGATCAATGCCAGGGAGGGGTATGAAAGATCATAAAGAGCTTGAGGTATGGAAGAAAAGCATGGATTTTGTTGAAGAGGTTTATACGGTCTCGCGTAGTTTTCCAAAAGATGAGTTGTATGGTCTGACTAACCAATTACGCAGAGCTTCAGTCTCGGTTCCATCTAACATCTCCGAGGGCGTTGCAAGGCATTCAGAAAAGGAAGTCGTACATTACCTTTATGTGGCATTGGGTTCTGCCTCGGAGGCGGAGACGCAACTTCTTATAGCACAGAGACTTAAATTCGCTGAAAATATTGGTCTGGCTCTAGATAGGGTAATAACTGTGAAAAAGCTAATATACGGACTTATCAAACATTATAAAGCAAAAGCAGAATCATGAATTTTAACTGTTCCCAGTTCCCTGTTTCCCGGTCCCGTTCCCGGAGGTTTTTATGCCGATAAGACAACAGATTTTCGCCCTGGTGGTTTGTGCACTGGTATTCATCTTCACCATCGACATGGTCAGGAAACGCCGCCTCAAGGAGGAGTATTCAGCGCTCTGGCTCGGGACAAGTGTGATCATGTTCGTGTTGGTCCTCAAATATGACTGGCTGGTGGCTATCACCAACATTATCGGCGCAGGGCTGCCGACTACGACACTCTTCATCGGCTCCACCATTTTCCTCATCATGCTGGCAGTACAGTTCTCTTTCAAGATTTCCAGACTCTCAGAACAGGTGAAGAACCTGGCCCAGGACAATGCCCTGCTGCATCAGGAGTTGGATCAATTCCGCCGTGACAGGACCAAGACAGGATGACCTCTCTTCCACGGAAGGATATCAAGCAGGATTTTTTTGCCACAATTCTGCTTATTCTGGCAGGTACAGCGGTTTATGCGAATACCCTGCATGTGCCTTGGTATTTTGATGATTATATCAATATCGTCAAGAATCCGCAGATTACCGATCTTGCCGCCTCACTAAAGGGAATTTTTTCTCCGCGCGGTATCGGCACGGTTACCTTTGCCCTCAACTATTCTCTGCACGGCTTCTCCTTGCCAGGATATCACCTGGTCAATATTGCCATCCACCTGGCAACAGTAGTGACCGTCTATCTGATTCTCAAACGGTTGTCCCCGATATCCAGGCTATTCCCTCTTCTGGGGAGTCTGATATTTCTCCTTCACCCGTTGCAGACCCAGGCTGTCACCTATATTGTGCAGCGTTATGCGAGTCTGGCCGGACTGTTCCTTTTCCTGTCGTTGTACTCTTTTATCAGGGCCAGAGAAAGTATCTCTTCCGGCAGTAGTTTTTTTGCCCCACGGCATATCACCTTTTATCTGTTGATGGTCTGTTGCGGTGCTGCCGCTGTCCTGACCAAACAGAACACGGTAGTGTTGCCGCTCCTCATACTCCTCTATGACCGCTATTTCCTGGCCGGGCAGAAAGGTTCCTGGAAAAA
Source organism: uncultured Geobacteraceae bacterium (assembly GCA_964649725.1). Classification (GTDB taxonomy): domain Bacteria; phylum Desulfobacterota; class Desulfuromonadia; order Geobacterales; family Geobacteraceae; genus CAZYTM01. The sequence continues at coordinate 56,858 of CAZYTM010000003.1, read as the reverse complement.
AGTAGTCCCATATATCAGTCCCTTTCTCTTGGGGGCATCACTAGTGCTGATAAAGTATGTACTGCTCCCTCTGAGTTCAGGCCAGAGCATGAAAGCGCTGACAGCTACGGAAGGGGTGTTCAAAACTGCCGACACATCACCTCTCGTCTATTTTGTGACCGAGTTCACCGTGCTCTGGAAATATATCCGCCTACTGATCCTTCCTTACGGGCAGACCCTTGATTACGATATGCCTCTGGTCAGTACACTGCTCACGCCGACCAATCTGCTTGCCGGTGGCGGCTTACTGTTGCTGGCGTTAGCTGGTCTATTACTGCGCCGAAGTCATCGACTCCTCTCTTTCGGCATATTCTGGTTTTTTCTCTCCCTGGCAGTGGAATCTTCCTTTATTCCTCTTGATGCTATGTATGAGCATCGCCTCTATATACCGCTATTCGGTTTTGTGCTGATACTGCTCGATGTAGCTGCCAGGGTGCAGAAGAGGGGGCTTGCGGTGACAGTGCTGGTCAGTTTCTCGGCGATCTGTGCTTTTCTCGCTTGGCAGCGCAATGCTCTCTGGGCTGATCCGGTGGCGTTTTTTGAGGACAATCTGCGCAAGGCACCACATAACACCAGAGTCCATATATCGTTATCGCAGAAATATATTGAGCAGCGCCGTTATGAAGATGCCAGGAAGTTGTTGGTGAAGGCTCTGGAGTATGATCCGTATGATAAGAGGACCTACAATAATCTTGGGCTGCTCTATTTTCTCCAGGGTGATATTGATGAATCAATAACGATCTATAAAAAAGCGATAGGCCTGGATCCTGGATTCGAAGATGCCTACACCAACCTGGGGATCTCCTATTCAAAAAAAGGGGAATGGGAAGAGGCGAGAAGGTGTCTCGAAAAGTCTATTGCCATCCGCTCGGGGAATTATCTTGCGCACTTCAATCTTGGGGTCGCTCATTACAATCTGAATCAGAAGAAAGATGCCCTGCCGCAATTTCTTGCCGCTACGCGCCTGAAACCGGATGACCCTGATGCATGGTACAATCTGGCGGTGGTATCCCAGGAACTGGGGGACAACGCTGCTGCCGAAGAGATACTCCCCCGCCTGCGCATGCTCAATGCCGGACTGGCCGACAGTCTTGCCAAGTCTCTGGCAACCACCACCTCTCCCCATCGGTGAACTCCCCATAGTCAGATGCTGGCGACATTCTATAATGCTGCAGTGCATTTTGATGTTCAGAAAATGTTTTTTGCCTTGCCAATTGTCGCCAGGTAATATATTGTTCAGTATATGAACGATAACGATCCGAAAGTTTTGGAGACCTACCGCTCCTTTATGCTTATGGCTGAACTTGGCAAAGGAGAACCGCTCTCCCAGCGCGACCTGGCACGGCGCCTTGGGATTGCCCTCGGACTGGTCAATTCTTATCTGAAACATCTGGTTGCCAAGGGGTTTGTCCGGGTCCGGGATTTCCCCCGCAACCGCTATGCGTATCTCCTCACCCCCCGAGGTCTGGCAGAGAAGAGCCGGCTTGCCTATCAGCATCTCAGTTATTTTTCCAGCCTCTATACCGTTGCGCGCCAGGATTATCAGCAACTCTTCCAGGAATTGCATGCCAGTGGTCTCACAAGTGTCGCGTTTTGCGGTCTGGATGAGGTCGCCGAGATCGCCTATCTCTCTCTGACCGGATCCGGATTGACCCTGGCGACAATTATGGACGATGACGCAGCCGGACAGGATTTTTTCGGTAGACCGGTGGTGTCGCTGGCAAAGGGGCTTTTGGGGGGTAATCACCGGATAGTTCTGACTTCGCTGAAGAAGAGCGCTCTCCTGCGGGGAAAGCTGCTCGAACTCGGTGTGGCGGAAGAGAATATCTCGTCCATTGCAGGCGGCTAAGTCTTCTGGGAAAAATCATTATTATGGAGAGGGTTGCATGAAAAAAGCTCTGATTACCGGGATCACCGGCCAGGATGGCTCCTATCTGGCAGAACTGTTATTAGCTAAAGGATATGAAGTCCATGGCATTATCCGGCGCTCCTCTTCCTTCAATACCAGCAGGATCGACCATATCTACCATGACCCCCATGAAAAGGGGGTAAGGATGTTTCTCCATTATGGCGACCTTAACGATGCCAGTTCCATCAATAAACTGTTGCGGGAGATCCAGCCGGAGGAGATCTACAACCTAGGGGCACAGAGTCATGTCCGGGTCTCTTTCGATATCCCGGAATATACCGGCGAAGTTGATGCTCTGGGGACAGTCAGAATACTCGAGGGGATTCGCGAAGTCGAGCTGAAAACCCGCTTTTATCAGGCATCTTCATCGGAGCTGTACGGCAAGGTAGTAGAGACCCCGCAACGGGAGACCACGCCCTTCTACCCCAGGTCCCCCTATGCCTGTGCCAAGGCTTATGCCTACTATATCACCGTCAATTACCGGGAGAGTTACGATCTCTTTGCCTGCAACGGTATCCTATTCAACCATGAATCGCCACGGCGCGGAGAGACCTTTGTGACCCGCAAGATCACCAGGGCTGCTGCCAGGATCAAACTGGGGATGCAGGAACGTCTCTACCTGGGGAACCTCGATGCAAAACGGGACTGGGGGTTTGCCGGTGACTATGTGGAAGCGATGTGGCTGATGCTGCAGCAGCAGGAACCGGATGACTATGTGATTGCCACCGGCGAGACCCATAGCGTCAGGGAATTTGCCGAAAAGGTTTTTGCCCGCCTCGATATGCAGCTGGAATGGCAGGGGGAGGGGGTTGCGGAAAAGGGGATCGATTCCCGCACCGGGCGGATTCTGATCGAGATCGACCAGAAGTATTTCCGCCCGGCTGAAGTCGACCTGCTGCTGGGGGATCCGGCCAAGGCGAGGGCGGCTCTTGGCTGGCAGCCGCGTACCGACTTCGAAACGCTGGTAAGGATGATGGTGGATGAAGATGTCATCCTTGCGGAACGGGAGAAGCGTGCTGCAGGAGTGTGAAGAGTGAGGAGTGAGGAGTGAGGAGATGGTGGGGCGAAAACACCACAATTTGCGTGTCTGGCAAGAAGCTATGAGCCTTGTGAAAGATATTTATCGAGTTACGGCAGTATGTGACGAACGAGCAACAAGTGATCAATAAAATAGACGAACTCTTTGGACTTTTGGGAGGATTGATGAAGGCTGTTCAGAACAGGAGAATCAACAAATGACTCCTCACACCTCACACCTAACTCCTCACGCAAAAATATACATAGCCGGGCATACCGGCCTGGTAGGCTCGGCAATCTGCCGTAAATTGAGAGCGGCAGGATATACGAATCTGCTGGTCAGGGATCTGAATGAACTCGACCTGCGGAACCAGTCGGCAGTTACCGAGTTTTTCCGGGAAGAGAGAATCGACTATATATTCCTGGCTGCTGCCAAGGTCGGTGGAATAATCGCGAACAACAGCTATCCAGCCGAATTCATCTACGACAACCTGATGATCGAGGCGAATATCATTCACAACGCATACCTGACCGGCGTGAAGAAACTCCTCTTCCTGGGCAGTACCTGTATCTATCCCAAGCTGGCAGCGCAGCCTATCAAGGAGGAGTATCTCCTGACCGGCCTGCTCGAACCTACCAATGAGCCGTATGCCATAGCCAAGATTGCCGGCATCAAGCTCTGCCAGTCTTACAACCGCCAGTATGGCACCCAGTTCATCTCGGCCATGCCGACCAACCTGTATGGGCCGAACGACAATTTCAACCTGGAGACATCCCATGTTTTACCGGCGCTGCTGCGCCGGTTCCATGAAGCCAAGCTGGCTAATGCACCGCAGGTGACTATCTGGGGCAGTGGCGCACCTTACCGGGAGTTCATTCATGTCGACGACGTGGCCGACGCCTGCCTTTTCCTCATGGAGTTGCCTGAAGATGACTTCTCAGCACTTCTCACCCTTCGCTCCTCACCGGGCTTGATAAACATCGGTACCGGCGAGGAGCTGACCATCAAGGAATTGGCCCTGCTGATAAAGGAGACGGTCGGCTACTCTGGCGAGATCGTTTTCGATACCGGCAAGCCGGACGGTACTCCGCGCAAACTCTCTGATGTGTCGAAAATCAATGGCCTCGGCTGGCGGCATAAAATGGGGCTGGCAGAAGGGGTCGCCAGGACATATCAGTGGTATTTGGCGAATAACACCGGGGCGGACCGTTAAATTAACATCTAGCTGCAAGCTGACAGAGTCGGTGGATATGGCATACAAATCAGATTATTCATATGAATAGAGATTTCATTCTCATAACTTTGGGGAGAGTATTTCAGGTTGTGATCAGCCTGATCTCAGTACGTGCATTTACCTCGTTTCTCACGACAGCGGAAGTAGGAAATCTTTATCTGGTCAATGCGATAGTCAGTTTTTTCGGCTTGGCGCTGATCAATCCGGTTGTCATGTATATGTACCGTAGGCTTAACAGATGGCAGGAAGAAAAGAGTCTCCTGAACTGCTTCTTTGTCTTCAACTGGTATATCTTGTCCCTGGCATTTCTCTCTCTGCCGATTATTTATTTTCTCAACAAAGTACTGGGGCTGGCAGTTACCATCGACATATATGAGTTAATGGTTTTTATCTTCTGTTATATATATTTTCTCACGTGGAACCAGACAATAAATCCATCGTTAAACCTGCTGCACAAGAGAGCAGGTTTTGTACTTTTCACTGTACTGACTCTCTTTTGTGGAGTAACGATTTCAATCCTGCTGGTACGCTATCTTGCAGCATCGGCAATTGTCTGGTTGACTGGTCAACTGGTCGCGCAGGGGCTTATTGCGATAATTGCGTTTATATATTTCAAGAAGACTTTTAATGCCACTCTTGATATCAAACGTGCCCGGGAAATGATCAACAGCAACAGCCTGGCAATGATTGTCAGGTTTGCATTCCCGTTGAGTCTTACTACCTTTTTCATGTGGGTACAGTACCAATCATACCGGATGGTCATCGACAAAACGCTGGGGCTTGAATTTCTCGGCATGATAGGACTTGGCTTCGCAATATCATCTACCATAGCATCGGTAGTGGAATCTATCGTGCAGCAGCTTTATTATCCAGGGCTGTATCAGGAGATAAATACAGAAGATCCGGCTGTCAGGACCGAGTCGTGGAACAGGTTGGCGCAGACGGTATTGCCGGTCTATATGACACTTACAATAATGGTCTCTTGCCTTGCACCTTTCCTGGTAAACATCCTGGCCAGTGATAAATTTGGCCAGGCATTTCTGCTGGTTGCCTATGGAGCATGGATCGAGCTGTTCAGAATGGTGACCAATCTGCTTGCCTCCATAGCACATGTAGAGATGCAGACAAAATATCTGCTCAAGGCTTATTTCATCGGTGGGGTTTTTGCGCTCGTCGGAACTTATCTGGCCACCTGGGGAGTCCATGGGCAGACCCTGATACCAGCGGTATTGGCAGTTAGCGGTTTTGTGACCATGGGGGTGATGTACCTTGATATGAAAAAGCTGATGCGCTTTAAAATAGGGATTCGACGTGTCTGGAAAGCTGCTCTTTTATCTGTTCCGTTCTTACTGGCAATACCATTTTATGGCCAGTCGCAACAACTTTTCACATCATTGGTTGTGGCATTGCTGGGAGGAGGATACTTTCTTCTCACCCAGTACAGATTTTTCCAGGGTGCAGAGCAAGGGGTTGGTCAGACCGGCTCATCGTGAGAAGATAGTAAGGCTGTTGAATTTGTTCGTACATATTGAGGCTCTATGACAGGATTTATAAAAAAACTTATCAGGTCATTTGTTGAGAAGAGTTATATAATCCTCTCCAGGTCTGGGATTACCTATGCTAAAGATCTTCTCTATACATATAATAATGCCGATTTTCTTCACGAGCCGAGATTCCTGAAAGCCTATGGACATGTCAAATGTCTAGATGAAACAGGGATTACCGGGGACGGTATAGAATGGAGGATCCATGTCCTCTGCTGGGCAGCAGAGCATGCCAGCAAACTGGAAGGTGATTTTGTCGATTGCGGGGTAAATACGGGGTTGTTCTCACGGGCTGTAATCGATTATGTCGACTTCATGAACCTGGGGAAGACCTACTATCTGCTAGATACCTTCTCCGGTATGGACCCGCGCTACAGCTCATCATATGAAATGGCACGGCACCATACTATCGGGTATGATAAGAATCTTGACCTTTATGAAAAGGTCAAGGAGACATTTCACGGGCTTCCGGTGAAGATCATCAAAGGAGCAATCCCGGATACGTTGGATCAGGTGGATACTCGGCAGATAGCCTATCTCTCCGTTGATATGAACTGTGTCCTCCCTGAAGTCGCTGCGCTGGAGTTTTTCTGGGACAGGATGGTCCATGGCGGAGTCATAATCCTCGATGATTACGGATATCCTGGCGCTGAGGACCAGAAGGCTGCCCATGACAAGTTTGCTCAGGCCAAAGGGGTGCAGATACTCTCTCTGCCGACCTGCCAAGGTTTAATAATAAAGCCTTAGCGGGGGCGGGATAATCTGCTGGCACTCTTTATTCCGCAGAGTAGGGTTTGAAAATGAAGGTATTGATAAGGATGATGTCATGCTCAACATAAGAAAATTGAAATCAAAAATCTACCAGTACCTGTTTGTAAGGAAGAGCCCGCTGGAAAGCGATGGTGAACGTATAGATATAGATATTTCGAAGAAGGATATTGATTCCCTGAAACTGGATATGTATCAAAAATCCCACTATCAGAGATATCTGTTTGCATTGAATGTTCTATGTCCAGCCGGTGTGACTGGGGATTTTGCCTGTGGTTCCGGGTATGGCTCTGTCTTGCTGGCAGGAAAGTCAGAAAGAGTGATCGGCATGGATATCAATGCTTATGTAGTCGAACAGATCTCCAGGCGCTATGATTCAATCAGCAACCTGGAATTTGTGCATGGTAATTTGCTGAATCTGACATACGAAGCTCTTTTTGACTCTATCGTCTCTTTTGAAACGGTCGAACATTTCAAGGAAGAAGAGATACCGGAGCTCTTTAATAGATTCAGTTGCGCGCTTAAACCGGGTGGGACGCTGATATTCTCAACTCCTTATCTGCAAGAGAGATCTCCTGAGGCTGTTACGATGGGGTTTCATCTGACATTTGACATAGATGAGGAAAAGATCAGAAACTGGTTGGGGGTGAATGGGTTGCAGTTAAAGTATGTCAGATACCAGAATTATGTAACACATGTTATTGAAGAAGAGTTGGCCGATAAGGATTTTATTATCTGTGTTGCGGTTAAAGAATAGTCAAGAATGGCAAAAGTATCCATCTGCATCCCCGCATACAAACAACCGGAATTCTTGCGAAAGACGCTTGAATCGGTTGTAGCGCAGGATTATCGAGATTATGAAACGATAGTCACTGATGATTCGCCTGATGATTCAGTTGCTGAACTCGTCAGCGACTTTGCGCAATTAGCCAAAATACGCTACTTCCGCAATATAGAAAAAAAAGGGTCTCCGGAGAACTGGAATGAGGCAGTTCGCCATGCATCAGGTGAGTATATAAAAATCTTGCATCATGATGATTGGTTCGCTGGCAGCGATAGTTTGGGAAGATTTGTACTGATGCTTGATGAAAATCCTCAGGCGGATTTCGCGTTCAGTGCGACAATCGTCTCTTCGACTAAAACAGAAAGGACAAGAGTAAATACTACGTCGGATGCTAAACTGAAAAAGTTGCAGGATGATCCCAGGTACTTGTATTTTGGTAATATCGTAGGGGCGCCGAGTGCAACAATATACAGGCGCAATCCGGCGTTGGAATATGATGTGAAGTTGCAGTGGCTGGTTGATATAGATTTTTACATCAGCTTGTTGTCACAAAACAGCTGCCATGTCTATTGTCAGAAACCTTTGATCTGCACGACAGATGAAGCTCCTCATCAGGTAACTGAAGAGTGTATTGGCAACAAGAATTTGCAGTTGTTCGAATATATTCACCTTTATAATAAGATTTTCCCTCGCAAAAGCTTTAATATGAAACTGTTTAGATTGTTCTGGAAGTTGATGGGAAGGTTCAATGTGAACTCGCTGGATGAGATTTACGCTGCAGGTATTACATCCCCTGTACCAGCTTTAGTAGAGCAGGTTATTGCAACGAGAAAATTATTCCGCTGTTTGTCGCGATCAGACGTAAGTGGTGGCTGATGAGAGAGAGACTGAAAAAGATAAGCTCAGTTGTTTTCCTCTATAGATTTTTGCGACAAATAACAGGATATATTTCATTTGTCGGAGATTTCATCAAGTTCAGAGCTCTGTCCAGGAACTCCAGCAAACGTTTCCCCCTTAGCTGGGATGAGCGCTACCCCTGTCTGCTGGACAAGACTGACAAGACCAGGTTCGACTCACATTATATCTACCACCCGGCATGGGCGGCAAGAATCCTGGCCGAGCAAAGACCTGCTGAACATCTGGATATCTCTTCCTCGCTCCAGTTCAGTACACTGATTTCGGCCTTCATCCCGGTTAAATTTTATGACTATCGGCCTGCTGAGTTGTCACTGAGCGGATTTGACTCCTTAGCCGCCGATCTACTTGCTTTGCCGTTTGATGACGGGACGGTGCAGTCTCTTTCCTGCATGCATGTAGTTGAGCATGTTGGCTTGGGTAGATATGGTGACCCGCTCGACCCGGATGGTGACCTCAAAGCGATTGATGAGCTGAAAAGGGTGCTGGCCCCAGGTGGTTCGCTGCTATTCGTAGTGCCAATCGGCAAACCCAGGGTAATGTTCAATGCCCACAGGATCTATTCATATGCACAGATAGCCGGTTACTTCGCCGGACTGACGCTTGCAGAGTTCTCGCTGGTCCCTGACGACCCTGCCTGTGGAGGACTGATACGAAATGCTGCTCCGCAATTGGCAGATGCACAGGAATACGGATGTGGCTGTTTTTGGTATCGCAAACAGCTGTAGTTAAGCTCTTGCCCATATTGGGGCTCCAGGTGATTGATAGTGATCATAGTTAAGCTTATGGGGGGACTCGGTAATCAGATGTTTCAGTATGCGGCCGGGAGAAGCCTTGCCTGGCGGCTTGGTACCGATTTGCGCCTGGATCGTTCATTTCTTGAAGCGGAACATAAAGGGAATACTCCCCGTCCGTACGAGCTGCACTGTTTCAATATCTCTGCTGAAGCTGCATCTGCTCAGGAGATAGCTATGCTGCTGGGAGAGCATACCTTTGCAAACAGATTAAGGGCAGCTGTCCGCCGGCGGCTTGGGATGCGGTGGGAACTTTCACATCTTTATCGTGAACCCCACTATCATTACGATGAAGCTTTTACATCTCTCCCGGATAATACTTATCTGAAGGGGTACTGGCATTCTGAACGATATTTTTCTGCGGTCGCAGCCAGGATGGCAGCAGAGTTTACCATTCGCTACCCCCTGGCGGGAAGAAATCAGGGAATAGCTGCTGATATAGCAGCCACAGAGTCTGTTTCGATACATATCAGGCGGGGCGACTACGTTACAGACCGGAAGATTCAGCAGACTCACGGCAGCTGTAGCTTGGAATATTACCGGGATGCAGTTGCCATGATGGGCAGGAGTGGCTCACCCCATTTTTTTCTCTTTTCGGATGACCATGACTGGGTGAGGAAGAATCTGCAGATTGGCTATCCGACTACAGTTGTGGACTGCAATGGGACGGACAAGGGGTATGAGGACCTGCGCCTGATGAGTTTGTGCCGGCACAATATAATCGCCAACAGTTCTTTCAGTTGGTGGGGGGCATGGTTGAACCGGAATCCGGACAAAACAGTTATTGCCCCTAGCAGATGGTTCAATAATCAAAAAATGGATGAAAAAGACCTGCTGCCAGCCGGCTGGCTTAGATTGTGAGAGGTCCCTTCTTGACGGCACCTAAAGTGACAGTACTGATGCCGGTTTATAACGGTGAGCAACATATTGCTGCGGCTGTTGCCAGTATACTTGCCCAGACCTGGACAGATTTTGAACTGTTGATAATAAATGACGGTTCATCAGACCGGAGTCGGGATATTATATGTAAACTTGGTGACAGCCGGATAGTGTTGCTCGACAACGTTGAGAACCTCGGTTTGATCAATACCCTTAATAGGGGGGTAGAGATGGCCAGAGGTGATTACATCGCCCGTATGGATTGCGATGACATCAGCCGCCCTCGCCGCCTTGAAAAACAGGTCGCTTTCCTGGAATCCCATCCTGATATCGGGGTCTGCGGGGCATGGATAAGTAAATTCGGTAGTGGCAAGAGGAAGGTATGTCACTATCATGGTGATCCGGAGTTGTTGCGCGCTGGCTTGTTGTTCGATTCGGTTCTGGCACATCCGGCAGTAATGCTGCGCCGAAAATTGTTTATTGACCAGAGACTCTCCTATGACCTTGGTTTTAAGCATGCAGAGGATTATGACCTCTGGGTAAGGTCGTCTCATTGCATGAAGCTAGGCAATCTGCAGGAAGTTCTTCTCGATTACCGGATGCATCCTGCCCAGGTTTCTGCCGCACATAATCTGCAGCAGATAGAAAGCGCCGGTCGTGTGCGTCATCTATTGCTGGCTGAACTGGGGATTTCTCCTGGCACGGAGGAGTTCGAAACCCATCAACGAATCAGTACCTACCAGATTCTTGGGGACCGGGAGTTGTTTGCCAGGGCTGACCAATGGCTTTGCCGTCTCAAGGAGGCGAATGATGGTGCCAGGGTCTACCCGGAGCCATATTTTTCGGTAATTTTGACTGAGCGGCTGGTGACGCTGCTTAAGAAGATGTTAGCAGAGCGGGTTATGCCGAAGGGGCAGTCATTGCAACCACGACTGTTCAGAAAGACAGGGTTGGGTTGGGGGTTTGTCATGAGCTTTTTTATCATGTCCAGACGCGGGGAGTTCACAATAAATCATGCCTAGGGTGAGTGTCATAATCCCATGCTTTAACCATGGCGGCTATCTGGACGAGACAGTGGCGTCGGTGCTGGCGCAGTCATTCCGTGACTTCGAGATCATCGTGGTCAACGACGGTTCTACAGATGATGCGACCTTGCGCCTGCTTGCAGCATCCAGATGGCCGCAGACCCGCGTCATTCACACGGCCAATCAGGGTGTTGCCATGGCCCGTAATAATGGGATTCGCGAGGCGCAAGGCGAGTATATTCTCCCGCTTGATGCAGATGATCTGATCGCTCCGACTTACCTGGAAAAAACTGTTGCGGTCCTTGACCGATCTGCCCAGACAGGGATTGTCTATAGTCATGCCGATTGCTTTGGCTCTAGAAAGGGTTTCTGGCCGGTTCCGGATTTTTCCCGCAAAGGGATGCTGCTGACCAATCTCATTTTCTGCTCGGCATTGTTCCGTCGGCAAGACTGGGAACGGGTGGGTGGATACAACCCGAATATGATATCCGGCTGGGAGGATTGGGACTTCTGGATTTCACTACTTGAGCTGGGGAGAGAGGTATACCGCATTCCGGAGGTACTCTTTTCCTACCGGATTGTTGCCGGTTCAAGGGAGCGTTCCATGGACCGGCAGAAACAGGTGGCGATGCATCTGCAGTTGATGCGCAATCACCCAGGTTTTTTTGTCGAGCAATCGCAATCGCTACTGGAACTTTACTACCGGATACGTAGTTCAGGTTTCTACCGACTTCTGAAAAGGCTCAGAATACCGCAGCTGGCAGGTCGATTTCTGAGGGGCAAAAAATGAAGATAGTCTTTCTCGCTCCGTTTGGCATCCGTCCGAAAGGGACCCTGATTGCCCGTATGCTCCCCTTGGCGCAAGAGCTACAGCTACTGGGGCATGAAGTTGTGATAATTGCTCCACCATACACCAACCCGGAAGATTCAGGAAGGGTCGAGGATGTCGGTGGGGTCAAAGTTTCCAATATTGACCTGATCAATGCAGCAGCACCTGTTGCGGCGCCTGTCCTGGCCTGGCGGATGTTCCGGGCGCTGCAGGGAGAACGCCCCGACCTGGTACATCTTTTCAAACCGAAGGGTTATGGTGGCCTGGCTGCGTTACTATTAATACTCCTGCGCCGCTTAGGCATTCGTCAGCCGCCACTTTTCGTCGATTGTGACGATTGGGAGGGGCGGGGGGGGATGAACGATCTCCACCCCTATCGGCCGATGGAAAAACAGCTGTTTCAATTACAGGAGGATTGGCTCACCCCGAGTGCCGATGGTGTCACTGTTGCAAGCCGGACTTTGCAGACCAAGGCCTGGGGGATGGGGATAGCACCGCAGCGGGTGCTTTATCTGCCGAACGGAGTGACGGCACTGCCGCTTCTGTCTGGAGCAGGATTGCGTGCGCGGTTGGGGATTGCAGCAGATGCGCCGGTACTTCTACTGTACACCCGCTTTTTCGAATTCAGTCAGGAAAAGCTGCATTTTCTGTTTGCCGAAATATATCGGCTGGTGCCGCAAGTACGCTTTCTTGTTGTTGGCAAGGGGCGTAATAATGAAGAGGAACAGCTATTGAATGCTGCCGCTCACCATGAGTTTGCCCCGGCCCTGATCATGGCAGGCTGGGTAGAGCCGGGATCCATTCCAGAGTACCTCGCGGTAGCAGATGTGGCGATTTATCCCTTTGCCGATAACCTGATAAACCGTTCGAAGTGCCCGGCAAAGCTTACCGAACTGTTGCGGGCTGAAGTAGCTGTGGTGGCGGACCGGGTCGGCCAGTTGGCGGAATACATCAGACCGGGAGTGTCAGGAATGCTATGTGAGCCGGAAGATTGGCAGGAGATGGCAGAGCGTGCTGCTGAGCTCCTGTTAAACCGGGATAATAGCCTGCGTTTAGGGAGAGCAGGGCGCTCTTATCTGCTGGGAAGGTTCAGCTGGAGAAATCTTGCAGAGCAGCTGGATGCATTTTACAAGGAGCTTGCCAGGATATGACCGAACGACAAAAAGACCTGCTGAATCTGGTGGCCATTCTGGCAGTCATGATTCTGGCATGTTCCAAGATACTTTTCACAGACAGGATAATCCGCGCTCCAGATATCATCAACGAGTTTTACTGGGGTGTAAAGAACATTGCCGGGTTGAGTCTCAGGGAACTACTTAACGTCAGTCTTACTGCCGACTGGTCACAATATATAAATAGCGGCCATACCAACAACGGGGGGATGGCATCGCTCCAGTTGCTTATCTACCAGCGCTTCATTTTCCACTTTATTCCGGCGCCGGCCAGTGTAGCCTGGTTCATTGTGCTTCATCTTTTCTTCGGCGGTGCCGGTGTCTACTGCTACTGCAGGGCCATCGGCTGCGGTCGTGCCGGCTCTTCTCTCGGCGCGCTCATCTTTGCGCTTGCCCCGGAAAACGCTTCACTTATAAATGCCGGTCATGTCATGAAAATAGCCACCATATCCTTTGCCCCCTGGGCCTTTTATTTTTTTGAAAAGGGTTTTCAGTCGAGGAGGGTTATCTTTTTCCTGCTCACAGGCTTCACCCTGGCATTTCAGTTCTTCAACACCCACTGGCAGATAGCTTACTATACCTGCCTTGGTATAGGTTTCTATGGGGTTTTGCGCACCCTGGCCATATTATGGCGTGAGCGACATCTCTCCTCCAGGCGAGAGATCAGCAGATTACTCGGCATGAATCTGGTGGTACTCCTCTTTTTCCTCTCCACTGTGGCTATTTCGCTCTCCCCACTTGTCTTCTGGTCTGCTGACACAAATCGCGGTGTTGCAAGCGGTGCCAATGCTGGCAAAGGAGGGTTGCAGGCGGAAGAGGCGATGATGTGGTCTTTGCCGCCGGAGGAACTTATTACATTTGTGGTGCCAGGTTTTTTCGGGCTCTCCCGTCAGGAGGGGGGGGAGAATCCAACCAATATCTCTGCTTACTACTGGGGGCGAATGGTTTTCACCCAGACAACCGATTATATGGGGCTTCTTCCGTGGCTGTTGTTGCCACTGCCGCTAATTTTTCGCCGCGATCGCTACACCTGGCTGGCACTATTTGCCCTGGCCGGGGGGATCATCTTCTCTATGGGGAAGTATACCTTTATCTACCAGATCCTGTTTGACCATATCCCGGGTATCAACCGGTTCCGAGCCCCCAAGATGATGATGTTCATACCGGTGTTGGGTTTGGGGGTGCTTGCTGCCCGAGGTTTAGACTGTCTGCTCGATGCGGAGCTTCGCCAGCAAAGGAGTTTCCGCTATTATCTCCGCTCTTTGCTGGGGTTGCCCGTCCTGCTGCTGGTTCTGCTCGGGATGGAACTCGCCGGTCGGAATTACTGGATCAGCAGTTTCTTCCAGATGTTTGCCCAGCCGACACGTTTTGAACAGGGGTCACAACTTGTCGACCAGCGTTGGCAGAATATAGTTGCCGAAACCTGGCTGGCTGCGTTGGTAGCCGCTCTGCATGCGGGAGCTATATGGGCTCTTGTCCGCCGGAAGATACCAACACAGTATCTGCTGGTTGGGTTGATGGCACTTTATCTATTAGACACTGGGCGGATCAACGACAAATTCATGTTCCTCGTCAAGGTCCCGGAAAAGGTGAAGGGGGTACGCACCCCTCTCATCGACTATCTTGCCGGTGCATTGAAATCAGGGGAATACCGGGTACTACCGCTTGACGGTACAGATCCGATGGAGTTGGCGAGTAACCGTATTCCGGTGATGTTCACCTCTAACCCGGTACAGCAGCGGCGCTGGCAGGAGTTCCTGGATATTTTCAACTTCGACTCGGCCATGCCCGATCTGCTCAACGTCAAGTATCTGGTTGTGGGTAGGGAGCAGTATGACAGGGACATGCGGCAGTACGGCAGTCGCTACCGAATTGTCTACGAAGTGCCCGATGGCAGGCTGGTACTGGAAAACAGCAATGTTCTCCCTAAAGCCTGGCTAGTGCCGAATGTGATTATGTTGCAGAATCCGGAGCAGGCTCTCGCTCTGCTTCAGAGCCCCGGATTCGACCCGCGCCAATTGGCAATAGTTGAATCTCCGCCTGCCATTAATCTGGCAGACGATGCTTCAGTAGCAGGTAGCCCGGGGGAGGCGAATCTGACTCATTATGAAGGGAATCGTATCGAAATAACTGTTAATTCCAGCCGTAATGCCCTGCTGGTGACCGGTGAAAAATATAACAAATGGTGGCATACGACTATCGATGGCAAAACTACCGAGACATATCCGGTAAATCATCTGTTGCGCGGAGTATATGTGCCGCAAGGAAAGCATGTTGTGAAAATGCAGTTTGACCCGTTGCCGTTCCGCATAGGGAAATACCTTACCCTGGCATCATTGGCAATATTCATCCTGTTTCTTGGTCGGGAGTATTTGCATAATAGAAACAATGCGCAAGCATAAGAGTCGTGCACGATTCTACTCTCCCCTGGATTTGAGTTGGCTATGAATATACTGTTTCTCTACCCAATCCCCCCGACCCGTTATATACCGCAGGGGTTTTCCCACGGTATCGGCTATCTCTCGGCGGTGCTTAAGCGGGCTGGGCACAAAACCGAGCTGCTTGTCCTTGAATCAGTCGATAGTGCGGCAATCCGGGAGAAGCTGCAATCCTTCCCCCCTGACCTGATTGCTATCTCTAGTACCAGTGACCAGTTCGAACTGACACGCAGGCTCGTCCCTTACCTCACCAGCGTCTCTGCTGCCCCGGTAATCATCGGCGGGGTGCACCCCACGGTCGCACCCGAGGAGGCTATTGCGATACCAGGGGTCTTCGGCATATGCATCGGCGAAGGGGAAGAGGCCCTGGTGGAGCTGGTGGAGGCGCTGGAGCAGAAGAGGGAATATTATTTAATACGTAATTTCTGGTTCAGAAAGGGTGCTGAGGTGCAGCGCAATGAATTGCGCCCCCTTATTGCCAATCTTGATGATCTCCCCTTTACTGACCGGAGCATCTTCGATTACCAGAAATTGTTAGACCTAAACTACGAAGATGGCGCGGAATTTATGGTGGGTCGTGGCTGTCCTTACCGCTGTGCGTTCTGTATCAATCCGAAGTTGCAAGAGCTTTACCGGGGGCTGGGAAGATTTGTCCGCCACCGTTCGGTCGATATGGTCATCAAGGAGATGGAGATGGTCCTGGCCACCTATACCGGCATCGGTCGGATAACCTTCCATGATGATATCCTCGCCATCGACCTTGACTGGTTGAGTTCGTTCTGTGAATTATACCGGGAGCGGATCGGCATACCCTTCCGCTGCAATCTTAGGGCGGATTCCATATCAGTAGAAGTCCTTGAATGCCTGAAACTGGCAGGTTGTATTGAACTATGGATAGGGGTGGAATCGGGTAACGAGGAAATCCGGAATAAGGTTCTCAATAAAGGGGTCTCAAACGAGGTAATCGAGCGAGCTTTCAAGCTGGTCAAGCAGTATGGCATCAAAACCAAGTCGTACAACATGATCGGTATCCCGGGGGAGAAGCCTTCTGATATTGAGGAGACATTTGCCTTTAACAACAGGATCGGGCCGGACATTAAGAACGTGACCATTTTCAGACCGTATCCAGGCACTGAGCTCTATCAGAGCTGCATGAACAACGGCTGGCTGAGCAACAGAAAGGTCGATGGTTACTGGGAGGAATCTATTCTGGACCAGCCGACCCTGCGGAGCGAGGATACCTACTTCTACCAGATGCTCTTTTATTACTCCATGAAAGCTCCCCTGCTTGTCCCGCTGATGAAAATGCTCAACCGGATCAAATTGCTGCCCCGGGTCTCACTCTTTAGAATCCTGCATAACAAGAGACTGGTCTATTCGCTTTATGTTTTTCTCCGGAAACAGGGGAAGAGGGTTGAATGATGCCTGCCAAGAGTATGTCAGATCCGAGGTACCAAGAAACTGGTGAAGAGACCTGCGACGAACTGCGTGATTACAGTCTGCTGATCAGGCAGCCGCGCAACGGTTACCGCTATTCCCTTGATCCTCTGCTTTTGTGTGATTTTGCCGGTGCCGATGATTCTCTGCGAATTGCTGATCTAGGTACAGGATGTGGCATCATCCCAATGGTGATGGCGCGAAGATGGTGTAAATCGCAAATTGTCGGGATTGAGCTGCATTCAGAGATGGCAGCTATAGCCTCCCGTAATGTAGAGATAAACAATCTTTCGCCACGGATTTCTATAATCAATGCCGATATTTTAGAGCTGCAAAAGATATTGCCGGCAGCATCCTTCGATCTGATAGTTGCCAATCCTCCTTATCGGGAAATGGGGAGCGGTCGGATTAGCCCTCGCCCAGGGCGTGATGCGGCACGGCATGAATTAACCGCGAAGCTGGCAGATTTTATGGCAGTGGCCAGACGACTGGTAATAAATGGTGGTCGTATCTGTTTTATCTACCATACTTCCAGATTGGTGGAATTGATGGACAAGGCAGTGAGCCTTAAGTTGACACCGATGCGTCTCCGTATGGTCCATGGGGATAGAACATCTGCAGCGCGAATGTTTCTTATTGAACTTGTTAAGGGCCGCCTGGGGGAGCTCTCTATATTGCCACCGCTATATCTGGATACTGATTGCAGTTGTCTGATACCGGCCGAAAAGGGTTGAGAATTGATGATTCCAGTAGCCGATAGAATCCCTCAACTATTGAAAAGAGGGGTGGCAGAAGTTCTGTTGCTTGTGATAGGCGCATTTGCAATCAGGTATTATCTGTTGACCTCATTTCAACACCCTTTGCTGATAAATGAGCAGGATGCCATCTCCTTCATCAGTAATGCAAAAACCATTTTGTCATTGAAGCCGCTGCAGGATACCTTCAGGCCACCATTTTTCTCTCTAGTTATTGCAACCTTCGCACTATTGCCAGTTGAGATCGATTTTGCTGCCCGTATTGCCTCGATAACCATGGACAGCCTGATCATAATTCCTCTTTATGGCATGGCAAGAATCGCCCTGCCACGTAATGTTGCATTGATATCCTGCGCACTCTGGGCGTTCTTCCCGTTTGGCCTCAGTTCCTCCATATCCCCTCTTAGTACCAGCACTTATCTCCTCTTGCTGGTCATCGGTTGCGCTTCTCTTCTCCTTTATCTGAATTCCACTGCTAGCTATCGCTGGATAGTTCTGGCAGGGATAAGTCTTGCTTGCGCATACCTGACCCGCCCTGAAGCCCTGGTAGCTTTGGGTTATGGAACTCTGCTGCTGGCAGTAAACATGATCTGGCAAAGAGATGCCGCTCGACAGATTATAATTGGTCTTGGTCTCTTCATCTTTTGCTTTGTTATTACTGCTTTCCCCTATTGGCTCTTTTTACATGAACGACTTGGCTATTGGACCTTTACTGGCAAGGCTGCGATAATAATCCAGGGTGGTTTTGACACCAGAAATATGGTTGATGCCAGCAAGAGTGGTATACAATTATGGCTGGGGAATAATGGAGGATTTTTAGGCGGTCTGCAAAATAGCTGGCAAAATTTTATCATGTACCAGCAGGCTTTTATGAATTCATTCCCCTGGTGGCTGCATATGATTGCCCTGGCAGGACTTCCGCGGCTCTTTATCCGTCCCAGATGGCGGTTCGTTTCCTGCCTGGCACTCTTGCCGATCGTTACAGCACCGGTTTACCTGTTTAATGTTATGAGATCTTCATCATATGTTTATCCGATTTTTCCAGCTTATCTTTTTACTATTGCAATGGGCGTAGATATGGTGGCCTGCTTTTCGATATGGGTATTGGAGAAGATTACTCCTGGCAGGATTGGAACGATTGGTAGATTTTCGCATATGCTGATTTGTCTAGTTATTACCTGGCACATTACGGTATATTTCGGGATGAGCTCTCTCAAGGAATTCCGTTCTCCTCAGGCTTGGGAGCAATCCATGCTAGCGGAAATGTTCAGGGATGCCGGCAATTTTGTTAAATCAATATCAAATCCTTCTGATATTGTCATGTCAAGATGGGGGCTGGTTTCTTATTATGCAGACAGGTCTATGGTCATTCTCCCAAAGGGAAGTGTTGTCGAAGTAGTTGAAGCGGCCCGTCAGGGTGGGGTTAAATACCTTGTGATAGATACACTTTCAGTTGACTCACGCCGTCAGGAACTGGTTAATTTGCTAAACCCTCTTTATGGAGAAGAACTGAATCCTGTTGTTGGTTTACGGCTTGCAGGATATAAGATTTTCAGTGTTGGTGGCTACCTGGTATATCGAGTAATACCGGAGTAAAAGATTTCCAGGATCAGTTTTCATCCTCTTTCGGGGGGGGTAACTGATCGTCATCTTGTTTGGCGGTCAGATGTTTCGATAGCAGCAGGGTAAAGATATTGCGCAGTTCCGGGTCAACAATGGCACTGGTTTCTTTGCTGATTTGACTTGTTTCGTCGCTGGATAGCATGCGGGGAGACTTTTTTGACGGTTTTGCAGCTGCAGGAGGGGTGATATTGCCGGCCCGCAGCTGGATGTCACGCACCAGGTCAATACCGAGGCGCGCATTTAATTTTTCGCCGATCTCCTTTTTCATGAAATTGAGCTGTTGCAGCCATGGCGCATTGGCTACAGCAACCACCAGTGTGCCGTCCCGGAATGCCACCGGGCTTGCTTTGGAAGCAATCTGCGCGCCAACAACGGCCTCCCATACCACCCAGATTTTACCTTCCTGGAGTCGCTGGGCGGTTGGTTTGCCGGCAAAAGAGGTGGTGAGCAGTTCACTTATTGCCACAGGTCTCTTCAATTTCGGTCGGTCAGCGCTCATGCTCTTCTCTGCGGCGGTTGAGCCGCCCCCCAAGGTACTGACCGAGCAGCGCCCCCCCGATTGTCAGGGGGATCAGTTTCCAGCTGAAGCCAGCTTTTACCCGCAGGTAAATTAATGCCGGAATGGAGATATGCACATAGAAGTACCAGCCGAAGGTAAACTTCTCATAGTTCTGGCGCAGATATCCCATCGGCAGGTTGATGATAACGGCGAGCAGGATGACACCCGCCAGGAGCAATAAATCGTGCATGCAGACCTCATCGGGAATAGTATGAATTTGCCGAAGTTTTGTCAATCTGCTAATTAGCAACAAAGTCTGGTGGATGATAAAGAATTTTCTACTGATGAAGAAAGGTAATATTTGTTATGATGGTTCGTGATGGTGATCTGGTAGCAATCTTCAACTCCATACATCGTGTCATGCAGGCGGAAAAGCTGCTCAAGGAGCATAAGCTGCCGATTCTGCTCATCCCTGCACCACGAGCACTGACATCAGACTGTGGACTGGCAATAAGGTACTCTGTTGAGGAGCGGGCGGCAGTAGAAAAATTACTTGCAGAAGCTGGACTAATGCCGGAACTCGTCTATGTCAAACAGGGTGAAAATTATCTGCGCCGGGAAGATTATTGAGGAAATATTTGATTGAACCGGGCGGATACGCTGCTTATTCATGTTGGCGGAGGTATGCATTTTGAAAATAATTGATTGCCGCAATATGGCCTGTCCACTGCCGGTGGTGACAGTCAAAAGGGCGCTGGAGGAGGCAGATGGGGAGCCGATTCAGGTGCTTCTTGACGATGGACCACCACGTGAAAATGTCTACCGGTTCGTTGCCAATCGAGGTTATTCGATAACTGAGCAGTCTGAGGCTGATTGTTATCTGCTGCATATAGATGGGATTAAGCGTGACGTTATACCTGTTGCGAAAGTAGCAGGCGCAGGCCAGACCGTGGTTCTGATTACCTCGGACCGGCTCGGTGACGGCCCGGATGAACTCGGGCGGCTCTTGATGAAGAACTTCATCATCACCTTGCTGGATCTTGATGACGTTCCTGGCCGGATATTATTCCTGAATTCCGGTATTATGCTAACCACATCAGGATCGGAAGTTGTGGAGGCGCTTGTAAAACTTGGCAACATGGGGACGGAGATATTATCCTGTGGGGTCTGTCTTGATTATTTCAATCGCCGTGAAAAGCTGGAAGCAGGTCTTGTAACCAATATGTTCACCATCATAGAAAGTATGCAACAGGCGGGTAAGGTCATTCGGCTCTAGCAGGATATTAATTAAAAGGCAGGAAAATATTCTGCAGCTTGCGCAGTTCGACTTTTCTCTTTGCCAGGCGGTGTCAGCAGCACCTTGATTTCACTCTTTAGTGCCTCTGGGCGTCAATTTACTACCTGACTGACCTGTAATTTCTGCAGTTTTTTACCTTGACAAAATAATTGTCACTCGACTATAGTTAACCTCTTTACAAGAGGTGAATTGCGCGCTGGCGTTCTCGCTGGCTGCTGATGGGTATAACGCTTTGATATTATTGGGATAAATTTGAGTAAGGATGTTTGATAACCTTTCAGATAAACTTGAGCAGGTCTTCAAGAAACTCCGTGGTCAGGGGGTAATGACCGAGGAGAATATTCGCGAGGCTTTGCGTGAAGTGCGGTTGGTGCTTCTTGAGGCTGACGTCAACTTCAAGGTCGTCAAGGATTTTGTCGAAAAAGTCCGTCTCCGGGCAGTCGGTACCCAGGTGCTGACCAGCCTCGCCCCTGGCCAGCAGGTTATAAAGATTGTTCACGATGAGCTGGTCGACCTGATGGGGGGTGATGGAGGCAATCTGCTTGACCTGGCTGCCAAACCACCGGTATCGATTATGCTGGTTGGGTTGCAGGGCTCAGGTAAAACTACCTCCTGTGGCAAGTTAGCCAAGTATCTACGTGGCGAAAAGCGTCGACCACTGCTGGTGCCAGCAGATGTCTACCGACCAGCTGCTATTGAACAGCTCAAGACCCTTGGCCGTCAACTGGCAATAGAAGTATTTGATTCACACGCGGATCAGGAACCGGAATCGATCTGCCGCGAAGCATTGAAATATGCGACTTTATCAGGTTTTGACACGGTGCTGTTCGATACGGCTGGCCGACATCAGATAGATGACTATTTGATGGATGAGCTGGTCAGGATCAAGGCAGCGGTTGAACCAAGGGAAATCCTCTTTGTCGCTGATGCCATGACAGGCCAGGAAGCGGTCAATGTTGCCACTGGTTTCGATGAGCGGCTCGACATAACCGGAGTAGTGCTGACTAAACTGGATGGCGATGCAAAGGGTGGGGCAGCCCTTTCTATTCGTGCCGTTACCGGTAAACCGGTCAAGTTTGTCGGTTTAGGTGAAAAGCTTGATGCACTGGAAGTCTTTCATGCCGACCGGCTGGTCTCTCGCATTCTCGGTATGGGAGATGTCCTGACCCTGATCGAGAAGGCCCAGTCAACCATTGATGTCAAAGAGGCTGAACTTCTCAAGCAGAAGCTGAAGAAAAGCCAGTTTGATCTGGAGGATTTCAAGAACCAGCTGCAGCAGATAAAGAAGATGGGCTCGCTCGAATCGATAATGGGGATGATTCCTGGCATGGGTAAGGTTATGAAACAGGTGCCCGGGGCGCAGGTCTCCGAGCGGGAATTGAAGAGGGTCGAGGCGATTATTGACTCCATGACACCGACTGAGCGGTCCAACCATCTTATTATTAATGGTAGCCGGCGATTACGCATTGCCAAGGGGAGCGGTACCTCGGTGCAGGAGGTAAATCAGCTGTTAAAACGTTTTACCGAGGCACAAAAGGTCATGAAGCAACTGCAGAAGCTAGGCCCCAAGGGGTTGATGAAAGGGATGGGGGGGCTTGGCAAGGGGATGTTCCCATTCTGAATTAATAGTATCGATTCATAACTATAGAAATTATCAGGCGGCTGGGAGTCGCCACTATCGGGAGGCAACAATGGCAACAAAAATCAGACTGGCCCGGGCAGGCGCGAAAAAGAAACCTTTTTATCAGGTTATCGTCGCTGACGGGCGCTCCAAGAGGGACGGGCGTTTTATCGAGAATGTCGGTACCTACGATCCCAACCTGAATCCTGCCGCTATCAAGCTTGAGGAGAGTAAAGTCCTCGAATGGCTTGGCAAGGGAGCACAGCCAACGGAAACGGTTAAACAACTCCTTAAGAAAGTTGGTATCTGGGCGAAGTTCGTAGCTAAAGCTGCGTAATTCCTGTTAGTCCACCGGTCCGCCGGATATTCTACATGTACAGAGGATGCCGACATGAAACAGCTCGTAGAAACCATCGCTAAAGCTCTTGTAGATGACCCGAGTCAAGTTCGGGCAACTGAAGAGATGGAAGAGGATACGACGGTAATCAAGCTGACAGTGGCTAAAGAGGACATGGGTAGAATCATCGGTAAGGAAGGACGTACCGCAAAGGCAATTAGGACTTTGCTTAATGCGGTATCCACCAAAGATAACAAGAAGGCTGTGCTGAAGATAGTTGAGTGATAGCCGGCGGGAAGAATCCAGTAGTACTCGGCAAGATTGTTGCGACTCACGGGGTCAGGGGCCAGGTTCGAGTAGTCAGCTATTCAGGTGAACTGAATAATTTTGCGGCGCTTCGGACCGTAATGCTGAAGAACCCGCCTGATCTGCTGGAGACATACTCGATCAAGACTACGGCGCAACACGGCAAGAAGCTTCTGGTTGCATTTGCAGGTATTGATACGATAAACGAGGCTCTCCCCTTGGTAGGGCGGGAGGTCATTATTTACCGGGAGCAGCTTCCGGAACTCTCCCCAGGCGAATATTACTGGTGTGACTTGCTTGGTCTGCAGGTAATTACTGTTGCGGGTGAGAAGCTTGGCACTATTTCCGACATCATCGCCACCGGCAGCAACGATGTTTATGTCGTGACTGCTGCTGAGCAGGAATATCTTGTCCCAGCCCTTGAAGATGTAGTGCTGACAGTCGATTTAGAGCAACAGATAATGACTATTAGCCCACCTGAGGGGCTGTTTGATCTATGAAATTTGACGTTATTACGCTTTTCCCTGCCATGTTCCAGGGGCCGCTTACTGAAAGTATTCTCAAACGAGGAGCGGAGAAGAGGCTGTTGGAATTCAGGCTGCATAATCTTAGGGATTATGCGCTTGACCGCCACCATACTACGGATGATGCCCCTTACGGCGGAGGCGCCGGCATGGTGATGAAGGTGGAACCCCTGATCGCAGCCATTACCCATGCCAGAGCTGACCGTTCAGCTGCCAGGGTGATAATGACCACCCCCCGGGGTAAGCCGTTCAACCAGGAGACGGCACAGCAACTGGCCAGAGAGACTGAACTCATTATTGTCTGTGGCCGATATGAAGGTGTGGATGAGCGTGTCAGCAAACTGCAGGTGGATTTAGAGATCTCTTTGGGAGATTTTGTCCTGACCGGTGGTGAATTGGCTGCCATGGTCATTATCGACACGGTTTCCAGACTGGTACCAGGTGTATTGGGGAGTGACGAGTCAGCGCTGGATGAATCCTTTGCTGCAGGTCTGCTTGAATATCCGCACTATACCCGACCCGCTGAATTCAATGGATTCAAGGTCCCCGAGGTGCTTCTTTCAGGAAACCATCAGGAGATATCCAGATGGCGGCGTCAGGAGGCTTTACGCCGGACCTGGGAAGTCCGTCCAGACCTGCTTGGTTCAGTAAAGCTGACTGACGAGGAACAGCGGTTTCTGCAGAGTTTGGACAAGGCTGGTGAATCTTGAGCGGCATCTGTCCGGAGACCAATCTGAGTCTGGCGCTGCTCCACTATCCGGTTTACAACAAGCACCATGAAGTGGTTACTACGGCGGTAACCAATCTCGACCTGCATGATATAGCCAGGATTGCCAGGACTTACGGTGTTCACCGCTACTTTGTGGTGACACCGGTAGATGAACAGCGACTGCTGGCGGAACGGATAACCGAACACTGGCAAACAGGCTGGGGGGCGACGTACAATCCGAAACGGCAGAAGGCGCTGCAACTGATTAAGGTTGTTGCCGGGCTGGACATTGCTATTGCAGAGTTGCAGGCTTCTTTTGCCAAACCGGTCAAGATTGTGGCGACTGGAGCTATGAAGCGCCCGTCCAGCATAAGTTTTGCTGCCATGGCGGAACAGTGCCGTAATAGTGATGCCCATAATCTGCTGCTTTTTGGTACCGGTTGGGGATTGACCGAAGAGGTCTTTGCACAGGCAGATATGATCCTTGAGCCAATCACAACTGCTACCGGCTATAATCACCTGTCGGTCCGTTCTGCAGTGGCAATAATTCTGGATCGAGTGCTTGGCAGAAATAGTTAAATATATCAGCAATAGGTTTTAAATTTCACGAGAACGCTGTACCTGATAGACAAGGGAGGAAGTAAGAAATGAACAAGATTGATTTGCTCGAACTGGAACAGATGAGGAAAAATATTACCCCGTTCAAACCTGGGGATACCGTCAAGGTTCAGGTGAAGATTGTGGAGGGTGACAAAAGCCGTATCCAGGCATTCCAAGGGGTAGTGATCAGCAGGCAGAATGGTGGGATTCGCGAGTCATTTACGGTCCGCAAGATATCCAACGGTGTTGGTGTTGAACGTTGTTTCCCGATCCACTCGCCATCGATCGAGGCTATTGAGGTGGTAACACGCGGTCAGGTTCGCCGGGCCAAACTCTATTACCTGCGTAAATTGCGGGGCAAGGCTGCCCGAATCAAAGAGAAGAAGTATATTGCCAGCTAGCAAACCAAGACCCCAAGTTGACTGGGGTCTTCTTTTTCCACTGTCACGACTACTCGTTGACTAGAGAGAGAACTGCTAAAGGTGTCCACTCTGTTCCTTTCTGACCGCACTGCTTGAGGAGATAGGGATGTGGGAAAAAGGTCAAGGTGATCTTTTTTGTGGGGCAGAAGTCCATACGAATCTGGCATTTGAGAGGCTGGCAAATAAGCAGGGCTTTTGCATGATAGCCGGTCTGGACGAGGCTGGTCGTGGCCCTTTGGCTGGTCCGGTAGTCGCCGCCGCGGTGATTCTGTCTAAAGATGAAGACCTTCCAGGTGTGACTGATTCAAAAAAACTGACGAAATCCCAACGTGAAAAACAATATGAAATAATAATGGCTCGTGCTGTAGCAGTCGGGATAGGTGTCAGCGACCACCTGCTCATAGACCGGATAAATATTCTCCAGGCAACGCTTGCTGCCATGCAACAGGCTATCCTCAATCTCAATCCTGCTCCTGACTATCTGCTGATTGACGGTATCTCAAAAGTACCGCTCGCTATTCCACAAAAGACCATAATAAAAGGTGATAGTGCCAGCCTCTCCATTGCAGCTGCATCGATTGTTGCCAAGGTGACCAGGGATCGGCAGATGGTCGAATTTGACCGGCGTTTCCCTGGCTATGGCTTTGCTAGCAACAAGGGGTATGGTTCTGCAGCGCATATGGCTGCTATAGCACGTTTTGGGCCGTGTGAAATACATCGTAAGAGTTTTGCCGGGGTGAAGGAACATGTCAGTCGGTGAAGAGTGAATGGTCAGTTCAGAGAGCCCGAAAATAGATAACAAGACGCTCGGTGAACGTGGTGAGGAGCAAGCCGTTGCCTACCTTAAGGGGGAGAAGTTTGCCATTGTAGAAAGGAATTATCGCTGCAAGTCTGGGGAGATCGACATTGTCGCCAAAGATGGCAAGACGCTGGTGTTTGTCGAGGTAAAGACCCGCCGCAACGAGCTATTCGGACCACCACAGCTGGCAGTCACTCGATTCAAACAGCGCCAGCTCTCCAAAGCTGCCCTCACCTGGCTGGCTAAAAATAATAAACATAACTCCATTGCCCGCTTCGATGTTGTCGCAATCTTGCTGCGGGAAGATCAAACCCCGGAAATTAATCATATAAGAGATGCTTTTGAACTGGCATATTAGAGGATATCCCTAATTCCGGCCTGGCAAAAAACCTGCCGATAGCGTTTGCAATGCACCGTGTGGTATGTTAATACTTTAGACACTAAAGCGCGGAGTTCTATATGGATTATACGGTCGCACTTGCTCAAGTAAAGCCAAAGCTGGGTTGTCTGGTCGACAATCTGGTCATGATAGAGGCTGCGGTTGAGCAAGGGATCAAGGCAAAGGCTGATGTGGTGATCTTCCCGGAACTGGTCTTGACCGGCTATTTCCTCAAGGATCTGGTGCCGGAAGTGGCTCTTGCCCTGGATGCCCCGGCAGTGCAGCGACTACGCAGCCTCTCCCGGCACATATCGATAGCCTTTGGCATGGTAGAGATGTCGACCGATTATCTCTTCTATAATACAGCTCTCTACCTTGAGGATGGAGAAATCCGTCATCGTCATCGGAAGGTCTACCTCCCGACATACGGCATGTTCGATGAACAGCGCTATCTGGCACGTGGCGAACAGTTCCGGGCATTTGATACCAAGTTGGGGAGGATGGGGTTGCTGATCTGCGAAGATATGTGGCATGTCTCTGCTCCTTACGTTCTAGCCATGGATGGAGCGACTACCCTGCTCTGTCTCTCCAGTAGTCCGGGTCGTGGCATGAGTGACGATGAGCGACTGGGGTCGACATGCTCCTGGCAGAAACTGACGTCAACTACGGCAATGTTCCTCAATAGCAGGGTCTGTTACTGCAATCGGGTCGGCTACGAAGATGGCGTCAATTTCTGGGGTGGATCTGAAGTGGTGGCGCCATCCGGAAATGTACTATCCAGAGCGGAAATGTTTATCGAAGATTTTCTCGTGACAAGGGTTGAAGAAGGGGAGCTGCGACGGGAGCGGATTTTTTCTCCAATGATGCGAGATGAGAGCCTGGCGGTCACGCTGCAGGAGTTGAAACGGATAAACCGGGAACGGCTCCGTTAATCATCAATATTGAACTCTGCCAGATACTAATATTCAGCGACTTTTGAATTTTATAAAGCAACCAGGGGTGAGGGATCTATGAAGAAAATACTGCTGCTGGCAATAGCATGCCTCCTTACGGCATGCTCAGGGACCACCATTCACAATCTCAATTATTCTCCTGAGTGTAAAATAGGCTGCTTTTCCAGGCTCGCGATCCTCCCTTTCAATCAGACCAGTAAAAAGAACCTGGAGATGGATATAGTCATAGACAAATTTACCGTCTCCCTCTTGAATGCCACTCAGTTTAAGCTTGTTGATCGGGCCGATATCCAGAAGGTATTCAAGGAGATATCTTTCCAGGTCGGTGGCGGCGATGTGATAGATGACGCCACTAAACAACGGCTTAAGCACCTGGGAGCTGACAGCATCCTGACCGGGGCGCTCCATACATATCATGAAGATCGGCGCAACGACAGATTTGTTCTGGCCAGCGAGGTTTATCTTACGGCCAAGATCATCAAGATAGAGACAGGGGAGATACTCTGGTCAGGTGAGATACTGAAAAAGGCCAAAGCAAAAAATCTTGGCCAGAGCGGTTTCATGAATAATGAGACAGAGGCGGCTTCAGCCAAGGAACTTCTTGATGATATCGTCTATGAGATGTCTGTTGCCATAACCAGAGACACCATGAGGAAATACATGCCGATTCGCTATTGATTAGGAATAGGAATATCCCTTTAGATTGGCTGAAAACAGTCAGAGAAATATGAAAAGGACATTACAATAAATGTCTGCTCTCAAAGTAAACACAAAGCTGTTGCGGCAAATTCTCATCGGATTTATCCGTGAGGAGGTCGGGAAGGTTGGACTTTCTCGGGCTGTGCTAGGGTTGTCAGGTGGAATAGACTCGGCACTGGTGGCATATCTGGCGGCAGAGGCCCTTGGTGCTGCCAACCTGCATGCCTGTATTATGCCGTATCGTACCAGCAACCCGGAGAGTGAGGCCCATGCCATACTTATGGCGGAAGAGCTCGGAATATCCTACGAAGTTATTGATATAACTCCGATGGTGGAAGCCTACTTCGCACGATTTACCGATGCCGATGCCATGCGACGTGGCAACAAGATGGCGCGGGAACGTATGACTATCCTTTATGATCAGTCGGCAGCACGAAGCGCCCTGGTGCTGGGCACCAGTAACAAGACAGAACTGCTGCTAGGTTATGGGACTCTTTATGGTGACATGGCGAGTGCCCTTAACCCGATTGGTGATATATACAAGAGTCAGGTCTGGCAGCTGGCGGAAGAGATGGGTGTGCCGCAGGTGATAATCACCAAGCAGCCTTCAGCTGATCTGTGGGCCGGTCAGACCGATGAGCAGGAGTTGGGGTTTACCTACCGTGAGGCTGATGAACTTCTCTACCAGATGGTCGATCTGCGCTGTAACAGGCAGGAGCTTATAGCCAAGGGATTTGCTGCCGAGTTTATCGATGCGGTCTATGCCAAGGTACAGAACTCCCATTTCAAACGCCGTCTGCCGGTCATTGCCAAAGTTTCCAACCGCACCATAGATCGCGATTTCCGCTATTCCAGAGACTGGGGGAAATGATGAGGAGCAGGGACCAGGGGAATGGGAAGAGGAAAGAAAAACCCAATCACCGTTCCTTCCCTTCTGCTACCGTCTCTTTACCTCCCCCGATCCAAGAGTCCCGATCTGCGATACCCGGGTCTCTATATATAGTAGCTACTCCCATTGGCAATCTGGAAGACATCACCTTGCGTGCCCTGCGTATCCTGAAAGAGGTCGACCTTATTGCTGCCGAGGATACCCGCCATTCAAGGAAGCTTCTTACCCACTACGGCATCTCCAAACAATTAACCTCCTATTATGACCATAATCAGGCCCTGAAAGGTGATTACCTTATAGAGCGACTGCAGGAAGGGCTCTCGGTGGCGCTAGTCTCAGATGCCGGTACTCCCGGGATCTCTGACCCAGGATATCAACTGGTACGGGATGCTATTGCCGCCGGGATAACGGTTATCCCACTGCCTGGCCCCTGCGCTGCTATTACTGCCCTTTCGGCGGCAGGACTACCCACTGACAGTTTCACATTTCTCGGCTTTCTCCCTAACCGTCAGGGGAAACGGAGAGAACGGCTGGCTGAATTGTCTATTGAAAGACGAGTGCTGATTTTTTACGAGGCGTCCAATCGACTCCTGACGACACTTGCAGATATGTTGGAATATCTTGGCAACAGACAGATAGTTGTTGCCCGGGAGTTGACCAAACTCTATGAGGAGTTCATTCATGGCAAGATTTCTACAGTAATCGAACTTCTTGCCGAGAAGCAGGTTCGCGGTGAAGTGGTGCTGATGGTTGCCCCGGCAGATGAGCCGGCCCGGAAGAGCTTATCTGTTGACGCTCTGATTCGACATTATCTTGCCCAGCCAGGTATGTCGGTCAAGGACGTGGTTGCACAGGTGTTCAGGGAGACCGGTGTATCGAAGCGCATGGTCTATGCCAAAGCCATTGCCTTGCAGGGTAAATAAATATGAAGATAATGGCAAGATAGCTTCATTTGGCGGGATCCCTTCATCAAACACATTTAAATTGAAACCGAAAATTTGTCCTCAACACCCCCTTGGTTAAGAATAATATTCCGCAGGTAGATTACCAGAATTAACTGTATTTGGAGTGCAACTTTTGAACAGCATAGAACTTGCTGATAATATAATGTTTTATTGCACCGAGAGGGTAGCATGTGCAGATGCTGAACAGTAGCTGCAAGTAATCTGATTCTTTATAAGGATGTAACTAGCTGTTATTTAACGATAATTAAATCTTTCATGGCAGGCACAGCTCTTGAACATGCCAGGGTAACGGTATTTGCTGAGGCGAAAATCAGCATATTGAGACTGGTCAAGCGGAGGATGCCATGGGAAATCACAAAGTCATAAATTTTGCTGAGTACAAAAAACATAGAACAGATTCGGCGGGGAGTTCCTGGGCGATTGTAGATGGACATCTGGCTGCAGATCACACTACCGAAGAGGGCCAATACAGATTATGGCAGTATTTGGAGCGGAATCTTAGTCTCGTTAAACCAGACCGGGGGAGTGCGGATCGAGAAATTAAGCAAAAGGCAGCTGATCTCAACAGGGGGCAGGTTTTAGAATTTAGACAGAAGTAGGATGGTGGAGGTTATTCCAAAGAAATTAGGTGATTACCTGCAATAATGGGTGTCACCTTTTTTCATATATTTTATGAATAAAGTTTGACAAACATCGACTTGAAGTCATGATTTAAGTAATTGACAAATTCCCCTCAAGCTTACCTGGACCACAATCAATCAACCAACTCATGCTGATAGCATTTCACTTAAGGTGTAACTACGTCATATATTTGTCTCAGGCACATTTTTGACAGCCAGAGTTATATGTTAAATAGCGGAAAATATCTTGTACAGAAAGCAGATTGGACGAAGCTGAAATATTAACTTATTGCAATTATTCAATTAATATTGGTATGCAAACTAATTTTATGAATTCATCTGTTCTGGCAAGAGATATGCAGATATGAATAACTGAATAAAAAATCAAATAAAGGGTTGAATTATAACAAAATTTTGACATCCATAGTTAGTTAGCGCTTACACAAAACTTTTCGATATGTATTTTATTTGTTTGGAGGGATTTAGTGCCGACAGCAAATATAAGCGCACCGACAAAAGATAGAATTCTCAAGGCAGCGTTGCAGCTTTTTTCCCGCAA
This sequence comes from uncultured Geobacteraceae bacterium, assembly GCA_964649725.1. Classification (GTDB taxonomy): domain Bacteria; phylum Desulfobacterota; class Desulfuromonadia; order Geobacterales; family Geobacteraceae; genus CAZYTM01. Next base: position 25,517 of record CAZYTM010000003.1, on the reverse strand, counting down.
TGGGTTTACGGCTGCTACTACAAAAGATATTGCCAAAGAAGCCAGTGTTGCCGAAGTTACCCTCTTTCGCCATTTCCCCAGCAAAGAAATTCTCCTTCAGGAAGTCATGTCACGCTATGCATTCGTTGCAGATCTGCGGGAACTGCGTGAGGATATCAGATCCCTTGATTGCGAGGGAGCGCTGCAGCACATAGCCAATAATTTTGTTGCCATCCTGGTCGAGCGGCAGGACTGGTTTCGTCTGCTGCATAGTGAACTGCAGCGTTCTCCAGCCTCTTTGCGAAATAGTTACCACAAATTTCTCGATGAACTGTTCGACGGATTTGCCGCCTGTTTTAGTGATCTGCAAAAAAGGGATGAATTGCGTGATTTTGACCTTGGTATCGGGGCGAGAGCCTTCTACGGACTTTTCATGAGTTATTTTTATCAGGAAGAGTTGCTGCTGCGGAAAAAGTACAAGGCAACCAAGCGGAGTTATGTGATTCAGGAATATGTCAAGATATTGCTATATGGATGGGCCAGACAGCCATCAATGCCGAGGGGCCGTGATAATTGAATGGAAAGGAGGCGCTTCAGGAAGATAGCAATCTAAGCAAGATATCTGAGATAGGTGATAAAAAGAGAAAGGAGGTCCAATGATAGGGATGAAATGTTTGTTACGGATGATGCTGTTGCCAATGCTTGTATTGACTGCCGTCCCAGGATTGGCGGCGGAAATTCATGGCAGCAGTTCCACCCAGTTCCTATGGTTCAACAATGAACTGCTTGACAACAAACGTCAAGTCGACATTAACCAGTATCTCCGACTGTCCGTCACCAACATCGACAAGGATGGCAAGTTTTCCATCCAGGGGTATGGCAGGGGCTCACAGGATTTAACTGCTGGGGAAGGGCTTAATGGACGACTGTATTATCTGTATGGCGACTATCGTGGTCTGTATGACAAAGTCGACATAAAAATCGGTCGTCAATTTGTCAATCTAGCAGCTGGGAGCGCCATTATCGATGGTGCCCAGGTCGACCTGAAGAACGTCGGCCCTGTGGCATTTACTGCTTTAGGTGGACGGGATGTGCTGTTCGGACTGAATGGTGAAATAGGCGACCCAGGCAATACTGCAATGGGACTGGCCGCTTATCTACAAGGATACAAAAGGACTGAAGCTGAACTGAGCTGGTTTCGCAAGTGGGATGGTGGCGATGTCGCTCGCGATTCGCTTGGTGCTGCTGCCAGCCAGTATCTGTTAAACAGCCTCAAATTGTATGGTAATGCCAGGTTCGATCTGGTCAGTGAAACCTTCAATGAAACACTGGCAGGGATCAAATATTATCCTATGGCTAATCTGATTTTTACAGCGGAATATTATGAGAGCTATCCTATCTTCGATACAACTTCCATTTATTCAGTCTTTGCTGTGAATCAGTATAAGGAAGGGGTTTTCCGGGTCGATTACGCCATCAATGAGAAGATATCGGTCAATGGTGGCTACAATCGTCAGGGGTATGGCAACGGCGGTTATGCTGATGTCTATCACGTTGGTACAGGCATCCGCCCTATAGAGCCTCTGAAGTTGAACGTCGAATATGACAAGCGTTCTGGCTACTACGGCAACTTCGATGGTTTTATTGCCGATGTCGAGTATGACATCATGAAAAAAGCTCAGGTAGCTGCAGGAATCAATTATGACGTTTACCAGCGGGACGCTCTTACTGGCGACGAAATTGCGCGCCGTTACTGGTTTGGTGGTAAGTACAAGTTGAATAAAACCATGACACTCAGCAGTCGTGTCCAGAATGATGTGAATGTTCGCTATGGGGAAAACATCTCAGGCCGGGTGGCCTTTGATCTAACATTCTAGAAAGGGGGTGGTTCTGTGAAGAAACTGTTGTTCGTCTGCTTGCTTCTCTTCCTGCCTGTGCTCTATGTGCAACAGGCTTTGGCTCTGAAGCAGCAGCATAAGGAATATGCTGAAACGAAACTGTCCGAATGCAACGATTGTCACAAAGCTGAAGGCATTGCCCCCAACCATGACAGTGACTGGGTCCGTGGGCATCGTCTGCTGGCGGCAAAGAAGGGGAATAACTGCTCCCAGTGTCACAAACAGTCAGACTGTCTTGATTGCCATCAGGGTGGAGGGATTAACGCAGATCTGACATCCGAAACGTTCAAACGGGATTACGTCCCCAAGAGTCACCGGAGCGATTTCGTTTCGATTCACCCATTAAAGGCGCGAGACAATCCGCAGACCTGTAACCGCTGCCATGATCAGAAATATTGCACCTCCTGTCATGACCGTTTCCCCAAAGGGAGTCTGCGCATCAAGTCGCATCTGCGCAGTGGCAACAGCCAGACCTGGACCTGGAAAAGCGAGCACTCCACAGAGGCGCGCAGAAACCTGCAGTCCTGCCAGACCTGCCATCCCCAGGGGGATGTCTGTATCCAGTGTCACAGTAGCGGCAGAGTCAACCCGCACCCGCGCAACTGGAAAGATGTCAGGGGTAATTACAAGGATAGAGCGGGTAGCAGAGTATGTCTTAAGTGCCACCTGCCAGGGACATTTTAATTGATTAAACCAACATAAAGGGAGGAAAAAGAGTATGAGCAGAAAATTATTCAAGTTGTTTGCCGCCCTTGGAGTGTTCATCTTTGCAGCGGCGCTTTCCGGCTGCGGCAGCGACAACAAGGATGGCGTAGGCGCAGTCGGAAATGTCGATAGAGTGAATGATGCTACCTGTTATGCTTCAGCTTGCCACGATGCGCAGAGAAGCAGGGTCACGGCGGTCTCTATTGTCGATACCTATCGTCAGTCAGCCCATGCAGTCAACAAGCGGGTAGGTTGCCAGGATTGCCATGGTGGCGGTTCCCAGCATTACGGCAAAGGGCCGCTCCCTTATCCTGATCCGGCCAAAGATGGTGCCCAGGGGCAGTGCTGGACCTGTCACGGCACCGGCAGCCATACCCTGGTCGGGACCGCTCACTTCAACACCTCCACCGGCGATGCCAATGCAGTCTACAACGCCATGTATATGAGCAAGAACTTTGCCGACTGCAAGAACTGCCACAACCCGCACAACCCTGATCCTGGCCAGGAGCATAAGGATTGGGCGCTAAATCATGGCAAGGTGGATGCCACAGCATTTGCCGATGAAGACTTCAAGCAGAATGCCAGCTGTGTTCGTTGTCATACTGCCACCGGATTCATCAGCTTTGTCAGCCACTTTACCGTCCCGACTTCAGCCTGGGGGACTTCCAGCGACCCGACTCGTGAAGTCATTGTCTGCGCTGCCTGTCATACCAGCTACGACTTTAAAAACAGCGTTCGCAGGACCGGTGGGGGTGTAGTAGCTCCTTATTACAAGCAGTTCGCAACAACAACCAAGGTGACATATCCGGATGTCGGCGCTTCCAACCTCTGTATCTCCTGCCATTCCGGTCGCCAGAGTGGTGGCTCGATTGCGCTTATAACCAATTTTGCTAATGCAAGCGTTCCGACCCCGCATTATCTGACATCGGCTGAAGTATTCTTCGGTCTGGGCGGCTATAGTTTCTACCCTGACTATAGTTTCTACTATTTCACTGGATATAATGCAGGTGCTGATACCGGTAGTTGGGAGCATGGTACCTTGGGTGTGGCAGTACCGGTTACCGGGCAACCGTTAATTTCAGGTGGGATTAGCACTGGTCTTAACGGCCCATGCGTTGCATGTCATCTTGGTAACCAGGGTCTCAATGCCAATGGTGATAATAATCCCAAATCTCACACCTTCAATCCGAATATAGTCGCCAATTGGACCAAAGGGAAGACTCCTACTGCTACTGGCGCAGGTTGTTACGGCTGTCATGGTACCGAAGACATGGTAGTCGTTGGAGAAGAAGAGAAGGCACTCTTTGATGCCGATATGGATTTCTTCAAATTTACCCTCAGTGAGCGAGGCATCTATTACAACTCTTCCCGCCCAAACTTCCGTAATGGGACTTCATCAACAGCTACAGAAATCAAGAACTGGACTGCGGTCAGCCCGACCGGGGGTAACGGTAAGGACACAATGGGGGCCGCTTTCAACTACTACCTCCTCTCCCATGATCCTGGTCTCCATGTCCATAACCGTGCCTATGCCCGGCTGCTGATTTTCGACTCCATCCAGTATTTGCAGAAGGGTGCAGTTACCTATTCAAATCGGGCTGGTAGCACTACTGCTGCCTCAACTACAACGACTACATATTATGTGGGAGGAGTGGCGAAATCTTTCAACATTATTCGACAGGGTGGGGTAGCTGATCCCAATGGGCAGATAAGTTTCACGGCCTATTCAACAGCTCGGGCAGCAGGTACTACCTGGACAAGGCCAAATTCTGTTACGATCGCACAGATGAGAGATCATCTTACCAGAAATTTGAATGGATTGTACTACAGGCGTTAATATTAAAAGATGGGATAGAGTTTGGTTGTCCCGGATGTGCTTGAAAAAAGCCCCCAGAGTTATAACTCTGGGGGCTTTTTTATGAAAGTTAAGTCTTCGGCTTACTATTTTTCTCCTATATAAACCGTAGCGATACCACCTGTCAGGTCATGGTGTCGAAGATTATGCAATCCTGCACTGGACATGAGAAGCTTGAATTCTTCCTGTGAGGGGAACTCCAAAACTGAATCAGGAAGGTACTGATAGGCGCTGAATTTAGAAAAGAGGCCGCCAATAATTGGCAGGACCTTGAGAAAATAGAAGTAATATAGCTTTTTAAAGAGTTTTGAACGGGGGGTGGAAAACTCCAGTATTACAGCCCGCCCTCCTGGTCTAAGGATCCGCTGCATCTCTCGCAACCCCTGAAGCCTATCTACAACATTTCTGATGCCAAAGGCAATTGTCACAGCATCGAAAGTTTCATCAGGAAAAGGGATATCCTCACAGGGGGCTATCTCAAAGGTGATACGGTTTGCATAGGGTGTCTGTGCAACCTTGACACGACCAAGGTCGACCATCTCCTCGCAGAAGTCTATACCGATTATCTTGACTGAAGATGGCGTCTGTAAGGCAATTTCCAGGGCAACATCACCTGTTCCGGTGGCGACATCGAGAATACGGCCATTTTCACTGTAACATATCTGCTGGACAGCAAAGCGACGCCAACGACGATCAATCCCTAAGCTGAGCAGTCGATTGAGAAAATCGTAGCGAGGGGCGATGCTGCCGAACATCGACTTGATACGTTCCCCCTTTTCAGAAAGCTTATACATTTATCCTGTCCTTTTTCTGCCTTAGATGATATAAATCTAGATTCTCAGACGCTTTGCTGCATTATTTGCATAGGTCGTTTTTAGCACAGATGCAGCAGTGCACACCAGTAAAATATCACTCGAGAATGTCTGATCTGGAGGAAAGCTTGAAAAAGTTGATAATCGTCTCTTGCGTGCTGATACTTCTGCTTGCTGCTGTTGCCTCAGGATATTATTTCAATAAAAATAGCCAACAAAAACGCTCACAGACTATGATTGCCACGAAAACTTCTACGGCCGAATTGGCCAGTACTCCTCTGGCGCCTGCCAAAAGGGATCTCCTCAATACCGAGTTTCGTGCTATCTATATTACCTCCTGGACGGCAGGGATTAAGCGCTTCTATGCCCTCACCGAGATGATGGGAAAGACAGAATTGAATGCAGTAGTGATTGATATCAAGGACTCTACCGGAAGAGTTGGTTATGACTCAAAAGTGCCTATGGTGGCTGAGATCGGAGCATATGAACGACGAATTAACAATCTTGAGGCGATCTTAAAGCACTGCCGGGAGAGGAAGATTTACACCATCGCACGGATCGCCGTATTCCAGGACCCTCATCTGGCCAAGGCAAAGCCGGAACTGGCGATAGGTAACAAGGGTGGGGGGGCGTGGAAGGACCGGAAGGGGCTTGCCTGGGTAGATCCTGCCGCCAAAACTGTCTGGGACTATAATCTGGCCATTGCAAAAGAGGCTGCCGAGCGCGGTTTCGACGAAGTGCAGTTTGATTATGTGCGATTCCCTACTGATGGCAGATTGAAGTCCTTAAATTATCCGGTCTATCGTGGGGACATCCCGAAATATGAGGTCATCAGAAATTTCTTCCAATATGTCGACCAGCAGCTAAAACCTGTAAATGTTCTGGTTTCAGCCGATATTTTCGGTCTCACTACCATGGCGGAAGATGATCTTAATATCGGCCAGCGGATCGAAGATATTGCCCCTTATGTGGATTATGTCTGCCCAATGATTTACCCATCGCACTATCCTTCTGGCCATCTAGGCCTGAAACGGCCAGGGGAACATCCCTACCGGGTAATCTACGATGCCTGCATGCGCGGTTTGCAGAGGCTTGAAGGTAAGAGGGCACGAATGCGCCCATGGTTACAGGATTTCAAGTTGGGTGGGGATTACGACAAGAAAATGATAATTGACCAGATGCAGGCAGCCAGGGACGCCAAGGTGTTCGGGTTCAGCATGTGGAATGCCCGAAATGTATATACCGAAGAAGCATATCTAGGGAAGTTACCGCAGGCCAATCCGAATCCACCACTACAACAGGAGTTGCTGGCTGAGTTTGCCAGAAAGAAGCAGTTATCATCTGCAGCAGAGGCAAACAGGCCAGACAAACAAGCACCAGCAGAGCCGGCCAGTAAATAGCCATAGATTTGACTTCTGGCAGGGTACGATGGCATCATCTGTCTAGAAAATGAATCTGAAGTTAGGGGTTTAAGTTTGCTATCATTTTTCCGGCCGCAAGATATCATTGATATCTTCATAATGAGCGTTCTGGTATACCAGCTATATCGCTGGTTTAAGAATACCAAGGCGCTGCAGGTGGTCATCGGGCTCGGTTTCCTCGGAGTTGTCTACATAGTGACCAAAAACCTCGGCCTGTTCATGACCAGTTGGGTATTACAGGAATTAGGGACAGTCCTGCTGGTCCTCATTATTGTTCTATTTCAGGCTGAGATACGTCAGGCTTTATATCGGTTCAGCCTGCTCAGGCATTTTCTTGGTCGACCGGCTAATACCTCTTCTTTGGATCTGATGGAGTTGGGAACACTGTTCTTTGCCCTGGCCAAAGAGAGGATCGGCGCTATTATAGTTTTTCAACGCCAGGAACCTCTTGATGAATACTTGCTTCATGGTGTCCCTGTAGATGCCGTTGTCACTTCGCAATTAATAGGGAGCATCTTTCATAACGGGACACCGCTCCATGACGGTGCTGTTATAATCCGTGATGACAGGATAGTGCAGGCCTCCTGTCACTTGCCATTGTCGGCTAATACCGATCTCCCGAGGCATTTCGGCACCCGACACCGAGCGGCAATCGGGCTCAGTGAACGGTCAGATGCAGCAGTAGTTATAGTTTCCGAGGAGAGGGGTGACGTCTCTCTTATTCTTGGAGGGGAACTACATCTAATAGATTCTCCAGATGAACTCGCTCTCCGTCTTGGCAAGCTGCTTACTCCCCCTGAACAGGAGGAGATGTCGGTTTCTCTGCAGAGGAGAATATTTAGTAACCTCTGGCCAAAAGTGGCAATAGTTATTCTGGTCTTCTCCAGCTGGTTGATGATTACATCTCGACAGGGGGGTATATTGACGGTCACAGCCCCTATCAAATTCCATAATCTGCCTGCAGGAATAGCACTGACCAAAACCGACCCGGAAGAGGTGGAAGTACAACTTAAGACCATCTCTAGCCTTATCCCTTCTCCCAAGCAGCTTGACATCGTTGCTGATCTCGATTTGGGAGGGGTGCGTGAAGGTAGTAACCAATTGGCCATAAAGAAAGATGATTTTCAACTTCCAACTGGTGTAACAATTGTTGCTATCACGCCGTCATCGGTCCGGATTAACGGAGAAAGAAAGATCCGTAAAGAACTAAGGGTCAAAGTAAAGACTGTCGGAAAGTTGCCGGCAAGATTTCGTCTCAAGAAACTAGTCTGTGAACCAGCAACTGTCATGGCTGAAGGCCCGGAAAGGGCATTGGCCAAAGTTGATCTGGTTGAGACGGAAGGCCTGGATCTATCGGCATTGCAGGGTAGTGGAGTCATAGAAAAACGCCTTTTGCCACCAGCTCCACTTGTTAAATCATTGCGTGATGAGCCTGTCAAAATCAGGCTGCTGCTGTCCCAACATTAGATTTCCTTATATAATCTATGGTGAAAAGGTTGACAAACTAGAGTTGTTGTTATATAAGAAAGTAAGTTTTGTTTGCTTTATAAAACAGAGGAGGTGGGATGAGTATAATAATAAAATTCATCGTATGCATTGTCCTGCTTACCATTCCTTCTGTTGTTTTTGCCGCAAAGACCCATCGGGTTAAGAAGCATGAGACACTTTATACACTTGCCAAGAAGTATCATGTCTCGGTTGATGATTTAAAGGGCGCTAACAACCTGGTCAACAATCAAGTAATATATGGCCAAACCCTCGTTATACCTCCTCGTACTGCATCGAAAAGTGAAGTTTCCGAATCGAATGCTACTACCTATAAAGTCAAGCAGGGAGAAACACTTTTGCGTATTTCGCGCAAAACAGGGGTTTCGGTTAGTGAATTGAAGCGTCTTAACGGATTGAACAAAAACAGGGTTAAACTAGGGCAGGTACTGGTTCTACAGCGAACTGACAATGTCGATGAACCTCGCCAGAAAATTGCCAAGAAGGTTTCATTACGTCATAGGGACCTTTTCAACGAAAAGGATTATGAGCAGAGTCTGGCAGAACTGGCAGATCCTGATCCCAGTAAGCCGGTTGACCTGAGCCAAAACTTGGAATTAAAGACAAATATACAGCTGCTTAAGAATTCAGCCTATGGATTTCTTGGTGCGCGCTATCGTTTTGGTGGCAACAGTAGGAGTGGACTGGATTGTTCAAGTTTTGTTCAGCAAGTATTCCGGGAGATGGAGGTGTCTCTTCCACGTACTGCCAGAGAACAGTTCCAGATAGGGAATGAAGTCTCTCCTGGGGATCTCCAGAAGGGTGATTTGGTATTCTTTCATACATACGCACGTTATCCATCTCATGTAGGGATTTATCTCGGCAACAACAAGATGATTCATGCCTCTTCACGTGACCGGAGGGTTGTTATATCTTCAATGGATACACCTTATTACAGGGCACGATTCATTGGTGCCAAACGGATTGACAAGATAAATCCTCAGGTCTTTAAGTTTGATGATCTGATTATGGGAATCGAGGAAGAGTCTGCTGACGACGCTATAGCAAATGATATGCTAGGCCTGCAAATTAATAACTGACAGATCAGATACTAATCTTGGATAAGAAAACACCTGTCTCTGACCGGTGTTTTTTTTTGTTGAAAGGTGGTGAGATAACAATGTTGCCTTTACTGGTTACTGCAGCGATTATAGAACGTAATGGTAAGTATTTGCTGACTCGCCGCCGTGCAGATTCATCCTATCCACTTTTTTGGGAGTTCCCTGGTGGGAAACTCGAACCAGAGGAAGACCCACATCAGTGCGTAGTGCGGGAACTGATGGAGGAGTTGGCAATCGTGATTGAGGTAGTGGCGGTATTTGATGTAATATATCATAGATATCCGGAACTTCCGGTAATTGTGCTTGCTTATAGATGCAGATGGCTGTCTGGCGACATACGTAATATTGAGGTTGCTGAACATCAGTGGCTGCATCCTGCTGCTATGACAAATCTGCAGATGCTTCCAGCAGATATTCCACTTGTTGAGCGATTGAACAGAGAAAGATCAAATGCGGATTCTACTTGCCTATAAATCTGACGCAACTGGTAGTAGTGACCCCTATCTTAGCCTGCTACCGATCGGGCTACCCTACCTACAGGTGCTGCTCCGCAATAATGGATATCACTCAACGCTTGCCAATTTTTCGAAGATGAAATGGCGCAAAATCGAAACGTTGCTTCGAAAGGAACATCCTGATGTAATTGGGATATCACAGTTTACCCATAACAGATTCGAATCAATACGGTTGGCCGAGTTGGCTAAAAAAATAAACCCTGATTGTTGTGTAGTGCTTGGGGGCCCGCATGCGACATTCCGTTATGAAGAGATTTTGAACAGGTACCCTGCAATTGATGCTGTTGTCCTTGGTGAAGGAGAATTAACAATCCTAGAACTTCTCGAAACTTTTTCGACAAAAGGCATATCAGGTTTTGCCGGTATAGCAGGGTTAGCTGCCCGTTCCATAAATTCACATGTAATCCCGAAGCTTCGTTTACCTGTTTCTGATCTTGATGCTCTGCCGTGGCCTGCTGATTTTTCCAAGAATACAATCAATGTTGACTGCCATCGGCAGCTTGAATTCATTAGCACTGCCAGAGGGTGTCCCGCCTCCTGTGCTTTTTGTTCATCACCAAAATTCTGGGGTAAATTGCTCCGGTTTCGCTCTCCCCTTGCGATTGTAAAAGAGATACGCTATTTGCGGGATAATTTCGGGCTCATATATTTTTCACTGCGCGACGATACTTTTACTGTGGACCGTGAACGCGTTATCGAGTTTTGTCAGCTGCTAATCAGTGAACGTTTGTATATTCTCTGGAACTGTCAGTCTCGAGTGTCTAACGTTGATGAGGAGCTGCTCAGATTGATGAAACAGGCCGGTTGTGAGTGCATACAGTACGGGGTTGAATCTGGATCAGCCAGAATCCTAAGGAGATTAGACAAATCCATAACTATTGAGCAGATGCGCCATGCTGCCACCGCTACCCGCAGAGTTGGCATTAATCTTTCAATATATCTGATTTCAGGGATACCAGAAGAAACAGCAGAAGATTTACAGGCTACACTTAATCTTATTGAGGTAATCAAGCCCGATGATGGACAAGTCTCACCTCTGGCTTATTATCCAGGAACAGCAATTTTCAATCGTGATGTTGCGATTGGGAGAATAAAGAAAGATGTTTTTGAGCAAAATACGTCACCAGCAGTTTATGTAAAAAATGATGATAAGACGCGCCGGTATTCTCGGCAGCTTCTTGCCAAGATTGAAGGTACAGCAATGAAAAATCAAGTCTCATTGGCAGATATTGCAGTACAGCAACATATCCTTGGTTATTGTCATACTACTAACATAATGGCTGGTGAGCTTTGTGAAGAAGTAGGTGATTGGGGTGGCGCAAGGCGTTGGTATATTGAAATAACCCGTCAGCAGCCAGACAACCCTTGGGGATGGTTGATGCTTGGTGAGCTTGCTGCCCGATGCGGTGACGACACTGAGGCGACTGGAGCATTTCAGAAATTGCTGGAACTTGTCCCTGCACATGTTGAGGCATATATTGCATTAGGTGAACTTGCGCAACTTAGAAGGGATGAGCTTGAGGCAAAAAAATATTTTACTAAAGCACAAAGTTTAAATCCATATATTGATTGTGTATAAATCAGTTTATTTCGAGTAAGCAGACAAAAAAATACGGAACCCTTTTAATGGATTCCGTATCAATTAACTAGATTATTTCGAGGGTGTTATTTGTTTGCTACTCTTAGGCCTGGAGCGAAAATAATCTTCTCAAAGGTACGATTAAGAGTTTTACTCTGGAAATTCTGCATCGGTGGAGAATCAGGGAATTCGACGATATCACCGACTTTTACCTTTGTTTCCATAACAGCTACCCACAATTTCTTGCCATTTTCCTCTACTTCAACATAGGTATAGCCAGCCGCATTCATGGTATTGACTACTTTACCTTTATGGCCAGCACCGGCAGGTATTTCCATAGGTTTAATGCCGGCATGGGGGTTGCCACCCTGAGCAGGACTAGCGGGCATTTGCTGGCCTGGCATAGCTCCTTGAGGGGCTTTAGGCGCTTCTTCACTTTTTTTGCTGCAGCCCGCAAACGCCAAGGCAATTACCGCTACCATAACCACTACTGTTTTTTTCACTGTCAGCCTCCTGTTGGATAGTTTTGTCCGAAGCACAAAATACCACACAATGATTTTTCATTACAATAAAAAAAATTTTCTAATTTATTAATAAATGATGATTTTGGTTAACTAAGCGAGTTAATTGGGTAGAATACAAAAATTGAATTTACTGGTTATTTGCCAATGATTACTTCACCTGTATCAGTTATTAGTCGCCCGGGGAGTTCAAATACTCTCTTAAAGATATCAAATACACCACGTGCAATGGATTTGACCGGAATGGCTGATACAGTTGGGTCATCGAGTTTCCCTTTGGCTTCGAAATAGGCGGTAATAAAATTCCGGTCTCTACCGGTCAGAACCCATCCCACAATCGGGAGGCGACTAATAACCTTATCAACAGTCTGAAGAGGTTGTACCCCTATAGTTATATCCATTTCGTTTTTAACAAGATTGACTTTTCCTATTGCGGATATGTTCATAGAGTCACTACTGATAAAAAGATCTTTACTGGTAACAATCCCGTCGCGGATAGAGAAAGATGCGGTTATGTCGTGATAAGGCATACCTCCAGAGACCATCTCAGGGAGTTGCAGTTTAATCAATTGTGAAACATTTAGGATTGAAAAGATTTTTGACAACACAGCAAATCGGCGAAGATTCCCCTCCTCAATGCGGAGCCGCAATGACCCAAGTGCTGATTTCTTCAATTCATCTGCGCTCTCGCCTTTGCCGGTCAATTCAGCTTGCAGGGAGAGAGTCCCAACAATTTCTTGACTATTTATACCTATTGCCTGCACAAATTTCTCAGCAGCTACCTTGTTCATGCTGCAGCTGACTTGATAACGAGGTGGTGTCCCGTTTGCGCCGTTGTCAATACGGACCCGTGCCGATATTTTCCCTCCCATGGCAAACATTTCCATTGGCTGGAGATAGAGAATATTTTCTTCTAACAGAATTGTCCCGCGCAATTGTTCAAATTCGATACCCCAACCTTTTCCTGTATCCGCAATTATTTTGGCTGTGAGGTTTGGACGGCTTTTTGATGGACTGGCTGGAGGTGCAGATAGTTGTAGATCGGTAAGAAGAAGTAAGTCGTTTAAGTCAAGATATGATGACTTAATCGCTAGGTCAATTTTTGGATTACGCAGGTTGAGGATATTCCCTTTTAGCTGCATGAATGATTTATTTAAGTGGCTTGCAAGGTATTTAATTTGCAGATTATTATCTTTTAGGACAACAGAGCCTTGTACATCGGTAATGCTAAGATTTTTCGTAGTGGGGCGAAACCCCAGGTCAGTCAAATCGAGACGTGGAGCGGCAAAAGTGAGACTGAGGGCAGGGTTGTTAAAGCCTGCCAATTTCCCTTTGCCTGTTATGATAGAATTCCCGAGCCGGGCAGTCAATTGTGATGTTTCTAAAGTAGTGCCGTTAAAAGTGATTGCTCCGTTAACATTGCTGATGTTTTTTATCTGCTCTGCAATTTTGCTCGAAAAGTCGTTTAGAATTACTTGGCCTCGCCAGAAAAGGCCATCGGCCTCTTTTTCGTTGTTTTCACAATGTACTGCAGCCTGAATCCTGCCAGTCGCCTGGTATTTTTTTACAATCGGAAGGATGGGAGCCAGATCGTTCAATTGCACTTGATTCGACTTTATGTCGAGGGTTAGGGGGTTTTTCCCGCCATAACGATAGCCTCCGCTGATGGAAAGGGAGAGAGGGGCAAGATTATATTGTAGATAGGCAAGCTTCGCATCTTTCTTGGTTATCGTGCCGGAAAAATTTAGATTATTGGGACGACCTGCCGGCTTTGCAATCAGATCAGGATAGCTATAACTGGCAGGGGTAAGATTCCAGTCGCCAGTCAATTGATATAAAGATGTCCCGCCAGAACCTGATAGATGCATGATGGAATCGCCATTTAATGTATATCTAGCACCATATTTCTTTCCCATGAGCCAAGTAAGTTCAGTTTGGCGTGGAGTAATTATCATGGAAAAAGGATATGTTGAAGGAGAGTCAAGTGGATAATCGGTAATTTTACCATCAAGCGTAAATGGGGAATTGCCGAAATTGCCTGCCATTCCTGACAGGATAAAGTCCTTCCCTCGTAGCTCTAATAATCCTTTTATGGAGTTAAAGGTCGGGATGCTCGCCCCATAGCTTATCAGGCCTTTTTCTACACGGCTTTTGATGGTTAATATGTTGTAGTTTTCTCCACGCTCCATGTGTAGGATTTGGCTCACCTTGCCATCAAGCCGACCATCGTCAAGTTTGAAAATTCCACCCTTAATATGCTGCTCGATAAAGTCGGCGGTATCTTTGACAATAATTCCGTAAGGAATGTATTGGTTGAATTTATCGAAATCGAATTGAGTTGTTATGGCTTTTGCAACAATGCGCGGGTCGCTAGACAGAAAATCCTTTATGGAGCAGTTCCCTTTGATATTGAGCCCGTCAACGGTCAAGTCTATACTCTTTACTGCCACATCATTGGGAGATAGCTCGAAGTCGTAGGTAAATCCTAAACTGTTAGGTGCAAGTAAGGATTTGAAAATCTGTGGATAGTGAAAACGAAGCCCAGCCACCTTTACCTTCCCTTTTGATGTGAATTCTCTTAACTTGCCTTTAAAAGTGCCATCAATATCAAGCTGGCCGAATATCTGTCGGAAAGGCACATATTTGCTATAATATGGCCAGAAATGATCTGTACGAATATTCTGCAGTCGAATAGTTGCGTTCAAGCTTGTTTCATCGAGTGTCTTCCCTGGAGGGGCCAGTTTAGCCATTCCTGACAATGAGATGATTCCAGGTTTACCGGTTTCTGCCAATACACTAGAAATTTTGAAGTTGCAACTTTTCCCTCGCACCAGATGGCTGATATAGATATCCAACTCATTAAATATTGTAGTTACTCCGGCAGCATCTCCGACAGCCAGATCATTAATGGTCAGATTCCCTCTATTTACTCTGATACCTTTTAATTGCAGTGAGGTAGATTCAGTATCCTGCTCAAAAAGATCGCTGATGTTATATTTGCCAGTGGCATCTCGATAAATGGTAATTCGTGGTTTGTCGAGAATCAGATCCTTGATAACGACATTTTTCTGCAAAAGCGGCAGCAGGGCAATCTTAACAGAGAGGCGATCGGCACTGAATAAAGTTCTATCCACACCTCTATCTTTAACTATTACCTTGGTAAAGGTAAATGAAGGGCCGAAACGGAAAGACACTTCCCCACGCTCATACTGAACCTCACGTTTAAGTGAAGAACTAACTGCAGCTAGTATCTGTTCTTTGTAACTTTCGAAATTTAGTAGCTTGAAAACGACTAAAGTAGCCACGCTGACGAGAAGGGCAAGGATGGCTAGAGTTGCAATGAGGTTACGGTGGGTCATAAAGGTTTTCATGTCAGTGCATTATAGAACATTTGCCATGGTGTGTAAATCTACTTGGCTTCGAATTGTAAATGAATTTATCGTATAGTAATCTGGCAAGAGAGAGATTTTATAGTCTCATTATAGTAACTAAAAAAACCATTGTTGATCAAATGCTGACACCAGAATAACTTCTATCTTTACAATAAAACCTGCTCTCTGTTAATATATAACGATTTATGAGAATAAAACGACTCGATATATTAGGATTTAAATCCTTTGTTGACAAGGTGTCTCTTGATTTCCAGGCAGGGATTACCAGCATTGTTGGCCCGAATGGCTGTGGCAAGTCCAACATAGTTGATGCAATCCGCTGGGTTATGGGGGAGCAATCAGTCAAGAACCTCCGCGGGCGACAGATGGAGGATATCATCTTTGCTGGCAGCGAATCCAGAAAACCTCTAGGGATGGCGGAAGTGTCACTAATCTTCTCTACTGATGACGGACGGGTCCCAGCCAAATATCTTAATTTTTCTGAAATTCAGGTTACTCGCCGCCTGTTTAGAGATGGGGATAGCGAGTATTTCATCAATAAGACACCGTGCCGGCTACTTGACATAGCCGAACTTTTCATGGATACCGGAGTTGGGGCAAAAGCCTATTCAATCATTGAACAGGGCAAAATCGGCATGATTCTCCTCGCCAAACCTGAAGAGCGGCGATTTCTCATAGAAGAGGCGGCAGGAGTTACAAAATTCAAATCACGGAAACAGGTTGCACTTCGCAAAATCGAAGTCACCCGGCAGAATCTGATTCGGCTTGGCGACATTATAGCTGAAATTCGCCGGCAACTGAATTCGTTGCAGCGTCAAGCAAAGAAGGCGGAAAAATTCAAAGCATGGCGGGAGGAGTTGAAAGAGATAGAATTGCTTTTCGCAACTCATCAGTACATATCGACAAACGAGATTCGTGAGCAAGTTGATACAGAACGAAAATCCTTGGTTCAGAGAGCAACAGAATTGGCAACAGAATTGGCACAGGCTGATTTGGCTATAGAAGCGCGACGTATTAATTTGCTTGAAGAGGAAAAAAGACTTGCTGCGGCTCAGGAGGATATATTCAAAGCTAAAGGTGATTTGCAGGCAGCGGAAAACCGCCTTGAATTCCAGCAGCGAGAATTTAATAATCTACAGCGACATTTAGCACGCATAAAAGAAGATTTGGCAAGTCTGGAACAGCAGTTATTGGAGTCTGAGTCTGAATTGACAAGTTTGAATGATCGCAAGGGATTGTTTGCCACTGAGTTGCAAGATGAAGAGGGTGGGCTGCAACAGCGAGAAGCTGAACTTGAAGGGCTATTGGCTACTGAGGCGGGACTTGTACGACAACTTGAAGAAATACGTCATGAACTCTTTACAGCGTTATCTGAGATTTCCCGATGTGGGAACCAGCAGGTTAATGCAGGTAAACGGCTTGATGCTTTGCTGGGTAAAATAACCCGAGAACAGCGAGAGAGCGAGGTCATGAGTGAAAAACATGCCGAAACTTCGTCTCGCATTACCGAATTTGAAAAGGCTTGTATACAGCTGGTAGCAGATCAGGCAAGCCTTGCTGACCAATTAACAATTCTGCAGCAACAAGATGAAAACCTTAAGATAAGGATTCAGGAAATTGAGGCAGCCCAACAGTCCCAGCGTGACCTGCTGAGTCGAAAGGAGTCACGACTACATTCTCTCCAGGAGTTGGAGAAACAGTTTGCGGGATATGGCCAGGGGGTAAGGGCTCTTATGCTTTCCGAGCAGTTTCAGGGGCGTTTTGCAGGAGTAGTTGCCGATCTTCTGGAGACTGGTGTTGAATATGAATCCCTAGTGGAAGTTGCTCTAGGAGAGAAGCTTCAGTATCTCGTTGGGGATTCAACGTCAAATGCTATGGAGGCAATTGCCTACTTAAAGGAAACTGGAGCCGGACGAAGCAGCTTTTTAATGCGGGACACGCCGGTAGAAAGCAATATACATCAATACTGCACAACAGATAAATTACTCGACAAAATAACGGTCTGTGATAATTGGCGCATGGTTGTTGAACCGCTACTGGCGGATATTTATCTGGCATCAGATCTTTCTAGGGCATGTGATCTTGCTCAACAGCATCCATACCTGAAATTTGTTACCCCGGAAGGGGACATGGTTGAGAGTGGTGGGATTATCAGTGGGGGGGCACCGGATGGCGGAGCACCGGGGCTCATTCACTCTAAAAGAGAGATCAGGGAGTTGTCACTTGAAGTGACAGCTATAGAGGCAATTGTTCTGGAGCAGGAGCGGGACAGGGAGACCCTTCGTGGGCAAATTGCCGAATTGGAAACTGCCCAACGAGAAGCACGGCAAGTAATGCATCAAACAGAATTACAACTGGTCAATCTACAGAAGGATTTGCAACAAGCCGGGGATGAGTTGCTGCGGCTTGATGAGCGTATAGCCATTATAGGGATGGAGGCGGACCAGAGCCGTGAAGAGCGTGATTCACTGGAAACGGAACTGGCAACTCTTGCAAGCCAGGAAGCAGCTGCGATTAAGTTGCGACAGGTGCTGGAAGAGAGATCAATAGGTTTGCAGGGGAGATTAGAAGAGCAGAGACGATTGATAGAAGTGGCACGGGAATTGGTAACAACTATGAAGGTTCGCGCCGCAGCATTAAATGAGAAGCGCGATTCAAACATGAAGGCTATTGTTAGAGTTGAAGAACTAGTGCAGCAGCTTCGGAGAAAAATTGCAGAACATGGTTTAGATCTGCATAAAACAGTTGAAGATCAAGAGGCAATGCAAATTGCCATCGTTCATGGTGAAACAGAGATAAAAGGGCTCTTGGCTCATCAAGCAATTTCTGAGCAAAAGTATGTTGAGGTGAAAGAGCAGTATGAAGTAAGTTTAATGACGATTCAGAATATGGAGTCCGGGCTCAAGGGGATGCGTGTTCTCCATGATGAAGTACGGTTGCAAGAGGCTGATCTTAATCTGCGTAACTCCGAGTTGATAATGCAGCTGCGTCAGATTGAGAGCTCATTACGCGATCGATATCGATTAGATATTGCAGTTATTATTCCTGAATACAAGGAAACTGCCATTGATGAATTAGCTCAAAATGCTCGCCAAGATGAATTGCATCGTCTTATTGATGAGATTGGCGACGTAAACCTTATGGCTATTGAAGAGTATCAGGAGTTGGATGGACGCTATCAGTTTCTTTGCTCCCAGCGAGATGATTTAGAGGAATCTTTGCGGTCATTACAAAAGGCAATACAGCGAATAAATTCAACTACGCGTAAACGCTTTCTAGAGACCTTTCAGCTTGTCAACGCAAAGTTCCAGGAGGTTTTCCCTCGACTGTTCTGTGGAGGAAGTGCAACTCTCCGATTGACTGATGAAGAGAATCTTCTAGAGACAGGCATTGAGATAATTGTTCAGCCTCCAGGGAAAAAACTCCAGAGCGTTTCCCTCCTCTCTGGCGGCGAAAAGGCATTGACAGCAGTGGCATTGATTTTTTCCATATTCCTCATCAAACCATCACCATTTTGTCTTCTAGATGAAGTAGATGCCCCACTTGATGATGCTAATATCGGTAGATTTAACGAGATGGTAAGGGAGATGACGTCCTTTTCTCAATTCATTATCATAACCCACAACAAGGTTACCATGGGGGTCGCTGATATTCTTTACGGTGTTACCATGGAAGAGCCAGGGGTGTCCAAACTTGTATCGGTTAAGCTGAATGTATAGATGGAGTTTTTCAATATCTCATCGACAATGGAGTTTTTTGTATAGGAGAACATAGTGCCTTTTAAGACTATTCTCAAGGATTTGGTAGGCGCTGTTCCAAGTGCGAGTGGAGCTATTCTGGCTGACTGGGAAGGTGAAGCTGTAGAACAGCACTCTCTTTACGACGATTTTGAGTTGAAGGTCCTTGGTGCCCACAAGGGTATTATTCTCAACCAGTTAAAGGAGCTTCATGCCACACTTTCTGCAGGTGAACTGGCAGAAGTCGTTATATTTACAGAAACTCAACAAATAATTGTCGGTGCAGTTGGGCCAGATTATTCTTTGGTAATGACTCTAACTCGTGATTCTATTGTAGGACAGGCACTCTATTACTTCAGAAAAGCCGGTATGTTGTTGCAGAAGGAGATTTATTAGATGGCTGTTGAAAAGAAAGGCTTTTTTAGAGGGTTTATAGATAAATTGTCAGGCGATGATAGCCAGATTTCTGCACCAAAGGGAGTAGAGGTTGCACACGTCGAGGAAGCGTCTGAGCGAAACGGTTTTTTTGATAAGCTTAAGCGTGGGCTCAGCAGGACCCATGAAAGCCTGATAGGGAGTATCGATTCCCTCATCCTTGGGAAAAAGAAGATAGATGCTGAAACCCTTGAGGAGCTTGAAGAGATACTCATCACTGCCGATATTGGGGTAACAACCGCTACTTCTTTAATAAAATCATTGGAACAACGATTAAAGCGCAATGAACTTGCAGATGGATTAGCACTTAAGAAGGCACTTAAAGAAGAAATTCTGGCACTACTGCAACAACAGCAATCACCACTTGTCCATGATTCGGTAAAACCGGTTGTAATAATGGTAATTGGTGTGAATGGTGTTGGGAAGACCACAACAATAGGGAAAATGGCTTGTCGGTACAGTGCTGCAGGGATGAAGGTTCTGCTTGCTGCAGGAGATACATTTCGTGCAGCAGCTGCAGAACAACTTGCTTTCTGGGGTAATCGGACCGGTGTTGATGTTATTCGTCACCAAGAAGGATCTGACCCGTCGGCGGTAGTATTCGACGCCTGCAAGGCGGCTGTGGCCCGTCAATGTGATGTACTGATGATTGATACTGCCGGGCGTCTTCATACAAAAGTAAATCTGATGGAAGAAATGAAAAAAATTCGTCGAATCATAGGGAGAGAGATACCTGGAGCGCCTCATGAGACCCTCTTGGTACTTGATGCAACATCAGGACAGAATGCCGTTTCGCAGGCAAGAATATTTAAAGATGCAGCTGATGTTACGGGCATTGTCCTAACTAAACTAGACGGATCAGCAAAGGGTGGGATAATTGTTGCCATTAATCAGGAATTCAAGATTCCGGTCTGGTTTGTTGGAGTTGGAGAGGGGATTGAAGACTTGCGCGAGTTCGATCCAATCCAATATGTGGAGGCGCTATTCCAATAATAACTTGACTTTTCAAGGGTCATACTCTAAACTTTTTTCGCAGTAAGGTGCTGTATGGACGACGATTTATTCGTGATTCTGGAAAAACGAGTGGTGCTTTTGTTGAAGGAGCACCATGCTATGAAACAAGTTAATAGTGAGTTGGTAGCGGAGAACCGACGCCTGATTAAGGAGCGTTTAGAGGCGAAAAAACGCCTTGATGCACTCATCAGTAAATTGGAAGGGGCAGTTTAGTGAATGCCGTGCATCGCATCAAGGTTATGGGTCGCGAATTGCAGGTTCGTAGCCATGCAACTGTAGAGGCTGTGCATGAAGTCGAGGTTTTTGTTAACGATAAACTGAAGGAAGTCGCAGCCGCAGCTAAAAACTGTGATGCACAGAGTGTTGCAATACTAACTCTTATGAATATTGCAGAGGATTATTTGGCACTGCTTAAAATTTATGATTCGAGCAGGAAAATTGAGCAAGAAAAGGTCAGTAAGTTATTGAAGCAAATTGATTTGTCTACAGTTGAAAATATTTAGATCTCTATTGAGGAGATTTTATCATAGTAGTTTAAGAGGTGGTACAGGGTGGAATTTTTTGCCAGTCTAAACGGGCCAGTTAAAGTGATAAATCAGTCTTTACCCGTTTCGCAGATAGGTAGCCTACGAAGATTTCATATGTCGAAGGGGTTTGCCAAGTCGCTGAGGAGCATTATTTTAATCAGGAGTATTGCCTGAGCGGCGCTACCTAATAAGCCTGTCAAAATTCCCCCCGTAGTTTCCTCACCTAACCATGGTTGTATCCATGTATTTTGCTCTATTGTCAGCGTTATAACTTAGCTGCCAGAGGTATTAGTATTATGCCTAAGCGAAGCCTCAGACAACAGATGCTTATTCGCCGCAGTGCCATTAGTAGTGCGGAGAATTCGGTGGCTAGTCTTAATGTGCAAAAACGATTTTTATCGTTACCAGAATATAATTCAGCAAAAATTGTTGGACTTTATGCTGCGTTCGGCAATGAAATTGAGACAGTTACTTTGCTACGCCATGCATTGTCTCAAGGCAAATCAGTAGTATATCCGTCAGTGGTTGAAAGATCGCTGGTGTTCAGGCAGGTGAAAGACCTTTCTGATATGAACACAGGATATGGAGGTATTCTTGAGCCTTCTGCTAAATGTACAGAGGTTATGGTAGAGAGTATCGATGTAGTAGTTGTGCCAGGAATTGTATTCGATATGTATGGACGTCGAATAGGTTTTGGTAAGGGTTATTATGATAAGACATTTCACAGGCTCGAGGGGGCAGGTAGATTAATCGGTTTTTGTCACGATTTTCAGCTTGTGGCAGAAATTATTGGCGAAGAACATGATGTGACGATGGATATGATTGTTACAGACATGCGTCTGCTCCGACTTCGAGGTTAATTATAGATAAGGAGGTAACTCGCGGTGAGTCATGAATTAGTGATAGTCGTAAGCCTAATTGCTGCGGCAATAGGTTTTGTCATTGGTAACGTAGTGAGAAAGAAATTTGCCGAGTCTCGGCTTTCATCAGCGGAAGAGCAAGCGGTTAAAGCTCTAGATGAAGCAAAACGTCAGGCTGAAACAATTATCAAGGAAGCTTCTCTCCAGGCAAAAGATGTCGTTTATCAAGCAAAAGCTGAGTTCGAAAGAGAAACCAAGGATAAAAAACGTGATTTGCAAGCGTTGGAAAAGCGCCTGCAACAAAAAGAAGAAAATCTTGACAAAAAGATGAATCTATTTGATCAGCGCGATGCTGACTTTACCAAACGGGAACAAGGTTTGGCGAATCGGGAGCAGGTGCTGCTGCAGAAAGAGGAAAGACTCAATCAGCTTATAGATGAGGCGCGCCAGAAATTGGAAACTATATCAGGGATGACTTCTGTTGAGGCAAAAAAAGTGCTAATGGAAGCAATGGAAAATGAGGCAAAGCTTGATGCAGCAAAACGTATCAAGGTGATTGAGGAAGAGGCTCGCGAAACTGCTGACAAGAAGTCCAAAGAGATAATTGCGTTGGCAATTCAGCGATATGCCGGCGAATATGTGGCGGAACGAACTGTTTCGGTAGTTGCACTTCCGTCAGACGAAATGAAAGGTCGTATAATCGGCCGCGAGGGGCGTAATATCAGGGCTCTTGAAGCTGCGACAGGAATCGATCTGATTATCGATGATACCCCTGAAGCGGTAATCCTCTCAGGGTTTAACCCTGTCCGTCGTGAGGTAGCTAAATTATCACTTGAAAAGCTTATTGCTGATGGCAGGATACATCCAGGGCGAATTGAGGAGGTAGTAGCCAAGGCGACCGAAGAAGTTGATCTCTCTATGAAGGAGGCTGGTGAACAGGCTGCCTTTGATCTAGGTGTACATGGAATTCATCCTGAAGTTCTAAAACTGATTGGCCGCTTAAAATACAGGACATCATACAGCCAGAACGTGTATCAACACTCTCTTGAAGTTGCATTTCTCTGCGGCATAATGGCTGCAGAACTAGGTATTAATGTTAAACAGGCGAAAAGGGCCGGACTTCTCCATGACTTAGGTAAAGCAGTTGACCACGAAGTTGAAGGTTCCCATGCGGTAATAGGTGCTGAATTGGCGCGTAAATATGGCGAATCGCCTAAGATTGTTCATGCAATAATGGCTCACCATGAGGACGAGAAACCATCAACTGTACTGGCGGTTCTGGTACAGGCAGCTGATGCTCTGTCCGGAGCTCGTCCAGGTGCGCGACGGGAGATGATGGAAACTTATGTCAAGCGTCTTGAGGACTTAGAGAGAATAGCTACTTCTTTTGCAGGTGTTACTAATTCCTTTGCCATACAAGCAGGTCGGGAGATTCGGGTCATGGTTTCCAGTGATCAGGTTACAGATGAGCGGGCTATAGTTCTGGCCAAGGATGTGGCTAAAAAAATTGAAGCGGAAATGACTTATCCTGGGCAGATTAAGGTCCACGTGATTCGTGAAACTAGGGCTGTTGAATATGCCCGTTAGGCTGTTATTTATTGGTGATGTTATAGGTAAACCAGGGCGACAGGTAGTATCACGTGAATTACATCGTCTGGTCGACAACCATCTGGTGGATATAGTTATTGCCAACGGTGAGAACGCTGCAGGAGGTTTCGGTCTGACCGAGGATACTGCAAAGGATCTTTTTGCTTGTGGCATTCACCTACTCACTTCAGGCAATCATATATGGGATAAACGTGAGGCTATGGATTACCTCACCAGAGAGAATAGGGTAATTCGACCTGCCAATTACCCCCCCGGGACTCCTGGACGAGGGAGCAATGTGTTGACCACTGCTGGAGGGACAAAAATAGGAGTTCTCAATTTGGAAGGACGGGTATTTATGAACAACCTGGATTGTCCTTTCCGTACTGCTGACATCGAGGTAGCACGACTTAGAGATGTTACGCCGATAATACTGGTTGATTTCCATGCTGAGGCGACTTCGGAAAAGATGGCTTTAGGATGGTATCTGGATGGGAGGGTGAGTGCCGTAATTGGTACCCATACTCATGTTCAGACTGCCGATGAACGGATATTCCCGTCAGGCACTGCATATTTATCAGATGCCGGCATGACAGGTGCATTTGATTCTGTCATAGGGGTCCGTAAAGATGAGCCTATTGAAAAATTTCTTTCCCAGATTCCGGCGAAATTCGAGGTCGCCAAGGGCAATCTTGGTCTTAATGGGGTGTTGATTGAAGTAGATGATTTAAATGGCAGGGCGATCAGGATTGAACGTATTTCAGTGAAGTGTTCTGCGTGAGTACTTGCTGAGGAGGGTGTAATGACGATAGCTGAACAGATGTCGATAATTAAGCGGGGTGCAGTTGAGATTCTACTTGCAAAAGAGTTGGAGGAGAAACTCGAGCGGTCTATTAAAACCGGTATACCTCTGAAAATCAAAGCTGGATTTGATCCTACAGCTCCTGACCTGCATGTCGGACACACTGTGCTTCTACACAAAATGCGACAGTTCCAGCAGCTTGGACATGAGGTTTATTTCCTTATTGGGGATTTTACCGGGATGATAGGTGACCCTACCGGTAAATCTGAAACCAGGAAGGCATTGACTCGTGAGGATGTCCTTCGAAATGCCGAAACTTACAAAGAACAGGTCTTTAAGATTCTTGACCCAGATAAAACCAAGGTAGTTTTCAACTCTGAATGGCTTACACCTCTTAACGCAACCGACATGATCGGACTTGCTGCCAAGTATACAGTTGCCCGAATGCTGGAACGGGATGATTTCGGCAAGCGTTATGCCAATCAGATGCCGATCAGCATTCATGAATTTCTCTACCCTTTGATACAGGGATATGATTCAGTTGCTCTTAAAGCTGATGTTGAGTTAGGTGGTACAGATCAGAAATTCAACCTTCTGGTAGGTCGTGAATTGCAGAGAGAATGGAATCAGACCCCCCAGACTGTAATTACTATGCCACTTCTTGAGGGCCTTGATGGTGTTAACAAGATGTCCAAATCTCTTGGTAACTACATCGGCATAAATGAACCTGCTGACGAAATATTCGGCAAGATCATGTCTGTATCTGATACCCTCATGTTCCGTTACTACGAACTCCTTAGTGACTTGTCTTTAGCTGATATACAAAATATGAAAACAGGGGTAAAAGAAGGTTCAATACACCCGATGGAGGCGAAGAAGCAGCTTGGTCGTGAAATTGTAGCTCGCTACCATGGGGTTGTTTCCGCTGCTCAGGCGGAAGAAAACTTTTTAAGCCGGTTCCGGGACAATCAGACCCCAGACGAAATGCCAGAGGTTTCTTTGCCTCCGGAAGGGGACAAGGTGCTCTTGTGTAAACTACTTGCCAGTGCAGCATTGACAGTGTCTAATAGCGAAGGTCGTCGAGCCATTAAACAAGGTGGAGTCAAGGTGAATGGGGAGAAAGTGTCTGACGAGAACCTCGAAATCCCATGCAGGGGTGAATATATTCTCCAGGTAGGCAAGCGACGTTTTACCAGAGTAAAATTTAAGTAATTCAACCAAAAAAAATATTGACAAGAAAAAATGGATTAGGTATATTGCAAAGTCTGTCGC